>NZ_CP102845.1:1366666-2050000 GCF_013307435.2 Microvirga terrae
TCCTCAGCCCGAAGATCGTGCCGCGATCGTAGAGCAGGTTGAACTCCACGTAGCGCCCGCGCCGCACCTGCTGCTCGACCCGGTCCTCCTCCGTCCAGGGCTGCGTGACGTTGCGCCGGACGATCTCGGGATAGACCTTGAGGAAGGCCTCGCCCACGTGCCGGGTGAAGGCGAAGTCCTCGTCCGGATCCCCGGTCCAGTGGTAGTCGTAGAAGATGCCCCCGACCCCGCGCGGCTCGTTGCGGTGCTTGAGATGGAAGTACTCGTCGCACCAGGTCTTGTACTTCTCGTAGGAGCCGTCGGGCGCATGGGTGCGGCAGGCCTTCTCCAGGGCCGCATGGAACGCGACGGTATCCGGATCGTCCTGAGTCCGACGCCGGTCGAGCACGGGCGTGAGGTCGGCCCCGCCGCCGAACCAGGGCTTGGTGGTCACCACGAAGCGGGTGTTCATGTGCACCGTTGGAACGTTCGGGTTCCAGGGATGCGCGATGAGCGAGATGCCGGCAGCCCAGAAGCGCGGATCCTGGTCGGAGCCCGGGATCTGGCCGCGGAACTCCGGCGCGAACTCGCCATGCACGGTCGAGACATGCACGCCCACCTTCTCGAAGACGCGGCCACGCATCATGGACATGACGCCCCCGCCGCCGGGGGCGCCGCCGTGATCCTTGCGCTCCCAGGGCGTGCGTTCGAACCGTCCTGGCTCGGTGGCCTCGGGGGGCAGGGGAGCCGCGACCTCGTCCTCGAGCGCCTCGAACGCGGCGCAGATGCGGTCGCGCAGCAGGGCGAACCAGATGGGAGCCTCTGCCTGCAGGCGTTCGACGGCTGTCGTATCGATCATGGTGGTGTCGCTTCAGGTTTCGGAAGGAGCCGGATGGGGAACCGCGTTGGTCTGCCGCAGGGCCTCGCCGAGGATCATGGCGGCCGTAACGGCGACGTTCAGGGAGCGAAGGCCGGGCTGCATCGGGACGACGACCCGGGCGTCGGCCGCCCGATGGACCTCCTCCGGCACGCCGGCGGATTCCCGTCCGACCAGGACGATGTCGTCCGGCCGGTAGGCGAAATCCGTGTAAGCGACCGCGCCTTTCGTGGTCGTCAGGATCAGCCGGCCCTTGCTCTCCTGCCGCCAGGCTTCGAAGGCACGCCACGAGATGTGCCGGGTGACCGTCACATGGGTGAGATAATCCATGCCCGAGCGGCGCAGGTTGCGGTCGGAGACGTCGAAGGCCGCAGGTTCGATGATCTCCACCGGCACGCCGAGACAGGCGGCCAGGCGCAGCATGGTCCCGGTGTTCTGTGGAATGTCGGGCTGGAAAATGGCGAGACGGGGCATGGGCCCGTCATCGGAGGAACGGGCTTCGCCGTCAAGGGAGCCGCAGGGCCATTCGCCCCGGCGGCATTTGCGCCACAAGCTGGAACAACTCCAATCCGGCTATGGACAGGCGGGCTTGGCCGTGCCAAAGAGCCACCGCGCGGCGACTCCCAGTCGCATTGCGCGCGCGTCGCCGCGCATGCTTGTTCCATTTTGGACCTCGTGTGCCAAATGCCTTGGTTCCCAAGGGATTGCCGATGCGCGGTTCTCGTTTTTTGATCAATGCTGGAGAGCCAAGTGGCCGAGACCACCACTCATGTCGCTGAGCCGACACGGCGCGATTTCCTCTACATCGCCACGGGCGCAGCTGCCGTCGTCGGCGGAGCCACCCTGGTATGGCCCTTCGTCCAGTCCCTGGCGCCCGACGCGGCGACGGTGGCGGCCGGCGCCCCCGTCGAGGTGGACCTGACCCCCATCGCCGAAGGGCAGATCGTCAAGGTTTTCTGGCGCGGCAAGCTGATCTTCATCCGTCACCGCACGGCCGAGGAGATCAAGGCCGCCGAGGACGTGAACGTGGCCTCCCTGCGCGATCCGCAGCCGGACTCGGCCCGCGTGAAGGAAGGCCATGCCCAGTGGCTCATCGTTTACGGCAACTGCACCCATCTGGGCTGCGTGCCGCTGGGCCAGCAGGGCGAGTATCACGGCTGGTTCTGCCCGTGCCACGGCTCGATCTTCGACACCTCCGGCCGCGTCCGCGGCGGCCCGGCGCCGATCAACCTGCCGATCCCGCCCTATACCTTCGCGTCCGACACCAAGATCGTGATCGGCCAAGAGGCCACGGCGTAACCTAAGCGACGATCAGGCGATATCATGAGCGACCATCCCACAACTTACGTTCCCAAGAGCGCCTTCGGTAAGTGGTTCGAGAGCCGCTTGCCCATCGCGGGCCTCATCCACTCGTCCTTCATCGCGTTCCCGGTTCCGCGGAACCTGACCTATTTCTGGACCTTCGGCGCCATCCTGGTGTTCATGCTCGTCGCGCAGATCGTGACCGGCGTGTTCCTGGCGATGTACTACACGCCGAACGCGGGTATGGCCTTCCAGTCCGTCGAGCACATCATGCGCGACGTGAACTACGGCTGGCTGATCCGCTACCTGCACGCCAACGGCGCGTCGATGTTCTTCGTCGCCGTCTACGTTCACATCTTTCGGAACTTCTACTACGGCTCCTATAAGGCGCCGCGCGAGGTTCTCTACATCCTCGGCGTGATCATCTTCCTCCTGATGATGGCCACCGCGTTCATGGGCTACGTGCTCCCCTGGGGCCAGATGAGCTTCTGGGGCGCCACCGTGATCACGAACCTCTTCTCGGCGATCCCGCTCGTCGGCGAGACTATCGTGAGCTACCTCTGGGGCGGCTACTCGGTGGGCAACCCGACCCTGAACCGCTTCTTCTCCCTGCACTACCTGCTGCCCTTCATGATCGCGGGCGTCGTGATCCTGCACATCTGGGCGCTGCACGTGCCGGGCCAGAACAACCCGACCGGCATCCCGATCAAGTCGGGCAAGGACGCGGTTCCGTTCACCCCCTATGCGACGATCAAGGACGTCTTCGCGGTCGTCGTGTTCATGATCTTCTTCGCCTACTGGGTGTTCTACATGCCCAACTATCTGGGCCATGCGGACAACTACATCCCGGCGAACCCGGCCGTGACGCCCGCGCACATCGTTCCCGAATGGTACTTCCTGCCGTTCTACGCGATCCTGCGCGCCATCCCGGACAAGCTCGGCGGCGTCATCGCCATGGGCTCGGCCATCGTGATCTGGGTGTTCATGCCCTGGCTCGACACCTCGAAGGTGCGCTCCACGGCCTACCGCCCGCTCTACAAGCAGTTCTTCTGGATCTTCGTGATCGTGTGCTTCCTGCTCGGCTGGCTGGGTTCCCGCCCGGCTGAGGGCTGGTACGTGATCGCCTCCCAGATCTGCACCGCCTACTACTTCGCCCACTTCCTCATCATTCTGCCGGTGCTCGGCTTCGTCGAGCGTCCGCTGCCGCTGCCGAATTCGATCCTCGAATCCGTCATGGGCGTGCAGAAGGGCGGGGCTGGGATTCCGGCCGGCGCCAATGCCGAGCCGCATTCCAAGGGCTGATGCGAGAGTCGAGGAAACACAAACAATGATGAAGCGTACTCTTCTCATCGCAGCCGCCGTTCTCGGCTTGTCCGCTCCGGCCTTCGCTGCTGGCGAGACCCCGGTCCCGCCGCAGCTCAAGTGGAGCTTCCAGGGGCCGTTCGGCAAGTTCGACCGGGCCCAGCTCCAGCGCGGCTTCAAGGTCTACCGGGAGGTCTGCGCCTCCTGCCATTCCTTGAACTACGTGGCGTTCCGCAATCTGCATCAGCCCGGCGGTCCGGAATTCTCCGAGGCCCAGGTCCGTGCACTCGCGGCGGAGTACAAGGTCCAGGACGGTCCGAACGAAGCCGGCGACATGTTCGAGCGTCCGGGCCGTCCGGCCGACCACTTCCCGGCTCCGTTCCCGAACGAGAACGCCGCGGCTTCCGCCAACGGCGGCAAGGCTCCTCCGGACCTGTCCCTGATGCCCAAGGCCCGCACCTACGAGCGCGGCTTCCCCTGGTTCATCACCGACGTGTTCCGGCAGTACTCGGAAAACGGCGCGGATTACCTCGTGGCGCTGCTCAACGGCTACGAGGAGCCGCCGCAGGGCTTCACGGTTCCTCAGGGTGGTCACTACAACCACTACTATCCGGGCCACGTGATCGCGATGCCGAAGCCGCTCAGCGACGGCCAGGTCGAGTATCCGAAGAACGAGGCCGGCCAACCTCAGGTCCCGGAAACCGTCGATCAATACGCTCGCGACGTGACGGCCTTCCTTACCTGGACGGCTGAACCGCACCTCGAGGCCCGCAAGCGCCTCGGCTTCCAGGTCATCCTGTTCCTGCTCGTCCTGTCCGGTCTGCTCTACTTCACCAAGAAGAAGGTCTGGGCCCGGGTGGGCGGCGAGGTCGAAGGGCACGCGACGCCTCCGATGACCCACAATCCCTAAGGATCAAGGCCCCGTCTTCCGGGGCCTTTTTCTTTTCGAGGTGACCTCGACCGGAGAGGCGTCCAGGCCGACCATCATGCTGCAGACCATCGCCGACGACATCTGGGGCAAGGATTGCCTCGCCTATCATGTGCAGCCCAGCCTGGAGCCTGAAACCCGGGCGGCCTTCGAGACAGTGCAGCAGGCCTTCGCCGGGCTCTGGCCGGGCCCCCTGCATGCGGGGCCCAAGCACGGGCTGCATGTCACCATCTATCCGCTCGTGACCGTCAAGGGCGGCTTCGACAAGGAGGCCTACTGGCAGAGCATCGCCCGGCAGAGCGAGAGCCTTCTGAAGGAGCTCTGCACGGGTCATCAGACCTTGGAGCTGCGCTTTTCCCGCCTCAAGGTGACGGACACGGCCATCATCGCGACGGCCACCGACGAGACAGGCCTCATCCAAGCCATCCGGGACAGGATCGTGCGCGAAATCCCTCCACCGCCGGGGGCAAGCCCGATCATCTACGACCTGATCCACTCCACGCTTGCACGCTACCGGACGAGCACCGCCATCCCGGACGAGGTGGTGGCACGCGTCGAAAGCCTGCCCGTCTCGATCACGGCGCCCGTCACGCGGATCAGGCTCGTTCGCGAGACGCTCTTTCCCTGCCTCGAAACGGACGAGATCGCGTCTATTCCCCTGCGGTGAGACGAGGCTCCGAGGATGGTTCGGACGCCGCCAAGGTGACGGCCTGGGGCGTCGGGCCCGCTTGCGCGACGGGATCGTAGGGATAGATGCGCTGGCTCCGGAGGAGGATGAGCGATTGCGCGATCAGCAACTCGCTATAGCGGATCTGCTCGCGGGTCAGGGCCGCGAGGATATGAGACTGGCCGATCGCCGCGGAGCAGCGTCGGGTGGCGTTGCCGGTCTTGTCGTTCATCAGGAAAGCATAATGTCCCGGTCGCCGCCCGCATTCACCTAGATGAATCGCGTGATCCCGATGCGGGACTTGGGACCCGGCCCGCACTCGTCTATGAAGCGGAACGGGCGGAAAGCCCAGGAACGGTGAGGGCGCGCGATGGCGAAGGCGGTTTTAGGCATCATCGGCGGGTCGGGGGTCTACGATCTGCCCGGGCTCGAGGACATGCGCGAAGAGCGCATCCGGTCGCCCTGGGGCGAACCCTCGGACGTGCCGCGCATCGGACGCATCGGCACGACCGAAATCGTCTTCCTGCCGCGCCATGGGCGCGGGCACCGCCTGTCCCCGTCCGACATCAACTACCGGGCTAATATCGACGTCATGAAGCGCGCCGGGGTCACGGACCTGATCTCCGTCTCGGCCTGCGGTTCGTTCAAGGACGAGTTCTATCCAGGCTTCTTCGTCCTGGTGGACCAGTACGTGGACCGCACCCACCGCCGCGAAAGCTCGTTCTTCGGCCGGGGCTGCGTCGCCCATGTGCCCATGGCCCATCCGGTCGGCCCCCTGCTGCGCCAGCACATCGCCGATGCCGCGGTGGCCGAGAAAATCCCGTTCACCCTCGGAGGCACGCTGGTGTGCATCGAGGGGCCGCAATTCTCCACCTACGCCGAGTCCATGACCTACAAGAAGCTCGGCTACGACGTGATCGGCATGACGGCCATGCCGGAGGCCAAGCTCGCCCGCGAGGCCGAGATCACCTACGCGACCATCGCGATGGTGACCGATTTCGATTGCTGGCATCCCGAGCACGACAACGTAGACGTGGCCTCCGTGGTCGCGGTCGCCCACCAGAACGCCACGAAGGTGGCCCGACTGATTGCCCGCATCGCCCGCGACTTCCCGACCGAGCATGAGCCGTGCCCGGTGGGCTCCGACCGGGCCCTCGACGGCGCCATCATGACGGCCCCTTCAGCCCGCGACCCGGATCTTCTGAAAAAGTTGGATGCGGTGGCCGGGCGGGTGCTAAACCCTTGAGCGCGCGATCGCCGGATTCCTTCGGGAATGCTGCCGGCGAACCCACCCTTTTCGATACTCAGGCAGGCTTGACCTCATGGACCAGCGTCTCATCACCGACCTGAAGGCCGCAATCCGCTCGATCCCGGACTACCCGAAGCCCGGCATCGTGTTCCGGGACATCACGACCCTTCTGGGTGACGCCCGGGCCTTCCGTCGCTCCGTGGACGAGCTCGTCCATCCGTTCGCGGGCGGACGGGTCGACAAGGTCGCGGGCATCGAGGCGCGGGGCTTCATTCTCGGCGGCGCCATCGCGCATCAGCTCTCCTCGGGCTTCGTCCCAATCCGCAAGAAGGGCAAGCTGCCCCACGAGACGGTGCGCATCGCCTATTCGCTCGAATACGGCGTCGACGAGATGGAGATCCACACGGACGCCATCGGCCAGGGCGAGCGGGTGATCCTCGTCGACGACCTCATCGCCACGGGCGGCACGGCCGTCGCAGCGTCCCAGCTTCTGCGCCAGATGGGCGCCAACATCGTGGCGGCATGCTTCATCATCGACCTGCCGGATCTCGGCGGCGCCGCGAAGCTGCGGGACCTCGGGGTCGAGGTGCGAAGCCTCGTGAGCTTCGAGGGGCATTGAGGAATCATCGATGGCGAACGAGCGCCTCCTGGGAGCGCTGGACTTCCTGCGGGAGGCGGAGCGGCTCAAGAGCACCCTGCGCAGCGGCTTCACGTCCACGGGCCGGTCCGAGAGCACGGCCGAGCATACCTGGCGCCTGTGCCTCATGGCGCTGGTGTTCTCGGACGAGTTCGGGGACATCGACCCTTTGCGCCTCATCAAGCTCTGCATCGTCCATGATCTCGGCGAGGCCCTAAGCGGAGACATCCCCGCCGTTCTTCAGACGGAAAGGTTCGACAAGTCCGCTCAGGAAAGGGCTGACCTCAAGGAGCTGACCAGAGCCCTTCATCCCGCGAAGCAGGCCGAGATCCTGGCCCTGTGGGAGGAATACGAGGCGGCTTCGTCGCCCGAGGCCGTTCTCGCCAAAGGACTCGATAAGCTGGAGACGATTCTCCAGCACAACCAGGGCCGAAACCCTGTTGATTTCGACTACGCGTTCAACCTCGATTATGGGCGCAAGCATACATCCGCTCACCCGATTCTGGCCGAGATCCGTGTTCTGCTCGACGAGGAGACGCGAGTGCGGGCCGGAGGCTCGAAGACCCGCTAGCGCATCGTGCGGAAAAGTGGATCCGGTTTTCCGCATGAACGATGCGCTCTTCAAAGAGGTGGGAGCATCGGACCCAAAAGTGGGTCCACTTTTGGGTCCGATGCTCTAGTCCCGGCGTTCCCAGAACACCATCCCGTCGAACGCGAATACCTCTTCGCCGTTCTGGTTCGTGCCCGTGTTGTGGTGGAACACCAGGCCCCAGCCGGGGCGGGACGCGGAAGCGCGCTTGGCCGTCACGGTGGACCGGTAGGTGATCGTGTCGCCGGCATAGACGGGCTTGAGCCATTTCAGGTTGGTGAAGCCCGGGGAGGGCCCGAGCCGTGCGGGCCGCTGGCCATGGCTCAGCGCATAGTCACGGATGCGGTCGCGGTGGCCGACCATGTGCTTCATCCACACGCTGGCCGTATGCCAGCCGGAGGCGCACAGGGCTCCGAACAGGCTGTCCTTGGCGGCCTCCGCGTCCACATGGAAGCGCTGCGGATCGAACTGGCGGGCGAAGCTGACAATATCCTCGGGCGTGAAGGTATAGGAGCCGAGCTCGTCCGTCCCGCCGACGACGAGGTCCTCGAAGAACGGATTGGCCGAGACCGGCGGAACCTCCCGCGCCGGAACGGCGCCAGGCAGTGCGTCCGCCGCAGCCGTCAAGGCGTTGCGGCCGCCGGTGAACGGCTCGGCATCGCGGGTCGCGAACATCACCCAGTTGGTCTGGGTCAGAACCGTCTCGTCGGCCTGGTTCAGCATGTCGAAATGGAACCGCACGAGGCCCAGGGAGGGCCTGCTCTTTGAGACGCGGCTTTCCAGGACATTCATGCGCGTGCGCAGGGTATCGCCGGGCCGCACGGGCTTCAGCCATTTCACCTCGTCGATGCCCGGAGATCCCATGGAGGAGGAATTCAGGATCAGTCCGTCGGCGAACAGGCGCATGTTCAGGCTGCAGCTGTGCCAGCCCGAGGCGATGAGCGTGCCGATGAAGCTGTCCTTGGCGGCGATCTCGTCCACATGGAAGGGCTGCGGATCGTATTCTCGGGCGAAGGTCAGGACGTCGTCCTTCGACACCGTGAGTGGGCCGAAGGTCTCGGTCAGGCCGGGCGGAAGATCTTCGAACGTGCGCATGAGCAATCCCTTGTCGGGGTCTGCCCTAGCATAACGCCTCCGCCATGGGGAGGCTTGCCGCCGCAACCGTGGCCTGACTTTGGGATAGCTCCGGGGCTGTCCGCCTCAAGGGGAAAATTGCCCGGCCGCGTTGTGCGCGAGCCGGATCGGCTCCGGCAGGCGGTATTTCGGGGAGCAGCGCAGGACGAGTTCCGCCGCCGTCGGAATATCGGCCAAGTGCCCGGGAGAGATGAACATCGGGTTCTTGGCCGTCCGGGTGCGCAGCGCTACCCCGATGGTCTCCTTGCGGTCGATCAGGGGGGCGGCGGAACCTTTTTCCTCCGCAAGGTCCCTGTAGCGTCCGCACAGGAGGGTCTTGCCGCAGCCGATGGTGGGGCGCTGCAGCCACAGGCCCATATGGCTGGCGATCCCGATCCGGCGAGGATGAGCGATGCCCATGCCGTCGAACAGGAAAACGTCCGGCTCGGATTTCAGCTTCTCGAACGCCTCCTCGAGCACGGGGCCCTCGCGGAAGCTCAGGAGGCCGGGCACGTAGGGAAAGGGCGTCGGGCGCTGAGCCAGGACGGTCTCCACCGGCAGGAAGCCCGGAAAGGTGACCACGACGATGGCCGCCTGCGACTGCTCGTTCTTCACGCTCACGTCGACGCCGGCCACAAGCTGCACCCCATCGAGATCAATCGGGCGGTCGGACACGACTTCCGTTCTCAGCTGGTGCTGGAGAGCGATGGCCTCGGTAGGGGTGAGTTTCCAGTCGTGGCGGTGGTGAAGCTGCATGATCGGGCATCGATGAGGACACGCCGTCAACGCTCAAGGTTCCCGAACGATCCGCGGCCGCATGCGGGCGATCCCGCCCGAACGGCTGTGTTACGGCCAAGCCTATGACGACACTCCGGAAAATCCCTTAGGGGGATGATCTGAATGTATCTGCTCCGACGATGGAGCTATCTCCGTAGGCATCCAAGACCGATCTCCCACAACGAGGATGTCATGCGTACCGAACCTGCCGCAACCGGCCTGATGCCACGTGAGCCGAAACCGAACCCCTTACATTCCCTGGCACGCGCCGCCGCCGGCCTCATCGCGCTCGGTGCCGGAGCCGTGTGGACGCTGCCGGCCGAAGCCCATGTGAAGTGGTTTGCCCCCTATATCGTCGATGCCGCTCCCCAGCCGATCGGCGCCACGCTGACCAATCAATGGTTCTGGACCGGGATCGGCCTGGTGCTCGCCTTCTTCCTGGCGACGCTTGCGGTCGAACGCATGGCGCTGGGCCGGGCCGTCCAGGCCGGTCTCGACTGGATCAGCGCCCCGCTCTGGAGCCGTTCGGACGATTTCATGCGCGCATCCGTCGGCGGCTTCTTCGTCGCCATCTTCGCCGTCGGCGGCATCTATCTCACGCCCGACCTCAAGACGGATTCGGAGCTGATCTCATGGGCCCAGCTTCTGATCGCCATGGGGGTGTTCTCGCGCCGGACCATGCCGGTCGCAGCAGCCGGCATCATCGCCCTGTGGGTGGTGGCCCTGCGCGAATACGACCTGTTCCATCTTCTCGACTATCTGGCGCTCGGCGTCGGCGTCGCGGCCTATCTGGTCATGGCCTCCTCGAACGACGAGAAATGGCGTGCGCGCCGGTTCATGGCTCTGCGCTGGGGCATCGCGATCGCGCTCATGTGGTCGAGCCTGGAAAAGTTCGCCTATCCCAACTGGTTCTACCCGCTCGTCGAGGAGAAGCCGTTCCTCACCTTCGGAATGCCGCGCGACGTGTTCATCCCGATGGCCGGAGTGGCCGAGTTCACCCTTGGCTTCGGCCTGCTCTGGACCCCGCTGGTGCGCCGTCTCTCGGCCGTGTCCCTGCTGCTGATCTTCTTCACCGCCGTCTATCCGTTCGGGCGGATCGACCTCGTCGGGCACGCCCTGATCATGGCGGCTCTGTTCCTCGTGGCGGCCGATCCCTGCCGTGACGCCAAGGCCATCGCCGTCAAGGTGCCGAACGCCCTGCCGCGCTTCGGTAGCCTGGCCTCGGTTCCGGCCGGTCTCGCCGTCGCCCTCGTGGTGCTGGTAAGCGGCTACTGGGGGCTCCATGGTGCCTTCTACGGCGCCGAGGGCGCCGGTCGGCAGATCGAACTGACGACACATTCCCACAGCAAGGAATATCCCCACGGGCCGCAGGCGAAGCCTCAAGCCGAGCATGGCCACCACTGATGACGGGCCGGGCCATGGAAACGGCCCGGCTTGATCTGGCGCAAGGATTGTCCGAAGGGATGGGCGCATGGTGCTCCCGTCCCTTCGGTGTGAAAGGAGATCCGCTTTGGCTCATTCAGCCGCCACCGGCCGCAGCATTCCGATCATCAGCCCGGCCGAAGGCGTTTCGGAGGAGTTGATCCGGCAGCTCGTGGAAACCTTCTACGACCGGGTGATCCGCGATCCGGAACTCGGGCCGATCTTCCACGCCAAGCTTTCCGGCCGCTGGAGCCGGCATCTGGCGCTGATGGTGGATTTCTGGTCCTCGATCGCCCTACGAACCGGCCGCTACCAGGGCAAGCCCCAGGCGGCCCATTTCGGGCTCGATCTCACCCCGGAGCTGTTCGTCCGCTGGCTGGAGCTGTTCGAGGATACGGCTCGGGAGATCTGCGCGCCGGACGTGGCGGCTTTCTTCGTCGACCGGGCGCGGCGCATCGCGGAGAGCCTGCAGATCGGCCTCGGGATTGGGCCCAAGGCGCTTCGCCTGCCTTAGCGCTCCCACCATTCGAGCCCATCGTCTCCCCGCTTGGGGAACAGTGACGAGATGCCGATCATCACGAACCCACAGGCCACGAGCACGCCGACGAAGAATTCAGCGTTGCCGAACCCGGGAGAAACGAAGCTGTCAAAAAAAGTCTGCATGGATCACACCCTCTACGCAGCCTTTTTCGCAGAATGGCCCTGAACGGACGACGAAGCCCGCGTTCAGGAAATTGTCAGGTTGATGAAGGGGCTCATCGGTCGCCCATCCACGTCATCACCGGCCTCGTGCCGGTGATGACGAGAGGGCGTTGCCTGCCGAACCCTTCGGAATGACAGTGGCGTCGGATTCCTCAGGTGTTGAACCGGAAGTGCATCACGTCGCCGTCCTGCACCGTGTAGTCCTTGCCTTCCAGCCGCAGCTTGCCCGCGTCGCGTGCCCCGGCCTCGCCCTTGAGCGAGGTGTAGTCCGCATACGCGATGGTCTCGGCGCGGATGAAGCCCTTCTCGAAATCCGTGTGGATGACGCCCGCGGCGGCCGGAGCCTTGGTGCCCCGGGTGATCGTCCAGGCGCGGGCCTCCTTCGGGCCGACGGTGAAGTACGTGATCAGGCCGAGAAGCTCGTAACCGGCGCGGATCACCCGGTTGAGGCCAGGCTCTTCAAGGCCGACGGCGTCGAGATAATCCTTCTGCTCCTCGGGGGGCAGAACCGCGATCTCGCTTTCGATCTTGGCCGAGACGACCACGGCCTTGGCATCCTCTTCCCTGGCGCGCTCGAAGACGCGGGCGGAGAATTCATTGCCCTTGTCGGCGGAGGCTTCCTCCACGTTGCAGACGTACAGCACGGGCTTGGAGGAGAGCAGGCCGAGCATCTGGAAGAGGCGCTCCTCCTCGACCTTCCGTTCGACAAGGCGGGCGGGCTTGCCGTCGCGCAGGAGCGGCAGGGTGCGATTGACGAGGTCGAGGGTCTCCTTGGCCTCCTTGTCGTTGCCCTTGGCCTTCTTCTCGAGAGCGGTGACGCGCTTCTCGAGGCTGTCGAGGTCGGCCAGCATCAGCTCGGTCTCGATGGTCTCGATATCGGCGATGGGATCGATCTTACCCTCGACATGGGTGATGTCCGTGTCCTCGAAGCAGCGCACCACATGGGCGATGGCATCGACCTCGCGGATATTGGCCAGGAACTGGTTGCCGAGGCCTTCGCCCCTCGACGCGCCGCGCACGAGACCCGCGATATCCACGAAGGTGAGGCGGGTCGGGATGATCTGCGCCGAGCTGGCGATGCCTGCGAGCCGGTCGAGCCGCTCGTCCGGCACCGCCACGTCGCCCACGTTGGGCTCGATGGTGCAGAATGGGTAGTTGGCGGCCTGCGCGGCCGCGGTCTGCGTCAAAGCGTTGAAGAGGGTGGACTTGCCCACGTTCGGCAGGCCGACGATGCCCATCTTGAAGCCCATGGCCTCACTCCTTGCATGGCCGGCGTCTGCGCCGGCGTGATTGTCGAATTACGTGGCCTTTTCTCCAGGCCGCTTCACGTCGGTCCAGCCTCTCGCCTCCATGGCGAGGTGGACCTTGTTCTGAAAGCTTCCGTCCTCACCCTTGGCGAGGAGGGCCGCATTGTCCGCGATGATCCGGCACAGATCGTCGACCCAGGCCTCCTCGCTCTTGCCGAAATCGCCCAGCACATGGTTCTGCACGAGCGCCTTGTGGCCGGGATGGCCGATGCCGAGCCGCACGCGACGGTAGTCGTTGCCGCAATGGGCCGAGATCGAGCGCAGGCCGTTGTGGCCTGCATTGCCGCCGCCGATCTTCACGCGCAGCTTGGCGGGCGGGAGATCGAGCTCGTCGTAGAAGACCGTCACGTCATGCAGCGGGATCTTGAAGAAGTTCTGCGCTTCTCCCACAGCCTGGCCGGACAGGTTCATGTAGGTCTGCGGTTTGATCAGCAGAACCTTCTCACCGCCGATCACCGCATCGGCCGCCTCCGCCTGGAAGCGCTTGCGCCAAGGCCCGGCGTTGTTCGCTCGCGCGATCTCGTCCACGGCCATGAAACCGATGTTGTGGCGGTTCCTGGCGTAGCGGGATCCGGGATTGCCGAGTCCGACGAAGAGACGCATCGCGTGGTCCTGCTCATAAGAAACGCTCCGGCCTTGCGGTCGGAGCGTCGAAGCCGGTCGATGGGCTTGAACGCCCGATCAGGCCGATCAGGCGGCAGCGGTGCCTTCGGCAGGAGCCGGAGCCGCATCCGTTTCCGTAAGGCCGGTCGGGGCCACGACGGTGACGAGGGTCAGGTTCTCGGCCGAGGTCGCCTTGGCGCCGTTCGGCAGGGCGATGTCGTTCAGGTGGATCGAGGAGCCGATGTCGAGGCCTTCGACGGAAGCCTCGATGAAGTCCGGGATCGCGTCGGACGGAACCAGGAGTTCCACCGAATGCTCGACGATCTGGAGAGCGCCGCCGCGCTTCACGCCCGGGCTCTTCTCCTGGCCAACCACGTGCACCGGAACCACAACCTTGATCGCTTGGCCCTGCGCGAGGCGCAGGAAGTCGACGTGGATTGGGAAGTCACGCACCGGGTCGAGCTGGTAGTCGCGCGGGATGGCGCGGACCGTCTGCCCGTCGACGTCGATCTCGAAGATCGTGGTCAGGAAGTGACCGGCGAAGATCAGCTGCTTGGTCTGGTTGAAGTCGAGGGCAATCGCCTGGGCCGACTGGCCGGCTCCGTAGATGACGGCGGGAACTTGGCCTTGGCGACGAACGGCCCGGGCGGCCCCCTTGCCGGCCCGGTCGCGCGCCACGGCCTTGATCTGCTTTACTTCGCTCATGGTCGTGGTCCTTTGAATTGAGTTGAAAAACCGATGGCCGCCCAGGCTTCTCGAGAAACCTACCGGCGGCCATGAGGTCGGCGCCCGTGCCTCCAAGGGTGTCGAGCGGGCGCGAGGCGGCTTATAGTGAACAACCGCCGAAAATGCAACAAGTCGGGTCATAGACCGGGCAGGGCCCACCCGGAAGGCGCTCAGGCGAAAGGCTTCGTGGCCGTGATCGTCAGGGCGAGCTTTCTCAAAAGTCCGGCGAGTTGGGTCTGCTCGTCCTCGGTCAAGCCTTCGAGCATGGCCGCCTCGACGGCCATGTCCTCCTGAAACGCCTCTTTCGCGCGCCGGGCGCCTTCCTCCGTCAGCTCCACCGGCAGGCTGCGGCCGTCGCCCTCGGCGACCGCCCGCCGGATCAGGCCTGCCTTGGCGAGACGGTTGAGACGGTCGGTGAGACCGCCCGAGGAAATCATCAGGGTCCGGAACAGCTCCGTGGGCCGCAGGCGATAGGGCGGGCCGGAGCGGAGCAGGGAGAACAGGACGTCGGCCTCGCCGCTGTCCAGGTCATGGGCTTTGAAGACAGCCTCGATGGGCGGGCGGGCGGTCAGGGTGATCCAGCGCGCCCGACCCAGGACACCCATGCCCCGGGTGTCGACATCCGGCAGTTCGGCAGCCCATTGGGCGCACCGCTCGTCGATGCCGTCTTGGTCGGACGCATAGGAGGGTGCCTCATAATGTCTTGACATCAAGATATATCCACTTATCTTTGCATCAAGATAAACCCCCGCCGCACCTCCTGCAACACTCCGTTGCCGAGCCCACCGGCAGAGTATCCGAGAGTGCCGCCGTGATCGCAGCCCGTCTCTCCATCGCTTCGGAATCCGCCTTCGGCCTGCTCGGCCTATGCGGGTTTCTCTTCGCCGGCCGGATCATGATGAACAAGATGGCGCTCGATGCCGGGGTCCAGCCGTTCCAGCTCGGCGTCTTTGCCAATCTGGGCGCCGGGTTGTTCCTGCTGCCTTGGCTCGCAGCCTTCCGGCAGAGGATCCCGACTGCGCCGGAGCATCTGGCTCTCTATGGGGTTCTCGGGATCGTCAGCTTCGCGGTGCCGAGCGTGCTGTCCTATTTCGTGGTCCAGAAGGTCGTGCCTGCCTACACGTCCATCGTGTATTGCCTCTCGCCGCTGCTCACGATGAGCTTCGCAGCCGGCCTCGGGATCGAGCGCATGTTCATGCGGCGCTTCCTCGGGATCGTGATCGGCTTCACGGGCATGGTTGCGCTCGTCCAGCAGCAGATCCTGCACATCGATATGGGGCAGCCACTCTGGGTTGCCGTGGGCCTCGCGATCCCGGTCTGCGCGGCTACGGGCAACATCATCCGGTCCGCCTGGTGGCCGAAGGAGACGTCCGCGCTCGCATTCTCCTGCGGCGCTTCGCTCACCTCGAGCGTCATGGTGGCCCTGCTGTCACCTGTCTTCGAGACGCCCGCCGGCTGGCGGTTCGACGATCCGGCGATCCTCTCGTGGCTCGTGGGCCTGGGAGCGATGTCGGCTCTCTCGCAGGTGATGAACTTCCGCCTGCAACAGATCGCCGGTCCGGTGGTGTTCAGCCAGATCGGCTATTGGGGCACCGGCTTCGGCGTGCTGCTCGCTGCAATCCTGTTCGACGACGTGCTGACGGGGCTGTCCTTGGCAGGGCTCGCCTGCATCATGGCCGGCGGCATGCTGGCGAACCGCCGCCCGGCTGTCTGAGGGGCTGCAGCGGGCTGCCAGGGCCGGGCCAGGTCACGGCCTGTCGGTGATTAGTCGAACAGGCTCGATACCGAGCTTTCCGTCGCCGTACGGCCGATCGCCTCGCCCATGAGGGACGCGATGGAGATGACGCGGATGTTGTGCGCGACCTTTACGGCCTCGGTCGGCATGATCGAATCGGTGATCACGAGTTCCTTCAGCCGCGAGCCTGCGATGCGGGCCACCGCGCCGCCGGAGAGGACGCCGTGGGTAATATACGCGTAGACTTCCTTGGCCCCGTTGGCGAGGAGCGCGTCGGCAGCATTCACCAGTGTGCCGCCGGAATCCACGATGTCGTCGACCAGGATGCAGGAGCGGCCGGACACGTCGCCGATGATGTTCATCACCTCGGATTCGCCGGGGCGCTCACGGCGCTTGTCCACGATGGCAAGCTGAGCATCGATGCGCTTGGCGAGCGCCCGGGCGCGCACCACGCCGCCCACGTCGGGCGAAACCACCATGCGGTTGCCGCCGTCGAGGTGGTCCTTGATGTCGCGCGCCAGCGTCGGAGCGGAGAACAGGTTATCGGTCGGGATGTCGAAGAATCCCTGGATCTGGCCCGCATGGAGGTCGAGCGTGAGCACACGGTCGACGCCCGCATGGGTGATGAGATTGGCAACGAGCTTGGCCGAGATCGGCGCGCGCGATGCGGACTTCCGATCCTGCCGGGCGTAGCCGAAATACGGGATCACTGCCGTGATGCGGCGGGCCGAGGCCCTGCGCAGCGCATCCGTGATGATCAGGAGCTCCATCAGGTGGTCGTTCGTCGGGAACGAGGTCGACTGGATGATGAACACATCCTCGCCGCGTACGTTCTCCTGAATCTCGACGAAGACTTCCATGTCCGCGAAGCGCCGCACCTGGGCCTTGGCGAGCGGAACGTTGAGATAGGCGGCGATGGCCTCAGCCAGCGGACGGTTGGAATTTCCCGCAACGAGCTTCATGCAAGCAACTTTGGCTTCGAGTGATCGATAACACCCGCTGCGCAATGCCATAATCCCTGCACGGCTGGGCGCAAGGCTCTTAGCAGCGATATGAAACCGTCACAATACATGGAGGGCTTCCAATGTGCTGCAAGTTTGGTGCGTTGCCATGCAATCATTGCATTGCGACAGGGAGCTCGTCGCCCGAGACCTCCGCCGTCTGAATGGGTAATTCCACGGTTGCCTGCATGTCGGAGGCGCTTTCGGACTTGGACGCCGTCAGGAATTCGGCGATCTCGTCCATGCTCGCCTGGGCGAGCTTCGCGAGCGCCGCCTTGTCGAGGGCCGAGATGGAGGAGGCGGGAGCCGGGCTCGATCCGGCCAGGCGCTTGGCCCGACGCTTCTGGGCGTCGAACACGTCCCAGACATAGGCCACCTTGGTTTCCCCATCCTCGGTCGAGGTCGACAAATAGCCGCGGACCCGGTATCGCGCCTGGGCGCTGGCGCCGACGAGATCGACCTTGCGGTCGGTGGCCGCGCTGGTCAGTTCGTCGACCAGGGCGGTGCGGATGGGAGCCGGGGCGCCGTCGATGCTCTCCAGGGCGACCGGAACGCCTTCCGGCGATCCGCCGAGCGAGCCCTGGCAGGCTCCCAACGCCACCGTCAGGACCAGAGCGGCCAGCCGCCCCGCATGCGTCATCCCGGCCATGAGGGCCCCCGTTCTTGGTCTTCGTAACGAAGTCTTAAGCTTAACGGAGGCTTTCGTCCAGATCAGGCGCGCCGCCGCAGGCGGATCGCCAGGAGGTCGAGAGCCAGGGTCACGAGACCGGCGGCCAGACCCCAGAAGGCGGATCCGATGCCGAAGAGCGTCAGTCCGGAGGCCGTGACCGCGAAGGTGACGATGGCCGGAAAGCGCTTCACCTCCTCGGCAAGGGCGGACCCGAGAGCGCCCAGGAAGGCTCCCATGAGGGCGAGGCCGGCGACGGTCTTGATCAACTCCGGGGGGAGGGCGGCGATCAGCCCGATCAGTGCGGCGCTGAAGGCCGCGAAGACCAGGTAGCTCAGGGCGTAGAATGGCCCGACCATCCAGCGCTTCTTCGGGTCGGGATGCGTATCGGGCCCGGTGCAGATCGCGGCCGAGATGGCCGCGAGATTGCTGGTATGGGCGCCGAAGATCCCGGTGACGACCGAAGCCAGTCCCGTCGCGGCAAGGATCGGGCCAGCGGGCGGCTCGTAGCCGGACGCCTTGAGCACCGCGAGCCCCGGCAGGTTCTGGGACGCCATCGTGACCAGGACCAGGGGCAGGCCGAGGCCGATCAGGACCGAGGGATCGAAGGTCGGCGCGATGAACGTGAGGGTGGACAGGGTGAGATCGGACGCAAGCGGCCGCGCCATGCCGCCGCCGAAGGAGAGCCCGAGCCCGACGAAGAGCACCGCCAGCACGGCGAGCGCGGGATTGAACAGGCGAACCACCAGGAAGATACCCACGAGGGGCAGGACGAGCCCGGGCGCCCCTTGGGCGCTCTGGAAGACCCCGACCACGAACTGGAGCAGGACGCCCGCCAGCATCGCGGCCGCGATGGACGTGGGAATGCGCTCAATCAGCCGCCCGAACGGCCTGACGAGGCCCGTCAGCACGATGAGGCCGCCGGCGAGCAGGAAGGCGCCGACCGCCGCATGGATCGAGATGCCGCTGGAGGAGGCGATCAGCGCCGCCCCCGGGGTCGACCACGCGGTGACCACGGGCATGCGGTAGCGCACGCTTAAGGTGCCGCTGGTGGCCGCCATGGCCAGGCACAGGGCCGCCACCCAGGACGAGGTCTGGGCTGCGTCGGCCCCGACCGCCTGGGCGGCCGCGATGATGATGGCGATCGTGCTGCCGAACCCCACCAGGGCCGCGACGACGGCTGACGTGACGATCGACAGGCGCATGACCGGCTCCGCAGGCGTTCCAGGAGCTTAGCCGTGTAAACCGAACGGCCGGGCTGCGCCAGTTCGTCGGCGGCACTTTCCTCGCGAGTCCCGAGCCCTTAAATCTCCCCCATGACTCGCAACACCACCAACGACGTCCCCCCGGACATTCTGGACAACGAGGACGACGAGGAATCCGTCGCTCTCGAGAGCGGCTCGGACGTCGAGTTCGACCTGGAGGTCAATCCGGACTCGGTCCAGCGCGGCACCGAGGTCATTCGGCAGTTCTGGACGACCCTTCCCAACGCGCCCGGCGTCTACCGCATGCTCGATGCCAAGGGCGACGTGCTCTATGTCGGCAAGGCGAAGAGCCTGAAGAACCGCGTCGGCTCCTATGCGCGGGGCCAGGCCCACTCGAACCGCATCGCCCGGATGATCGGCCAGACCAGCTCGATGGAATTCGTCACCACAGCGACGGAGACCGAGGCGCTGCTGCTCGAAGCCAATCTCATCAAGCAGCTCAAGCCGCGCTACAACGTGCTTCTGCGGGACGACAAGTCTCTGCCCTACATCCTGCTCACCGCCGATCACGAGGCGCCGCAGCTCGTGAAGCATCGCGGCGCGAGGAAGCGCAAGGGCGACTATTACGGCCCCTTCGCGAGCGTGTGGGCCGTGAACCGCACGATCAACGCGCTGCAGCGCGCGTTCCTGCTGCGCTCCTGCAACGACAGCTATTACGAGAACCGCACGCGGCCCTGCCTGCTCTATCAAATCAAGCGCTGTTCGGGACCCTGCACGAGCGAGGTCTCGCGGGAGGATTATGCCGAGTTCGTTTCCGAGGCGCGGGCCTTCCTGTCGGGCAAGTCGAACGCCGTCAAGCAGCGCATCACCGATGAGATGCAGGCCGCGGCCGAGGACCTCGAGTTCGAGCGCGCCGCGCGCTGCCGCGACCGTCTCGCGGCGCTGTCGGCCATCCAGGGTGTTCAAGGCATCAATACGCAGTCGGTGGAGGAGGCGGACGTCTTCGCGCTCGACGAGCAGGCGGGCCAGTTCTGCGTCGAGGTGTTCTTCTTCCGCAACTGGCAGAACTGGGGCAACCGCGCCTATTTCCCGAAGGCGGACAAGTCCATGAGCCGGGAGGAGGTTCTCGGCTCGTTCATGGCGCAGTTCTATGACGACAAGCCCGCGCCCCGCCTGATCCTCCTGTCGCACGAGATCGACGATGCGGAGCTGATGGCGGCGGCGCTCTCGACCCGCGCGGAGGCCAGGGTCGAGATCCATGCGCCCCAGCGCGGCGAGCGGCGTCAGCTCATCGAGTATGCGCTGCGCAACGCCCGCGAGGCGCTGGCCCGGCGCCTGGCCGATACCTCGTCGCAGCAGAAGCTCCTCGTGTCCCTGGGGCAGGCCTTCGGATTGTCGAAGGCGCCGAAGCGTGTGGAGGTCTACGACAACTCGCACATCATGGGCACCAACGCGGTGGGCGCCATGGTAGTGGCGGGCGCCAACGGCTTCATGAAGCAGCATTACCGGACCTTCAACATGAAGTCCGAGGACCTCAAGCCCGGCGACGATTACGGCATGATGCGCGAGATGCTGCAGCGCCGCTTCGCCCGCCTGGTAAAGGAGGAGCCGCGCGGCTCCGAGGCGGACGGACGATCGGGCGACGACGGCTTTCCGGCCTGGCCCGATCTGGTCCTGATCGACGGCGGCAAGGGGCAGCTCGAGGCCGCCCGTCAGGCCCTCGCCGAGGTGGGCGTGAGCGAGGACGACGTGGCCCTGGTCGGCATCGCCAAGGGGCGCGACCGGGACGCCGGCCGCGAGACCTTCTTCAAGCCGGGCCAGCCGCCGTTCAAGATGCCGCCGCGGGATCCCGCGCTCTACTTCGTCCAGCGCCTGCGCGACGAGGCCCACCGCTTCGCCATCGGGGCGCACCGAGCGAAGCGCAAGCGCGAGCTGGTGAAGAACCCGCTGGACGAGATCCCGGGCATCGGGCCGACCCGCAAGCGGGCGCTGCTGCACCATTTCGGCACCGTCAAGGCGATCCAGCGGGCCGCCCTCGAGGACCTGATGAAGGCTCCGGGCGTCAATGCCGCCACGGCCCGCGCGGTCTATGATTTCTTCCACGAGAGGGGATAGGATTGCGCGCTCGCCGGACCGTTCAGGCTTCCCTCACATTGCCGTGTTCGCCGGATGGCCGCGGTGCGCAACCGGGATCTGTCCGATTGACGGGCAGACCGTCCTCATGCTTCCTGCGGGTGTGATGAAGACTGTTTCCTCCATGGGCCGCTCGAAGGCGTTCAACCTCGCGAACATGCTGACCTACGGTCGGCTCGCCGCGGTTCCGGCCGTGGTCGGTCTCCTGTTCTGGCCCGAGGACCACTGGTCCCGCTGGTTCGCGCTGGCGGTTTTCGCGATCGCGGCCATCACCGACTATCTCGATGGCTACGTGGCGCGAACCTTCGCCCAGCAATCGGCGCTCGGTCGCATGCTCGACCCCATCGCCGACAAGCTTCTGGTGGCCGCGACCCTGCTCATGCTGGTGGCTGACGGGACTATCAAGGGATGGGCCCTGTGGGCCGCCATCGTGATCCTCTGCCGCGAGATCCTGGTCTCGGGCCTGCGCGAGTTCCTGGCCGAGCTGAAGGTCAGCGTGCCGGTCAGCCGGGTCGCCAAATGGAAGACGACGCTCCAGCTCGTCGCCTTAGGCTTCCTGATCGCAGGACCGGCCGGCGAGACGGTGCTTCCCAACAACATCCTGATCGGCACGATCCTTCTGTGGATCGCCGCCATCCTGACGATCTATACCGGCTGGGATTACTTCAAGAACGGCATCCATCACCTCATGGACGAGGGCTAGCGCCATGAAGCTCGTCTATTTCGCCTGGGTGCGGGAGCGGGTCGGACGGACGGACGAGCAGGTGGAACTGCCGGATGGCATCGACACAGTGGCCGATCTGGTGCGCTGGCTGAAAGGCAGGAGCGAGGAATACGCCTATGCCTTCGAGAACGAAGGGGTCGTCCGAGCCGCTATCGACCACGTCCACGTGAAGCCCGAGGCCCGAATCGCCGGAGCTCGGGAGATCGCCTTCTTCCCGCCGATGACGGGAGGCTAGCTCCCGTCGGGGAGCCGCAATGCCATGGATTTCACCATCCGCATCCAGGCCCAACCCTTCGATGCCGCCGCTGAGACCGCGGCCCTGACCCGGGGACGGCTGGATATCGGCGCTGTGGTCGCCTTCTCCGGGCTGTGCCGGGACGAAGGGGGGCGGCTCGCGGCCCTCGAGCTCGAGCACTATCCCGGCATGGCCGAAGCCGAGATCGGCCGGCTCGCCGATCAGGCGACAAGCCGTTGGCCGCTCCTTGGCCTCACGATCGTCCATCGCTTCGGCAGAATCGCTCCGGGCGAGGAGATCGTCCTGGTCCTCACGGCCAGCGCTCACCGTCAGGCTGCCTTCGAGGCGGCCTCCTTCCTGATGGACTACCTGAAGACTCAGGCCCCGTTCTGGAAGCGCGAGCATCTCAAGGACGGGACGGTCGGAACCTGGGTCGATGCCAAGGAGGCTGACGACCTCGCCGCGGACAGGTGGCGTTGAACGGCGCTTGACGGGACCCTGCGGCGGGATGAGCATCGACCGTGAACGACCACGGAGGCGTCCCATGCGCAGCGTCGTTGTCTTCCTTGGCCTCATCGCCGGTGCCCCAGCCCTCGGCCACGACATGCCCGTTCCCCAGACGGCTCAGGCGCCCGCCCATAACCTGCTCGACTGCTATTGCCGCGCTCAGGGCAAGATGTTCGCTGTGGGAGAGAAAGCCTGTCTCAAGACGACTGAGGGTCCCAAGCTGGCGCAGTGCCAGATGGAGATAAACGTGATGTCCTGGACCATCACGGAAGTGCCCTGTCCCGACACATGAAAAACGCCGCCGATCGCGGCAGCGTTCACAAGGATTCGATCGATGGTCGATATCGCCAGAGGCGATCGGTGCCGGCTTACAGAAGGCCCGTGAAAACGGCGCAGATAAACGAGAAGGACACGCAGACGGCGGCGATGTTGAGCTTGGACGCCCAGTCCAGATTCGAAGTCAGGTTCATCTGAGCCCCTCTCTCTGAAGGGGTTATCCCCCTATCTGAATGGATAGGCACCCTATCAAACCTCCGAGATCCTGAGAAGCACCCCGGCCGGGAGGGGCAGGCAAGGCGACCGTCGATGTAATCGTTAACAATTTATTAAGCCCTTGTTTCGTCGACTTTAATTCTTGCGACATTCCGGACAAAAAAAGTTCCTGCTCGATTGTGTCGCACCCCGTCACTGCGTGGATAATGTTCAGCACGACCCCTGACGAGCCCGAATCGAGCCAGCTACGAAGCCCTTCGCACCCGGTTGACGGGATGTTTACGTTGTTGGGGCAGGCTCACTGCATGCGTCGTGGGTTAGTTGCGTTTTTTGCCCTATCGCTCGCCGGGCTTGGGCTCACCGGTTGCGGGCTGTTTCGGTTCGAGCAGCGCGAGCCGTGGCGCGCCCAGGCGGAAGAGGCCTGCCTGTCTCAGCGCCTCGTGCAGCCTTCCGCCTACATGGCTCTCAGCTCGAAGATCGACGGCCCCGGCGTCTGCGGCATGGATCATCCGTTCAAGGTCTCGGCCTTCAACAACGGCGCGGTAGGGCTGAAATCGAAGGTGACGCTGGCCTGCCCGATCATCCCCCAGATCGACACTTGGCTCGACGAGATCGTGAGACCGGCGGCCGAGATGTATTTCGGCGTGCCTCTGGCCGACATCAAAGCCGGCTCGTATTCGTGCCGGCCTCGCAACAACCAGATGGGCGCGAAGGTGTCGGAGCACGCCTTCGGCAACGCCATGGACGTGATGGCCTTCGTGCTCGCCGATGGCCGGGAGGTCTCCGTGGTCAAGGGTTGGCGGGGAGGGGACGGAGCCGAGCAGGAGTTCCTGCGCGAGGCCTTCGTCGGCGCCTGCCGCTACTTCACCACGGTGCTGGGGCCGGGCTCCGATGCCTTCCATTACGACCATCTCCACATCGACCTGGCGCGGCATGACCCGCGGGGTCAGCGGCGCATCTGCAAGCCGATCCTGAAATTCTCCCCGCGAATCGACCCCGAACGCAGCCGCGAGGCGCTCCAGAGCGCGGCGGCCTCCGGCGACCTCGCGCCCGTCGATCTGGAACAGGACGTCCCGGATGGGGAGGCCTACATCCCGCCGGCGCCTCCGCCCCCATCGCCGGCTCTGTCCGCGCCTGTGGCTCCGCCGGCCCGCTACTCGTCCGGCGGCGGCTTCTCGGCCGACCTTCCGGGCCCGAACGCGGGACCATCGCGGGGGAGCCCGTCCCCATCCTATTCTCGGGCGCCTCTTCCGCCCCTCGGCCGTCCGGCCGAGCAGACCTATGCGCCGCCCAGACAGCAGGGGCGCTCGGCAGGCCAGCCGCTGATGCTCAACAGCCACGCCATCTATTAAAGCGTAAGCGGATCTTGACCTTCGCGGGCGCCGCCCACATGGTCGAGGTTGCACGGTCCGAAGACTTGGTGGAGCATTTTCAATGAAGTGGCTGGCGGCTTTCATCTCCTGCATGCTGTTGAGCGCACCTGCGCTTGCGCGCGAGATCACGCCCGCGGAGCGGCGGGAAGAGCCTTTCGACGCGATGCTGCCGGCCTGCGCCGATCCCTCCGTGCTCCAGAGCATCAGCTCGCGGTTCGCCAAGAAGGAGGGCCGGTTCTGGAACTCCGACCTCAGGCTGGTCGGATTCGAGCGGGTGCAGGAAGTCGCATGGCGTCCCTGGGGGCTCGATTACATCCCCCGCCGCTTCTGCACCGGCACCGTGATCGTGTCCGACGGCTACAAGCGCCGGATCAACTTCTCGATCCGCGAGGATCTCGGCTTCATCGGCATCGGCTGGAACACGGAAGCGTGCGTCGACGGGCTCGACCGCGACTATGCCTTCGCGCCCCATTGCAAGCAGGCGGCTCCTTGATCCTGCGCTGGTGCTTCGCCATCGCGGGCGCCTTCCTCCTCTCGATCCTTCCTGCCGCGGCCCAGAATCCCCGGGAGGCGAGGGGCGCCCCGATGGGGCAGTTCGATTTTTATGTGCTGGCCCTGTCCTGGTCGCCCGGCTTCTGCGAGAACAGCGGCAGCCGGAACCGGCAGTGCGACAGCGGCAGCGGTCTCGGCTTCGTGACCCACGGTCTCTGGCCTCAGCGGGAGCAGGGCTACCCCAGCTTCTGCGAGCCCGCCGGCCGCTTCGTGCCTCAGGCCGCCATGGCCGATGCCGCGGGTCTTTTCCCGGACGACAATCTCGCCCGCTATCAGTGGCGCAAGCACGGCACCTGTACGGGCGAGAGCCCCGGGGGGTATTTCCGCGCGGTCCGGCAGGCGCGGGACCTCGTGCGCCTGCCGGACGGTTTCAACGGCCTGAACAGCCGGTCCAAGGTGCTGCCGAGCGAGATCGAAAGCGCCTTCATGAAGGCCAATCCGGGGTTGCGTCCCGACATGATTTCGGTTTCCTGCGGACGGCGCATCTTCCAGGAGGTCCGCATCTGCCTCACCAGGGACCTGCGCGGATTCCGCCAGTGCGCCGAGGTCGATCGCGACGGCTGCCGTGCGGGCGAGATTACCGTGCCGGCGGTCAGATAGCGCATCGAACGACGTGCACGAGTCAGAGACCATCGGGCTGATCCCAGGAACGCGATCCACCTCCGGGGCTGATGCCGTAGGACGACCATGAACTATCGCCATGCCTTCCACGCCGGCAATTTCGCCGACGTCATGAAACACGCCCTCCTGGTGCGCATCCTCGCCTATCTGCAGCGCAAGGAGACGCCTGTGCGCGTCGTCGACACCCACGCGGGGATCGGGCTCTACGACCTCGCCGGCGACGAGGCCGGCCGGACCGGGGAATGGGTCGACGGGATCGGGCGCCTCGACGAAGCCTTCGCGCCCGAGGTCGAGGAGATCCTCGCCCCCTATCGGGGGGTGGTGGCGGAGGTGCGTGCGCGCCATGGCGAGACCATCTATCCCGGCTCGCCCGGTCTCGTGCGCGAACTGTTGCGGCGGCAGGACCGGGGCGTGTTCGTGGAACTGCATCCGGCCGATTACCGGGTGCTGAGCGACGCCTTCAACGCGGTCGCGAATCTCAAGGTGATGCACCTGGATGGCTGGACGGCGCTCCATGCCCTGATCCCGCCGAAGGAGAAGCGCGGTCTCGTGCTCATCGATCCGCCGTACGAGAAGCCGAACGAACTGGACCGTCTCGGGGCGGAGCTGCTCGCTGCCCTGAAGAAGTGGCCGACAGGAGTCTATGCTGGGTGGTATCCGATCAAGGAGGTCGCCCCCGTCGACGCGGTGGCCGCGCGGCTGCATGCCGAGAGCCCGCGCCCGGGCCTGCGCCTCGAGCTCTATGTGGACGATCCGCGCGACCCGTCGCGGCTCAACGGCAGCGGTCTCTTCGTGCTCAACCCGCCCTGGTCCCTGAAGGAGGAGGCCGAGACGCTGCTGCCGGCTCTTGCCGAGCGCCTGTCCCGCGGCGGCTATGGGGCTTTCCTCTGTGAAGCCTTCGGGCCTCCTGCTTAAAGCGGATTGCCGTTCGGGATGCGAGCGTTCATGACTCCTGCCGGTTTCTCCAACAGAGGTCACCCATGCTCGTTCTCCGCTCCTCGCCTGCATCGCCCTTCGGCCGCAAGGTCAAACTCTCGGCCTCAATTCTCGGCCTGACCGATCGTATCCGGATCGTCGACGCGGATACCCTGAATCCCGACGATTCGATTCGGCAGCAGAACCCGCTGGGCAAGATCCCGGCGCTCATTCTGGAAAGCGGCGAGGTGCTCTACGATTCCCGCGTGATCGTGGATTATCTCGATCATCTGGCCGGCGGCGGCGTTATCCCGAACGGCCCGGAGAGGTACTCTGCCCTGCGCGATCAGGCGCTCGCCGACGGCATCATGGATGCGGCGCTGCTGCAGGTCTACGAAGGCCGCTTCCGACCGGAAGACAGGCATGAGCCGAAATGGGTCTCCCATCAGGCCGACAAGGTGCGCCGCGGCCTCGACTATGCGGAAGCCCATCTCGCGGAGGCGGGCCAGCCTCTCCACATCGGCCAGATCGCGCTCGCCTGCGCTCTGGGCTATCTCGACCTGCGCTTCGGCGGCCGCTGGCGCGAGAGCTATCCCAGGCTTGTGGCCTGGCTGGCCGATTTCGAATCCCGCGTTCCGGCCTATGCCAAGACACGGGTGACGCCGTAACGCAACAAGGCCCGGGGAGACCCGGGCCTTGTGTGTCTCCGGGGAGACGGTTCTTAGTAGGTGCCGAAGCGGAAGTTCAGGCCGGCGCGGACCACACCGAACTCAGCATCGTTGTCGATGTTGAAGATGCTGTTGTTGTCCTGGTCGAGGTTGACGTACAGGCCTTCGATCTTGGCCGACAGGTTGTTGGTGAAGGCGTACTCGAGACCACCACCGACGGTCCAGCCCGTGGCGTCGTCCGCGAAGGCGAAACCACCGGTGGCGTAGATCAGGGCGCGGTCGAAGGCCACACCGGCGCGGGCGCGCACGGTGCCGAACCAGTCGCTGTTGTTGAAGTCGCCGTCGAGGATGCCGTCGTTGTTGAAGTCGAAGCGGTCGTCACCACCGAAGTCGGCGTACTGGATGTCGCCTTCGAGACCGACCACGAACGAGCCGATCTGGTAGTTGTAGCCCGCCTGAGCGCCGCCGACGAAGCCGCCGTCGTCGTCCAGGTCGAAGCGCACGCCGCCGACCGTGATCGAGTCGTTCGTGTTCCAGCCGTAGCCGGCGTTCACACCCACGTAGAAGCCCGTCCAGGTGAACACCGGAACAGCGGCAACAATCGGAGCCGGGGGAGCGGAGCGAACCGGCAGGTCCGCAGCGGAAGCGGCTCCGGCAAAGCCGAAGAGAGCGACGCTGGCGAGAAGAATCTTCTTCATGGTTTCTCTTTCCTAATCGATGTCATGCGGGCTCGACCCAATTTTCGTTGGGTCACGCCAAGCACTGTCCGTTTATAGAGCGACAACCGGTCGAGGGCTGTGACCTCGCAACCACAGCGGCCGAGAACCACCGTGGCAGGATTGTGGCGGCAATGTGCGAGTTTCCCCTTGCGCTATCGCCGGAGTCCATAACGCGCAGCTTGGCCGTTGGTTCGACCGCGAAGCGAAAAAATGGCATTTTCTTGGCCACTGCTCTGATTTGTCGTGATGTCGTTACATTTCAAGGGATCAATCATGAATAAAGCCGCTCTCGTGACCGGCGGTGCGCAACGCATCGGTCGGCGAATCGTCGAACGCCTCGCCGGGGAGGGATACGCGGTCGCCATCCATTGCCGGCGCTCGACCGACGAAGCGGACGCAATGGCAGCCCGCATTCGGGAGCAGGGGGGACAGGCCGCAGTCGTTCAGGCGGACCTCGCGGACGGCGCCGCCGTCGAGCGTCTGGTTCCGGAGGCGGCTCGGGCCCTGGGAGCCCTGACGCTCCTCGTCAACAATGCGTCCGAGTTCGAGCCGGACGAGGTCGAGACGCTCTCGCAGGAACGCTGGGATCGGCACTTCGCCGTCAACCTGCGGGCGCCGGCCTTCCTGGCCCGCGACTTCGCCCATCAGCTTCCTGCTCATGAGCACGGGTGTATCGTCAACATCGTCGACCAGCGGGTCTGGAAGCTTACGCCGCAGTTCTTTTCCTACACGCTGACGAAGGTCGCGCTGTTCACCGCTACCCGGACCATGGCACAGGCGCTGGCGCCGCGCATCCGCGTCAATGCCATCGGGCCAGGGCCGACGCTGTCGAACGTCCGGCAGGGCGACGATGACTTCGCCAAGCAGAGCGAGGCGATCCTGCTCGGGCATGGCGGCACCCCGGATGAGATCGCCGACGCGGTTCTCTACCTCGCCGGGGCCCGCAGCGTGACCGGCCAGATGATCGCCGTCGACGGCGGTCAGCATCTGGCCTGGGAGACGCCAGACGTCGTCGGCATCAGGGAGTGAGCGCGATCGCCGAGATCAGGCGGCCGTAATCCGGCTCTTGACGGTGGGTGGTGCGGCGGTAGCTGAAGAACCGTTCCTCGTCGGAATAGGTGCACAGGCCGAGATCGGTAAAGGCCGCAATGCCGGCGGCGTCCAGTCGGGCACCGATAAAGCCCGGAAGGTCGAACATGGCGTGATCGAGCCTTTCTGCCTTGCCGAGGAAGCGCTCATGGCCGGGTGCTTCCTCGCCGAAGCGTTTGATGAAGTCCGGACCGACCTCATAGGCTTTCTGGCTGATCGTCGGGCCGAGAACGGCCACGATCCTTTCGCGCCTTGCCCCGAGCTTTTCCATGGCGGCGATCGTGGATTCCAGCACCCCGGTCACGGCGCCGCGCCAGCCCGCATGGGCGGCCGCGATGACCCGCGCCTCCGCGTCCGAGAACAGCACCGGCCCGCAATCCGCCGTAGTGATGGCGAGGGCGAGGCCAGGCGTCGCCGTCACCATGGCGTCCGCCCTGGGCCGCTCGCCCCGCCAGGGCCCTTCCACGATCACCGCATCCGGCGAATGGACCTGATAGACGCTGATCAGGGCATCCGGCGCGATCCCGACAGCCTCCGCCATGCGGCGACGGTTCTCCTGAACCCTGGCGGGTTCGTCCGAAGACCCGATGCCGCCGTTGAGGGACGCGTAGATCCCCTCCGAGACGCCGCCCTGGCGGGTGAAGAAGGCATGGCTGACGTTCGGCTGTGACACGAGGGCGGGCGCTTGAATGAACATGGCTCGATCTCAGGAGGAGGGGGAGAGGGCGGGCAATCCGGGGACGGCCTCGATCCCCTCATGTGTAACGGCCAAAACCTTAAACAGATCACCCATGCCCGTCGGCCCCTGCTCCGTCAGGCGCGCCAGAGCCCGGTCGATGTCGGCCGCCTGGGCGGGGGTTGCACGCGCTTTCAGGGCGGATGCGCGCGCCTCGATCCCGAGGCTCCGGAGGAAGTCGCCCTGCGCGACGAGGCCATGGGCACGGGTCCTGCCGGCCACGGCCGCCTGGGCGAGACGGTGGAAATCCACATGGGTCGTGAGATCCGCTTCTCCGGGCTCCTCCAGAGGATCCACGGGCTTGTGTCCCTTGAGAGCCTGCAGGGTGTCGCCGAAGGCCGGACCCCAATAGCCGTAATCGACGATCAGGGCGGCGCCCGAATCCCGCTCGAGCCGCCGGGCGAGTTCACCGATGACGTCGATGGAGACGCCCGGCCATTCAAGAATGTCGCCGGGCTTCAGGGGCCTGCCGAGGGCAGGTTCCGGCTCCGGGCGCAGGCCAAAGATCAGACGTCCGCCGTCGAGGCCCACGAGCCGCTCGCACCAGCCACGCTCGGTGCCCACGAACTGGCGTACCGGCAGGGCGTCGAAGAACTCGTTGGCGACGAGCAGGGTGGGACCCGGGGGGACGTCCTCGACCCGGTCGTGCCACGCGACGGAGAAGCCCGACGAGGCCAGGGTCGCCTGCTGCTTGCCTCGCAAGGAAGGACTCGTCTCGACGAGATGCACGGTGGAGGCCGCCTTGAAGTCGGGCAGGAGCCTCGTCGCCCGCAGCAGGTCCGCCATCAGCGTGCCGCGGCCTGGCCCCAACTCGACGAGCCGGCACGACGCGGGACGCCCCATGCCGTTCCAGGCCTCCAGCATCCACAGGCCGATCAGTTCGCCGAACATCTGGCTGATCTCGGGAGCCGTGGTGAAGTCGCCGGCGGCGCCGAGCGGGTCGCGGGTGGCGTAGTAGTGCGTCAGGCACAGGCCCATGTAGCGCTCGACCGTGATCGGTCCCTCGAGGGCGATCGTCTCGCGTAGTCTGTCCCGCAGCGGGCTCACGCGGCCTCGACCGCTTTGCCCGGGCGGGTCAAGCCGCGCACCGCCATGACGATGAAGCCCGCGCCCACGAGCGCCATGGGAATCGACAGGAGCATGCCCATGGTGATGCCGCCGCTCAGCCCCTGCACCGAGGACCCGAACAGGAAGCCGAGCTGTGCGTCCGGCTCGCGGAAGAACTCGCAGACAATGCGGGCGACCGCATAGCCCAGCACGAAGATGCCGCCGAGAAGCCCCGGCCGGCGGAAGCCGAAGGCGCGGGCCGCGACCGCCATGACGATGAAGAGGACAAGGCCCTCGCCGAACGCCTCGTAGAGCTGGCTCGGATGCCGGGGCACCGGTCCGGCATGGGGGAAGACCACCGCATAGGGGAATTCGGGGGCGGGGCGGCCCCAGAGCTCGCCATTGATGAAGTTGGCGATGCGCCCGAAGAACAGCCCAATGGGCGTGACCACCGCGGCCATGTCGAGCAGGGCGAGCGGGTTGAGACCCCGGGAGCGGGCAAAGAGCACGATGGCGAGCACCGCCCCGAGGAAACCGCCATGGAACGACATGCCGCCGCGCCAGATGGCGAAGATCTCCAGCGGATGGGACAGATAGGAGGCGAGATTGTAGAACAGCACGTAGCCGACGCGTCCGCCCAGCACGACGCCGAGCGCCACCCAGACGATGAGGTCGTCCACGTCCATCGGCTTGGGCTGCTTGAGACCGTCCCAGAGGTCGGCCTTGGCTGCAAGACGCTTGGCATAGAACCAGCCGCCCAGGAGGCCGGCCACATAGGCCAGCGCATACCAGCGGATCGCGAAGGGGCCGATGGAGATCGCCACGGGATCGATGATGGGAAAGGAGAGAGGCATGGTCGGCCCTTGATCGAACGGGTTGCCATTGGACCCGCAGGGCCCGCATCGTCAACCCTGTTGCAGTTTGTGGCGAATGCGCCCATGTGTGACGGACCAGCCCCTGACGGCTCCCCGAACGCTGCGGATTTGAACCCATGACCCAATCGTCCAACCGGATCTTCGATGAACTCGCCCGCTTCGCCACCGATGCCGCGGGCGCGGCCCAGGGCGTCCGGCGGGAGGTCGAGAGCGTGGTCCGCAGCCAGTTCGAGCGCCTGATCAAGGATATGGACGTCGCCACCCGCGAGGAGTTCGAGGTTCTGCGCGAGATGGTGGTGGCGGCCCGCGAGGAGAACGAGCGGCTGGAAGCCCGGGTGAAGGACCTCGAGGCGAAGCTGGCCTCCACGGCCGGCGTCAATCCTGCGACCCCTTGATCGAAGCGGGAATCCGATCTGCGCCTGACGCGGACCTCCTGTTGTGGACAGGTGAATCCGGCGCATTGTGACGAGGGCGGAAATCTAAGACTGTCGATTCATAAGCTGATTCGAGGCGATCACGGCGGAAGCTCGGAATATCGAAGGTATTTCGAGTACTTCTTTCGAGTAGTATTCGGATCAACGCAATGGTGTTGCCCGATGTGTTTACCATAATCGGACAATCAAGCGTCCAGGATCGACATGTCGCAGATTCATCTTGAAATCGATCGTTCGGAACATCCTCTCGATGTGGTCGAGCGTCTCGCTTCCCTGCGGCACTGGATCTTCGACCGGGCCGAAGCCGACGAGATGTCCATCTCGGTGGCAGGCCGCTGGGCGGATTACGACGTCGCCTTCACGTGGATCGAGGACGTGGAGGCGATGCACATGGCCTGCGCGTTCGATCTCAAGGTTCCCGAGCGGCGCCGCCAGGAGGTGCTTCAGCTCATCGCCTCGGTCAACGAACAGCTCTGGGTCGGGCATTTCGACCTGTGGAGCACGGAGAACGTGGTGATGTTCCGGCATGCGCTTCTGCTGGCGGGCGGGGCCGATCCCACCGACGGCCAATGCGAGACCATGCTGCGGGTCGCAGTGGAGGCCTGCGAGCGGTATTTCCAGGCCTTCCAGTTCGTCATCTGGGCCGGCAAATCGGCCCGCGAAGCTCTCGATTCCGTCCTGTTCGAAACCGAGGGCGAGGCTTAAACCTGCCTCGACAGGGCAGGGCGCGCGTGAATAGAGTGCGGCCTCCCGCATTCATTCCGTCAGGTTAAGCTCATGTCGCCGAACCCCTCGCATCTGCCGTCGTCCCTCATCCTCGTCGGTGCCGGCAAAATGGGCGGCTCCATGCTGGAGGGCTGGCTCAAGGTCGGCATGAAGCCCGACGGGGTTTCCGTTCTCGATCCGCGCCCGTCCGACGAGATGACGCGGTTCTGCCAAGCGAACGGCATCGCGCTCAATCCGGCCAGTCCCGCTCCCGCGGATGTGCTGGTCCTGGCGATCAAGCCGCAGATGCTCGACGCCGCCGCTCCGAGCCTGAACGGATACCTCGGGCCTCAGACCCTCATCGTGTCCATTCTCGCCGGCAAGACCATCGGTGATCTGCGCTCCAGGCTTCCGGCCGCCGGTGCGATCGTGCGCGCCATGCCGAACCTTCCCGCCAGCATCGGGCGCGGCGCCACCGGGGCCGCCGCGAACGACGCGGTGAGCGAGGCGCAGCGTCTGATGGCCGATGCGCTGCTGAGCAGCAACGGCATCGTCGAATGGCTGCCCTCCGAAGACCTGATCGATGCGGTCACGGCGGTGTCGGGTTCGGGCCCGGCCTATGTGTTCCATCTGGTCGAATGCCTGGCCGAGGCCGGAACGGCCGCCGGACTTCCGCCTGACCTGGCGCAGCGTCTTGCGCGGGCCACGGTCACGGGCGCGGGAGAACTCCTGTTCCAGAGCGAGTCGAGCCCCGCGACGCTCCGGCAGAACGTCACCTCGCCGGGCGGCACCACGGCGGCGGCGCTGGAGGTGCTCATGCGCGACCCAGACGGCCTGAAGGCGCTCATGCGCGAGGCGGTAGCGGCCGCCAAGCGGCGGGCGGAGGAACTCGCCGGCTAGCCTTGGTCCAGGTGAGTCTTGAGCGAGGTCAGTCTTGGGCTTCAACCGATCCGTCCCTAGATAAGCGTCAACGGCATATTTTCAGGAGATCGATCGTGACCGCTGACGTACCCACGGACAAGCGCAAGGCCATCGTCGAGGCGCTCATGGACCTCGCCGCCCGACGCTCCTGGCACGAGATCGAAATCAACGACGTCGCCAAGGCCGCCGGCGTTTCGCTGGCGGAATTCCGGGATCTCTTTCCCTCCAAGGGCGCCGTGCTCGGCGCGCTCTCCCGCCAGATCGACCGGCAGGTGCTGGAGGGGACAACGGATGACCTGGCCGGGGAACCCGCGCGAGAGCGCATCTTCGACGTGCTCATGCGCCGCTTCGATGCGCTGGAGCCCTACAAGCAGGCCCTGCGCCGGATCGTCCGGGATCTGCAATACGATCCCGCCTCGCTGGCCGCTCTCAACCAGGTGGCGCTCAACTCGCAACGCTTCATGCTGGCTGCGGCCGGCATCAACACGGAAGGGCCGCTTGGAACGCTCAAGCTCCAGGGGGCGGTCCTGGTCTATGCCAACACCATGCGCACTTGGCTCGACGACGAGGATCCGACGCTCGCCAGGACCATGGCGCGGCTCGACCGCGAATTGCGCCGCGGCGAGCGCATTCTGGAAGGCGCCGAGGATCTGCGCCGCCTGAGCGCGCCGCTGCGCGCGGTCGGGCGGGCCCTGATGCAGGGGCGCCGGGCGACCCGTTCGGAGACACGCCGTGCCGGCGAGGGCAACGGCGATGCGCAGAATCCCGCAGCGGCGATCTGACAGAGGGCCACAGGGGCAGACATGGATCAGGCGAATGCGGCAACGGCGCCCATCACGTTCGACGATTTCCTGAAGGTCGATATCCGCGTCGGCCGGATCATGACCGTCGAGCCGTTTCCCCAGGCGCGCAAGCCGGCGTTCAAGCTCACCATCGATTTCGGACCCGAGATCGGCATCAAACGTTCCTCGGCGCAGATCACGGTGAATCATTCACCGGAAGATCTCGTTGGGTCGCTGGTGATGGCCGTGGTGAACTTCCCGCCGCGCCAGATCGGCCCGTTCATGTCGGAGGTGCTGACCCTCGGCGTGCCCGACGCCAATGGGAACGTGATGCTGATCCGTCCGGATCGGGACGTGCCGGTGGGCGGAAGGCTGTACTAGGCCGATACGGGCGTCGCCCGACCGATCCAGAACGCACCCCGTCATGGCCGACCCTCCCCATACGGAAAGGCGCTGCGCTTCAAACAGCCGGGATCACCGGCACAAGGCCGGCGATGACGAAGGTGACATGGCGGCTTGGTCGATCGCGTTCGGCAGCCCGCTGCACGTCCTGCGAAACGACGCCCTGTCTTGGAGAATCTATGCCGGCAGCCGCACCGTGGCACGCAGGCCGCCGAGTGGGCTTTCTCCCAGCACGATGTCGCCGCCGTGTGAGCGGGCGACGTCGCGGGCGATGGCAAGGCCCAGGCCCGATCCGCCCTCATCCTGGTTGCGCGCTTCGTCCAGGCGCACGAAGGGCTTGAAGACCTCCTCACGCAAGGTGGGCGGAATGCCCGGCCCGTCGTCGTCGACGTGCAGAACGAGCCAGCGCGTTTCGTGATTGGCCGTGATCTCGATCCGGTCGCCATGCCGGGCCGCATTCGACACCAGGTTGAACAGGAGGCGGCGGAACGCGTCGGGCCGCACCGTGATCATCGGGTCGCCGACGATGTCGAGCTCGGTCACGTGGCCCTGCCGCTCGGCGTCGGACTGCACCTCTTCGAGGAGCTGCCGCAGATCCGTCGCGACCGCCTGTTCGCCCGCGTCGCCGCCTTCACCGCGCGCGAAGGCAAGGTACCCCTCGAGCATGCGGCTCATTTCGTCCACGTCGCGCTTGAGATCCTCGACCTCCGGGGTCTCACCGAGAAAGACGAGCGAGAGCTTGAAGCGCGTGAGGATCGTGCGCAGATCGTGGCTGACGCCGTTCAGCATCGTGGTGCGCTGCTCGATGTTGCGCTCGATGCGCCGCTTCATCTCCAGGAAGGCGTGGCCGGCCTGACGCACCTCGCGGGCTCCGCGCGGGCGGAACTCGATCTCGCGGCCCTTGCCCAGGGCTTCGGCGGCTTCCGCAAGCCGCAGGATCGGCCTGATCTGGTTGCGCAGGAACAAAATGGCGATGCCGAGCAGCACGAAGGACGAGCCGCCCATCCAGACGAGGAAGATATGGGAGTTCGACGCGTAGGCCTGGCTGCGCCGCGCGAGGATGCGCATGACGTTGCTCTGATCGAGCTTGATGCGCACTTCCACATAGCTCGAGCGCCCGACCGTATCGACCCAGTACGGCCGATCGATCTGGCGCCGCAGCTCGTCGGTCAGGGTCTCGTCGAGAATGTCGAAGAACGGCTTGGGCCCGGGCGGCGGCAGGTCGGTGTTGTGCAGGATGTCGACGTCGAGCTGCAGGCGCTCCGACGCGATCCGGGACAGGGTGCTGGCATCCTTGTCCTGGGGATAGCTCTCATAGATGTCGATGAGCGCCGCGATGTCGGCCGTCACGGCTGAGGACAGGCGTCGCGTGACGAGCTGATAATGCCGCTCCATGAACACGTAGGCGACGACCGATTGCAGCAGAATGACGGGCGCGATGATGATGATGAGCGCGCGGGCGTAGAGCCCTTTCGGCAGGAAGCGGCCGAACCAGCGCGCCACGTGGTCAAGAGGGGAATAGCGCAGGGTCGCCCCGATCTTCATCGATCGATCACGAGGCGATAGCCGATCCCCCGCACCGTCTGGAGGAAGATCGGATTGGCGGGATCGGTCTCGATCTTGCGGCGCAGCCTGTTGATCTGAACATCCACCGTCCGCTCGTTGGCCGCGAGACCGTTGCCGGCGAGAGCCTCTCGCGGCACGTTGTCGCCCGCATGGCTGCCGAGGATGGTCAGGATTTCGCGCTCCCGCTCGGTGATGCGCACCACCTCGTCGCCACGCCGCAGCTCGCCGCGGTCGAAGCGATACGAGAAGGGGCCGAAATGAACGACCTCCGGGACATCGGCGGCCGCCGCGCCCGGCGCGGAACGGGTGCGCTTCAGAATATTGCCGAGGCGCAGCAGCAGCTCGCGCGGCTCGAAGGGTTTCGGGAGATAGTCGTCCGCGCCGATCTCGAGGCCCGTGACCCGGTCGGAGGCATCGGCCCGCGCCGTGAGCATCAGAATGGGCACCTGGGAATGCTCGCGCAGGCTGCGGGCATAGTCGAACCCGGTTTCCCCCGGCATCATCACGTCGAGCACGAGGGCGTCGAAGACGAAGTTGCCTGCCTTGGCCCGTGCCTCCGCGGCGCTGGCCGCCGCGGTCACCCGGTAGCCGTTCTCGGTGAGGAAGCGGGTCAGGAGGTCGCGCAGGCGGCGGTCGTCGTCCACCACGAGGACGTGCGGGGCGTGGTCGGGAATGTCGATGCGTACATCCATCGGGCTTCGAGCTGCTTTATCGGGCCCTGCTTATCAGGTTTTGCCCGAGCCGAATACGAGCTGCTTCACATGGCTCCTGTCGTCCGGATCGATGAGGCGAAGGAGATAGCGGCTGACCGCTTCCTTGACCTCGGGCTCCATCTCGGACAGGGCCCGCATGATGCGGCGGGTCTGCAGCTTGGCGAGCTTCAAGGCCAGATCGTGGCCCTGGGGGGTGGCGAAGAGCAGCCGCTGGCGACGGTCCGAGGTGCCCATCCGGCTTTCGATGAAATCCTTCTCGATGAGCTCCTTCAGTACGCGGTTGAGGCTTTGCTTCGTGATCCGCAGGATGTCCAGGAGTTCCGCGATCGTCAGGCCGGGCTGCCGGCTGACGAAATGGAGAACCCGGTGATGGGCGCGCCCGAAGCCGTATTCGTCCAGGATCCTGTCCGGATCGCTGACGAAGTCGCGATAGGCGAAGAAGAACAGCTCGATGAGGTCGTAGGCCGGCTGCTCGGACAGGATGTCGTTGCCCGTTTCCTTGCCGGATTGCTGAGCTTTCAAAGCCGGAATTGCGTCTGGCACCATCTGTTCCCAATTTTTATGTCAGCCTTGTTGACATATCTCAGGACGATTGTTACTCGTCAAGCCGCTTCCGCGAAATGAATGAAATTGAAATCGTCAGGAAGCGAACCGGAAATTACACGGCCCCGGTTGCCACCAAGGTCGGCATTCAAGGAGAAGAACGATGTCCGCGACCCCCTTCGATCAGCGTGATGGATGGATCTGGTACGACGGGCAGATCGTACCCTGGAAGGATGCCCAGCTCCATGTCCTGTCGCACGGGCTTCACTACGGATCCTCCGTGTTCGAAGGCGAGCGCGCCTATGGCGGCGAGATCTTCAAGTCGACCGAGCATTCCGAGCGCCTGAAGAAATCGGCCCAGATCCTCGACTTCGAGATCCCCTACACGGTGGCTGAGATCGACGCGGCCAAGCGTCTCGTGCTGGAGAAGAACGGGCAGAAGGACGCCTATCTGCGTCCGGTCGCCTGGCGCGGCTCGGAGATGATGGGCGTCGCCGCGCAGGACAACAGGATCCACCTCGCCATCGCGTCCTGGGAATGGCCGAGCTATTTCGACCCGGCCCAGAAGATGAAGGGCATCCGCATCGACATGGCGGAATACCGCCGGCCCGATCCGGCCACGGCGCCGTCGGCCGCCAAGGCGGCAGGCCTCTACATGATCTGCACCATCTCCAAGCACAAGGCGGAGCGGAAGGGCTATGCCGACGCGCTCATGCTCGACTGGCAGGGCCGCGTGGCCGAATGCACCGGCGCCAACGTGTTCTTCATCCGCGACGGCGTCGTGCACACGCCGATCGCCGACTGCTTCCTCGACGGCATCACCCGCCGCACGGTGATCGACCTCGCCAAGCGCCGCGGCTTCGGGGTCGAGGAGCGCCGGATCATGCCCGAGGAGCTCTCCAGCTTCAACGAGTGCTTCATCACGGGAACGGCCGCGGAAGTGACTCCGGTATCCGAGATCGGTCCCTATCGCTTCCAGCCCGGCAACATGACCAGGGTGCTGTTGGAGGACTATTCGGCCGAGGTTCAGCCCAAGAGCAAGGCGGCTTGAGCCTGTCCCGCTTCTCATAGGCCTCTCGGAGATGCCCGGCCTTGTGCCGGGCATCTCCGTTTCCAAGGCGGTTCAAAAATCCTCCGCGTCGGGAATGCGGTTGAAGGCGATCTTCGCCCCCGCGTAGCCGCCGGGGATCGTCACCCACGGGCCCCAATGCAGCAGCGTCCTGCGGTGGGCCACGTTGAGCTGATCGGCCAGGGTCGACAGGTGCTCCATGCGGCGCTTGAGCTGAGCCTCGGGCGTCTGGCCGAACAGATCCTCCTCGATGTCCGCCATGGGTACTAGGTCGTGCAGCGCAACGTGCACGCTGCGGCTGCGACTCATCTCCTCCCGCTCCGCATGGAGAAAGAGGCGGCTCAAGGAGCCCAGCAGGGACGGGTCGTCCCGGGTCGGCTGGAAACGCTCCTCCCCGTACCACCCCGCGCTGTTGCGGTCGGTGAGCCACAGGGCGAGCGCCCGGGCCGAGAACCCGGCCCGGCGCATCCGAGCCGAGGCCTTGGCCAGGAGAACGCGGGCCGCCGCATAGGCGCCGTTGAGGGAGCGCCACTCCGCCGGCAGGACGCGCCCGTGCCCGAACATCCGCCGCCGGGTCTCGGGGCGCTCCACCGTATAGCCGTGCAGCCCCATCCAGAGGCGCTCCCCCTCGACGCTGCCCCAGAGGCGGCGCAGCTCCTTGGGCTGGAGACGCCAGAGCGCCGCCATGTCGCCGACGCCTGCACGGGCCAGGCGGGCGGCATTGCCCCGGGCGATGCCGGGAACGTCCGTCAGGTCAAGAGCGAGCAGACGGCCTGGCAGGTCGTTCGGGTGAAGCGCCACGAGGCCGTCGGGCTTTTCCATTTCGGCTGCGATCTTGGCCAGAAGATCGTTCGGACCGAGGCCAACCGAGCAGGTGAGGGTGGGGCCGATGCCGTGGGCGATGGCCTCCTTGACGCGCTGCCCGATGTCCAGTGCCTGCGGCCACTCGGCAGGCAGGAGCGCGCAGAGCATCTCGTCGATCGAGCAGATCGCCTTGACCGGTACGACCGTTTCGATGGCCCGAACGATGGCATGGTGCAGGGCCACATAGGCCTCGTGTCGGGCGGTGACGAGAACGAGGTCGGGACATTGTCTGCGGGCCTCGCGCACGAAGGTGCCGCGCTTCACGCCCAGGACCTTCGCCTCGCGGCTGACGGCGATGAGACCTGTATGCTCGGAGTCGACCGGGATCACCCCGACAGGTCGGCCGCGCAGATGCGGCTGAAGATGCTGCTCGGCGCTGGCGAAGAAGGAATCGAAGTCGACATAGAGCCGCTCGAGACCCGTCGGTTTGCGCATCGCCGTCCACCTGCTTTCCGTTGTCGGAACGAAGCAGGAACATAAGCGTGGCGGCGAGTCGAGAGCGAGATCTGTGGATAACGGGGAATAATCCGCGGGAGTAATCCGCCTTTCCTTGAGGAACCAATGCTCTGCGCGCGTGTTCCTGTTCTAGAACAAAATATGAACAATAGGAGTCCCGCATGTCGTCCCATGGTAAAACGCCGAGCCGCTCCGCGGTTAACCATAAAGCTTCCGCAGAGGCAGCCAACCCGAAGGTCAATCCCGACCCGTCCGACAATCAGATCAAGGACCCGGACGAATGGGTGTCCGGCGACGAGCCGATGACGGGCGCCCAAGCGTCGTATCTGAAGACCCTGTCCGAGCAGGCGCACGACCCGAAGGCCTTCGACCCCGATCTCGACAAGGCGGAAGCCTCGAAGCGGATCGATCAGCTGAAGCAGAAGCAGGGTCATTGACCATTCGCGATCGAGCGTCATGGTTGGCCCCGCGGCGGCCATGACGGGTGTTTGATGGCAGGCAAAGGACGCTGCATCCGACGGCTTGGCCGGATTCGAACGGCCATGCCCTTCCGCAACCCTATGGGCATCACCACATTATCCCCTGGGAGCATTGTGCTCCGAAGGGATGTAACGAAGACGATGATGAACTTTGCTTCTCGCCGCAGCCGAGTGATGGTCGCCCTGGCGGCTGCCCTGGTCCTCGCCGGTAGTGCGGCGGAGGCTCGCGTCGGGCGGGGGAGCGGCAGCTTCGGATCGCGCGGCGCACGCACCTATACGGCCCCGCCGGCGACCCGCACGGCGCCCGACGCCGCGGCCCCGATCCAGCGCTCGCAGATCCCGAACCAGAGCCCGACCATGTCCCGTCCCGGCACCCCGGCTCCGAACGTGGCGCAGCCGCGCCGCTTCGGCTTCGGTACGGGCCTGATGGCCGGTCTGTTCGGCGCGGGCCTTCTGGGCATGCTGTTCGGTCACGGCTTCTTCGGGGGCCTCGGCGGTCTCGCGTCGATCCTGGGCCTTCTGCTCCAGGTCGGCCTCGTGGTCCTGCTGGTCTCCTTCGCCATGAAATGGTTCCGCCGGCGCCAGCAGCCGGCCTTTGCCGGCCCGAACGGTGACCAGGGCTACGCTCGATCCATGGGCGGCAGCGTGCCGCCGACCGGCGGGCGCCCCATGGGCGGCGGCTTAGGCGGTGGTCTGGGCGGTCTCGGCGGTGCCCTTGGCGGCGCTCTCGGCGGCCGGCCGCAGCAGGCGCAGGCCCGACCGGGCGTGCGCGACGAGATCGGCATCGGCGAGAAGGATTACGCGGCTTTCGAGCGGGGCCTCGTCGAGATGCAGGATGCCTATTCGCGGGAAGACGTCGCCAAGCTGTGGCAGCTCGCGACTCCCGAAATGGCGGGCTATATCCAGGAAGAGCTCAACGACAATGCGGCCCGCGGCGTCGTGAACAAGCTCTCCAACGTGCGCCTCAACCAGGGCGACCTGTCGGAAGCCTGGCGCGAGGGCGCCGCCGACTACGCGACCGTCGCGATGCGCTTCGGCATCACCGACGTCATGGCCGACCGGGCCACGGGCCGGGTGGTGGAAGGCGATCCGAACCGGGTCGAGGAGGCGACGGAGCTCTGGACGTTCCGGCGCGACCAGGGCGGTCCCTGGAAGATCTCGGCGATCCAGCAGGCCTAAAAGGCTCAATCACGAATAGGGAAGCGGCCGGTGCGGACCGGCCGCTTTCTTGTGTTCGACGTCTGTAGATGTCCCGCTCGCGCCGCTGTCATGGCCGGGCCGGTCCCGGGCATCCGCGCGGCGCTTCTCATGATCGGGATCACCGGCACGAGGCCGGTGATGACGTGGATCGGTCGCGAAAGGTCCGCAGAATGCGCTGGTTACTCGGCGGCCTGACGTCGGCCCGCATGAGAGCCCTCGCGCACCTCCTCGATGATCTTGCTCACGAAGGCGTCGAGATCTCCCGGGTTGCGACTGGTGATGAGACCCTTGTCGGTCACCACGGTCTCGTCGCGCCATTGTCCGCCCGCATTGATCACGTCGGTCTTGATGGAGTGATAGGACGTGCACTGCTTGCCCTTGATCACGCCCGCCTCGATGAGCAGCCAGGGCGCATGGCAGATGGCCGCGACGGTCTTGCCCGAGGAGTAGAAGGCCCGGATGATCTCGAGTGCCTTCGGCTCGACGCGCAGCTTGTCGGGGTTGATCTGGCCGCCGGGGAGGACGAGCGCGTCGTACTCGGCAGGGTTCACGTCGTCGATGTCCTTGTCCACCGACACGGTCTTGCCCCAATCCGTCTTGTCCCAGCCGTAGATCTTGCCGGATTTCATGCGCGATTTCGGAGCGGCCACTTCGACCGTCGCTCCCGCGTCCGACAGCTTCTCCTGCGGGACCGTCAGCTCCGACTCCTCGAAGCCGTCGGTGGCCATGATGAGGATTTTGGCCTGTTTGATGTCAGGCATGGTTGTCTCCGTCGTTGAGGGGGAAATCCCTCTGAGAACGGACGGGACAGGCGGCGGTTCCGACATGCGACGACGTGGAACCCTGACGGCGCGGTCCTGTTGACCCGATCAATGATGCCAACAAACGAGGAAGACGCGATGGTCAATCCAGGTGTGCCGACGAACGATCCCGTGCCCGGCGGCAACATTCCGAGCGAGGTGCCGCCCGGCTCCGTGCCCGACGAGGAACCGGATATCGGTCCGACCGGACCGCGGACGCCTTATCCGGTCAACGACCCGGGCATCACCGATCCGAAGGGACCCGGTTCCGAGCCGGATTACCTGCCGGGCAATCCCACCGATCCCGGCACGCGGTTCTGAGGCGGAGGATCCCGATCCATCACGAGCCGGCGGCGCTGTGCCCGCCGGCTCAGATCTCGATGATCGCGTAGGGCTTTCCGGTCGGCTTCTCGATATGCTTGGCGACGTTGTAGACCGGCTGCCCGCCGGGCGTGCGGCCTTCGAAGCGGCCACGATGGGCGTGTCCGTGCACGATGGCGTTGACCTTGAAGCGGTCGATGGTCTCGGCCAGTCGCGACGAGCCCAGGAACGGATAGATCTCCAGCGGCTCGCTTTCGATCGTCTCGGCGATGGGCGCATAGTGCAGGATCACCATGGAGCGCTTGGCGCGGACATGGCGCATGGCGTTTTCGAGCCGCAGGGTCTCGTTCATGGTCTCGTTGACGAACTGCTTCATGGCCGGCTCGCCGAAATAGCCCAGCATGCGCCGCCCGAAGCCGCCGGCGAAACCCTTGACGCCCACGAAGCCGACGCCGTCGATCTCGATCGATTGCCCGTCGAGCAGCTTCATGCCGGCATCGCGCAGGATCTGCGCCACCTCTTCGTGCGCGCCGCATTCGTAATCGTGGTTGCCGAGCACGCCGACGACCGGGATCGAGCAGGCTTTCAGATCCTGCGCGAGAAGCTCCGCCTCCTTGGGCTTGCCGAGATCGGTCAGATCGCCGGCGAGCACCAGCACATCCGCCTCCCGGGAGATTTCCCCGAAGAGCTCGCGGTAGGATTCGGCATTGTCTTCACGGACGTGAAGGTCGCCCATGGCGGCGACCTTCATGGTCTGCTCTGGTTCGTCACTCATTCCGCCATTCACCTTCGCCGCCCACATCGGCGAAGCCCCATTGCTTGACATCGATCTCGTAATCGATGCGGGAGAACATCCGTCCGCGGCAGACCTTCATCTGCGGCGGCGGAAGATCGAGCTGCTTGGCGAGCCTGTCGAGAAGCTCGTCCATGACCCAGCGCGGAACCTTGTCGCGCTCGGACGGGTAGATCCAGCGGAAGTTGAGCAGGTGCATGAGCAGCACCTCCCAATGCACTTCCATGTAGGCGAGCAGGGCGTGCCAGTCGATTTGGTCGTGCGCCTTCAGGATCGTGTGCGCCACGTCGGCGCCGTCATAGCGGTGGCGCAGCTGGATGAAGCATTTCGACCAGACGAGCTCGGTCGGTCCGACGATGCGCACGGGCGAGCCGAAGACCTCGATCTGGCGTGCGCGCTCGAACCACTGGTCGCCGATCGGCATGGTGCCGTTCGACGAGGCGAAGATCACGTCGAAGAAGTACTGGCCCTTGAAGACCTTGCCGAGCCAGCGGTCGTCCTCGATTTCGACGGAATAGCCGATGCTCTTGAAGTGGGACAGGACGCGCGTGTAGTCGCCGGCCTTGCAGAAGATGTCGAGATCCTTGGTCGGACGGGTGATGCCCGTATAGGCGGATAGCGCATAGGTGCCGGCCAGCAGGAAGGGCAATCCGAGGTGGTTCAGCTCCCGAAGCGCTTCGGCATAGAACGCTTCGGATTCCGGATATTTGAGGGTGGGCTCCGCCTTGGCGTCCATCATCGGAACGCCCGGATGAGCTCCGGAAATGAGATCGGGATCGTGAACTGCCATGGCCTTGTCCAAGCGCGGCCGAGAATGCCCCGCGTTCGACAACAGAATGGCCGTAATGAAGTTCCTTGCCGGCCCAGCTTAATGGCGGAAAGGCGCGGGTGCCGCTCGAATCGGCTCCGGTCCTGCGCTTTCGTGGAGGACGGAGGGCCCCGGTCCGGCCTGCTCCGGCTCAATGATCTCCGTGCGAGACCCGGACATCTCGCGGAGAATTGAGGATCTCGAGCAGGCTCTGGGCGATGTGCCGGGCTTCGTCGTCTTTCAGGCGCAGCAGGAAAGGGGGCAACATCCCGGCCTGGAGGGCCACGACGGCCATGCCGTTCTCGTCCATGCCGACATCGATCGTCTGGGACGTCACGTCGACCATCTCCTCCGGCATCTCGTCACTGTCCTCGGAGGTCTCGCCGATGGCGGCGAGCAGCTGGCTCACGGCCCTGACTAGCGAGCGCGCGGCGTGGGGGTCCATGACCACGGCGGTCGATTGCTCGCCCTTCTGGAATGCCAGCTGAATGTTGTCGCCTTCGAGCGTGACGGAAATACCTGCCATGAGCGTCCTCGTCTTTCCCGTCCCCATATGGGGAGCACCTGCTTCGAGGGAAAGGCAAAGGCCTTGGTACGACAGATGCGCCTCGCCCCCAAGGGAAGAAGCGCATCCTGGTAAACTGGCGGTATGAGCCTCGGCGTCAGGTGCCGCCGCCCGAGGACCCGCCCGTGCGCCGGCGGGTGGTGCCGACCGTGCCGGCGCCGGCCGTTTCCGGCAGTCCCACGCTGCCGGCGCCGGCGGCGCCCGGCCCCGACATCATGGTGCCGGCGATGCCCGCATCCGTTTGCTGCTGGATGCGCAGGTTGTTCTGCACGTGGGACACCCCGGAGATCGACTCGGCCAGGTCCTCCGCATGGCGCTTCTCGAAGCGGCTGTTCACCGTGCCCGTGAGGGTGACCTCCCGGTTCTCCACCCGCACCTCGATCTCGGAGGCATCGAGATGCGGATCCTCGGTGAGCCGGTCGTTCACATCCTCCAGGATGCGGGCATCGGAGCGCTGATAGCCCTTCGGGCCGCGGCCGCGATGCTGGCCGGCCTCGCGCATGTCCCTGTCGCGGCGGCGCTCCGCGTCCTCGTCGCCGAACCAGGACCGGACTTCGTCGCCGGCCCGTTCGAAGAAGCTGCGATCCTCGTTGTAATCGCGCGAGCCGCGCCCGAAGCTCTCCTGACCATAGCGATCCTGGCCGGAGCGATCGCGGCCGTAGCGGTCCTGCCCGAACTGATCCGGGTCGCGGCGGCGGTCGGAGCCGAAGACCCGGCGCTCGGAACCGCCGCGGTCGTCGCCCACCACGTCATGCCAGTCGAGCGCCGAGCCGCCGGTGCCGTAGCCGGCCGAATCGCCATAATCGCGCTCGCGAACATCCCGTTCCAGGCGCCAGCCGTCGTCCCCGCCGGAACGGGAGCCGCTGTCATATCCCGCGCGTCGGTTGCCGAAGCCGCGGCGGGCGATGTAGCCGTCGTCCTCGCGGTCGCGCTGGTCAAAATCCGGATTGCTGTAACGGCGTTCGTTGGCCATGAGAGCGCTCCTCATCGTGGGTGGCCCGAGGCCACCGGCTGTTGGTTTCGAGCCACCAACGTGAAGGCGCGGGCGAGTGTTCCTGCGAGTGTTCCTGCGAGTGTTCCTGCGAGTTTCCCTTCAAGCCCGGATCGTCGCCCGCCGGCGTTTTTGACCGCTGCCATTGAACGGTTGCGCGGGCTTTGCATTGACCGGAACGGGATTTTCCAACGAACCGAGGTTGAACGATGGCCGATCTGTCCGGATTGAGCGACGAAGCCCTGGCGGTTTTCGCCTTCGCGGCCTATCACGAACTGTCGAGCGGCCAGCGGGTCCGCAGCGTGGTCCAGAAGGACGGCGCCGGCCACAGGGCGAGCGATGCGGCCGTAGACGAACTCGACGGCCGCGGCCTCATCAAGGCGGACGGCCGGGAGATCGTCTTCACGCCGGCCGGCGAGGAAGCCCTGCGGGACATCCTGGGCGGCATCCGGGGCAGCCGCTAGAGCGGCCCGGAAATCGCCGGAATTCCAACCAGATTGCGTTTCGGCTCCAAAAGGGCCTTTGCCTTGTAATTGCCCCATCCGTGCCTTAGGTACAGGCCATCGACATTTGGCCGGACGACTGGGCTTCCCGCTTTGGCACTGCCGGGCGCACGTTCCTTCTCTACCATCTATCGACTAGCGGGTGACTGGCCTTGGCCCTCATCCACGTGCAATCGACAGTGAAAAGGATTTCCCATGGAACAGGGAACCGTGAAGTGGTACAACGAAACCAAGGGATATGGTTTCATCCAGCCCGATAACGGCGGCAAGGATGTCTTCGTTCATGCCACGGCGCTTGAGCGCGCCGGCATGCGTGGCTTGCGCGAAGGTCAGAAGATCTCTTACGAGCTTCAGACCGACCAGCGCACCGGCCGCCAGTCTGCAGTGAACCTGCAGAACGCGTAAGGTTTGATGCCGGAGGACGTGCCCTGCACGTCCTCTTGCATATGGCCGTTCCGGTTCAGGGGCGGCTTTTTTGTTATGAGGAAGGCTTTGCATGGCAAAGGAAGAACTGATCACCTTTGAAGGACTTGTGACCGAAATTCTGCCCGACGCGCGCTACCGCGTGCAGCTCGACAACGGGCACGAGGTCATCGCCTACACGGCCGGCAAGATGAAGAAGAACCGCATCAAGACCCTGGCCGGCGACCGCGTGACCGTCGAGATGTCGCCCTACGACCTCGAGAAGGGCCGGCTCATCTTCCGTCACAAGGATTCGGGTGCCTCTTCCGGTCCGCGTCCGCCGCAGCGCGGCAACCAGCAGTTCCGGCGTCGCTAAGACGGCAGGCGCCCCGAACCGGCGCGCCTGTCGATATCGAGAAAGTCCTGACGGCCCAAGGTCCGTCACGCGACCGCGTGCATCACCGACAGGGTGACGCGGTCGGGGCCGAGATCCTCCTCCATGTCGGTGAAGTGCATCAACTCGGCCAGCCGGTTGCGCGCGCGGTTGACCCGGCTCTTGATGGTGCCGACCGCGCAACCGCAGATCTCTGCCGCCTGCTCGTAGGAGAAGCCCGAGGCTCCCACCAGCAGCAGCGCCTCGCGCTGGTCGTGGGGCAGGCGGGCGAGAGCCTTCTGCAGATCCTCGAAATCGAGATGGGGCAGCTGGTCCGGCTGCACCGAGAGGGCGGCCGCATACTTGCCGTCCGCATCCTCGACCTCGCGGCGGCGCTTGCGGTATTCGGAATGGAACAGGTTGCGCAGGATGGTGAAGAGCCAGGCCTGCATGTTCGTGCCGGGCTGGAAGCGATCGATGTTGGCGATCGCCCGCATCAGGGTTTCCTGGACGAGGTCGTCGGCGCGGTCCACGTTGTTGGTGAGGGAAATGGCGAAGGCGCGCAGGTTCGGGGTCGCCTTGAGCATGGAGTCGCGCAAATCGATGTCGATACTCATGACTGCTGCTTCTCTCCCTTCACGCCGTCGAGCCGGTTGATGATCTCGATGAAACGGTCCGGCACAGGCTGCTCGCCCAGCGCCAGGGCATCGTAGAACTGGCGCAGGCGCTGGCCGATCTGGGCCTGAACCGAGGGGCTCAAGGCTGGGGATTCGGATTTTCGGAGGCCAGGGATCGGTTCTGGAATGTCGTGAGGCATCGCGTTCGGGTTCTTTTTCTGCATTGGGCTGTCCTGGTCCATCGAAGCGGCGACCTCCCGCAGGGGACGCGCTGACGGCGGCACCCCATCGCCGTGGAGCTAACGTCAAGCCCTTGTGATCGTTCCGCCCCGGAACCTACCCCGTCGGCGCTCATCCACAGGCAAAAGAAGCGGGAACTTTTTCTCTTACGGCCAAGTTTCCCTCGATGAACGCCGCCTCCGTGCGGTGGATCAGTGTAGAGGGAGTATCTCCATGGCAATCAGCACCATCCTGCTCATTCTCGTCATCCTGCTGCTCATCGGCGCGGTGCCGGCCTGGCCTTACAGCCGAGGCTGGGGCTATGGCCCGAGCGGGCTCCTGGGCGTGGTCCTGCTCATCCTCATCATCCTGCTGCTGATGGGGCGGCTCTGACGCTTCGGATTCCGGTCGGAACGTGAAGAGGGCGGCCGCGAAGGCCGCCCTTTTGCGTCGTCAGACGTGGGAGGCTCCCGTGGGGCTCGTGGTCGCCACGGGGCTGCCGTCCGGCCCGTTGCGGTGGGGGACAGGGGCCGGCCGGCGCTTCACGGCGGAACGGGAAAACGGAAAAAGGAGCGCCCGGACCCGTCGGGCCAGGGCGCTCCGGGAGGCTCAGGCTCAGTAGTAGATCGGGTGGCTGTTGTCGACGAGCGTGTCGCTGTCGACGATGCCGGCCACCTGGGCCGAGGTCGCGTTGCCGAACACGGCGGTGTTCGTCGCCACCTGGTCGATGGTGTTGTAGGAATCCTGCACGTTGACGCCGCCGAAATAGTCGTGGCTGCTGTCGAGCAGGGCGTCCGCGTCGACGATGTTGCCGACCTGCGCCGAGGTGGCGCTGCCGCCGAAAGCGGTGTTGTAGGCGTCCTGGAAGATGTCGTTGTCGGAGAACTGGTAGTTTTCCATGGTGGGATCCTCTTCGTTAAGCGTTGCTCTCAAGACCGCCTGAGATGCTCTCTCCGTTGGCGATGATTGGACTGTGCCTGACGTTGCGGAATGCTGCTGTGAAGCGCTTCACACCTGAAAAATTCTTCGATTTTTTTGCGAGGGCCGCGCCGGCGGGCAGGCCTGCGGATGAGCCGGCAGCCGGGCGCGAACGCTCTGGCGGGCCGCTCCCGAACGGCCTACAATGGCGCATCGCCGGCAGGGATCTCCGGGCGCCGGCGGCTGAGGGAGATTAAGGGCCCCCGCCGGCAACCAGGGGGAGCGTCATGCCCCTCGACATCTCGTACCAGCCCATCGGGGTTTTGATCGACGGCCACGACAGCGAGGGCCGTCTCGTCCTGGCCGGCGGGCAGCTCGCCGCCGTGATCGTGCGCCTCGACGGCGACGCCCACGAACCCGAATACAAGGGCCTCTGGCACCTGGAGGCCGGCTTCGGCAAATGCGACATCGGCGGCGCCCCCCTGTTCGCCACCCCCGACGAGGCGGGCGCCTGGGTTGAGCGGATCCTCACCGACGAGACCCCGTGAGACGGGCAGCCTGTTCCATGGAAGCCGTGGCCGGCACGGCGCGCCCGCCGCCCGGTTGCATGGCTCGTTGCATGCCTCGTTCCATGCAAGCTTTGGCTGACGAAGCGGCAGGCGGGTGCCATCCTCAGCCGGATGCGCGGGACATCGGGCACATGTCGCTCGCATTTACAGTTTAGCGGTTGCAAGCTGGTCCCGCGCTTAGCCGAACCCCACCCCCTCCTGCCACGTTCTCCCCATCCACCGGAGAACTGTCTATGCCCATGGTCATCCAGGCCGGTCTGTGGGGTCTGCTCAGCGGGTCCGCCCTCGTGCTGGGGGCGCTGATCGGGACCTTCGTCAGGCTGCCGCAGCGGGTCATCGCGGCCGTGATGGCGTTCGGGGCCGGGGTGCTGATCTCGGCGCTGTCCTTCGACCTCATGGACGAGGCGTACCGGACGGGCGGCATCGTCTCGACTGCGCTTGGCTTTCTCGCCGGCGCGGCCGTCTATACGGGGGCGAACATCGTCGTGACGCGGCGCGGCGCCAAGCACCGCAAGCGCTCCGGCCATGCGGAGGATGCGCGCCAGGCCCACAGCAGCCAGGAGGGCAGCGGGCTCGCCATCGCGCTCGGCGCGCTCCTCGACGGCATTCCGGAATCCATCGTGATCGGGGTGAGCCTGCTCGCCGGCGAGGGGGTGAGCCTCGTGGCCGTGGCGGCGGTGTTCCTGTCGAACCTGCCCGAGGGGCTCTCGAGCGCCGCCGGCATGCGCCGGGCCGGGCGCTCCCGGGCCTATATCTTCGGCATCTGGGGCGGCATCGCGCTCGCTTCCGGGGTCGCGGCCCTCCTGGGCTACGCGGTGTTCGCCGAGACGGGCCCCGCCACCATCGCGTTCGTCACCGCCGTGGCGGCCGGGGCGATCCTGGCCATGCTGGCCGACACCATGGTGCCGGAAGCCTTCGAGACCGCGCACGAATTCGCCGGGCTGATCACGGTGGCGGGTTTTCTCGCGGCCTTCACGCTGTCGCGGGTGCTGGGCGGGTAGGGACGCCGCCCTTGGGGGCGCCCTCTCCACGTCATGGCCGGGCCTGTCCCGGCCATCCCGATGCTTTGAGGCGCGGCGTTCCAGATTCTCGAGATCACCGGGACGAGCCCGGTGATGACGGGGAGGGTCGGGCCGGGAGGCGGCCGGGTCCTTACTCGGGGATCCGCCGGGTGTAGTCCTCCTTCAGGCGGCTCCAGGTCTCCCAGAACGGCCTTGGCTCGATGCCGGCCGCGCGGGCGGCCAGGATGTCGAGATGGGCGTGCCAGCCGGAGCTGACATTGAGCAGGGTCGCCCGGTCGGGCACGCGGCGGTGGACCAGGGTCAGCAGCACCTCGGAGCCCTTGCGCTCCAGCTCGAAGGAGACGCCGCCGGTCGACCCCCAGGTGATGGCGAGGCGGTGGGGCGGGTCGAGCTCGGTGATGCGGCTCTCCATCCGGTGCTCCTCGGAGAAGCCCGGCGGGCGCTCGCCGGGCGGGTTGGTGAGCTCGTGGTTGCGCCAGACGAACTCGACCGGCGCGCCGACCTTGAGCTCCATCTCGCCCGCCGCGAGCCATTGCCGGCGCAGGTCGCTCTTGGTGAGATAGTCCCAGATCCGCTCGATGGGCCCGGGCAGCAGACGCTGGATCGTCAGGGTAGCCGGGTCGGTCAGCACCCCGTAGGGGCTGCGCTCCGCAAGATCCGTGGTCGCAAGGTCGCTCATGGTTTGTCTCCTTCGGGGGTTTCGGGTGTCCGGGCGTCCTCCTCGCGGAGGAGCCGTTCCAGCACGTCCAGACGGTCGGTCCAGAAGCGTTCGTAGATGCCGAGCCACTCATGGGCGCTCGCGAGCGGCCCGGGATCGAGGCGGCAGACATGGGTGCGGCCGCGGATCTCGCGCCGCAGGAGGCCGGCATGTTCGAGCACCTTGATGTGCTTCGAGGCGGCCGCGAGCGAGATCGAGAAGGGTTCGGCCAGCTGGCTCACCGTGCGCTCGCCGTCGGCGAGATCCCGCAGCATCCGGCGCCGGGTCGCGTCGCCGAGAGCGTGGAAGACGGTGTCGAGCTGAGGAGCCTGTAATTCAACCATGTGGTTGAATATAGAGGGGTCAAACGAGATAGTCAACCGGTTGGTTGAATGATATGCCCGTCGACATCTCCCACGTCATCACCGGGCTTGTCCCGGTGATCTCAATCCGGGAAGCGCCGAGTTTTTCCGGATTGGGATGGCCGGCACGAGGCAGGCCATGACGGGCTGGAGGTGTCATCTTCTCTCCAGACGCATGAAGCGTCCCGAGCATTCCGGCCTCGTGCCAAACCCTGTACATTACGTTAGGGAAGAAGGGGTCAGTGGGAGGATGCAGAGAGGATTCGATGCCCATATTCCTGGACCGGCACGACCTGAAGGGCCTGACCGCGGCCGACATCGCCGAGGCCCATCGCAAGGACCTGGACGTTCAGGGGCGCTACGGGGTGCGGTTCCTGACCTACTGGTTCGACGAGACCCGCGGCACCGCGTTCTGCCTCATCGACGCGCCCGACATCGAGACGGCCGGGCGGGTGCATGACGAGGCCCATGGGAACATCGCCCGCGACGTGATCGAGGTCGATCTCTCGGCCGTCGAGGCGTTTCTGGGCCGCATCTCCGATCCGCACCCGGCCGGGGCCTCGCCGGGGGCGATCGATCCGGCCCTGCGCACCATCATGTTCACGGACATCGTCGAGTCCACCGCCATGACCGAGCGCCTGGGCGATGCCCGCGCGGTCGAGATGGTGCGGGCGCACGACGCCATGGTCCGCCGCGCCCTGCACGACAACGGCGGGCGCGAGGTCAAGCATACGGGCGACGGGATCATGGCGGCCTTCGCCGACGCGACCGCCGCCGTGGACGCGGCGCGCGCCATCCAGCGGGCCTTCGAGGCCTTCAACATGGCGAGCCGCGAGAAGCTCAGGGTGCGCATCGGCCTCGATGCGGGCGAGCCGGTGGCCGACCACAACGACCTGTTCGGCGCCACCGTCCAGATGGCGGCCCGCCTGTGCCAGAGCGCCGAGCCCGACACCATCGTGGTGTCCGGGACGGTCACCGGTTCGCTTCCCACCCGCCTGCGCCTCGTGGATCTCGGAAGCCGGAGCCTGAAGGGCTTCGCGCAGCCGGTCGCCGCCTACGAGGTGGCGTGGCGGTGAGGGAAGGGCCGCATGGTCCCGGCGCCGCCACAAACGCCGTCATGACGGCGTTGTCCACGGGAGGACGGGCGCGGAGCGTCGGGTGATGGTCAGGGGACTGGTCTGGTTCGTGCTGTTCGGGGCCGCGTCGGTGGCGTTCTACCGGGTGAACGACCGGATCGTCTGGGACGTGTGCCGGCGCGAGAGGCGGCCCTATCCGCCGGCCTGGACGCTCTCGCCCTACTGGCAGTGGCGTACGATCGCGGGCGGCTGGTACGCGGATGCGCGCCGGGCCGGCCTGCTCCTGCCGAAGGCGGCCGCCACGGCCGCCATCCTGGCCGCCAGCATCGGGTCCGTGGTGACCGGTATCGTTAACGCCATGCCGGGATAAAGCATCGGACCCAAAAGTGGACCCACTTTTGGGATCGGATCCGATGGTCATTCCATGAAGTGGCGCATCGTGCGGCCCCTTGGGTCCGTACGATGCGCAAGGCGCGCCGCCTTACCGCCCCTTGCGTCCCTTGTATTTCGGCTTCTGGCCCGCGAAGCCCTGCGTCGAGCGCGCGGCCGGGCGTTCGCGGTAGTTGAGCGGCACCTCCCGGTCCGTGCCCGGGCCCATCTCGTCGAGGCCGGGCTTGCGCACCCGGGTGCCCTCGTCGGACCGCCCCTTGCCGGTTGGCCCGTAGGCGTCGGATTCCTCGTCCCCCGCCGTGGCGCCGTCGGGCGAGGGCGGCAGACCCTTCGGCGGCAGGTTGGCGCTGCGGCCGTACTTGCGCGAGCCGCCGTACCGGCCCGCTTCCTTCTCCACGTCGCTCTGGCGCGCCATCGGGTCGTCGCTGATGGCGAGCTCGGTCGCCTGCAGGCGCTTGAGCTCGTCGCGCAGGCGGGCCGCCTCCTCGAATTCCAGGTTCGCCGCGGACTCGCGCATGCGCTTTTCCATGTCGGCGATGACGGCCTTGAGGTTGTGGCCCACGGTCCTGTCGGCGAGGCCTGTGTCGACCGACACGTGGTCGCGCTCGTAGACGCTCTCCAGGATGTCCGCGATGTTCTTCTTCACCGATTGCGGCGTGATGCCGTGCTCGGCGTTGTAGGCGAGCTGCTTCTCGCGGCGGCGGTTGGTCTCCGCGATGGCGCGCTCCATGGAGCCGGTGATCTTGTCCGCGTAGAGGATCGCCTTGCCTTCCACGTTACGGGCCGCGCGGCCGATGGTCTGCACCAGCGACGTTTCCGAGCGCAGGAAGCCTTCCTTGTCCGCGTCGAGAATGGCCACCAGGGCGCATTCGGGAATGTCGAGGCCCTCGCGCAGCAGGTTGATGCCGATGAGAACGTCGAAGGCGCCGAGCCTGAGATCCCGGATGATCTCGATGCGCTCCAGCGTGTCGATGTCCGAGTGCATGTAGCGCACGCGGATGCCGTTCTCGTGCATGTACTCGGTGAGGTCCTCGGCCATGCGCTTGGTGAGCGTGGTCACGAGGGTGCGGTAGCCGTTCGCTGCGAGCTCCTTCACCTCGTGCACGAGATCGTCGACCTGGCTTCGCGCCGGCCTGATCTCCACCACGGGATCGACGAGGCCCGTGGGGCGGATGACCTGCTCGACGAAGACGCCGCCGGTCTGCTCCATCTCCCACTTGGCCGGCGTCGCCGACACGTGGACCGATTGCGGCCGCATGGCGTCCCATTCCTCGAAACGCAGGGGGCGGTTGTCGAGGCACGAGGGCAGGCGGAAACCGTATTCCGCGAGCGTCGCCTTGCGGCGGAAGTCGCCCCGGTACATGCCGCCGATCTGCGGCACGGTCACGTGGCTCTCGTCGGTGAACACGAGGGCGTTGTCGGGCAGGTACTCGAACAGGGTCGGGGGCGGCTCGCCCGGCTTGCGGCCGGTGAGATAGCGCGAATAGTTCTCGATGCCGTTGCACACGCCCGTGGCCTCGATCATCTCGAGGTCGAACTGCGTGCGCTGCTCGAGCCGCTGCGCCTCGAGCAGGCGGCCCATGCGGGCGAGCTCCTGCAGGCGGTGCTGCAGCTCGTCCTGGATGCCCTTCACGGCCTGCTGCAGGGTCGGGCGCGGCGTCACGTAGTGCGAGTTCGCGTAGACCTTCACGAATTGCAGGTCGTTGGTCTTCTTGCCGGTGAGCGGATCGAACTCGACGATGGACTCGATCTCGTCGCCGAAGAGGCCGATGCGCCAGGCGCGGTCCTCCAAGTGGGCGGGAAAGAGCTCGATCACGTCGCCGCGCACCCGGAAGGTGCCGCGGGCGAAGTCGCTCTGGATGCGCTTGTACTGCAGGGCCACCAGATCCGCGATGAGCTGGCGCTGCTCGATGCGCTCGCCCACCTTCACGGAGAACGTCATGGCCGTATAGGTCTCGACCGATCCGATACCGTAGATGCACGACACGGACGCCACGATGATCACGTCGTCGCGCTCGAGCAGCGCGCGGGTCGCCGAGTGGCGCATCCGGTCGATCTGCTCGTTGATGGAGCTTTCCTTCTCGATGAAGGTGTCCGAGCGCGGCACATAGGCCTCGGGCTGGTAGTAATCGTAATAGGACACGAAGTACTCGACCGCGTTGTCCGGGAAGAACGACTTGAACTCGCCGTAGAGCTGGGCGGCGAGCGTTTTGTTGGGCGCCAGGATGAGGGCGGGGCGCTGCGTCTCCTCGATTACCTTGGCCATGGTGAAGGTCTTGCCCGAGCCCGTGACGCCGAGCAGCACCTGGTCACGCTCGGCCCGGCGCACGCCGTCCACCAGCTCGGCGATCGCGGTCGGCTGGTCGCCCGAGGGCGTGAAGTCGGATTTGATCTTGAACGGGATGCCGCCTTCCGACTTCTCGGGCCGAGGCGGGCGGTGCGGCACCCAGAGCGTGCCGTTCTTGAAGCGCGGGTCCCCCTCGGTGAGGAGCTTCGAGAGCGCATCGACGGTCGCCGACACGCCGGAGCCCGGGGACAGCTCGCCCAGCTCCTCGGCCACGTCCGGCCCGTCATCCGGCCCCTTGAGGCCGAGCTTCTTGGCGAGCGCCGGGTCGACATCGGCGATGTCGCCGTGGATGAAGGTCTCCTGCGCCCGCTCGGCGAACCCCTCGGCCGCCTCCCGCTCCCGGTTGACCGCCGGATTGAGGAGATCGGCCAGATACGGATCCAGCGGCTTGAGCTCAGGCTTGGACGCCTTCCCGGTGGAAAGCTTGGGCTTCTTGGGTGATTTGGCCATAGAACGAATATGGTACGAACGGCCGGGGAATGGAAGAGGAGAGGCGGTTATACTGTAGGCCTCTCGGCCTTCCGGCTCCCGCCTCTCACGGCCCTGACGAGCGGCACGACGAGGTAGTGGACCAGCGGGATCAGCACGGCGCCGAGCACCAGCCCGAACAGTCCGGAGGCCGCCGCCGAGACGAGCCACTCCACCAGGCCCCCGAGCGCCGGAACGGCATGGCCGGCCGCCACCGCGACATCGTGGATGGCGTGGCCGAGGCCGGCGAAGCCGTAGCCTTCGAGGCCGTGGATGATGATGCCGCCGCCGACCCAGATCATGGCCGCCGTGCCGACGACCGCCAGAGCCTTCAGCAGGATCGGCATGCCCTTCACCAGGCCGCGCCCGAACGCGGTCGTCACGGGGGCCAGGAGGCGGTCCGTGTGCAGGGGGGCGCCGCCCTCGCGCCCCAGGAGGCGCGAGACCGGCCGGTCGGTGCGGGCGAGCGCCACGCCGGCATCGTCCGCCTTCACGATCAGGGCGACGCCGCCATAGACCAGGGCCGTGATGCCGATGCCCACCACGGCGAGCACGACCGCCTGCATCCAGGTCGATCCCGCCGGGAGGCTCGCGAGGGTGATTGCCATGATCTCGGCCGACAGGATGAAGTCGGTCTTGATCGCGCTGCTGACCTTCTCGTCCTCGAGATTGCGGGCCGGCTGGGTCGCGGCCCCGACCGCGGCCTCGTGCTCGTGGGCGCCGTGCGGGGACAGCGCCTCGAACACCTTCTCCGAGCCCTCGTAGCAGAGATAGGCGCCGCCGATCATGAGCAGCGGCGTGATCGCCCAGGGGGCGAACAGGCTGAGGAGGAGGGCGGCCGGCAGCAGGTAGATGAGCTTGTTCTTGAGGGACCCCAGGGCGATCCTGCCGACGATCGGCAGCTCCCGCGCGGCGGAAAAGCCCGTCACGTAGCGCGGCGTCACGGCGGCGTCGTCGATCACCACGCCGGCCGCCTTGGCGCCGGCCTTGGCCGCCTGGGCGGTCACGTCGTCGAGGGAGGCGGCCGCGACCTTGGCCAAAGCCGCAACGTCGTCCAGCAGGGCGATCAGCCCGATGCTCATGAGGGCTCCTGTCGAAAGAGGGGCGAGCGCGACGGCGGCTCGCCGAGCCACAGCTATCGCGCGGGTTCGGTCTCGACAACGCCCGACGCGAGGATTCGGTGCACAACGGCTCGGGTTGCGCCGCCGTTCCGCCTGTCATCCGCCTGTCATGGGCCAGGGGCATGAGGATCCGGCTAACCTTGACCGTCTCGCGGGAGATCCCATGCACCGTTCCCTCATCGCCGGCTCGCTCGCAGCCGCTCTCCTCTCCGGCACGGCGTTAAGCGCCGGGGCGGCGGAATACTTCGACCGCATCGCCAGCTTCCCCATCACGGCGAACCTGGCAAAGGACCAGGATCAGAAGGGCGACACGGTCGCCGAGATCATGTCGGCGAGCGAGGACGGCCGCCTGCTGGTCTACACGGACAGCCCGCGCAAGGCGCTCGGCTTCATCGACATCGCCGATCCGGCGCAGCCCAAGGCCGGCGGCACCCTGGCGCTGGGCGGCGAGCCCACCTCCGTGAAGGTCGTAGGCGGACAGGCCTATGTGGTGGTCAACACCTCCGAGAGCTTCACCAACCCGAGCGGCAAGCTCGTAGCCGTCAACCTCACCGACCGGACGATCGCGGCCGAGTGCGCCCTGCCGGGCCAGCCCGACTCGGTCGCGGCCCATGCGGGCGTGCTCGCCATCGCCATCGAGAACGAGCGCAACGAGGAGGTCAACGAGGGCGCGCTGCCGCAGCTCCCCGCCGGTTCGCTGGTGCTCGCTTCGCTCAACGGCGACCAGGTCGATTGCGCGGCGCTGAGGACCGTGAGCCTGACGGGCCTTGCGGCCGTCGCCGGTGAGGATCCGGAGCCGGACTTCGTGGACGTGTCCGCCGAGGGCAAGGTCGTCGTGACCCTGCAGGAGAACAACCATATCGCCGTGGTCGATGGGAAGACCGGCATGGTCGAGGCGCATTTCTCCGCCGGCACCTTGGACCTCAAGGCCATCGACACCAAGAAGGACGGCAAGATCGAGCTCACCGGCTCCATGGACAAGGTCGAGCGCGAGCCGGACGCGGTGCACTGGATCGACGCCGACCGCTTCGTCACGGCGAACGAAGGCGACTGGAAGGGCGGATCGCGCGGCTTCACCATCTTCAACCGGGACGGCAGCGTCGCGTACGAATCCGGCACGAGCCTGGAGCACGAGATCGTGTCGCTCGGCCATTATCCGGACAAGCGCAACAAGAAGGGTGTCGAGATCGAAGGCGTCGAGACCGGCCGCTTCGGCGGCGACACTCTGATCTTCGTCGGCTCCGAGCGTGCCTCGGTCGTCGGCGTCTACCGCGACACGGGCGCCGCGCCGGAACTCCTGCAGGTTCTGCCGACCGGCATCGGGCCGGAGGGTCTGCTCGCCATCCCGTCGCGCAACCTGTTCGTGGCCACGAGCGAGACCGACCTGCACGGGGACGGCGGCCCCGCCCCACACGTGATGATCTACCAGCGCGCCGAGCGCGCGGCGCCCGCCTATCCGACGATCCGCTCCGCCAAGAACGCCAGCGGCCTGCCGATCGGCTGGGGCGCGCTCTCGGGCCTCGCGGCCGACAAGACCGAGGCCGGCCGGCTCTACGCGGTCACCGACAGCGTCTATGGGGCCGCCCCGCGCATCCTCACCATCGACGCCACAAGGAAGCCCGCGCTCATCACGGCCGAGACCCTCGTGACCCGAGGCGGAGCCGCCGCGGAGAAGCTCGATCTCGAGGGCATCGCCGTGGCCCGCGACGGCTTCTGGCTCGCCTCCGAGGGCAACCTGGAGAAGGGCGTGAAGAACCTCCTCGTCCGGGTCGACGCCAAGGGGGCGATCCAGGAGGAGATCACCGTTCCGGCAGAGCTCGAGAAGGGCGCGAAGAACTACGGCTTCGAGGGCGTGACGGTCACCGGCTCGGGTGCTGACGAGACCGTGTGGCTCGCGGTGCAGCGCGAATGGGCGGACGACGGCAAGAACGCCGTGAAGCTCCTCGCCTACAGGCCGTCGGACAAGAGCTGGCGCGCCGTGCGCTATCCGCTCGACGCTGCGCAGGCCGGCTGGATCGGCCTGTCGGAGATCACGGCCGCGGGCGACCGCGTCATCATCATCGAGCGCGACAACCAGATCGCCGAGAAGGCGGCGGTCAAGAAGCTCTACGCGGTGTCCCTCGCCGACATGAAGCCCGCGGCGCTCGGCGGCGAGCTGCCGCTCGTCCAGAAAACGCTGGTGCGCGATCTCCTGCCCGACCTGAAGGCCGCAAAGGGCTACGTGCTCGACAAGGTCGAGGGCTTCGCCATCGACGCGGCGGGCGACGCCTACATCGTGACCGACAACGACGGCGTCGACAATTCGTCCGGCGAGACGCAGTTCCTCAAGCTCGGGAAGCTGTGACGCTTCGCCCAGAGAGTGTGTGAAGAGAGCGTGTGAAGGGAAGGGCCGCTGAACCGCGGCCCTTTTCGTTGGTGGGGCGGGGGGTCAGGCCGCCTTGCGGGCGAGATAGCGGCCGTCTGCCGTCATCGTGATGCGGCCGTAGCGGACCAGGGTGGTGAGCGCCTGCTCGATGCGCGGCTCGATCCGCTTGCCGCCACGCCTGAAGCCGCGCGCCAGCGCGGCCGCATCCATGGGGCGCCCGGCGGAGAGGAGCGCGTGCTCGACGGCGAGCGAATCCTCGTGCCGGTCCTTCGGGAAATCCGGCAGGGCACGGTCGATCGTCACCACGGTCGCGCCGAGGTCGAGCTCGCCGGTCTTCGCGGCCGCCGCGCCCTTGGCGAAGCGCGGGATCTGGTAGTCGGGCCTGAGCCAGCGCACGAGGCCCGACGCCTCCTCCCGGGCCCGCTCGGCATTGAGCGCGACGAGCCGTTCCAGGATCTCCTCGTCGGAGAGTGTGTCGGGCCAGCCATAGGCCTGGAACACCAGCCGGTCGAGGTCTCCGTGATAGCTCTTGAGCGTGCCGATCAGCCCCTCGTCCTTGATCCGCTCCTCGTCGGGCGTGAGGGCAATCGTCCCAGCGTCATCCCCGGCCTTGTGCCGGGGATCCCGACGGCTCGAGGCGCCGTGCTCGTTCGATCGGGATGAGCCCAGCCCTGACGGGGAGGGTGCCGCCTCCATCGCCTTCAGCTTCTCCAGCACGTTGTACATCTGCGTCAGCGTGAGTTTCGGGTGCTCGGCCTGACGGGCTTTGCGGAAGGCGTCGAGTTCCTCCGCGACGGCGCGGATTTGGGCTCTGAGGGCCTCGGGCGGATCGGGGAAGGGGAAGGGGTCGAAGCAACTGGACTTATTGTAGCGCGGTCGATCTTCGAGCGTGCCGCCTTGCCCGAGCGCCCAACTCATATGCAGCTTCGATGACAGAAAGCCGAGATGTAGAGGATCGGACGAGGCAATGGCGACAAGCATGTTGTCTGGTAGGATCGATGCATCGAGAAACTGAAAAATCCGGTGCTTCGCAGTCTCGACCGTCGCGATGTACCGAGGCAAGCCGTCTAAGGCAGGGCGCAATTCGCGGCGGGACTCGCCGAAAGTCCACCAATTCAGCCGATACGTGTCGCGATTGTTGCTGTCCCTCTCGGGCTTCACTGCCGAAAGTATGTGCTGGTACACTTCGGGGTAACTTTGGCGAACTTCCTCGGACTTCAACCCGAATAGATCAATCACCATCACCCCCCGTGGTGTTGCGGTTAGGTCGCGCCCGTTGCGGTAAGGGCGAATGTGCTTCTCCAGCCCTGATCTTTTTCCAAGGCCGAGATGTGCGGCCTCTTCCGGTGTCACGATGAAGCCTGAACCATGAAGTGAAACGCCTCGTGAGCAGAGACCTTCATTGGCGAGAAGCGGTGCAACCGAGCCGACATCAGTACCTACCGTCAAGTCAACATTGACCCGCCCGGCACGTTCGACGAGTTCAACCACAGGCTCATCCGTATCTAGCCCGCTCTCGCGCATCACCTCGTACAGCACACCATCCCGCTCACCCTTCTCCGCCACCGTCATGGCGATCCGCACCGCCGCCGAATCCGCGGCTGCTTTCGTCCAGGGATGATCCGGGATCGCCATGACGAGCGACACTGGAGTCTTGCCCTCCATGCGCTTCTTCATCACGCGGCGGGAGAATTCCTGCGTGATCGAGTTGGTGGTGACAAACCCGAAGCGGCGCAGGGGTGAGTTCTTCGCGGTGAGGAATTCCGCCGCGCGGTCCCACCAGTACATGACGAAATCGGCCGAGTCGTTCATGTGCCTGTGCGCGGACCAGAGCGCTTCCGTGTAGGTGTCACCCAGACGGGCGCGCAGATCCTTGCCGCCGATGAACGGCGGATTGCCCACGATGAACTCTGCGTCCGGCCATGCGGGCCGGCGCGCGGTCGGGTAGGTCTCGACCCGTTTGCCATCCTTCTCCACCACATGCGGCACGGGATAGCCGTCCCAGGTCAGCACGGCGTCGTAGCCCTGGCGCCGGCCGAAATTGATGTTCTCGAAGGCGCGCAGGATCGGCTCCGAGGGGTGGCCGGTGCGGTTGCGGTAATGCTGCTGCAGATAGCCGATCCACACCACGAGCTCGGCGATGGCGGCGGCGCGCGGGTTGAGCTCCAGGCCGAGGAACTGGTGCGGGTCGACGGTCTCCCGGTCGAGGCCCATGCTCTCGGGCTCGCCGAGCTGCGCCAGGGTCTCCAGCACCTCGCCTTCGAGCTTTTTCATCAGCTCCAGCGACACGTAGAGGAAGTTTCCCGTGCCGCAGGCGGGGTCGAGCACCCGCGTGGCGCAGAGCTGGCGGTGAAAGGCGCGCACGATGGCGATCGCAGCCTTCTCGTCACCCGTCTCCTTGGCGTGCTCGGCCTTGCGCAGGGCATTCTGCCAATCCTCGCGCAGGGGCTCCATGACGGTCGCGTCCACGAGGCGCTGCACATAGGCGCGCGGCGTGTAATGGGCGCCGAGCTTTCTGCGCTCCTTCTTGTCGAGGGCTTGTTCGAGAAGCGTGCCGAAGATGGCGGGATCGACCTCGGTCCATGAGTAATTCGCTGCGGCCAGGAGCTCGCCGATCTCCTCGCGGCCGAGTGGAAACACCGTGGTGTCCCGGAACAGGCCGCCGTTGAAATGGCGCACGCGGGTCTCGATCACGTGGCTGAACTCGTCGCCCTTGTCCATCTGCTCCCAGAGCGCCTTGAGCCGGTGCGGGAAATGCGTCGGATCGTCGACGCTCTTCTGCAGCAGCGCCTTGAAGCTGTCGGGTGGCAGGAGCGCCACATCCTCGGCGAACATGGTGAAGAGGCAGCGCATGAGGAAATGCGCCACGTCCTCCGCGTCGCATCCGCGCTCCTCCAGCGCCTTGCTCACCCCTGCGAGGCGCTTGGCGATGTCGCGGGTGACGCGAGCGGCCTCCTTCGACGGGTCGAGCGAGTGCGGCTCCTGCCAGACGCGTGCGAGAAGAGCGCGCGTCTTCTCCTCACGCAGGTCGTGAAGATAGATGCGAAAGCCGTTGCGGTCCGGGAAGTGGCTGTAGGCCCGGCCGGTGCCGCTGAAATCCGCGTAGAGCTCCAGGCAATGGCCCACGTCGCAGACGATGATGAAGGGTGGGGCGGGGTGATCCGCATCGAGCAGGAACACATAAGACTCCGCCTGCCGGCGCGCGTTCTTCATCATGACGTCCCAACCGCGGCTGATGCTGCGGCGGCCCAGGTCGGCCGGCTCGTCAGTCACAGGTGCGAGTTCGCCTCGTTCCACCTTTCTTCCGTCAGGCAGCCGCGACTGCTTGGCCTCGAGGATGAAGGCGTTCTTCCTGTAGAGATCGATGCGCTTGGGCGCCGCGGTCGCATCGCTGTCGCGCGGGCGGACGGCGCGCTCGAACACGTAGTCGTTCCGCTCCCGCGCCTGGCCGGACGGCTCGGGGCGCGGCACGCCGATGACGTCGCAGAGCTCCGACAGGAACATCTGGTAATTGGCCCGTTCGGCGCCGCCCTCGCAAGCGGTCCATCGGGCGATGAAGGCGTCGACGGCGTGGGAGGAGATCGCGGAAGAGGGCATCGGCTACGTTTCTTGATAACGTAGCACAACCACCGCGTGAGAAACCTCGGCGCAATTGTCTTTTAGAAGAATACCCTAAGGTAAGATTGACTTCCCGATGGACCGGGGCTTTGCCGCAGGCTGGCTTTTACCTCGCGCGTGAGGCGCCGCCCGGACCGCTCTGTCCTGTCGCCGAGACGACATCAAGCATCGCGCCGGTGAGGCAGAGGGTCGGGCTGTCGGGCTTGGGGAAGAGGGGCCTCCGGCCAGGAGGCGGAAGGGTTCGCCTGCAAGGTCCTCGCCCTGCGTGAGGGCCGGACGCAGGGCGGACGGGGTGGGGTCAGGCGGTGAACGCCGTCGGACCCCTCAGATAGGCTTCGATGCGGTCGATCTCGACCTCGGTCTCGTCCGGCGACGGAGCCGCGTGCAGGTCGGGTTTCGCCGGGGCGACGGGCAGGGGCTCGACCGGATCGTTGACCGGCGCGAGATCGTTCAGGGCCCGGTGCACGGCCTGAAGCAGCTCGCTCTGCTCGTCATTGTCCGGGTTCTCCGGGGGCAGGCGCGGAGTCATGGGATCCTCCTTTGGGATTAGGCCGGAGTATTAGCCCGATCCATGTCACAATTAGGGCGCCGTCGCCGTGCGGGCGACGCCGATTCACAGGGAAATATCCCGTCCGATGCCAGCTCCGGGCAGCCTCGCGGAGAGTTGATGCCCGGCGCCTCAGGCGCGGGGCCTCAGACGCAGCTGCGCCCCATGGCGTTGAGGCCCTCGTCCAGGAGGTCGGCGAGATTCGGGATGCCGATGAGCCAGTCGGCGGTGGAGAGCGAGCTCGCTTCCTCGCGCTCCCGGGCGAGCCGCACGGCGGCGCCCCATTCCTCGGGCTCCATGTCGCCGCGGCCGATATACACGAGGGCGATCAGGTCGGCGCGCTCGTCGTCGTTGAGGCCCGCGATCACGTCGCGCAGCTCGTCCTCGGTGGCGTCGTCCGGCGAGGCGGTGAGGGAATCGATGCTGCCGTCGTCGATAGGGTTCGAGCCCGACGCCGGATCGGTGATGCCTTCCTTCACGTCGATGGCCCTGACCCGGAGAATGAGTTCGCAAACCTTGTCGAGCGCGATATCCATAAAACCCTCGTTGTGATGAATCCGGAGATGAATCTTGACGGACTGACAGAGAAACCCGGAAGACGGCATTCGGTTCAGCCGGATCAGGCGCCTCTGGCGCCGAAAGGATGTTGCGCCTAAGCTGGGGAGGATCTGGGGTGGTTTCATGCGTCGGTTGATCGCTTCCTGCATGCTCGGGCTCCTCGTCGCGCTCGGCGGGGCCGCGCCGTCCCTCGGGCAGACGGCCGGTCTGGCGCAGCAGCGTCCGGGCCGGACGGACGTCTACGTCCTCTCCTTCGGGCTATGGGGCCCGCAGAGCGTATTCGAGAGCGAGGCCCGGGGGGCGGCGCGGATCCTCGAAGCGCAGTTCGACGCGAAGGGACGCTCCGTCGTCCGCTCCAACACCAAGCGCCGGGCCGGGGCGACGCCGCAATTCCTGATGGCGGCCGCAGCGGCGGCCGGGCAGGTTCTCGATCCGGCCGAGGACGTCGTGGTGCTCGTCCTCACGTCCCATGGCGGCCCCGACGGCATCGGGCTGGTGTCCGGGCGCGACGCGCGCCTCGTCACGCCGGGCGATGTGCGGCAGCTCCTCGACCGGACCCGGGCGCAGCACCGGGTCCTGATCGTCTCGGCCTGCTATTCGGGCATCTTCGCCCGGGAGCTGGCCGACGCCCGCACCCTCGTCATCACGGCGGCCGCGGCCGACAGGCCGTCCTTCGGCTGCCGCGACGGGGCGACCTGGACCTATTTCGGCGATGCCTTCTTCAACCGGGCCCTGCGCGGCGAGCGCCGCCTGGACGTCGCCTTCGAGCGGGCCCGCGGCCTCGTGACGGATCGGGAGCGGCGGGAAGGCTTCGACCCGTCCAACCCGCAGATCGCGGGCGGCTCTCAGGTGCTGCAGCGTCTCGGCGCGCGGTAGCGCGGGGGATGGCAGCGAAGGCAATGCAAAAACCGGATCCGTGTCGGGATGGCGGGTCCTGACATCCTCCCACGTCATCACCGGCCTTGTGCCGGTGATCTCAATGCGATGAGGCGCGGCATTCGAAGAGATCGGGATAGCCGGCACAGGGCCGGCCACGACGGAAGGGGCTCACCATAAGGCATGGGTCCGATGAGCCGTCCTTAGAGAGACGCGTCCATCGGGACGCTTGACACGTCGTCCCGAAGGAATAGGGCAGGGGCACCTTTCCCTCACGTGCCGGTCCCTTCCATGAGCCCCCATACGACGCCCGTCCTGATGCTGATCGCATCGAACGTCTTCATGACCTTCGCCTGGTACGGGCATTTGAAGTTCAAGACGTCGCCCCTTTGGATCGCCGTCATGGCCAGCTGGGCCATCGCCTTCGTGGAGTACTGGTTCGCCGTTCCGGCCAACCGGATCGGCTCGGAGGTCTATTCGGCGGCCGAGCTCAAGACCATGCAGGAGGTCATCACCCTGGTGGTCTTCGCGATCTTCTCGGTGCTCTACCTGAAGGAGCCGCTGGGCTGGAACCACCTCATCGGCTTCGCCCTCATCGCGTCGGGCGCCTTCTTCATCTTCCAGGGACGCTGACGGAGCTTCGACGGCCGATGCAGGCCGGTCACCTTCCTCGCTCCCTGCTCGCCGTCATCACCGTCCTTCGTCATCACCGGCCTTGTGCCGGTGATCCCGATGGCTTGAAGCACTGCGCTTTATCGTATCGGGATGGCCGGGACAGGCCCGGCCATGACAGGGTGAGGGTGAACCCGGCGCCCCGTACCATCCTGCCACGTCATCACCGGGCTTGTCCCGGTGATCCCGATTGTAGACGCGCGGCGCTCGTCCCGTCGCGATGGCCGGGACTGATCCCCGGACCAGGTCCGGGGCCGGCCCTGACCAGGAGGCGATGAGCCGCCCTCAGAGCACGAACCAGCCCTTGTGCAGGTCGAGCGCGCTCTTGAGCTTGATCACCGCCTCGGCCGCCTTGTCGCGGTCGGTGTTGAGATAGACGTAAGTGGCGCCCTTCGCTTTCTCGTAGCGCAGCTCGCCGGCCCGGCTGAACGCCTTCGTGCCGATGAACGCGAACGCCTGGTCGCCGCTTTTCCGCGTGTTGGCGTCGATCGCCTTCAGGTCGAGCCGGTCGCCCTGCCGGCCCGAGAAGTCGAGGATGGTGTCGGCCCGGCGCGTCGACGCAGCCGTGTCGCGGTCGTCGAAGGCGAACACGTCGCGCCCGGAGCCGCCCGTGAGGCTGTCCTGGCCGAGCCCGCCGATCAGCCGGTCGGCGCCCGCCCCGCCCGAGAGCCGGTTCGCCCCGACATTGCCGATGAGCATGTTGGCAAGCGCATTGCCGGTGAGGGCCAGCCGCGCCGTGCCGGCCGCCGCCGTGAGGTTCTCCACCTCGCCAAGCGCCGCCAGCGACAGGCTGGCGCTCGTGAGCACCGTGTCGGTGCCGCCAAGGGCCAGCTCGACGATGGTGTCCGCCCCGTCGGTCACATAGGTGTCGTCGCCGGCCCCGCCGCTGAGCACGTCGGCGCCGGCGCCGCCGTCGAGGCGGTCGTGGCCGGCGCCGCCGTTGAGGATGTTGGCGAAGGCGTCGCCCGAGAGGGTGTCGTCGCCGGCGCTGCCGGAGAGGGTGTCGAACACGGCAGTGTTGCGCGCCATGGTGCCGGCCGCGAGATCGATGCTGTGGGCGACGGCCCAGGTGAGCGCGCCCTCGACCAGGGTGACGACCGCACTCTGGCGGCCGGGGGTCGCATAGGCGTGGTGCAGGCTGACCGTGCCGGCCACGGGCGTGGCCGCGGAGGTGGTGCCGTCGCCCCAGGCGATGCTGACGCTCGAGGCGCCGCCGACGCCGAGCGTGGTCTCGAGGAAGCGGCCGTCCAGGATGGCAGCGGCATTGGCCTTGTAGAGCAGGTCGACCAGGAAGATGTCGCTGGCATTGTTGCCGTCGTTGGCCACCAGGTTGGGTGCCTCGCTTTCGAACGTGACGAAGCGCCCATCGGGACTGAACTGAGCATCGAAGCTGCCGAAGGTCGTCTCCATGCCGCTGGTCGCGATGGAGATGCGCGTGACCTCCTTGGTGTCCAGGTTCTTGAGGAAGATGTCGGCTACGCCGTTGTCGTCGCCGGCAACCAGATTGTCGGCATAGCTTTCGAATACCACGTAACGTCCGTCCGGGCTGAACCGGGCGTTGTAGCTGTCGCCGTTGGCCTTCGTTCCGTTCTGGGCCTTGGAGACGCAAACGACATCGCCGTTCGGAGCTGTCATGTCCTTGACGAAGATATCCGAGTAGCCGTCTTCGGCTTCAGTCCCATCGGCAGTGAGGTTGGAGGCAACGCTTTCGAACATGATGGAACGCCCGTCAGGGCTGACCTGGGCATTGTAGCTGCCGTTGTTCGCCTCGGCGCCGTTCTTTGCGACGGAGATGCGCGTGACTTCCTTGGTGTCCAGGTTCTTGAGGAAGATGTCGGCTTTGCCGTTGTTGTCGCCGGCGACCAGATTGTCGGCATCGCTGGTGAACACGACGGAGCGCCCGTCCGGACCGAACCGAGCGCCATAGCTGTAATGATTTCCGAAGATCCCGTTGACGGTCGAAACGCATTCGACGACGCCGGTGCTCAGCTCCAGGCGGAAGATGTCGGTCGCTTGGTTGTCGGGATCACCGGCCACGAGATTGGAGGCGTCGCTCTCGAACACGATGAAACGCCCATCCGGGCTGAACCGCGCGTCATAGCTGCCGTTGTTTGCATCGAGCTTGTTCTGATCCACCGACAGGCGCGTAATCACGCCGGTGCTCAGCTCCTTCATGAAAATGTCGGCGCTGTGGTTGTTGTCGCCGGCGACCAAGTTGTCTGCGAGGCTCTCGAACAGCACGAAGCGCCCGTCCGGGCTGAACCGGGCATTGGTGCTGAATTCGTTTGCCTGCGTGGTGCCTGCCGTTGAGACACGAGTAATCGCGCCCGTGATCAGATCCTTGATATAGATATCGGCCTTGTGATTGTCGTCGCCGGCGACCAGGGGAGCGTCGGACGCGAATACGATGGAGCGTCCGTCCGGGCTGAACTGGGCGTCGGAGCTGTTGCCCAGTCTCTCCATTCCGTCGGCGGCCGTCGACACCCGCCTCAGGGTATCGGCACTCGTCGGACGGACAACGGATTGCACGGACAGGAACATGGTCGGGCTCTCAAGCAATCAAGACACGCAGCCCCCCAGCCGCGCGCGAACGACATTGCTTAACAGGCGATCATTCCCTTGGGCTACTCTCCGAACAGAGGGCCTCTCAAGCATCGGATCCCATGCTTCGTCATGGATGTGAGCATCGTCGTGGCGGAGAACCGGGTCCAGGTTCCGCTGACGCGGCCCTCCGGGTCCGCACGATGCACCGGCTGCGGGGCCGGGATCATCCAGGCCCGGATGGCGCGCCCGGAGACCCGCCCGCGGATCATTATGTCGCGGGCTTCATGCGCAGGATGCGGCCGTTGCGGGAATCCGTCAGGAGATAGACGAGGCCGTCCGGGCCCTGGCGCACGTCGCGGATGCGCTCGCCGAGCTGCTGCAGCATGCGCTCCTCGCCGGTCACCCGGTTGCCGTTGGTCTCAAGCCGCGTGACGAGCTTGCCGGCCAGCGCCCCGACCAGGATGCTGCCGCGCCACGCCGGGAACTGGTCGCCCGTGTAGAAGGCCATGCCGGAGGGCGCGATGGACGGGTCCCAGAAATAGACCGGCTGCTCCAGGCCGGTTTTCTTCGTGCCTTCGCCGATCTTCTGGCCCGAGTAATGCACCCCGTAGGAGATCACCGGCCAGCCGTAGTTCCGGCCCTTCTGCGGGATGTTGACCTCGTCGCCGCCCCGCGCCCCGTGCTCCACGGTCCAGAGTTCGCCGGTGGTCGGGTGAAGGGCCGCCGACTGCACGTTGCGATGGCCGGACGACCAGATCTCCGGGCGGGTATCCTCGCGATCGAGGAAGGGATTGTCGGGTGCGGCGCCGCCCGTGGGTTTGATGCGCACGATCTTGCCCAGGTGGTTGTTGAGGTTCTGGGCCTTGTCGCGCAGGTCGTTGCGCTCGCCGAGCGTCACGAAGAGATTGCCATCCCGGCCGAAGACCAGGCGCGATCCGAAATGGTGGGTGCCGGCATAGGACGGTTCCTGGCGGAAGATCACCTCGGTGCCCTCGAGAGCCGTGCCATCCTGGCTGAGGCGCCCCCGCGCCACGCTCGTGCCGTTGCGGCCTTCGCCGCGGTCCTCGGCGAAGCTCAGATAGACCAGGCGGTTCTGCGCGAAGGCGGGATCGAGCGCCACATCGAGGAGCCCGCCCTGGCCGCGGACGGACAGACGCGGAAGGCCCTTGATCGGCTCGGATGGGTTGCCGCCGGCATCGACGATGCGCAGGCGGCCGGACCGTTCCGTCACCAGCAGGCGATTGTCGGGGAGAAACGCGAGGCCCCAGGGATTTTCGAGATTGCGCGCCACCGTCTCGACGATCACCTCGATCTTGTCGGTGCGAAAGCGCTGGGTGTCCTGGGCGAGGGCGGAGGAGAGGGGGGCGCCGAAAGCAAGCGCGCAGGTCAGGGCGATACGGGGGCTCAGCATCTGGGATTCTCTCCGCCTTTCACGATGCCGGAGAGCTAAACTCCTGAGACGGGCCGTCAACCGTGCCGCCGTTCACTCACGCGTTATCGCGGAGAATACACGTGGACGGTTTTCGGGTCCTGGGCCGACAGGGTCTGGGTGGTGGCCATCACGGAGAGCGTCGCGAGGCCCAGCAGCATGACGAGGGCAAGCGAGCGGCGGCTTTCCTGACGCGGGTCCAGGCGGTGGGCGCGGGAGGAAACATGATAGGCGTTTCTTGGCCGGAAAGTTTTCATTGGTCCAGGTCCCAGCAACCAAAGGAGGCTACGGGAGAAAAACCTGTGCGATTCAAGAAAGTTCCAGCCCTATCCGAAAGTGTCGCATCCGGTTTCTCGGCTAAGTGTCGGCGTTAACTAATTATTAACGATTGTGGCAGCGCGGGCTCATGGTTTCGGCGTGACGATCACGGATTCCGCAGTGCGCTCGGCCGGCCCATGATGAACCGCCTCGATATTGTGGCCGTCGGGGTCGTGGACAAACGCGGCATAATAGCCTGGGTGATAGGAGCGTTCTCCGGGCCCGCCGTTGTCGCGCCCGCCGGCCGCGAGGGCCGCCGCATGGAAGGCGTGGACCGCCTCCCGATCCCGGGCCTGGAACGCGAGATGGACCCGCGACACCGGCCCGTCCGCCCGGTCGACCCACAATTCGTCGCAGGCGAAATGCTCCGGGCTCTCCGAGGTGAACGTGCGGCCGACCGCCTCCAGGACGGCCCGGTAGAAGCGCCGGCTCGCCTCGAGGTCCGAGACCCGCAGGTGGATGTGGTCGATCAGGCGGCCCTGGTGACGCTGCATGGGTTCTGCTCCCCCTCGATGTCATCACCGGGCTCGTCCCGGTGATCCCGATTGTGTGAAACGCCGCGCCCTTCGTATCGAGATGGCCGGGCCTGTCCCGGCCATCTCGGGGAAATGCCGATCACTCGGCCTTGATGCCGGCCGCCTTGATGATCTCGGCCCAGGTCTGGATCTCCTTGGCGAGATAGGGCTTGAACGCCTCCGGGTCGCGCACGTTCAGGGTGAAGCCGAGCTTGGTGATGCGCTCCTTGACGTCGGGCTTGTTGAGGATCGCGATGATCGTGCCGGACAGCTTGTCGAGGACCGGCTTGGGGGTGTTCACCGGGGCGAAGAAGGCGGCCCAGGATTCCGCGTCCGCATCGGTGATGCCCTGCTCGCGCAGGGTCGGCACGTCGGGCGCCTGCGGGTTGCGCTGCGGGCTCGCGATGCCGATGGCGCGCATCTGCCCGGCCTGGAACTGGGCGAGCACGCTGGGCAGGGTCGAGTTCGACACGTCGATGCGGCCCGCCATGATCTCCGTCACCAGCGGGGCGGCGCCCCGGAACGGCACGTGGGTCATCTTGGTGCCCGTGCGGGTCATGAACAGCTCGGTCGCGAGGTGCGAGCCGGAGCCGACGCCCGTCGAGCCGTAGTTCAGCTTGCCGGGATCCTGCTTGGCGAGCGCGATCAGCTCCGGGATGGTCTTGGCCGGCAGGTCGTTCCTCACCACGAAGACGTGCTCGAAGGCGCCCGCGCCCGCGAGCGGGGCGAAGTCCTTCACGGCGTCGTAGCCCGGCTCCTTGAGCAGGAACATGTTGTTCCCGTGGGTCTGGTTGTTGCCGAACACGATCGTGTAGCCGTCGGGCTCGGCCTTGGCGACCGCCCGGGTGCCGACCGCCCCCGAGGCGCCGGCGAGGTTCTCGACGATCACGTTCTGGCCCAGCGACTTGCCCATCTCCTCGGCCACGATGCGGGCGATCACGTCGGTCGGCCCGCCGGCCGGGTAGGGCACCACCATCTTGATGACGCGGGTCGGGAAATCCTGGGCGGCGGCGGCGCCGGCGAAGAGGGCCGCGCCGGCGACGAGGCCGAGCGCGAGGCGGCGGGTGAGGGATGTGCTCATCGGAAAAGGCGGCTCCTCGAAAACGGGCCGGGATAGGCCGGTTCTGCTTGCTGTTTTGCTTGCTTGGGCGGCTTGGCCGCTTTAGAGCATCGTGCGGAAAAGTGGATCCGGTTTTCCGCATCAACGATGCTCTCATTCTGGAATAAAGCATCGGATTGGATCCTAAAAGTGGATTCCACTTTTGGGTCCGATGCATTAGGGTCCGCCGCCGTCACGGTCCCTATCTAACGCCCCGATCGGAGGATTCCCATGGGCTTTTTGTCTGACGCCCTTTCCCGCATCAAGCCGTCTGCCACCATCGTCATCACGCAGAAAGCGCGGGATCTGAAAGCTCAGGGGCGGGACGTGATCAGCCTTTCCGTCGGCGAGCCGGATTTCGACACGCCCGACACCATCAAGGAAGCGGCCATCGCGGCGATCCGCCGGGGCGAGACCAAGTACACGCCGGTCTCCGGCATCGTGCCCCTGCGCGAGGCCATCGCCCGCAAGTTCAAGCGCGAGAACGGCCTCGACTACAAGCCCTCGCAGACCATCGTGTCCACGGGCGGCAAGCAGGTGATCTACAACGCGCTGCTCGCCACCCTGAACCCGGGCGACGAGGTCATCATCCCGGCGCCCTACTGGGTGTCGTATCCGGAGATGGTCGGCCTGTGCGGCGGCAAGCCGGTTTTCGTCGACTGCACCATGGAGCACAACTTCAAGCTCCAGCCCGAGCCGCTCGAGCGCGCCATCACGCCGAAGACCAAGTGGATCATCCTCAACTCGCCGTCGAACCCGACCGGCGCGGCCTATTCGCGCGCGGAGATGAAGGCGATCACCGACGTGCTCATGCGCCATCCGCACGTGTGGGTGCTCACCGACGACATGTACGAGCACCTGACCTACGGGGATTTCGAGTTCGTCACGCCCGCCCAGGTCGAGCCGAACCTCTACGAGCGCACGCTCACCATGAACGGCGTGTCGAAGGCCTATGCCATGACCGGCTGGCGCATCGGCTACGCGGCCGGTCCGCAGCACCTGATCAACGCGATGGACTTCGTGCAGGGCCAGCAGACGTCGGGCGCCGCCTCGATCTCGCAATGGGCCGCCGTGGAGGCGCTCGACGGGCCGCAGGATCACCTCACGGTGTTCAGGAAGGCGTTCCAGGAGCGCCGCGACCTCGTGGTGTCCATGCTCAACCAGTCGAAATACCTCAAGTGCCCGATGCCGGAAGGCGCGTTCTACGTCTATCCGTCCTGCGCCGACGCGATGGGCAAGACCGCGCCGTCGGGCAAGGTGCTGGAGACCGACGAGGACTTCGTGTCCGAGCTGCTGGAAGCCGAGGGCGTCGCGGCCGTGCACGGCTCGGCCTTCGGCCTCGGCCCCAACTTCCGCATCTCCTACGCGACGTCCAACGCGGCGCTGGAAGATGCCTGCCACCGCATCCAGCGCTTCTGCGGAAGCCTGCGATGACGCATCGGACCCCGCGTCGTCATGGCCGACCTCGTGCCGGCCATCCCGATGCGGTGAAGCGCAACGCTCTCCCGGTCGGGATCACCGGCACAAGGCCGGTGATGACGGGAGAGGGACGGGCCATTGGTTGCCGAGGTGAGACTGTGATGAGCGACCGCCGGGGAATGCGCTGATGGACCTGCCACGGACCTTCCATCCGGATCCTGCGGCGCAGCCCTATCGGGCCGATCCCGCCTCCACGCATCGCGTGAAGTTCGACGCCCGCGTCGACTTCACCAATGGCGGCCACGTGGAGGCGAAGGATTTCCTCCTCGACATCGCGGGCGACAGCGTCACGCCCGAGCGGCTGGCCGAGATGATCGTCTCGGCCATGAACCTCCTGCGCGCCGGCCCGGTGACGATCACGGCCATGCGCATCGTGCGGCGCGGCGAGCATCAGGACGGGTGACGGGCGCTCCCGGTCCGGCGACGGGCCGATGCAGGCCGGTCACCTTCCTCGCTCCCTGCTCGCCGTCATCACCGTCCTTCGTCATCACCGGCCTTGTGCCGGTGATCCCGATGGCTTGAAGCACTGCGCTTTATCGTATCGGGATGGCCGGGACAGGCCCGGCCATGACAGGGTGAGGGTGAACCCGGCGCCCCGTACCATCCTGCCACGTCATCACCGGGCTTGTCCCGGTGATCCCGATTGTAGACGCGCGGCGCTCGTCCCGTCGCGATGGCCGGGACTGATCCCCGGACCAGGTCCGGGGCCGGCCCTGACCAGGAGGCGATGAGCCGCCCTCAGAGCACGAACCAGCCCTTGTGCAGGTCGAGCGCGCCCTTGAGCTTGATCACCGCCTCGGCCGCCTTGTCGCGGTCGGTGTTGAGATAGACGTAAGTGGCGCCCTTCGTCTTCTCGTAGCGCAGCTCGCCGGCCCGGCTGAACGCCTTCGTGCCGATGAACGCGAACGCCTGGTCGCCGCTTTTCCGCGTGTTGGCGTCGATCGCCTTCAGGTCGAGCCGGTCGCCCTGCCGGCCCGAGAAGTCGAGGATGGTGTCGGCCCGGCGCGTCGACGCAGCCGTGTCGCGGTCGTCGAAGGCGAACACGTCGCGCCCGGAGCCGCCCGTGAGGCTGTCCTGGCCGAGCCCGCCGATCAGCCGGTCGGCGCCCGCCCCGCCCGAGAGCCGGTTCGCCCCGGCATTGCCGATGAGCGCATTGGCGAGCGCGTTGCCGGTGAGCGCCAGCCGCGCCGTGCCGGCGGCCGCCGTGAGGTTCTCCACCTCGCCAAGCGCCGCCAGCGACAGGCTGGCGCTCGCGATCACCGTGTCGAGGCCGCCATGGGCCAGCTCGACGATGGTGTCCGCCCCGTCGGTGACATAGGTGTCGTCGCCGGCCCCGCCGCTGAGCACGTCCGCGCCGGCGCCGCCATCGAGGCGGTTCGCGCCGGCGTTGCCGGTGAGCGTGTTGGCGAGCGCGTTGCCGGTGAGGCTCACGCCGGCGCTGCCGCTCGCCGTGAGGTTCTCGACCTGGGCCAGGGCTTCCAGCGAGAAGCTGGCGCCGGCGATCACCGTGTCGGTGCCGCCGCCCGGTGCTTCGATGATCGTGTCCGCCCCATCCGTCACATAGGTGTCGTCGCCGGCCCCGCCGCTGAGCACGTCGGCGCCGGCGCCGCCGTCGAGCCGGTCGTGGCCGGCGCCGCCGTTGAGGATGTTGGCGAAGGCGTCGCCCGAGAGGGTGTCGTCGCCGGCGCTGCCGGAGAGGGTGTCGAACACGGCAGTGTTGCGCGCCATCGTGCCGGCCGCGAGATCGATGCTGTGGGCGACGGCCCAGGTGAGCGCGCCCTCGACCAGGGTGACGACGGTACTCTGGCGGCCGGGGGTCGCATAGGCGTGGTGCAGGCTGACCGTGCCGGCCACGGGCGTGGCCGCGGACGTGGTGCCGTCGCCCCAGGCGATGCTGACGCTCGAGGCGCCGCCGACGCCGAGCGTGGTCTCGAGGAAGCGGCCGTCCAGGATGGCGGCCGCGTTGGCCTTGTAGAGCAGGTCGACCAGGAAGATGTCGCTGGCATTGTTGCCGTCGTTGGCCACCAGGTTGGGTGCCTCGCTTTCGAACGTGACGAAGCGCCCATCGGGACTGAACTGAGCAGTATAGCTGTCGGAGTTCACGTCCGTGCCATCGACCTTGGTCGAGAGACGGGTGATCCCGCCCGTCACCAGGTCCTTGAGGAAGACGTCACGTTTGCCAATGTTGTCGCCGGCGACGAGGTTTGTGGCATCGCTCTCGAACACCACGTAACGCCCGTCCGGGCTGAACCGAGGCTCATTGCTGGAGTTGTCCGCCTGTGTCCCATCTGCGGCAGTGGAAAGGCGGGTGATGGCACCGGTGTCCAGGTTCTTGAGGAAGATGTCTGCTACGCCGTTGTCATCGCCGGCGACCAGATTGGAGGCAGCGCTTTCGAACACGATGGAATGCCCGTCGGGGCTGAACTGAGCGAGGCGGCTATAGCCGCCGATTGCCTCTGTACCGTCTGCAGTGGTGGAGATGCGGGCGATAGCTTTATCGGTATTCAACTCTTTGCGGAAAATGTCAGTGGCATTGTTTGTGTCGCCGTCAACCAGCTTGGACGAGCTGCTTTCGAATATCAGGAAGCGGCCGTCCGGGCTGAAATGGGCGTTGATGCCGCTGACGCTTGCCGATGTTCCGTCTGCGGCAACCGTGATGCGGGTGACGGCCCCGGTGGTCAGGTTCTTGAGGAAAATCTCCGGGGAAATCACGCTGCTGACGCCCAAATTTGCAGCGTCGCTCCTGAAAACCAGGAAGTTCCCGTCTGGGCTCAACTCACCTCCAGAGCTGCTGCCGTTCAACTCTGTTCCATTCGACGTGGTGGAGATGCGGGTGATGGCTCCCGTGGTCAGGTCCTTGCGGAAGACATCCCTCGCCCCATTGCCGTCGCCGGTCACCAGGTTGTTGGCCTCGCTGTGGAACACGACATAACGCCCGTCGTGGCTGAACTTGGGGGCGTTGCTCGGGCCGTTTGCCTGGGTGTTGCCCGCAGCCGAGAGGAGGGTGACGGCGCCGGTGCTCAGTTCCTTGAGGAAGACGTGATATTTTCCGTTCGTGCCGCCGGGGACGAGATCGGGGGCGTCGCTTGTGAACACCACAAAGCGCCCGTCCGGGCTGAACTGGGCATCGGTGCTCTCGCCCAATCCCTCCGTGCCATCGGCCCTGGTCGAGACGCGTTTCTGAATCAGGTCGCTCGTCGGCTTGAAGACGGATTGCACATTCAGGAACATAGTCGGCCCTTCAATCAATAAAAAAGCGGCCCCCCAGCCGCCTTCAATGTGACACTATATAGAATCAATTCTTCCCTTGGGCTACTCTCCGAACGGAGGGCGTGGAGGACGTGAGAGGGAGAGGTTGGCCGTGTGGTGCCTCCACCTTCGACATCATCACCGGCCCTGTGCCGGTGATCCCGATCGTGTGAGGGGCAGCGCTCGTCTGATCGGATGGCCGGGACAGGCAGAGCGTGACGGAATGGCGGTGGGACAGCCGGGACCGATCCCCAGGTCAAGTTCGGGGAGGGCCGTGACGTCGAGCGAATGCGAGCCGGCACACCCGAACCTCCACGTCATCACCGGGCTCGTCCCGGTGATCCCGATCATGAAAAGCGCCGTGCCTCACCGTATCGGGATGGCCGGCACGAGGCCGGCCATGACGTGGAGGAATGGGTAATGCGGGCCGCGTCGCCCCGATGCCTCATCCGGGATCGCCAACGCGCCCGTGGAACGGCTCCGCGCCTGGGCCGTTGATCGCTAAGCTTGACCATGCTGAGGAGATCACCATGCGCCGCGTTGCTCTGTCCGTTGCCGCTCTCGCCGCCGTCGCCTGCCTGGGGACCACGGATGCCCAGGCCCAGAACCGGGGGCGTGCGGGTGTCCTGTCCTGCAGCGTGTCGGGCGGGATCGGGCTCATCGTCACGTCGCAGAGGACCACGCTCTGCACCTTCAATCCGCGGCGCGGGCCCAACGAGCGCTATGTGGGGACGATCCGACGGTTCGGGCTCGACATCGGGGCGACCCGTGGCGGCGTCCTCACCTGGGCGGTGCTCTCCCGGGGCAGCGTGGCGCCGGGGTCGCTCGCCGGCAGCTATGTGGGCGGAGCCGCCGAGGCCACGGCGGGCGCCGGCGTCGGGGCGAACGTGCTGGTCGGCGGCTCGAACCGGAGCATCTCGCTCCAGCCCCTCTCGGTCGGCGGCCAGACCGGCGTCAACTTCGCCCTCGGGGTCGCGGATTTCGAGCTGCGCCGGGCCCGGTAGGCGGGCACTCCTGCATCCATGTCATGGCCGGGCTTGTCCCGGCCATCTCGACCTGGTGAGGCTCGGCGCTTTAATCCATCGGGATCACCAGCACAAGGCCGGCGACAACGTCGCGTGTATCCGGCGCGGATGCGCGGAACGGCCGAACGCGAGCGTGCCCCTTCCTGCCCCATCGGCGCCCTCAAAAGACCTCTTGCCAACTCACCATCCGAGGCAGAGCATTCACGGTAACGCGTCCGTGAAGAGAGCGTCGGAAGTGGGGGCAGGGAGGATGACACCCTATGGCACCCAACGGCAGACTAGGTTCGGGCCCGCGATGCATCGCAATCGTCGGCCCGTTTCAGAGCGGCAAGACCACGCTCCTGGAAGCGATCCTGGAGCGCACCGGTGCGATCTCGCGGGCGGGCCGCGTGTCCAACGGGGACAGCATCGGCGATGCGAGCGCGGAAGCCCGCGCCCACGCCATGAGCATCGAGCCCAACGTGGCCACCGTCGAGTTCCTCGGCGAGAGCATGACCTTCGTGGACTGCCCCGGCTCGACGGAATTCCTGCACGAGATGCGCAACGTCACGCCGGTCTGCGACGCGGCGGTCGTCGTCTGCGAGGCGGACGAGCGCAAGATCCCGGCCCTTGAGGTCATCCTCCGGGAACTGGAGGAGGCGGACATCCCGCGCTTCCTGTTCATCAACAAGATCGACACGGCGACCCAGCGCATCCGCGAGACCCTGGCGCTGCTGCAGCAGGCCTCGCGCACGCCGCTGCTCCTGCGCCAGATCCCGCTCTGGAAGGACGGCATCGCGATCGGCTTCATCGACCTCGCCCTGGAGCGCGCCTTCATCTACCGCGAACATGCGCCGAGCGAGATCGTCGACCTGCCCGAGGGCGAGCTGCCCCGGGAGAAGGAGGCGCGCTTCGCCATGCTCGAGCGCCTGGCCGATTACGACGACGCGCTCATGGAGGAGCTGATCTCCGAGATCGAGCCGCCGCGCGACCAGATCTTCGACGACCTGTCGAAGGAGCTGCGGGAGCGGCACGTGGTGCCGGCCCTGATCGGCTCCGCCGAGCGCGGCAACGGCATCACGCGGCTGCTCAAGGCCCTGCGCCATGAGGCGCCCGGCCTCACGCAGACCCGCGCGCGCCTCGGCCTGTCCGAGGAAGGGGCGCCGCTCGCCCAGGCCATGAAGACCCTGCACATGGGCCAGGGCGGCAAGCTCACCGTCGCGCGGATCATGCGCGGCGCCTTCCGCGAGGGCGATACCGTGGTCGGGGCCCGCGGCGCGGAGGCGCGGATCGGCAGCCTCGCCACCCTGGTCGGCTCGACCATGAACCGCAAGGGCGAGGCCGCGGCCGGCGAGACGGTCGGATTCGGCCGCCTGGAGGGCATCGCCACCGGGGATGCCTTCGCGGCCGGAAAGGCGCGCCCGGACGCCATCGTGTCGCCGGTGCCGCCCGAGCCCGTCTACGTGCTGGCCCTCAAGGTGAAGGACCGCAAGGACGACGTGCGCCTGTCGAGCGCGCTGGCCAAGATCACCGAGGAGGATCCGTCCCTGGCCGTCGAGAACCGGCCTGAAATGGGCGAGATCCGGCTCCATGGCCAGGGCGAGATGCATCTGCGGGTCGCCGTCGAAAAGCTCGCCTCCCGGTTCCAGGTCGGGGTCGAGACGGCCAGGCCGAGGGTGGCCTATTGCGAGACGATCAAGCTGCCGGCATCCGCCCGCGGGCGCCACCGCAAGCAGACCGGCGGGCATGGCCAGTTCGGCGACGTGATGATCGAGATCAAGCCGCTGCCGCGCGGGGAGGGGTTCGCGTTCCAGGACCACATCACCGGCGGGGTGGTGCCGCGCCAGTACATCCCGTCCGTGGAGACCGGTGTGCGGGATGCGCTCAAGTCAGGGCCCCTCGGCTTCCCGGTCGTCGACCTTGCGGTGACGCTCACCGACGGGTCCTACCACACGGTGGATTCGTCCGACGCCGCCTTCCAGGCGGCCGCCCGGCTCGCCCTGGCCGAGGCGCTTCCCAAGGCGAAGCCCGTGCTGCTGGAGCCGGTGCTGTCGGTCGAGATCACGATCCCGTCCGAGGCCCTGTCCAAGGCGACCGCCCTGGTGACCGGGCGGCGCGGGCAGATCCTGGGCTACGACGAGCGGCCAGGCTGGTCGGGCTGGCAGGTGCTCAGCGCCACCATCCCGGAATCGGAGATCGGCGACCTCATCGTCGAGCTGCGCTCCGCGACGGCCGGCGTCGGATCCTTCTCGACCCGGTTCGACCACATGGCGGAGCTGAGCGGCCGTCCGGCCGAGATGGTGCTGCAGAAGGCGCATTGAGCGACGCGGGACGTCAGGATCGACAGGGCCCAAGAGGAAATTCTCCCTTTTGGGCCCTGGGCTCCGGACCCGATGAGCTGTAGACGATCGTTCAGGTCTAAACTATTCCCGTCGACAAATGGCCTTGCCCGCGCCAAGTTAAGCTTTGACGGAGACGCCATCTCCCATGAAGCCAACCTGCCGCGAAGCGGAGACGATGATGAATGCCACGACCCCGGCGCCGGCCACGGCAGGCGCTTCGGACTCTTCCTCTTCCGCCGCCCGCCCCTGGCTCGCCTCCTATCCCGCGCAGGTTCCCAAGACGATCGACGAGGCCCGGGTCGGCACTCTCAACGAGATGTTTCTCAGGGCCGTGGCGGATTACCCGAACCGGGCCGCCGTCGAGAGCTTCGGCACGCGCATCACCTACGCGGCCCTGGGGCGCCAGGCCGATGCGGTCGCGTCCTGGCTGCAGGGGCAGGGGCTGAAGAAGGGCGACCGGGTCGCCATCATGCTGCCGAACGTGATGGCCTTCCCGGCGATCCTGTTCGGGGTGCTGCTCGCCGGCGGCACGGTGGTCAACGTCAACCCGCTCTACACCCCGCGGGAGCTGACCTACCAGCTGAAGGATTCCGGCGCCCGGTTCCTGTTCGTGCTCGAGAACTTCGCCGCCACCGTCGAGGAGTCCCTGCCGGACCTCGCCCTGGACCGGGTGGTGCTCGTCACGCCGGGCGATCTGCTCGGCCTCAAGGGCGCCATCGTCAACCTGGTCTCGCGCCACGTGAAGAAGGCCGTGAAGCCCTTCAGCCTGCCGCGGGCCGTGGCCTTCAAGGCCGTCGCGGCCGAGGGCGCCCGGCAGAAGGCGCAGGCTGTCCCAGTTTCGCCCGACGACATCGCCTTCCTGCAATATACGGGCGGCACGACGGGCGTCGCCAAGGGCGCGACCCTGCTCCACCGCAACGTGGCGGCCAACGTGCTCCAGTGCGAGGCCTGGATGCGGCCCTTCTTCGGCGACCGCGAGGACCACGTGATGGTCACGGCCCTGCCGCTCTATCACATCTTCGCCCTGACGGTCTGCGCCATGCTGATGACCCGGATCGGCGGCTGCCAGCTTCTCATCGCCAATCCGCGCGACATTCCGGGCTTCGTCAAGACGCTCCAGAAGAGCCGCATCACGCTGATGTCCGGCCTCAACACCCTCTACAACGCCCTGGCCAACGCGCCCGGCATCGAGAAGGTCGATTTCTCGCAGATGGTCTTCGCCGTGTCGGGCGGCATGGCCACCCAGGAGGCCGTCGCGAAGAAGTGGAAGGAGGTGACCGGCCAGCCCATCGTGGAGGGCTACGGCCTGTCCGAGACCTCGCCCGTGGTCTGTGCGAACCGTCTCGACATCGAGGCCTTCACCGGCACCATCGGCTACCCGCTGCCGTCGACCGACGTGTCCGTGCGCGCGAATGACGGGTCCATCCTGCCTCCCGGCGAACGGGGCGAACTCTGCGTGAAGGGACCGCAGGTGATGGCGGGCTACTGGCAGCGGCCCGACGAGACCGCCAAGGTCATGACTCCGGACGGCTGGTTCCGGACCGGCGACGTGGCGGTGATCCTTCCCGACGGGCAGGTCAAGATCGTCGACCGGATGAAAGACATGGTCCTGGTGTCCGGATTCAACGTCTATCCGAACGAAGTGGAAGACGTGATCGTCAAACATCCAGGAGTCATGGAAGCAGCTGTCATCGGCTTGCCAGACGAGCATTCGGGCGAGGTCGTGGTGGCCTATGTGGTCCGGAGGGATGAGGCGCTCACCGTCGACGAGTTGCGCCAGTTCTGCCGGGAGAACCTGACGGGCTACAAGGTGCCTCGCCGGATCGAGTTCAGACAAACCCTGCCGAAGACCAATGTGGGCAAGGTCCTGCGCCGGGCGCTCAAGGAAGAGGTCGAGCAGTCCCACGCTCGCTGAGCGACATCTCAGGGCCTGAAAAGAAAAAAGCCGGGCACAGGGCCCGGCTAAAGTAGAGGTCCGACAAAAGTCAAAACCTTCCAGAGGGAACGGCCGACACGGCAGCGCCGGGAGGAAGAAAGCGGTGCCGCGTTGAAATCAGCCACTGGTGATATCGGCCGCAAAGCGCTTATTTGCAATGCAGCATGCCTCATAAAAGGGCTGCGCTAGGCGCATGGCTTTGTCACGCGAAGGACACGATTCCGAAAGCAACAAGCTTGGCAGGGGATTCGGAGTCAGAACGTCCAGCGCTGTGCCTTGGAAATCAGGAAGTCCCGGAAGGCCTGGACCCGGGCCACGGAACGCATCTCCTCGGCATAGACGAGATAGCTGTCGAGGGAGGGCATTTCCACATCGCGCAGGATCTGGATCAGGTCCGGATTGCCGACGACTGCATAGTCCGGCAGCACGGCAATGCCCGCGCCCGTCTCGACGGCCAGTTTGAGCGCCGTGATGTTGTTGACCACGTAGTGGTACTGGCGTGGCTCGCGGCCCTCGCGTCCGGCCGTCGAGAGCCAGTGGACGGCCATAAGATAGGAGGGCTGATCGCCCCCGAAGGAGACGATCCGGTGCTCGTCCAGGTCTTCCAGGGTCTTCGGCTCACCAAACCGCTTGAGGTAGTCCGCCGAGGCATAGACGTGGAAGTGCACGGTGAACAGGCGGCGCTGGATCAAGTCGGGCTGAGCCGGTCGGCGCAAACGGATGGCCACGTCGGCCTCGCGCATGGCGAGGTCGAGCTCCTCGTTGGACAGGATCAGCTCGACCCGGACGTCGGGATAGAGATCGAGGAATTCGGCGATGCGCTGGGCGAGCCAAATGGACCCGAGGCCGACCGTCGTCGTCACCTTCAGCTCGCCCGAAGGGCGTTCGCTCGTCTCGACGAGCCGGGCCTTGGTGGTTTCGAGCCGCATGCGCATGTCGCGGGCCGCCCGGAAGAGCAGGTCGCCCTGCTCGGTGAGGATCAGACCGCGGGCATGGCGGTGGAAGAGCGGAGCCTTCAACTCGCGCTCGAGCGCGCTGATCTGGCGGCTGACGGCGGACTGACTCAAGCCCAGATCATCTCCGGCCCGCGTGAAGCTTCCCGCCTCTGCGACCGTATAGAAAATCCGGATCTTGTCCCAGTCCACGGCATTCCCCTCATGCCTCGCATGCTCCTGACGCAAGGCAACTCTTATCTCTTATGAGCCGAGGGTCCGACGCAACAGGAAATCGGCCTGAGGACTAACCAGTTGTTAATAAACTTTATTCGGCAGCTTCCTGGGTGGCTTCGAGCGCCGCGAGATAGCGCTCGGCGTCCAACGCCGCCATGCAGCCCATGCCTGCCGAGGTGACCGCCTGCCGGTAGATGTCATCCGTCACGTCGCCGGCCGCGAACACGCCCGGGACGTTCGTCTCGGTCGAGCCGGGTTTCGTCAGCAGGTAGCCGCCGGACTTCATGTCCAGCTGGCCGGTGAACAGCTCGGTCGACGGCTTGTGGCCGATGGCGATGAAGACGCCATCGGTCCTGAAGTCGGAGGTTTCGCCCGAAACCATGTTCTTCAGCCGCACATGCGTGACGGAGGAGGGGTTCTCGCTGCCGCAGATCTCCTCGACGGCCGAGTTCCAGATCACCTCGATCTTGGGGTGCTTGAACAGGCGATCCTGCAGGATGCGCTCGGCGCGCAGGCTATCCCGGCGATGAACGAGCGTGACCTTGGACGCGAGGTTTGCGAGGTAGAGCGCCTCCTCGACGGCGGTGTTGCCGCCGCCCACCACCACGACCTCCTTAGCCCGATAGAAGAAGCCGTCGCAGGTGGCGCAGGCCGACACGCCGAAGCCCTGGAACTGGCCCTCCGAGGGAAGGCCCAGCCATTTGGCCTGGGCGCCCGTCGCGACGATCAGCGCATCGCAGGTATAGGTCGCGCCGGAATCGCCCTCCAGCCGGAAGGGACGCTGCTTCAGATCCACCTTGGTGATGTGGTCGGAGATCATGTGGGTTCCCACATGCTCTGCCTGCATGCGCATCTGCTCCATGAGCCAGGGGCCCTGGATCACGTCGGCGAAGCCCGGGTAGTTCTCCACGTCCGTGGTGATCATGAGCTGCCCGCCGGGCTGGAAACCGGAGATCATCACGGGCTCGAGCAGGGCGCGGGCCGCATAGATCGCTGCCGTGTAGCCGGCCGGTCCCGAGCCGATGATGATGAGCTTGGCGTGAGAATGAGCCATCAGGGGGTCTCCAGTGACAGGGCGATATCCGGCAGGCCGAGAGCGCGGCGGTGGCGGCTCAAGCCCTCGGCTATGGCCTCCGCGACCTTGGGTGTTGAATTTAGGGGTTCATAGGGCTGTCCTTCAAGACGGCCCTCGAACGGATGCACAACTCCATGGTCCTTAAGGGCCTGCAAGTAAACATCCAGTTTCGGGTGTCCCCCCGAGGGTTCGAAGACCAGGATTGGCCTGCCGGTCACGGCCGCCTCGCCCATCATGTTGAAGGAATCCGCCGTCGCCACGATGTAGTCGGCCAGGGCGAGGAGGTCCACATAGGGATTGTCCCCCGTGCCCTCCCACAGGAATCCGCCCTGTTCCGCCGTGAGAGCCGTCAGAGCCTGCCTCAAGGCGGGCGGCGTGCGGCGCGACACCGTGACCATGAGACCGGCCCCGGTTCTGGCGACCGCGCTCAGGTGCCCGACGAAGCGGGCGACATCCTCGTCCGAGAACCGGTGATGGCGGCTGTTGCCGCCCGCCAACACGGCAATGCGTGGGCCGGGGAGGACAGACAGGCGAGGATCGGGCCGGGCCCGCGCCTCCTCGAGCCGTCGGGCGGACACCCGGTGGGGCGGGGTCAGGGTATTGAGGACGTTCGGGCCGCGCAGACGGTCATAGGTCGGAGACCAGATGAAGTCGGCGGCCGTCGGTCCCGTACGGGGGTCCTTCAGGAATACCGTGTATGCCCGCCCGCCCGTGGCTTTCTTCAGGTGGCGCAGATAGGCGACGGCGCGACGACCGGACGCGATGACGAGGTCGGGGAATGGTGGAGCTAGGGGGCTGTGAGGAGAGCCCGGACGCTCCCGCGGATCGATGGGCCCCCAGGGCATGAACCAGCTGAAGGGCGCCTTCGGCCGGACGCGGCGGATTTCGGGCGTCAAGCCGAGCGCGTCGGTAATGCTCAGGACCTGCAGCTCGTCCCCGGCCTTGCCGTCGGTCAGCGCCCAGGTGATAAGGCCGGTATCCGTGCGCAACATTCGATCAACGAGCCTGTGGAGTTCATGAAGTTCGTTGCGACTTAATCGCCCGTCCTCCTTGTGCGGAACCCTTATACGGTCTAGTCAGCCAAGACGAGATTTTTTGACCTGATGCCGCATGACGAGGCTGACCGATCAGTTCCCACGGCCTTGTCATGCATGAGCGGAGTTACCGTGCGCGGACGCCTCGATTCCATCGACTGGGCCATTCTGAAGGAACTGCAGGCCGACGGCAGCATCACCAATGTGGAGCTCGCCCGCCGGGTCGGGCTGTCGGCTCCGCCGTGCCTGCGCCGGGTGCGGGCGCTGGAAAGCGCCGGAATCATCAAGGCCTACCGAGCCATCCTCGACCCGAAGAATCTCGGCTTCGAGATCGTTTGCTTCGCCATGGTGCAACTCGACATCCAGGGTAAGAAGGAGCTGCAGGAATTCCAGCAGCGGGTGAAGGACTGGTCCATGGTCCGCGAGTGCTGGACCCTGTCGGGCGATATCGACTTCATCATGAAATGCGTGGCTCCGAACCTTTCATCGTTCCAGGGCCTCGTGTCGGAGCTCACCTCCCTGCCGAACGTGCGCAACGTCCGAACCGCCCTGACCCTCGACCTCATCAAGGACGAGCCCCTGGTGCCGATCGAGGACGTGGCCGAAGCCGAGGGCTAGCCCCGGCGGTCACCCGGGCAAGAGGCCTCGGCCGCCTCTGCGGTCAGATCTGCCGCCTGAGCCAGCGCACGTAATGCTGAGCCACCGCGACGGCGCGGCCCTGCTCGTTCGGCGTGAGGGGGCTCGTGTTGACGTCGAGCACGGCCAGCATGGGGTGGCCTGCCAGAACTTCGCCCCGGCGGCCGATGGCCAGGGCCTCGCCCTCCAGGGCATCGTGCCCGCTGTTGCCCCCGCCGCCTCGGCCTTTGTATCCGCTGCTGTTGTCCGGGAAGGCCGTCATGGTGACGCTCGTCAGGCGAAGGACGAGACGGGGGCCGCGAGGATCGACCCGATCGGCGAAGGAGCGCCGCAACTCGTCGAGGGCGGCCGCGCCCACGAGATCGGCGAAGGGACCCAGGCCCTTGTCCTTCAGGGCGCTCACATCGACCGAGAAGGACGAGAAGGCCTGCGGGAAGCTCTGGGCCCGAGCCGGCACGGCAAGACCTGCGCCGGCTAGGCCGGCCCAGGCGAACGCGTTCAGGAGGGTGCGACGGGACATGGGGGACATCATGGGATTTCTCATCGTTCGTGCCCCCTTTTTCCGTTGTCAGGCGCCGAACTGGACGCCGACGACCTCATAGGACTTGCCGCCGCCGGGGGTCGAGACCTCGACGGTATCGCCGATGGTCTTGCCCATCAGCGCGCGGGCGATCGGAGAGGCGACCGAGACCCGCCCCGAGCGGACATCCGCCTCGGGCTCACCGACGATCTGGTAGGTTTTCTCTTCCTCGGTGTCTTCGTCGACGAGCTTCACCGTCGCGCCGAACTTGATGCGATCGCCGGACAGTTTGGCGATATCGATGACTTCGGCGCGGGAGATCAGGCTTTCGAGCTCAAGGATCCGGCCTTCGTTGAGGGATTGGGCTTCCTTGGCGGCATGGTATTCGGCGTTTTCCGACAGGTCGCCAAGCGCGCGGGCTTCCGCGATCGCCTGGATGATCCGGGGGCGTTCAACCTGCTGCCGTTGCTTGAGTTCTTCCTCGAGCGCCGCAAAACCCTTGATCGTCAGAGGGACCTTGTCCATCGTGTGTCTCGTCCAAAAAGAGGTACGAGGCCGCTGTTGCCAGCGCCCTCGCATGTCAACGAAAACTTACCAGAAGCTTCGCAGTTCCAATGTGAGGCCGGATGCCTCAGGCAAAGTATTCCTGAAGCGCCCGGACTTCCAGATCGCCGCTGAGGTATGCCTTGATGCCCTCGGCCGCGGCGACCGCTCCTGCAAGAGTGGTGTAGTAAGGTATCTTATGCAAGAGGGCAGCTTGTCGTAGTGAACGGGAATCCGAGAGAGCGCCCGCTCCTTCGGTGGTATTGAAGACGAGTTGGATGTCGCCGTTCTTCATGGCGTCGACCACGTGCGGGCGGCCTTCCAGCACCTTGTTGATCCGCCGGGCTTTGACGCCCTGGGTTTCGAGGTACTTCTGGGTCCCGGCGGTCGCCAGGATCTGGAATCCGACCTCCTCCAGCATCCGCACCGCCGGCAGGATCCGTTCCTTATCCGAGTCGCGCACGGACACGAACAGGGTGCCGGTCTTGGGCAACTGGCTGCCGGCGCCGAGCTGGCTCTTGGCGAAGGCTACGCCGAAGCCGCGATCCAAGCCGATGACCTCGCCGGTCGAGCGCATTTCCGGTCCGAGCAGCACGTCGACCCCCGGGAAGCGGTTGAAGGGGAAGACGGCTTCCTTGACGCCGATATGCGGCAGCACCTTCGGGGTCAGGCCGAACTTCGCCAGGCTTTCTCCTGCCATGATCCGAGCGGCGATCTTGGCGATGGGCTCGCCGATGACCTTGGCCACGAACGGGACCGTCCGTGAGGCCCGGGGATTGACCTCCAGCACGTAGATCGTGCCGTCCTTGATGGCGTACTGGACGTTCATCAGACCGCCGACTTCAAGAGCCAGGGCAAGGGCCTTCGTCTGGCGCTCCAGCTCGGCGATGATCTCCGGAGACAAGGAGCGCGGCGGCAGGGAGCAAGCCGAATCGCCCGAGTGGATGCCCGCCTCCTCGATATGCTCCATGATTCCCGCGATGAAGCTGTCCTTCCCATCGCAGAGGCAGTCGACGTCCACTTCCACGGCATCCGAGAGATAGCGGTCGAAGAGCAGGGGGTTCTTGCCCAGCACCGTGTTGATCTGGCCAGTCTTGTCGTTGGGGTAACGGGCCTTGATGTCCGAGGGGATCAGGCTCGGCAGGGTGCCAAGCAGGTAATCCTCGAACTGAGCCTCGTCGCGGATGATGGCCATGGCCCGGCCGCCGAGCACGTAGGAGGGCCGCACCACGAAGGGGAGGCCCAGATCGGCGGCGATCAGCCGGGCCTGCTCCACCGAATAGGCGATGCCGTTCTTCGGCTGCTTCAGGTGGAGCTTGTCGAGCAGGCGCTTGAACCGGTCGCGATCCTCGGCGAGATCGATGGCATCCGGCGAGGTGCCGAGGATCGGCACGTCGGCCTCCTCGAGGGCACGAGCGAGCTTGAGCGGCGTCTGGCCGCCGAACTGCACGATGACGCCGTGGAGCGTGCCCTTGGAACGCTCGGTTTCGATGATCTCCAGCACATCCTCCTGCGTCAGCGGCTCGAAATAGAGCCGGTCGGAGGTGTCGTAGTCGGTCGAGACCGTCTCCGGGTTGCAGTTGATCATGATGGTCTCATAGCCCGCATCTTTGAGCGCGAAGCAGGCATGACAGCAGCAATAATCGAACTCGATGCCCTGGCCGATGCGGTTCGGTCCGCCGCCCAGGATGATGACCTTCTTGGCGTCGGACGGGTTGGATTCGTCCACAGGCGCCCCGGCGAAGGGCGCCGCATAGGTCGAATACATGTAAGCGGTCGGCGAGGCGAACTCGGCCGCGCAGGTGTCGATCCGCTTGTAGACCGGTCGGACGGAGAGCGAGCGGCGCAACTCGCGCACCTCGGCCTCGGTCTTGTGGGCGAGCACCGCCAGGCGTGCGTCCGAGAAGCCAAGAGCCTTCAGCTGGCGGAAGGCGCCGGCGGTCTGCGGCAGACCATGCGCTTTGACCTTCGCTTCCATGTCGACGATGCCCTGAAGCTGCTCCAGGAACCAGGGGTCTATCTTGCAGGAGGCATAGACCTCGTCATGGCTGACGCCGAGGCGCAGGGCCTGAACCACCTTGAGGATCCGGTCCGGGGTCGGCGTACCGATGGCGGCCTTGATGGCATTCTTGTCGTCGCCTTTGCCGAGACCTTCGATCTCGATCTCGTCGAGGCCGGTGAGCCCGGTTTCGAGGGAGCGCAGGGCCTTCTGAAGCGATTCCGGGAAGGAGCGGCCGATCGCCATGGCCTCGCCGACCGACTTCATCGCCGTGGTGAGGGTGGGCTCGGCGCCGGGGAACTTCTCGAAGGCGAAGCGGGGGATCTTGGTGACCACGTAGTCGATGGTCGGCTCGAAGGAGGCGGGCGTCGCGCCCCCCGTGATGTCGTTGGCGATCTCGTCGAGGGTGTAGCCGACGGCGAGCTTCGCCGCCACCTTGGCGATGGGGAAGCCCGTGGCTTTCGAGGCCAGTGCCGAGGAGCGCGACACGCGCGGGTTCATCTCGATCACGATCATGCGCCCGTTTTCCGGGTTGATCGCGAACTGCACGTTCGATCCGCCGGTCTCGACGCCGATCTCGCGCAGGACCGCCAAGGAGGCGTCGCGCATGATCTGGTATTCCTTGTCGGTGAGCGTGAGCGCCGGCGCCACTGTGATCGAGTCGCCCGTATGCACCCCCATCGGGTCGAAGTTCTCGATGGAGCAGATGATGATGCAGTTGTCCGCCCTGTCGCGGACGACCTCCATCTCGTACTCCTTCCAGCCGAGCACGCTCTCCTCGATCAGCACCTCGTTGGTCGGCGAGGCGTCGAGGCCCCGCTCGACGATGTCGAGGAACTCCTCGCGGTTGTACGCGATGCCGCCGCCGGTCCCGCCCATGGTGAAGGACGGGCGGAGGATGGCCGGAAGACCCACCTCTGCCAAAGCCAGCAGAGCCTCGCCCATGGCGTGCTCCTGGTAACGCTTGCGCCGCTCGTTCTCGGCGGCATCCCACTTGAGCTTGTAGGCGGCGATCATCCGCTTCTTGTCGCCCGGGTGAATGTCGAGGGCTTCCATGCGGGCGAGTTCGGCCAGGTAGGCGTCCCGGTCGGCCTTCTTGAGGGCCGACGCGTTGGCAAGGCGCGATTTCGGGGTGTCGAGGCCGATCTTGGTCATGGCCTCGCGGAAGAGCTGCCGGTCCTCGGCCTTGTCGATGGCCTCCGCCGTCGCGCCGATCATCTCCACGTTGAAGCGGTCGAGAACGCCCATTTTCTTGAGCGACAGGGCACAATTCAAGGCCGTCTGGCCGCCCATGGTCGGCAGGATTGCGTCGGGGCGCTCCTTCTCGATGATCTTGGCCACGATCTCGGGAGTGATCGGCTCCACATAGGTGGCGTCCGCGAGATCGGGATCGGTCATGATCGTCGCGGGATTCGAGTTCACCAGGATGATGCGGTAGCCTTCCTCCTTCAGGGCCTTCACGGCCTGGGTGCCCGAGTAATCGAACTCCACGGCCTGGCCGATGATGATCGGTCCGGCGCCGACGATGAGGATGGAGGAGATGTCTGTCCGCTTTGGCATTGGGCCACCCAGGCGTGTCCAGCCGCGCGGCCGTAATGCTACGGCGCTTCAAGCGCAGCCGGGATGTGATCGGATTGTAGGTTGAGAGAGGCTCTTACACGCACCTTGAGCAAATTCAAAGGGCCGAGCCATGATTTCGACAGCCAATGCCTATGCGCTATGGTCCATCGGATGCCGCGGCAAGGGGAAGGTGGGAAAAGATGGCCACGATGGAAGAGCCGCGCTGGACGCTGATCACGGGAGCATCCAGCGGGATCGGTGCGGATCTGGCGCGCGTCTTTGCGGGGCGGGAATATTCCCTCGTCCTGGCGGCCCGGCGGCACGAGCGGCTGGAAGTGCTGGCCGCGGAGATCCGCCGGACCCATGACGTGCCGGTCGAGATCCTGGCGATCGATCTCGAGGACCGGGAGGCGCCGCAGGATCTCCATGAGATGCTTCGGGAGCGGGGAATAGCGGTCCATACCCTGGTCAACAACGCCGGCTTTGGGCTGCGCGGTTACTTCGCGTCCCTTCCGCACGAGAAGCAGCTCGCCATGATCGACCTCAACGTCATGGCGCTCACCTCTCTCAGCCGTCTCATGCTGCCGGGAATGATCGAGCGACGGCGGGGAGGCATCCTGAACGTCGCGTCCCTCGCGGCCTTCCAGGCCGGGCCCTACATGGCGGTTTATTACGCGACGAAAGCCTTCGTCCTGTCTCTCTCCGAAGCCCTACACGACGAAGCCAGGCTCCATGGAGTCACGGTCACGGCCCTCTGTCCGGGGCCGACCGAGAGCGAATTCTCCGACACGGCGGGCCTGAAGGATTCGCGCCTCTTCCGATCGGGGGTCATGTCCTCGGCGGATGTCGCGCGCATCGGAGTGGACGGCTATGAGGCCAGGCGAGCGATCGTTGTGGCCGGGGCCCGGAACCGGGTCGGTGCGATCGGGGCGAAGTTCGCCCCGCGCTTTCTCTCGCGCAGGATCGCCGGACTTCTGCAGGGGATGAGGTGACGGGCTCATGGGAAGCAGCTATCGAGGGGGCGTGATCACCTCTCGCCCCCTTCAGCGCCTGATCCGTCAGTTCACCGCCTTCTTCGGAGTGGGCCTTGCGGCTGCCGTGGCTCATTACGGCCTTCTCATCGCCCTGGTCGAAGGAGGAGCAGCCCACCCCGTTCCTGCGACGCTCGCCGGATATGTGGCGGGAGGGCTCGTGTCCTACCTGCTCAACCGCAAGCATACTTACGAGAGCGACCGGCCCCACCGGGAGGCCACGTGGCGCTTTGCCCTGGTGGCCTTCGTTGGATTTCTCGTGACCTGGTTTCTCATGCACGCTTTCACAGTGTGGCTCGGCGGACCGTATCTCCCGTCCCAGGTCATCACCACGGGCGTCGTGATGCTCTGGAGCTTCCTGGCGCACAAAAGGTGGACATTCGCATGAGAAACCACCGCTATTGGAGTTCGGGAACGACCTGCCCGAAATTGAGCGCGGCCACGAGAGCCACGCCGCCCAGAACATTGCCGACGAGGGTCGGCAGGAAGAAGCGCACGACGTATTCCGTCCACGTGGCCTGACCCGTTTCCACCAGGTAGAACCCGTCGACCGATCCCGCGATCAGGTGCGAGAAGCCGCCGATGGCCACCACGTAGGTGATGATGAGGATCACAAGAAGGCGTGCGGAATCGGCTCCCGGCAGAAGCCAGACCATCAGGGCGATAAGCCAGCCAGCGAAGATGGCCTTCAGCACGGTGGTTCCGAAGGGCGAGGCCACGACCTTGTGGCTGATCTCCCCGAAAGCCTGCTTGACCTCAGGCGCGAAGAGGGAGGTATGCGCAATGACAGCCGCGAAGATCCAGGTCGCCACGATGTTGGCCACCAGAACGATGGCCCACAGCTTGACCACCCGCAGCAGCGTGCGTCCGTCCCGGTTGTGCAGGAGGGGCAGGATGGGCGTGAGGGTATTCTCGGTGAAGAGCTGCTGACGGCCGAGCACGACGATCAGGAAGCCGATCGTGTAGCCGAAGCTGCTCACCAGGGGTTTCCAGGATGCGTCCGGCAGATGCGCGTGCAGCAATCCTTCTACCGTCAGGGAAAACCCCATGGACAGGCCGGCGGCCAGTCCGGAGAGGAGGAGCGCCGATGCGGTTCGGTCGAGCTCGCTTTCGCCTTCGGCCCGGATCGTCTCGTGGATGAGCGCCGCGTTCGGCCGGCTCTGGGCCTCGATGGTCTTTCTTTCCTTGGAGGACAAGTCCGGGGTTTTTTCGGCGGGGTTGAAGCTGTCACGTTGCTTCGGTTCAGCGGGCCTGTCCGGTGAGGCGTCGGTCATGAGGCTGCCTTGCGGTTCGGGTCTGCTGATAAGGCGCTCACCCGATGCTTGTTCCGGGTTCCCGAGCGGGATCATCCCGCAGCGCATTCCTGACCTGCGTCCCTGCCTCTCCCCGAATCTTTTTTGCATTGCAATATGACGGACCGCAGAGTTGCCGACGGCTGTCTCGGCGTTTCCGATCCAATAAATGACTTGAGCAGCTTGGGGGCTCCATGTCCGACATGGCCATTGTTGAGAACGCCGGCGTTGTGCCGACGAATAAGGCTCCCGCCGTCCCGCGCTCCCGCTTGGCCGTTGCGCTGATCGAGCTGGCGCTCGCAGTCGGCAGCTTCGGCATCGGAACGGGCGAGTTCGCCATCATGGGATTGCTGCCCAACGTCGCCCAGGAATTCAACGTCACGACACCGGAGGCCGGCTACGCGATCAGCGCATATGCGCTCGGGGTCGTCGTGGGAGCGCCCATCATCGCCGTGATGGCGGCAAAGCTGGCGCGCCAGACACTGCTCCTCCTTATGATGGCGATCTTCGCCGTCGGCAACGCGGTCAGCGCTCTTGCGCCGAGCTTCGAGTCCTTCGTGCTCCTGCGCTTTCTCACGGGCCTGCCGCATGGCGCCTATTTCGGCGTGGCCGCCCTCGTGGCAGCCTCCCTGGTTCCGCCGAACAAGCGCACTCAGGCTGTAGCCCGCGTCATGATGGGGCTCACGGTCGCGACCCTGCTCGGAACCCCGGTGGCCACCTGGTTCGGGCAGATCCTGACCTGGCGGATCGCCTTTGGGGCCGTCGGCTTCATGGGGGCGCTGACGGTGCTGCTGATCTGGCTCTTCCTGCCGAAGGACAGGGTTCAGGAGGGAGCGAGCCCGATGCGGGAGCTCGGGGCCTTCCGGCGCAAGCAGGTCTGGTTCACTCTCGGAATCGGCGCCGTGGGCTTCGGCGGCCTGTTCTCCGTCTTCTCCTACATCGCCTCCACGGCCACGGAGGTCGCCGGGATGCCCGACAACGCCGTTCCGGTCATGATGGCCCTGTTCGGCTCCGGCATGATCGTCGGCAATCTCGTCGGGGCCTGGTTCGCAGACCGGAACCTGATGGCGACCATCGGGGGCGTGCTGGCCTCCAGCGCCGTGGTGATGACCGTTCTCTGGCTGACGGCCGAGAACCCTTACCTGCTCTCGGCCTGCGTCTTCCTCGTCGGCTGCAGCGTCGCCATCGGGCCCGCACTCCAGACCCGCCTGATGGACGTGGCGGCAGACGCCCAGACCCTCGCGGCGGCCCTCAATCACTCGGCCTTCAACATCGCCAATGCGCTCGGCGCCTGGCTTGGCGGTCTTGCGATCGCGGCCGGCTACGGCTTTGCCTCGACCGGCTGGGTCGGCGCGGTCCTGGCTATGGCCGGGCTCGGCGTGTTCGGCCTGTCACTGATAAGCGATCAGCGCTCCGTGAGGTCGTCCGTCTCGCGGGCCTGAGCCGGCCTTGCCAGATAGGTCATGCGGGCCTGGTTGTGCCCAAGGTTCCGTTGGAACCGTTCCGGCACAAACCCGGCATCCTCGAGGAGGTCGATGATCTCCTCGTCGCTGTACTGCGCCAAGCCGATCTCCTCGCGGATCGTGCGATACTCCGAAAAGGCGGTGCGGGCGAGGCTGGCAACGGCCGATCGCAGGAAGCCGCCCCGCCAGGCGAAGGAGAGCAGAGCTTTCGCGTCGGTGATCGGGCTGATGTCCGGCGGTATGACGTCGCCCAGGATCAACGTGCCGTCGGCTCGCAATTTCCCGTGCATGAGCCTCAGGAGGCTGCGAAACTCGTCGAGGGAGAGATACTGAACGAGCGAATTCACCACGATCAGGTCGAGCGAAGCGTCCGGAAGCTCGGTCACGTGGTCGGTCGACAGGACGGTGATCTGCCTGTTGTCGCTAAAGCGCCCGTTCAGACGTTCCCGAACAAGCGGTGCGGCATCGCTCAGATAGAGCCGGCCGCATTTGGCCGCCACCTTGTCGGCGAATAGCGCCTCGCCGCAGCCGTAGTCCAGCACGGTGGCTTCGGGAGACGGGACGAGGCCGATGATGTCGTCGGCGATCAGGCGGTAGTGCAGAAGCTTGTGCCGCTCGCTCGCATAGATCGGCGTGTCCTGGTTCCAGTAGTCGCGCCAGTTCATTGGAATAGACATCTCCCCTCGGCTCAGGACTTCGCCGAAACTGCCGCCGAGTCATGGAGCCTGCCGCGCAGTTTCGCAACCTCCTGGGTGAGCGTGCGGACCTCGTCGAAGGATAGGCCAAGCACGCAGCCGACCTGTTTGGGGATCTCCTCCGCCTTCTCCCGCAGGGAGCGGCCGGTCTCGGTGAGGGAAATTCTGACCTGCCGCTCGTCCTTGCTGTCGCGGGTGCGCCGGATGTGCCCCGCACTCTCGAGACGCTTGAGCAGCGGGGTGAGGGTGCCGGAGTCGAGAAACAGCCGGTCGCCGATCTCCTTGACCGTGAGATCATCCTGCTCCCAGAGCACCAGCAGGACGACATATTGCGGGTAGGTTAGGCCGAGCGGGTCGAGGAACCGGCGATAGGCGCGGCTGAAAGCGTGCGACACGGAATAGAAGGCAAAACAGAGCTGATTGTCGAGCGCTAGCATCTCAGGCTTCTTCGTCATCCTCGCCTCCACTTCGGACACCCTATGGAAAATTTCGGTTGCACACAATTCATTTCGATCGTATAGACAGATTTAGATCGCACGCAATTAGATCGTATGCGGTCGAATAACCGATCAGGCCACAGGGCCTGACGCCTCAAGGAGCGTTCCGATGACCCCTCTCTACACTGCCTATGCTTCAGCCCGCGGCGGCCGCGAAGGCGTTGCCGCATCCGATGACGGACGGCTGGAGGTTCGCCTGTCCACCCCGAAGGAACTCGGCGGCGGGGGCGGTGAGGGGACGAACCCGGAGCAGCTTTTCGCGGCCGGCTACTCGGCCTGCTTCCTCGGCGCGCTGAAATTCGTCGCCTCGCAGAACAAGGTCGCTCTGCCATCTGACGCTTCGATCGAGGCCAAGGTCGGGATCGGCAAGCGCGACGACGGGGCAGGCTTCGGCCTAGTGGTCGAGCTGAAGGCGAACCTGCCGGGCCTGACCCAAGAGCAGGCGACCGATCTTGTGCACAAGGCCGACGTGGTCTGCCCGTATTCGCACGCGATCCGCGGCAACGTGCAGGTCACGCTGTCGGTCTAATACATAACGATAAGCCGTAGGGGCAAGGGCCTCCTGCCTTTCGGGGCAGGGGGCCTTTTCGCGTTCAGGTCCACAGCTTCACGAGCGGTCCGTCAGGTCCGTCGACCGGGTCGGCATCCGGCAGGGGGACCTGCGCGATGCGCTGCTGCGACGCCGCGAGGGCGTTGGGATCGTCCCGGATGGTGTCATAATCGACCCCACCCGGATAGGCGCCTACGACGGAGAAATCGTCGCTCGCATTGATGCAGGCATGGGCGACGCCCGCCGGGATCACCACCACGTCGCCGGCGCTGACGGCCACGAGATCGCCGTCCTCGCCGCCGAAGCGGACCTGGGCCGAGCCGGACACGACGCCCAGCACCTCGTGGGTGTTCGGGTGGTAGTGATGGTAGTCGTGGATGCCGTCGAGCCAGGCGTTGGTCCAGCCGTTCTTGGCGAAGGTGGTCTTGAAGGTCCTGACGGCGTCGTGCTCGGAGGGGGAAATCGCCCCGCGCCGAACGATCAGCGGCAGGGACGAATTCGGGACGATGCCGTTGCTGCGGAACACGTAGGTCTCCGTGCCGAGCGGCGTATTGTAACCCTGCGGATCGCCGTATCCTTTCGCCTGAGCCATGCTTCTCTCCCTTCGAATCCGGGAGGGAACGCGCGGTTCAGGCGAAAGATCGAGCGAGGCCGTGCAAATCCCCGTCGGGTCTCACATGCCGATGAGCATGGCCGCGACGGCACGGTCGATGGACAGGTAGAACATTCCGAACGCCACGGCGGCCGCGATGGCGAACTCGACGATCTGGTTCTTGAAGATGCGGAACTGGGCGAAGAGGTTCTGGCCGAAGATCGAGATCAGCCAGGCGGTCGTGAGCACCACGGGGAAAATGAAGAGATACGACCAAGTGCTTTCGACCGGGCCCGCATGGGCAGGATCGATCAGCGGACGGATGTTGCGCACCCAGGGCGCGTAGAGGGCGGCGTAGAGCGACGTCAGCCAAGCCAGCGTGACGGCGATGCCGAGATGAAACGTGAAGAGGTTGTGCAGCCGGCTGAATTCGCCGGAATCGTCATCGAAATCCATGGAAACACCCCCAAAACAAGGCCCGGAATCATTTTGTCGTTATGGTTAATGATCGGTTACCGTGATTTGGGCTGCTGGCGCAACGGACGCGTTTGTCGCGGCGCCAGCTTTCATGATCCTGTCAGGCCTGGGCCTTCTTCCGCTCCATCAGCTCGACGAACCGGTCGAACAGGTAATGGCTGTCCTGCGGACCAGGCGAGGCTTCCGGGTGGTACTGCACCGAGAAGGCCGGGCGGTCGGTGAGCGAGATGCCGCAATTGGAGCCGTCGAACAGGGACACGTGGGTCTCGACCGCGTTCTGCGGCAGGGTCTCCGGATCCACGGCGAAGCCGTGGTTCATGGAGGTGATCTCGACCTTGCCGGTGGTCTTGTCCTTCACCGGATGGTTCGCCCCATGGTGGCCCTGGTGCATCTTCTTGGTCTTGGCGCCGACGGCGAGGCTCAGCATCTGATGGCCGAGGCAGATGCCGAAGGTCGGGATCTGCTCGTCGAGCACCTTGCGGATCACCGGCACGGCGTATTCGCCGGTGGCCGCCGGATCGCCGGGACCGTTGGACAGGAATACGCCGTCGGGCTTGAGCGCCAGAACGTCCTCGGCCGAGGCGGTCGCGGGCACCACCGTGACCTTGCAGCCCGCGCGGGCGAGAAGGCGCAGGATGTTGCGCTTCACCCCGTAATCGATGGCGACCACGTGGTGCCTCAATTCGCCGTCCTGGTGGCCGTAGCCCTCGCCGCGGGTCCAGGTGGTCTCGTCCCAGTCGTAGCGCTGGGCGCTGGTCACGAGAGGCACCAGGTCCTGGCCATCCATGGAGGGCAGGGCGGCGGCCCTGGCCTTCAGGGCGTCGAGGTCGAACCGACCCTCCGGATCGTGGGCGATGACCGCGTTCGGCATGCCCCTGTCGCGGATGAGCGCGGTGAGCGCCCGGGTATCGATGCCCGAGAGGCCGACGATGCTGCGGGCTTTCAGCCAGGCATCGAGGTCGCGGGAGGCGCGCCAGTTGGACGGCTCGGTGATGGTCGCCGCCAGCACCACGCCGCGCACCCCCGACGACGAGGCGGCGTTGACGCTCTCGATGTCTTCCTCGTTGGTGCCCACGTTGCCGATATGCGGAAACGTGAAGGTGATGATCTGGCCGGCATAGGACGGATCCGTCAGGATCTCCTGGTAGCCCGTCATGGCGGTGTTGAAGCAGACCTCGCCGGTCGCTTCGCCGACGGCCCCGATGCCGAAGCCTTCGAGAACCGTTCCGTCCTGGAGCACGAGAACCGCAGTCGCGCGCGGCTCGGCCCAGCCACCCGAGGAGGACCCGGTGGTGTCTTTGTCTTGCAGCATCGTCATGATCTCTTGTAAGTCCGGGGCCAACAGGCCGTGCTTGAGCAGGCCGTACCCGGGCCGTCCTTGAACTACCCCCGTGACTTAAGGGGCCGTTCGCGTTCCGTCAACGCTCAAGCGTCTTAAAACCAAGGAGAACTCCATGCTGCGCGAACGTTTCACCGCCGAGATGAAGGAAGCCATGAAGGCCGGCGACAAGGGCCGGCTTGGCGCCATCCGGCTCATTCAGGCCGCCCTCAAGGACAAGGACATTGAGGCGCGCGGCAACGGCAAGGAGCCCCTGTCCGACGAGGAGATCCTGGCCCTCCTGCAGAGGATGGTGAAGCAGCGTCAGGAATCGATCGCCATGTACGAGCAGGGCGGCCGCACCGAGCTCGCCGATCAGGAGAGGAACGAGGTCGCGGTGATCTCCTCCTATCTGCCCCAGCAGATGGACGAGGCCGAAACCAGGGCCGCCATTGAGGCCGCCATCGCGGAGACCGGCGCCGCCTCCATGAAGGATATGGGCAAGGTCGTGGGGTCTCTCCGCGCCAAATACGCCGGCCGCATGGACTTCGCCAAGGCGAGCGGTCTCGTGAAGGACATGCTGCCGAAGGGGTGAGGCGCGGCGCCTGTCCTGACGGGCATAGGGGCTCCTGACGCTCTGCGCCGTCATCACCGGGCTTGTCACGGTGATCTCGATTGCTTGAGGTGCGGCGCTCTTCCGGATCGGGATGGCCGGCACAGGGCCGGCCATGACGGGGCAGGGTCGGGTGACGGGGGAGCGTCGCGCTGCGGTGCGGGTTTGTGATCTGTGCGCTGTCAAAGAGCAGCACCTGTGGGCCCGCAGCTTGCGCTGCGAGCCTTCAGGATGATCGAGGGTGGCGCGAGTGGCAGCCCGGCTCGATGTCTGAGGTGATAAGCGAGAGCCAAGCTGCTCGTCGCGCACGGTTCTTTTCAGGTGGACCAGCTGGACGGAGCCCAAGGTCGGCCTCCTGCGCGCCCAGGGGTGCGAGGCCTGTCGCAGGACCGTGCCGGCTCCCACACTTGCGACGCCTCGCGAGCGCGCCCCTCGAAGGAACCGATCTGAACAACGATATAGCTTAGCTTGCACCGGTTGTCAAGAACAAAGTGAGAACACATCGTTGCGCAGACGCTCCCACGTCATCACCGGCCTTGTGCCGGTGATCCCGATCCGGGAAGCGCCGCGCCTCACCGCAGCGGGATGGCCGGGACAGGCCCGGCCATGACGGGGTGGGTGTCAGGACGGACGGAGGGCGGCCGTGACGTGGTGGGTGGAATGACGGGCGGTGGGGAGCCATGCTGGGGTGGGTGGCCGACATAGGCGGAGGGTGGCTAGCACGAGCAGAGGGCGACGGAACGGCGGCGGGAAGGTGGACGCGGGGAGGGCGGCCGGAGCAACATTCTGCTCGGGCATGGACGATCCGTCGTGCTAAGCATGATGCCTGCGGCTGCATCCGACGATGCACCCCACGAATGAGCATCGGTGCCCCATGACCCTTGAACTCTGGCTGATCTATCTGATGGCCGCGATCGGCCTGTCGCTGACGCCCGGCCCGAACGGCCTGCTGTCGCTGACGCACGGCGTCTGCTACGGGTTCCGGCCCACGATCTACACGGTGCTGGGCGGCGCGCTCGGGTTCTTCGTCCTGATCGCAGCCTCGCTCGCCGGCATGGGAGCGCTGCTTGCCGCCTCGGAGCGGGCCTTCACGATCGCCAAGTGGATCGGCGCCGCCTACCTGGTCTATCTCGGCCTGCGCATCTGGCGCTCGCCCGCCTCCGTCCTCGATGTCGCCCGGCCGGACGCCGAGCCGCGCCGGGCCAGGCCGCTCTGGATGTTCAACCAGGGCTTCCTCGTGGCCGTGTCGAACCCGAAGGCGCTGATCTTCTTCGCGGCGTTCCTGCCGCAATTCATGGTCCCGGGCGTTTCCTTCCCGGTTCAGCTTGCCTTGTTCGGCGGCACGTTCGTGATCGTCGAGATCGTCTACGAGCTTCTTCTCGCCGTGATGGCCCAGCGGATCGCCCCGTGGCTGACCCGACATGGACGGTGGTTCAACCGCCTGGCCGGTGCGACCTTCGTGGGCATCGGTGCGGCGCTGACGACGGCGAGCCGCTGACAGGCGCCCAAGCCCTGCCGGTGAACGAAAAGGCAGCGCGGCCGTTGTCCTTCTACAAACCCTGCCGGACGCGCAATGGACAGAGTCTTCGCCCGGTTCGCCAATGCCACGGCCCGCGTTGCGGGAAGCCCGACGACGTTCCTGGTCTGCGTCGTCGTCGTGCTGGCCTGGGCGTTCTCCGGCCCGTTCTTCGGTTTCTCGGAGGACTGGCAGCTCGTGATCAACACGGGAACCACCATCGTGACCTTCCTGATGGTCTTCCTGATCCAGAACACGCAGAACCGCGACGGCGCCGCCCTCCAGACCAAGCTCGACGAGCTGATCCGGACATCCAATGCGGACGATACGTTCATGGGGATCGAGAAGCTGACCGACCGGGAGCTGGAGGCTCTTCACGAGCAATGCGAGCAGATGGCGAGGCAAAGCCATGCGGCTCTGGAGAAGACCAAGGCCGAGCGTGCGAAACGGGCGCAGCGCAAGGGCTCAGGGCGGCTCAGCGCCTGAGCCCACCCAGGCCCGAGACGGAGCGCCCGTCACGGACGCCCGTCGGTGAACTGAACGAGATCCCACAGATTGCCGTAGAGGTCCTCGAACACGGCCACGATGCCGTAGGGCGCATGCTTCGGCTCGCGGACGAACGTGATCCCGGCCTCGGCCAGGGCGGCCTGATCGCGCCAAAAATCATCGGTCTGCAGGAACAGGAAGACACGGCCGCCAGCCTGGTCGCCGATGAAGGTCTCCTGCCGGGCCGAGGAGGCGCGGGCCAGGAGCAGCGACGTGCCGCCATGGCCCCGCGGCCGGACCACGACCCAGCGCTTGTCCTGCTCCGGCTGATCCGTGTCCTCGACCAGCTCGAACCCGAGCTTGCCGACATAGAAGGCGATCGCCTCGTCGTAATCGCGGACGACGAGGGCGATGTGGGCGATGCTCTGGGTCACGCAGCCTGGCTCCCTGGACCGAACGGGCTCGAACATGCGCTGGCCGGGCCATCCACGAAAGTGTATTCTCGACCTATCACCAGCCGATCCGAACCCGTAGGCGCTGGTGGCCGAGAGAGACGTGTGCTCCCGCCTGCAGGGTCGAGGAGGCGCCTCATGACCAATCTGCAACAGGAACGGAACCATCTGGCCCTGGCGGATCGGCACATCATCGAGGGCAGGCGACGGGTGGCCAATCAGACGAAGCTCGTCGAGACGATGGCCCGGAATGGGCAGGATACGATCATGGCCGAGAGGCTGCTCCGGACCTTCGAGGAGACCCTCGAGGCCTGGCATGCACACCGGCGGAACATCCTCCAGGCTATCGACGGCCGATGATCCCTTCGAACGGCCCCGGGAAGGGCGGCCGCGAACGGCATGGACCCGGCTTGTGGTCATCCCGTCCCGCCTGGACAGGACGCCATCAGCTACTCCTGAACGATCCTATCGTGGCGGGCCGCGATCGACGCAGTCGTCGTCCAGGAGGTCGTGAAAGCTGATCCGGACCCGGCCGGCATGATGGTTCGGATCGGCCGCCGCCCCGAGGCCGACGAGGGTGTTCATCTCGCCCACGAGGCACTCGCCGCCCTCCGATCGGAGCCGCACCTGGCGGTGCCGCACCCGCGCTTCGAAGTCATTGAGGAGGAACAGGGTTTCCGGATCGATGTCGATGTCGACGTGACCGGTGCGCTTGCCTTCCTCGCAGGTCGCGATCTGGATTTCCGTCAGAAGATGCTGAAATTCCTTCGGCCATTCGACGATGGGGTTCTGAGTGAGCGGCATGGATTCATCCGATACCTGCCAGATCCTTTGCCAGGAAATGGCTTCCATCCTGACAAACGCGGCCGCGCGCTGCGGTTCCGCCGGAAGCTTTCATGGCCCAGGTTCCGCGGCAGGACATCGGAGCCATCCCTGTGGATTGCGGGCACAGAAAAGCTTGGCTTTTGGGTTTTTAACTTTGCCGCCACCGCTCTAGTTTATGGAGCAGGTTTGGAGACCTCCGCCTCGTGCGCTACCCGCCCCAAATTCTCGAAGAGATCCGCGCCCGGCTGCCGACGTCGGCGGTCGTGGGCAAGCGCGTGCGCCTGAAGAAGGCCGGGCGGGAATGGAAAGGTCTGTCGCCCTTCAACGCCGAGAAGACGCCGTCCTTCTACGTGAACGACCAGAAGCAGTTCTATCATTGCTTCTCGTCCGGCAAGCACGGGGACATCTTCACCTTTCTCATGGAGACCGAGGGGTTGTCATTCCCCGAGGCGGTGGAGCGGCTTGCCGGCGAGGCCGGGGTGCCGCTGCCCCAGCTCTCCCGGGAGGACCGGCAGGAGGAGGTCAAGCGCAAGAACCTTCACGACGTCATGGAACTGGCGGCCGAGTTCTTCGAGGCCGCGCTCCAGGGGCGCTCCGGCGCCAAGGCGCGGGACTATCTCGCCGGCCGGGCCCTGAGCAGGGAGGCCCAAACCCGCTTCCGGATCGGCTACGCGCCGTCCGAACGCTACGCTCTGCGCGACCATCTCGCCGGCAAGGGGGTGCTTGTCGAGATGATGGTGGAGGCAGGACTTGTCCATGCGGGCGAGGAGGGGAAGATCCCGGCCGACCGGTTCCGCGACCGGGTCATGTTCCCGATCTGCGACGTGCGCGGCCGGGTCATCGCCTTCGGCGGCCGCGCCATGAGCGCCGATGTGCCGGCCAAGTACCTCAACTCGCCCGACACGCCGCTCTTCAACAAGGGGCGGCTCCTCTACAACTACCATCTCGCCCGCCAGCCGGCCCATGACCGCGGCACGGTGATCGCCGTGGAAGGCTACGTGGACGTGATCTCGCTCTCCGTGGCGGGTTTTCCCCATGCGGTCGCGCCGCTCGGCACCGCCCTGACCGAGGACCAGCTCACCCTGCTCTGGCGCCTCGCCGAGGAGCCGATCCTCTGCTTCGACGGCGACAAGGCCGGACAGCGGGCGGCCTACCGGGCGCTCGACGTCGCCCTGCCCAACCTGATGCCGGGCAAGTCCCTGCGTTTCGCCATGCTGCCCGAAGGGCAGGACCCGGACGACCTCGCCCGCGCTGGTGGAAGCGCCGCCGTGGAGCGCGTGCTCGCCTCGGCCCGGCCGCTGGTGGACGTGCTCTGGACCCGGGAGCTGGAGGCCGGACCTCTCGACACCCCCGAGCGCCGGGCCGCCATGGACCGGCGCCTGCGCGAATCACTCGCCCTGATTCGCGACGAAACGCTCAAGAAATACTACCGGGAGGAGATCCAGGGGCGCCTCGCGGCCTTGAATCCCGATCCCCGGCCGGCCCGGTTCAACCGCCAGGGCGGGGGCGGGCGGCGAGACTTCCAGAAGCCCCAGCCCATGACGCCGAGCGCCCGGCTGAGCGTGTCGCCGCTCCTCGCCCGGAGCCCGCTTTTTGCCGGGGGAGCCGCCGAAAGTCCGCGGGAGGCGATGATCCTCTGCACCTTCCTGATCCATCCGGAACTCGTTCAAAATCATGCAGAAACCCTTGCAGATCTTGAACTTGAGAGCCGGTCCACCCAAATGGTGCGCAGTCTCCTGCTCGATGGAGCGGCGAGCGGCGAACCTGCCGATCCGGCCGTCATGAAGGCCCGCCTGGAGCGGGCCGGACTGGCGCAGGCGGAGGACAGGCTGACGGCTCTGGTCCGTCCCGGTGACCGGTGGATGCTGGATCCACATGCGGATCCCTTGCGGCTTGAGGACGCATTGAGGCAAGCCATCACCTTGCATCGCCGCGCACGCACGTTACATAGCGAACTTCGGGCTGCCGAGCGCGCCCTTGCCGAAGAGGACAACGAGGCCAATCTCGCCTGGCTGCGAGAGGTCCAGAACCAGCTGTCCTCCGTCGAGGGTGCCGAGGCCGACAGCGACAGCGGAGGGCTCCCCGGGGGCCACTGATGTCTCGCACGACGGGAGGGCGGCAGGCGTGGCGGCTGCGGCTCTCTGGACGGGGGATGGTTAACGGTTAGTCAAGCGATTGACTGTTTATGGATTGAAATGAATTTCAGGTGGCGGAGCCTCGGGCCTCGGCCACCCATGCGCGCATCGCCGGTCCTGTAGGGGGGATGGGCGGGCGCTGGAGTTGAGCAAAGCATGGCGACGAAGACAACCGGCGGCGACGAAGGCGATACGACGACGACCGAGCAGCAGACCGACGGGCCTCTGCTCGACCTGAGCGATGCCGCCGTCAAGCGGATGATCAAGCTCGCGAAGAAGCGCGGGTACGTCACTTACGACGAACTGAACGAGGTCCTGCCTCCCGAGGAGTTCTCCTCGGAGCAGATCGAGGACGTTCTCGGTCAGCTCTCCGAGATGGGCATCAACGTCGTCGAGTCCGAAGAGACCGACGAGAACGCCCAGCCGGAGGCCGACGAGGAGGAGGCCGAGGGCGGCGACCTCGTGGAGGCGGCCCAGACCCGCGCCGTCGTGGTGCGCGAGACGGCCAAGGAGCCGACCGACCGCACGGACGACCCGGTGCGCATGTACCTGCGCGAGATGGGCTCGGTCGAGCTTCTCTCCCGCGAGGGCGAGATCGCGATCGCCAAGCGCATCGAGGCCGGCCGCGAGGCGATGATCGCCGGGCTCTGCGAGAGCCCGCTGACCTTCCAGGCCATCATCATCTGGCGCGACGAGCTCGTCGAGGGCCGGGTGCTCCTGCGCGACATCATCGATCTCGAGGCCACCTATGCGGGCCCCGACGGCAAGGGCGCCCCCAAGGTGGACGCCCTGGGCGAGGCGGAGGGCGAGGAAGAGCCTGCCGAGACCGAGGAGGGCATGACCCCGCCCGAGGGCGAGCTCGACGACGACGACATGGAGAACAACGTGTCGCTCTCGGCCATGGAGGCCGAGCTGAAGCCGCGCGTCCTCGAGACCTTCGATTCGATCGCCGACAACTACAAGAAGCTGCGCCGCCTGCAGGTCGAGCATGTGGAGCAGCGCATGCAGAACAAGCAGCTGACCCCGGCCCAGGAGCGCAAGTACAAGGAGCTCAAGGCGGACATCGTGGCGGCGGTGAAGTCGCTGTCGCTGAACAACAACCGCATCGAGGCCCTGGTCGAGCAGCTCTACGACATCAACAAGCGCCTCATCTCCCATGAGGGCCGCCTGATGCGCCTGGCCGAGAGCCACGGCGTGGCCCGCGAGGAGTTCCTCAAGCACTACCAGGGCTGGGAACTCGACCCGAAATGGGTGCTGCGGGTCTCCAAGCTCGGCGGCCGGGGCTGGAAGGACTTCGTCGCCAAGGCGAAGGACGGCATCCACGACCTGCGCGAGAACATCCACAACCTGGCGAGCGAGACCGGCCTGGAGATCCAGGAGTTCCGCCGCATCGTCATGATGGTGCAGAAGGGCGAGCGCGAGGCCCGGCAGGCGAAGAAGGAGATGATCGAGGCCAACCTGCGCCTCGTGATCTCCATCGCCAAGAAGTACACGAACCGTGGCCTGCAGTTCCTGGACCTGATCCAGGAGGGCAATATCGGCCTCATGAAGGCGGTGGACAAGTTCGAGTACCGGCGCGGCTACAAGTTCTCGACCTACGCCACCTGGTGGATCCGGCAGGCGATCACCCGGTCGATCGCCGACCAGGCCCGGACGATCCGCATCCCGGTGCACATGATCGAGACGATCAACAAGATCGTGCGCACCTCGCGCCAGATGCTGCACGAGATCGGCCGCGAGCCGACCCCGGAGGAGCTGGCCGAGAAGCTCGCCATGCCGCTGGAGAAGGTGCGCAAGGTCCTCAAGATCGCCAAGGAGCCGATCTCCCTCGAGACGCCGATCGGCGACGAGGAGGATTCGCATCTCGGCGACTTCATCGAGGACAAGAACGCGATCCTGCCCATCGACGCGGCGATCCAGTCGAACCTGCGCGAAACCACGACCCGCGTCCTCGCCTCGCTCACGCCGCGCGAGGAGCGCGTGCTGCGCATGCGCTTCGGCATCGGCATGAACACCGACCACACCCTCGAGGAGGTCGGCCAGCAGTTCTCGGTGACCCGCGAGCGCATCCGTCAGATCGAGGCGAAGGCCCTGCGCAAGCTCAAGCACCCCTCCCGGAGCCGCAAGCTCCGGAGCTTCCTGGACAACTGAGCGAAATGGAAATGGCGGGCCTCGGAGCCCGCCTTTTTCGTTCGTCACCGATCGTCATGATCATCAGCCTCACCATCATTCTCCTGTGCCAGCTCCTCGGCGAGGTGATCGCGCGGGGGTTCGGGTGGCCGGTGCCCGGTCCGGTGCTCGGGATGCTGTTCCTGCTGGCGTTCCTGATGCTGCGCGACCGGATCCGGACGCGGGTGCCGGAATTCGGCCGAGCCCTCGATTCGACCGGCAAGGGTCTGCTCGCCCATCTCTCGCTCCTGTTCATCCCGGCGAGCGTCGGCGTCGTGCAGAGGCTCGACGTGCTGGCGGAATACGGCGTCGGGCTTATCGTGGCGCTGGTGGTCTCGACCTTCGTGACGCTCGTCGTGACGGTGGTGACCTTCGTGGTCGTGTCGCGCCTGAGCGGTTCGACCATGGAGGCGACGGACGACGCCAGGGCCGGGAGGAAGCCATGAGCGACCAGGCATTTTCCCTCTGGGTCTACCTCTCGCAGACGCCGCTGCTCTGGCTCGTGGTGACGCTGGGCGCCTACGTGATCGCCGATCGGATCTCGCAGGCCTTCCGGCGGCATCCCCTGTGCAATCCGGTGCTGATCTCGGTCGTCGCGGTCGGCCTCGTGCTGTGGGCGACCCGCACGTCGTACCCGGTTTATTTCGAGGGCGCGAAATTCGTCCACTTCCTGCTCGGGCCGGCGACCGTCGCGCTGGCCGTTCCGCTCTACGAGAACAGGCGCGTCGTCCTGCGCGCCATCGTGCCCATGGTGGCGGCGCTGGTCGTCGGCTCCGTGACGGCGATCGTGTCGGCCGTCGGCGTCGCGAAGCTGTTCGGCATGCCGACCCCGATCCTCATCTCGCTCGCGCCGAAATCCGTCACCGCCCCCGTGGGCATGGGCATCACGGAGGCCCTGGGCGGCGATGCGGCGCTCACCGCCATCCTGATCATGCTCACCGGCGTCATCGGGTCGATCATGGTTACGCCCCTGATGAACGCGCTGCGCATGAAGGACTGGCGCGCCCGCGGCTTCGCGGTCGGGCTCGCGTCGCACGGCATCGGAACCGCGCGGGCCTTTCAGGTCCATTCGCTGGCCGGCACCTTCGCGGGCATCGCCATGGGCCTCAACGCCCTGGTGACGGCGCTGCTTCTGCCGCTGGTGCTCAAGCTGCTGCTCGACTAGGCTTGCCTCAAGGCTGCGCCCGAGCGCCGCCTTTCGGTGACGGGCGAGCGGGAGCAACCATGACGACGATGACAAGCGCTGCGCAGGACGCGAACGGAGAAGCCTCCGCGTCCCGGCTGATCGATGAAAGGATCGAGGGTCTGGGCGATTGGCGCGGCGAGACGCTCGCCCGGGTCCGGATGCTCATCCGGCAGGCCGTTCCCGACGTGGTCGAGGAGGTGAAGTGGCGGGGCGTCCCGGTCTGGTCGCAGGGCGGGATCATCTGCACCGGCGAGACCTACAAGAGCGTCGTGAAGATGACCTTCGCCAAGGGCGCTTCGCTGGAGGATCCGTCGGGCCTCTTCAACGCGAGCCTCGAGGGCAATACCCGGCGCGCCATCGATCTCCGCGAGGGCGACAGGATCGACGAGGAGGCCCTGAAGGCGCTCGTTCGCGCGGCGGTCGCGTTGAATGGATCGAAGAAGGCGAGCGCTCGCTCCGGGCGCCGGACGGCTGACTCGTAAAGCCGCCCATCATTCCGGTCGCGTGCCGGGAGCCTCCCCCGTCATCACCGGGCTTGTCCCGGTGATCTCGATTGCCTGAAGCGCCGCGTCTCACCGTATCAGGATGGCCGGGACAAGCCCGGCCAGACACCCGCAGGCTCACAGCAAAATACACCCGGCCTAGAGCTGTTTTTCCGGCTGCGGCTCGTTCGATCCCACGCTGCCCGTCGCATCGCCGGGTTTCGGCAGGAAGGCCTGCACGATGCCGTCCGCCACGAGGGCGTGAAGCTGCCCGATATAGTTGTCCTCCCGCGATGGCTCGGTCGCGTCCGACGTCATGACGACGGTCACGCCGAGGCTCGGGATGACGTAGAGCATCTGCCCGCCGAAGCCCCAGGCGTAATGGACCCTGTGCCCGTGCATGTCGCGCATGAACCAGCCGTACCCGTAGGCATCGCCGGTGAAAGGCGAGGCGGTGCGCGGCGTCCACGATTCCCGGATCCAGTTCTCCGACACGACGCGCCGGCCGTCGATCGTTCCACCCTGCCGGTACATTTCGCCGAAGCGCAGGAGCGCACGCGGCGAGAGCGCCATCTCGTTGCCGCCGAGATAGATGCCCTGCGGATCGCGCGTCCAGGGCGCGACGGTGATGTCGAGCGGCTCGCCGAGCCAGTCGCGGGCCAAGTCCAGGGTGCTGCGCTTCGAGGCGCGCGTGAGCGCCGCGGAGAGAAGATGCGTGCTGCCGGTGGAATAGAGCATGCGCCCGCCGGGCTCGTCCACGAAGGGCCGCGAGAGAACGTAGCGGACCCAGTTGCCGCTGCTGATCCAGGCTCCGTAATTGCGGCCCGAGGTGCGCTCCAGCCCGGCCTGCATGGACAGCAGGTGCCCGATGGTGACCTGCCGGATCCGGGAATCGGCATCGGCGGGAATGCTCGGGCCCAGGATCGATGCCACCGGCTGGTCGACGCCCTGCAGGACCCCGCGCTCGATGGCGATGCCGACGAGGGCCGACATGACGGTCTTCGAGGCGGACTTGATGTTGGCCGGCCGGTCGAGCCGCGCGCCGCCGAAGGTCCGCTCGGCCAGGACGCGGCCGTTATGGGACACGATCAGCGCCCGCAGGTTCGCAAGCTCACCGGCCCGTTCGACCGACTCCTCGATGCGACCGGAATCCGGTGTGGGCGCCGGGGGCGGGGAGGCCGGCTGGGCCGTTGCGCCGGCGCCGGCCAGCAGGGCGAACAGCGTCAAGGCGGCCTTCTGTCGGGCGAAGCGTGAGAAGATGCTCATGAAACCGTCTGAAATCCTTTGGCCGGCGAACGAGATCCGAGATGGAAGGCCATCCGTGAGAGGCAACAGGCTCACACGTCATCGTGAGCGCCAGCCCTCCATGCGGCATTCCGCCCCCAGCCCTGCGCGGGCGGCATTTGTGCTTTGTTCGGCCGCGGCTTATTTGCATTTGAATTCGTAAATACAAGGCAATCCACATGTTGAAATCGTGGTTTACGCGCCCGCTCTGGCAGCGGGTCGCCGTGGGCTTTGCCCTCGGCATTCTGGCCGGCGTGCTGGCGGGCGAGCAGGCCGCCGTCTGGTTCAAGCCGCTCGGGGATCTCTACCTGAACCTCGTTCGGATGATCGTGATCCCGCTCGTGTTCTTCACCATCACGTCCAGTGTGGCGAAGCTCGCCGAGGCGGGCAACGTGGCACGCCTGGGCCTGCGCACCCTGTTCTGGTTCGTCGCCACCTCGACGATCGCCGTTCTGGTGGGCATCGCGTTCGGCCATCTCATCGATCCCGGTCTAGGCCTGTCCAACCTGCCTCTCGGCGAGGTGAAGCCGCGCACGATCCCGACCCCGCTCGAGGTGCTGATCGGCATCGTGCCGACGAACCCGATCAAAGCCATGGCCGACACCAACGTGCTGCAGGTTCTGTTCTTCGCCGGCATGGTCGGCGCGGCGCTCGTGTCGCTGGGCGAGAAGACCGCCGGCATCCGCGCTCTGGTCGACCAGGGCGCCACGCTGGTGTTCCGCATCACGCGCTGGGTGCTGCAGCTTACGCCCATCGGCACCTTCGGCCTCATCGCCTGGGTGGTCGGGCGCTACGGCCTGGCCTCGCTCCTGCCGCTCGGCAAGTTCATCGCCGCCATGTACCTCGCCTGCCTGTTCCACATCGTCGTGGTGTATGGCGGCCTGTTGAAGCTGCACGGGCTCAAGGTCGGGCGCTTCTTCCGCGGCGCGGCGCCGGCCATGCAGATGGCCTTCGCCACCTCGTCGAGCCTTGCGACCCTGCCCATGTCCCTGCGCGTCGCCGTCGAGAAGCTCGGCGTGCCGCAGAGCTATGCGAGCTTCGCCGTGCCGCTCGGCGCCAACGTGAAGATGGACGGCTGCGGGGCGATCTATCCGGCCATCGCGTCGATCTTCATCGCGCAGTATTTCGGCCTCGATCTGTCGCTGACCCAGTACGTGCTCATCGGCTTGACGGCGGTTCTGGGCTCGCTCGGCACCGCGGGCGTGCCCGGCACCTCCATCGTCATGCTCACCCTGACCCTGAGCACCGCCGGCCTGCCGCTGGAAGGCATCGGCTACATCATCGCCATCGACCGCGTCGTCGACATGATGCGCACGATGACCAACGTGACAGGCCAGATCCTCGTACCGGTGATCGTCGCCAAGGAGGAGCGGGTTCTCGACCAGGCCGTCTATGACGGCGCCGTCGAGACGCCTGTCCCGGCCCGCGAGGCGGTGCTCGTCGCCGCCGAGTAAGGATACACAACCGGCCGGAGCGAGCCGTTCCGGCCGGTTTCACGTCCCGTGAAACAGAAGCCATGCTCCGTCGTTCTGCTCCCATCGGAGCATCGGCGGCATGGCGTCCCAGCACTCGTCCAAGAAAGTCGTCTATGCGGCGCTGGCAGGCAATCTGCTGATCGCCGTCACGAAGTTCGCCGCGGCCGCCTGGACGGGAAGCTCCGCCATGCTCAGCGAGGGCGTGCATTCCCTGGTCGACACGGGCAACGAGTTGCTGCTGCTCCATGGCCTGCGGCGCGCCTCCCGGCCGCCCGATCTGGCCCATCCCTTCGGATACGGCCGCGAGATCTATTTCTGGACCTTCATCGTCGCGCTGCTCGTCTTCGCTCTCGGCGCGGGCGTGTCCTTCTACGAGGGCCTTCGCCACATGCGCAATCCCTCCGCGATGGAGGACCCGACCGTCAATTATGGGGTGCTGGCGCTCTCCTTCGTGTTCGAGAGCGGATCCTGGTGGGTGGCCGTGAAGGAGTTCCGCCGGGCGAAGGGATCGCTCGGCTACCTCCAGGCCGTCCGGGAAAGCAAGGACCCGACGACCTTCACGGTGCTGTTCGAAGACAGTGCGGCGCTCATCGGACTCGCCATCGCGTTTGCAGGCATCTTCGCCGCGCATGCTCTCGAGATGCCGGAACTCGATGGGCTCGCCTCGATCGGCATCGGCCTTGTTCTGGCCCTGACCGCCCTGATGCTCGCACGGGAAACGAAGGGGCTGCTGATCGGGGAGCCGGCGCACTCCGACGTGCAGCGATCGATCCTCGCGGCTGCTCAGGCCGATCCGGCCGTCGAGCAGGCCAATGGCGTCATCACCGTGCATCTCGGCCCGCAGCAGGTGGTCGCCGCCCTGAGTGCGGATTTCGTCGACGACCTCACGACGGCCGACATCGAAACATGTGTCACCCGCCTGGAGGCGAAGATCAAAGCCCTCCATCCGGAGATCACGATGCTCTTCATCAAGCCGCAGACCACCGGCACCTACCGGCAACGGCGCCAGGCCATGGTCGAGGCGTCGGGCGGCCCCTGAGGCGGGCTCGAAAGCCCGCCGTCGATGGGCCGGTTCTCGCTCAGAACAGGAAGTCGGACGCGCCGACCAGCGCGAGCTTCACGTTGAGCAGGGTGATCGACTGGCCGTCGGCCTTGATCAGCACGTCGTCGGCCTTGCCGTCGCCGTCGGCGTTGAACTTGCTGATGGTGAGTTCCCGGAAGCTCAGATCGTTGCCGCGCAGGTCGATGCGGTCGCTGCCGTCCCGAAAGTCGGTGATCTTGTCCTTGCCCCACTGGCCCGAGAAGCGGAACGTGTCCGCATGCGCGCCGCCGGTGAGGATGTCGTTACCGCTGCTGCCGTTCAGGGTGTCCCTGCCGCTCTCGCCGTAGAGGCGGTCGTTGCCGGCATTGCCCGTGAGCGCATCGTTGCCGGTTCCGCCGTAGAGCCTGTCGTTGCCTCCATTGCCGAAGATCTTGTCGTTGCCGCCGTCGCCCAGGATGGTGTTGGCCGCGGACGTGCCCTTGAGGGTGTTGTTGCCCGCGGTGCCGCTGATCGGGGTCGAGCCAGGGGTGGGCGACGTGCCGGTTGCCGGGTCGACGAGATCGAGCTTCACGTTGGAGGCGCCGATGGTCACCTGCCGGGTCACGGAGGCGACGCCGCCACCCGAGAAGGTGACCGAATACGTGCCGGCCGCAAGCGCCAGGCTGTAGCCGCCGGCGCTTGCCGTGGTGGTGCTGTACTGAGCGCCGCCTGCGCCGACGGCGGTCACCGTGAGCCCGCCGAGACCCTCGCCGATGTCGTAGAAGCGGTCGCCGTCCCGGTCGTCGAAGCTGACCCCTGTGAGGAACACGGAGGTGCCGGACAGGGCGAAGTTCTCCGTCACGAAGGCTCCGTCCCAGGTCTGGTAGGGGCCGGTGTCGAAGCCGATGCCGACCTCGCGGAACGTCCCGTTGAGGATGTTGGCCTTGTGACCCGGGCTGTTCATCAGATTCGTGTGCAGCAGCTCCACCTCGTCCTGAAGACCTTCGGGAGCCCGGATGCTGGCCCAGGCGATGTTTTCCGCGGACGCCCAGGACCCGGCGAAGGCGTAGCCCGCCTGCGTCATCCGCAGGGTCGGCGTCGAGCCGCCCGATCCGGTATGGGAGAACGTGTCTGTGGCGATCATCCAGCTGCTGTGCGCATCGGCCGATTCGTTGAGATCGCCGTTGAAGGCCAGCGGCTGAGCGCCTGTCGTCGCCCGTTCCCGGTTCACCAGTTCGAGCATCAATTGCTCGTAAGCCGTTGCCTGCGCCATGAAAAACCCCTTGTGGCTTATGAATAGTCCCGTGACCGGGCTTATGTCTTTGAGCCTGCGGCTTAGAGGCCAAATGGGAAAAAGTTGTGGCTCACATGCAACTTTGTTTCGCAATGGGCCGATCGGTCCCATTCGCGAGGAACGTTGCCCTACCGGCGCCGTAACCCTGACCTGCGCCATGAGAGGGAGATCGAGGGCGTATTCTGGGGTATAGCGGAGGCTGGAAACGCCTTAGGCCGGACTTGCGGCAAGCTTGACGGCATCACGAAGACAACACGATGACCCATCAGACGTCCGCCCTGTCCGCTGCGCCCCGGCCCGTGCCCGTGGAGCGTGTCGCCGTTCCGATCTTGGCGGCGATCAGCGTCTCCCACATGCTGAACGATCTCATCCAGTCGCTGCTGCCGGCGATCTACCCGATCCTCAAGAGCAGCTTTCATCTCGATTTCGGTCAGATCGGGCTTCTCACGCTCATGTTTCAGCTCACGGCATCGCTCCTTCAGCCCCTCGTGGGCAATTTCACGGATCGGCGGCCGCAGCCGTACTCCCTAGTCCTCGGCATGGGCTTCACCCTCGTCGGCCTGCTCACGCTCTCGCGGGCGGGCTCCTATCCGGTCCTGCTGCTGGCTGCCGCCCTCGTGGGCATGGGCTCCTCGGTATTCCACCCGGAATCCTCCCGGGTGGCCCGCCTCGCATCGGGCGGACGGCATGGCCTGGCGCAGTCGGTGTTCCAGGTCGGCGGCAATGCCGGAACGGCCCTGGGGCCGCTGCTCGCGGCCTTCATCGTGGTCCCGTTCGGCCAGCCGAGCATCGCGTGGTTTTCCGTGGTGGCGCTCCTCGCCATGCTGATCCTGTTCGCCATCGGACGCTGGTATCAGGCCAAGCTCGCCGACATGCGCGCCAGGCCGCGTGCGGCCGAGGCCGGATCCCTGGTCTCGCGGCGGCGCATCGCCGCCTCCCTGGCGATCCTGATCCTGCTGGTCTTCTCGAAGGATTTCTACGTCGCGAGCCTGACCAACTACTTCACCTTCTACCTGATCTCGAAGTTCCAGGTCTCCGTGCAGGACGCGCAGATCTACCTCTTTGTCTTCCTCGGCTCGCTCGCCGTCGGTACGGTTCTCGGCGGGGCCGTCGGCGACAGGATCGGCCGGCGCTACGTGATCTGGGGCTCGATCCTCGGTGTCCTGCCGTTCACGCTTGCCATGCCCTACGCCAACCTGTTCTGGACGGCCGTCCTGAGCGTCACCATCGGGCTCGTTCTCGCCTCGGCCTTCTCGTCGATCCTCGTCTACGCGACGGAGCTCGTGCCCGGCCGCGTCGGCACCATCGCGGGCCTGTTCTTCGGCCTGTCCTTCGGCATGGCGGGCCTGGGCGCCGCGCTCCTGGGGCAGCTGGCCGACGCGACGAGCATCGAGACCGTCTACCGGGTCTGCTCGTTCCTGCCGGCCATCGGCCTCCTGGCCTATTTCCTGCCGAAGATCGAGAAGAAGCGCCTCTGAGTTTCGCTCGTCGGACGTCATCGCTCTCCACGTCATCACCGGCCTTGTGCCGGTGATCCCGATGTGAAGCGCGTCGCGTTTTTCCGGATCGGGATGGCCGGGACAAGCCTGGCCATGACCAGATGGGTGATAAGGCTGTCGCCGGCCATGCTCCGTCAGATCAGCGCGGCCCGCGCGGCGTCCTCAAGGGCCTTCATGGCCATGCGATAGGGGCCGGGTCCGTGGCTGATGCGGGCGACGCCGAGTTCCGCGAGCCGCGCGGCCGCCGGTGTCCTGGCGCTCACCATGATGTTGACCGGCAGGGTCGTCCCTTCGACGATGCGGGCGATCAGCCTGTCGTCGGCGAGCCCCGGTACGAAGAACCCGTCTGCACCGGCATCCGCATAGGCGCGGGCACGCTCCAGGGCCGTGACGACGAGACCCTCGTGCTGATCCGCAGGCGCGATCAGGAACACGTCCGTGCGCGCATTCAGAAAAGCCGGGATCCGGAGCCTGTCGGCGGCAGCTCTGGCGCCCTTGAGCCGGGCCGCCTGATCGGCGGCGTCGCGCAGGGTCGATTCACGGAACCCGTCCTCGAGATTGCAGCCGATCGCGCCGGCCTGCACGGCGCGGGCGACGTTGGCCCCGACCTCCTCGGGATCAGCCCCGTAGCCGCTCTCCAGATCGATGGTGACCGGAAGATCGGCCGCCGCCACGATACGCTCCAGATTGGCGACGGCGAGGGCGAACGGCATGTGCTCGCCGTCGTCGAAGCCATGCGCGGCCGCAACCGACCAGCTGCCGGTCGCAAGCGCCGTCGCGCCGCCTGCGGCCACCGCCTTGGCGCTGCCCGCATCCCAGACGTTGAACAGGACGATCGGCTTTCCCGGAATGTGAAGAGCCTTGAATGCTTTAGCCTTTGCGAGTTGGTCCGTCATGTCCTTGCCCCTTGAAAAATCGCCGATGCGAAACGCCGCTCGTGTTCGAGCAGCCATTGCTTGCGCCAGATCCTGCCGCCGTACCCCGTCAGCGATCCATCGGCCCCGATCACGCGATGGCAAGGAACGATGATCGCCACTTGGTTGGCGCCGTTCGCCCGCGCCACCGCGCGGGGCGCATCGGGACGATCAATGAAGCGGGCGATCTCGCCGTAGCTGCGCGTGTGCCCGGCGGGGATCTGGCGCAGCGCCTCCCAGACCGTGGCTTCGAACGCCGTGCCCGTCTGAGCGATCGGCACGGTGAAGCACGCGGAGCGCCCGGCAAAATACTGCTCCATCTGCTCCGCCAGCGCATCGAGCATCGGGTGCCGCCCGAACGAGATCGGCCCGACGCGCTTGCGCAGGCGGTCGATCTCGGTCGGAAGCGCCTTGCGCTCGGCGAATTCGAGCAGGTGCACGCCGGCATCGTCAGCCACGGCCAGCATGGCCCCGATAGGCGTGTCGATCCATTGCGCGGTCAGGATCTGCCGGGTCGGCATGCGGATCGGAGCATCGCCGATGAGACGGCTGATCGCGTCGCGAAACCCGCTGCCGGACTCGTACCCGGCATCGAGTTGAGCCTCCATCACCGAGCCTCCCTGCCGCAACGTGTTCACCGCGAGCCCCAGCCGCTGCGAGCGCGCATATTGCACGAACGTCACGCCGTATTCACGCTGGAACGCGCGGCGCACGGTGGAGGGGTCGTAGCCGAGCGCCCGCAGATCCTCGGCGCTCCACCGCCGCTCCGGCTCGGCCCTGATCCTGTCCCGCACGGCATCGAGCGCGCCGCTCGTCGGGCGCTTGAGGTCGAGGGGCCTGCAGCGCAGGCACGGGCGAAAGCCCGCGTCCCGGGCGGCGTCCCGGCAGGAGAAGAATACCACGTTCTGGCGCTTCGGCTTCCGGGCCGGGCAGGTCAGGCGGCAGAAGATGCCGGTCGTCTTCACGCCCACATAGGCGAACCCGTCATAGGACGGATCGCGGGCGATCAGGGCGGCAAAGAGAGTGTCGTCGTCGCGGAGCATGGGCATGACCTTGTTCTAGCGCAGCCGCCGGGGCCGTGTCGCCGGAAACGAGGCGTGTATTTTCCTTTCCGTCGCTGCGTCCTCAGCGGGCCTGGGCCACGTCCACGCTCAGGCGCATCTCCGGGTGGATGCCGCAGATCACGTCGTAATGGCCGGGCTGATCGAAACCGATGGTGACGGTGTCGCCCGGGTTCTGGGCGTCGGAGCTGAAGCTCTTGCCCGGCCCGTCGAGGCGCACGTTGTGAACGCGGGTATCGTCGTTGAGGATGCGCAGGGCGTCGCCCGCCTTCAGGATGACGGCGCCGGGCGTGAAGCGCCGGTCCTTCTGGCTGATCGTGGAGGCCGAGACCGCATCGGCAACCGCTCCCAGGGCCATCGTCCGCGCCGGCAGGCTCGCCGGGCGGGGAGGATCGTCGCTGGACAGGGTGTTGAGGAACGCGACGAGCTGCGCCCGTTCGCCCGCGCTGAGCGCGATCCTCCGTGGAAGATCGGCCGAGAGGGTGGAGCGCTGAACCACGCGGTCGGCGTAATGGTCGACCACATCCTCGAACGTGGTGAGCGAGCCGTCATGCATGTAGGGAGCCGACCAGACGCGCTCGCGCAGGCTCGGCGTCTTGAAGGCGTGATCCGCCGCACCGACGCCGAGAACGGGTCCGCGGCCCTTGTCCCCGCTCGTCAGGCCGATGTCGTGAAAGGCTTCATCGGTGAAGCGCCAACCCTGATGGCAGGCCACGCATCCAGCCTTGCCGACGAAGAGGGAGAAGCCTGCCAGCTCGTCGGGCTCCAGGGCCGTGTCGTCGCCCTTCACCCAGCGGTCGAACCGGGTTTCCGGCGAGACGAGCGTACGCTGGAAGGCCGAGAGGGCCTTGGCCAGATTGGCCTGAGTCACGGCGGGATCGTCCGGGAAAGCCCGCGCGAATTCTTGACGCATCTGCGGATCGGCGGACAGCGCGCGCAGGGCCGTCTGAAGGTTGCCGGCCATCTCCCGCGCGTTCTCGATGGGCACCATGGCCTGCGTCTCCAGGCTCGGTGCCCGACCGTCCCAAAAGAAGGACAGGCCCCAGGCCAGGTTCCAGAGAGGGGGCGTGCGCCGGTCGAGAGGCTGTCCGTCGTGGCCGACATGACGGTCGACGCCGTCGGAGAAGGACAGCTCGGCCTGGTGGCAGCTCGCGCAGGCGACGTCGCCGGCGCCCGACAGGCGGGCATCCTCGAACAGCTTCGCGCCGAGCGCCACCTTCTCCGGCGTGGCCGGATTGTCGCCCGGTGTCGGCGTGTGGTCCGGACGCGCGAAGACCTGGCGCCAATGGGCGATGTCGAGCGGAGCGGGCGTGTCTGCCGCTCCGCCGACGAGAGCCGCGAGCGCAAGGCCTGCAAGCACCCGGCCGGTGCGGGAGAGCCCTTTGCGCAGCATGGATGTCAAAGCATCGGACCCATTTTGGGGACCGGTGCTTTTTCTCTCAGCTGGCGCATCGCCCCCACGGAAAACCGGACCCACTTTTCCGAACGATGCGCTAGTGGAAGTTTCCGAGCTGCAGCTCGAACTTCGAGACGTCGCTCAGGAACTGGCTGGTGTCCTTGACGGCCTGCTTGGGCGGCGTCACGGCCGGGAAGGTGGCCTTCAGGTCGGCGAGGCTCGCCTGCAAGGCCTTGACCGCATCGGCGTTCTTGGCGGAGGCCGCCTGCGCGACCGTTCCGACGAGGCGGTCCACCTCCATCACGAAGCCGCGGGCGTCCTGGTATTCGACCACATTGGCGATGCGGCCCTTCTCGACGGCCTCTTCATATTCGTCGGCGGCCTGCTGCAGAACTTCGAGAGCGGTTTCGAGCACGAAGTAGGTGCCGTTCTCCTCCTTGGCCCTCACGGCGGTCTCGGCGGCGGCCAGACGCTCGTCGATGACGGCGCGGGCACGGGCATAGGCCTCCTTGTTCTTCGCCTTCACGGTCTGTGACAGGGACTTCAGGGCCGCCTGGAAGGGAGCGATGTTGAAGGTCTTCAGCTGGTCGCGGATGCTGCCGTAGATTTCCTCCTCCGGGTGAAGGAAGTGGGGCAGGGCGTCGGCCCAGCGGCCGGCCTCGATCAGCTCGGCGCCGACCAGGAGATGGCCCCGGATCATCTCGACGCCGCGATAGACGTGGATGGGCGGTGGCAGCTGAGCGGCGCCGCCTCCTTCGCCTCCTTCACCCTCGCCGCCCGCGGTCGCGGCCGGCGCCGCGTGACCCTGGTGCTGGGCGAGGTGGAGCAGAGCCCGATCGGCCTTGGCCTCGATCCCGGCCTGAGGCTGAACGGGCAGGGCCGTCGCCTGCGCGACGGCCGGCGCAGCAACCAGGACGGCGGAGCTCAGGCCCGCCCAAATCTTCCGTTTCTTCATGGTTTCCCCTCGCCGCGGCAGGCGCCGACAGCTAGTTTAGAACGACTAAAAACTATGTGTCTTTACAAGGATTTAGCTACCGAATATGGGGTTTTCTGGCAAGCCCGGAGGTGCCCATTCATGCTCATCACGATTGCGGATGTCCTCCCCCCGGCCGACCTCGAGGAGGTCCGGGTAACCTTGGGCGCCATGCGTTTCGAGGACGGCCGTGCGACGGCCGGATGGAGCGCGAGGCTCGTCAAGGATAACGAGCAGGCCCGTGAAGGCGCCGCGCTCACGCTGCTCCGCGAGAAGGTCTCGGCAGCGATTCTCGGCAATGACGTCTTCAGCCTCGCCGTGCGCCCCAAGGTCCTGACGCCGCTGACCTTCGCCCGATACGGCGAGGGCAGAGCCTATGGCTCGCATGTGGACAATCCGCTGATGAACGGCATCCGCACCGATGTGTCCTTCACGCTCTTCCTGGCCGATCCGGAATCCTATGACGGCGGAGAGCTCGTGATCGAATCGGTCTCCGGCGAGGAGGAGGTGAAGCTGCCGGCAGGCCACCTCGTCGCCTATGATTCGACGAGCCTGCACCGGGTCGCGCCCGTCACCCGCGGCGAGCGGGTCGTGGCCGTGGGCTGGGCCCAGAGCTATGTGCGCGACAGCGCCCGGCGCGAGCTCCTGTTCGATCTGGAGACGGCCAAGCGCAACCTGTTCGCGCAATCCGGGAAAACACCGGAATTCGACCTCTTGGCGAAGAGCAGCGCCAACCTGTTCCGAATGTGGGCGGAGGTTTGAGGGCCGCCCGAGGGAGTTCTCCGAACCATGACCCGGCGCCCAACCGGGAATTCCCCACCCACGTCATTACCGGGCTTGTCCCGGTGATCCCAGTTGTTGAAGCGCCGCGCTTCACCGGATCGAGATGGCCGGCACAAGGCCGGCCATGACGCGCGGCGGCTCGCGAAAGGGCAAGTCGCGCGAACGGACAGCCCCTACTGCCACGAATAGTTGAAGCTCACGCTGATGCGCTCGCTCTCGGCCTCGTTCAAGGGCACCTCGTGGCGCAGCCAGCTTTCCCAGAGCAGGACCGTCCCGGGGATCGGCTTCATATAGGCGAATTGCCGGTTCTCCGGACGGGCCTTGGCTTTGCGCGGCGGGGCCGCCATCATGAAGCCGAGGCGCGGATCCTCGAGCTTGAGCGCGCTCGCGCCTTCCGGGATCGTCACATAATAGGTTCCGCTGATCACCGAATGCGGGTGGATGTGCGAGGTGTGGATGCCGCCGGGAGGAAGAATGTTGATCCACAGGCTGTCGAGCACGAGCTTACGGCCCTGGAGATCGAATTCGAGCTCCTTGGCGAAGGCCGCCACGTGCTTGTCGAGGTCCTTCAGGAGCTCGCCGAAGACGGGCACCCGCCATGGCAGATCGTTCAGGGACGCGTAGGAGGTGTAGCCCGGATAGCCGTGCTTGTCGCACCAGCGCTGGCCGGCCTCGTCGTCCTCGGCGATGGACAGGCAGGCGGCCTCCAGCTCCGCGTTGCGGCTCTCGGCCTTGGCGCCCGTCATCTCGGCGCGGTAGACTTTGGTGACGAAAAGCGTATCGATGCTTGCCATGGCTTGGCTCTATTCCGGCGGCCGGCTTCTGTCAAAGCCATTGCCCTTTCGGGCCGGGCATCCCAGCTTTGATGATGGAAAGTTTTCCCGCGGCTTGAAGGATCCGCGGGGGCAACACACCTTGGCCATATGATGTCACCCTCCCTCGCTCCGATCTCTTCGGATGACCTGCTGACGATGGCGCGAAGCCTCGACGCAGAAAGCCTCGCGCGCGTCATCGCCCTGCGGGACTGGCTGATCACGGTCGCGGGTCAGATGGAGGATCCCAACGAGGTGCTGTCGGGCTTCCTCGATCGTCTGATCGAGCTCGGCCTCCCGGTCGACCGGGCGGTCTCGGCCATCGAGACGCTGCATTCGGAATATGCGGGCATCGGACGCTTCTGGACCCGGGAGGAGGGGACCGTCGTCCGCTACCTGCCCCATGGAGACCGCCGCGAGACCGTCTACCAGACGAGCCCGTTCGCCCACGTGAACCGGACGGGCGAGTGGCTCGTCCTGGATCTCGCGAACACCCCGGACGACCTGTTCCCGATCATCCCGGAGCTGAAGGAGGCCGGCTACCGTCACTACGTGACCATCCCGATCCGCTTCACCAACGGGGCCGAGAACGCGATCTCGCTCGCCACGCGATCGTCGCAGGGCTTCGGTACGCGGGAGCTGACGATCCTGCGCATGGTGATCCCGTCCTTCGCCCTCGTGACCGAACTGCGCGCGACGAGCAACCGGCTCGACGAGGTGCTGCGCATCTACGTGGGGGACGATCCTCACAAGGCGATCCTGTCGGGCGCCATCCAGCGCGGGCAGGTGACGCGAATCCGCTCGGCCATCCTGTTCGCCGACATGCGCGACTACACGCATATCTCCTCGACCCTGAGCCCCGAGAGCGCGGTCGATCTCCTGAACAACTATTTCGACTGCCTCGTGCCGCCCATCGAGGACGAGGGCGGCGAGGTGCTGAAATATCTGGGAGACGGGCTTCTCGCCATCGTTCGCGACAAGGGCGACGACACGGGCGGGGCCGCGCAATCGGCGCTCACCGCGGCCACGAAGGCGCTGCGCCGCGTCGAGGCGGCCAACAACGAAGGCCGCTTCCCGGTGCCGATCAATGTGGGCTTCGCGCTCCACCACGGCGACGCGGCCTACGGCAATGTGGGGTCCGGCCAGCGCCTGGATTTCACGGTGATCGGGCGCGACGTGAACCTCGCCAGCCGCATCGCGGAGCTGAACAAGAGTCTCGGCGAGCCGCTCCTCATGTCCAAGCCCTTCGTCGAGCATCTCTGGGGCAATCCCTCGCCGCTCGGCGCCCACGCGGTCGAAGGTTTTGCGGAGGCGGTCGAAGTCTACAAACCTTGAGAGTTGCCGCGCCCGTGCGGCGCGTCGAGAGCGAGGATCGGTCCCATCGGCACGATGCCCGTGGGATTGATGGTCCTGTGGCTCTCGTAATAATGCCCCTTGATGTGCGCCATGTTCACCGTCTCGGCGATGCCGTCCGTCTGGTAGATGTCGCGCAGGTAGCCTGAAAGATTGGGATAGTCCGCGATGCGGCGCAGGTTGCACTTGAAGTGCCCGACATAGACCGGGTCGAAGCGCACCAGGGTCGTGAACAGCCTGATGTCGGCCTCGGTCAGCCTGTCGCCGCAGAGATAGCGGCGGGAGGACAGGCGCTCGTCGAGCCAGTCCAGGGTCTCGAAGAGCGGGCGAACCGCCTCCTCGTAGGCCTGTTGCGTGGTCGCGAAGCCCGCCTTGTAGACGCCGTTGTTGACGGTGTCGTAGATGCGGGCGTTGAGGCTGTCGATCTCCTCCTTCCGGTCCCGCGGGCAGTAATCGCCCGGCGTGGCGCCGATCCCGTCGAAGGCCGAGTTCATCATGCGGATGATCTCGGCGGATTCGTTGTTCACGATGCTCCCGGTCGCCTTGTCCCACAGCACCGGCACCGTCACGCGGCCGGTGTAGTCGGCCTGCGCGGCCGTGTAGACCTGGTGGAGATACCGCGCCCGGTTGATCGGGTCCGGAACGACGCCTGGGCCCTCGTCGAAGGTCCAGCCGTGCTCCAGCATGCGCCAGTGCACGACGGAAAGGCCGATCATCCCCTCGAGGCCCTTGAGCCTGCGCATGATCAGGGTGCGATGGGCCCATGGGCAGGCGAGCGACACGTAGAGATGATAGCGTCCGGCCTCCGCCTTGAAGCCGCCGTCCCCGGTCGGACCCGGCGAGCCGTCGGAGGTGACCCAGTTCCGGAAGGCCGATGCCTTGCGCACGAAGCGTCCGCCGGTGCTCTTGGTGTCGTACCATTGGTCCTGCCAGACGCCGTCGATCAGCAGCCCCATCCTGTCCTCCCTGTCCGGCCTGACCCAGGCGATCCGATTCGGCCGTGAAAGCAGACAGATGGTCGAACCCGGCAGGGGTCAAGAGGGGCTACGGGTTTCAAGGGTCGTCGGAGGGCCATGCGACAGCCGGCCCGGACAGGCACTGGCGAAACCGACTTGACGGCTTTTGAGATGTATTACAGGAACATGGTCGGTCCCCTTGCGGGGCCGCTCCTCTCGTCGGGACCCCAGGTTCGGACGAGAGCCACGCCTTCCGCCATGCAAGGGGTGACGGAAGGCTTCCTCTCCCTTAGAGGTTCCCTTGCCTTCCTCGGAAGGGCCTGTAGCTCAATGGTTAGAGCCGGCCGCTCATAACGGTCTGGTTGCAGGTTCGAGTCCTGCCGGGCCCACCACCTCCTCGCCGAGGCTCTGTCTTCTCGATGAAATCAGCCTGCGGACGATGCCCTAGGGAGCAAGGTTGAACGCCTGCTTGATGCCCAGGACGATCCCGTTCACGGCCACGCTGGCGAGAATGAGCCCCATGACCCGGCTGATGACGCTGGCGCCTGCGTCGCCGATGAACTTGATGATCCGGGACGCCATCAGCATGAGCGCCACAGTGACGAGCAGGACGAGCGCCATCTGGGCGACCGTCTCGGCCTGTTCGGAGAGATCGAATTTGCTGTTGTCCGTGAGCGACACGACCGCCAGCATGGCGCCCGGACCGGCGATGGAGGGAATGGCCAGCGGGTAGATCGACCGATCGACATCCGAGGTGGCGATATCCTTCTCCTCGGACTCCGCTTTCGGCTCCCCGAAGATCATCGTCAGGGCAAACAGGAAAAGGACGATGCTGCCCGCGATCTGGAAGGCGTCGAGATTGATGTCCATGGCCTGAAGCAGCACCTGGCCGGCGACCACGAAGAACAGGAGGACGAAGAAGGCCGCCACCGTGGCCCGCAGAGCCGTTCGCCGGGCGGCCGCGGCACTCATGCCGGCCGTGACGGCCAGAAACACCGGAAGAGTTCCGATCGGGTCGATGACGACCCACAGGGTGATCAGGTCGGTGAAAAACTGGCTCATCGGCACGCGTCCTCGATGGTGACGAATCAATAAAGCCCGCCAGGGGCGCAAAGCCAAGCTCGTCGGAACGGCGCGTCGCGTTGGCAGAGCCCCGTGTCATGCTGCGTTCGATGCGAACGGCCCGGACTTGCGTTCGGGATCGCCCGTCGTGGTAATCTCCCGGTCGACGACAGGAGCATCCAATGACGGGTCGAGCGGAAAGCCACAGAAGCCCTGTGCGTGGGCTTCAGTGCCCCAATGCCGAGAAGTCGATATCGCTGGCGCTCCAGGGCGGCGGCGCGCACGGGGCCTTCACCTGGGGTGTGCTCGACTACCTTCTCGAGGACGGGCGGCTCACCATCGAGGCGATCACGGGGGCGAGCGCCGGCTCCATGAACGCCGTCGTGCTCTTCGAGGGATGGCTCGAAGGGGGACGGGACGGCGCGCGCGAGCAGCTGCGCACGTTCTGGAAGCGGGTGAGCCTCGACGGCGTGCTCTCGCCGCTCCAGCGTTCCCTGTTCGACCGTCTGCTGAGCTACTGGAGCGTGAGCGAATCCTCCCATCTCTGGTTCGATGCATGGTCGCGGGTCGCAAGCCCCTACGATCTGAATCCTCTCGACATCAATCCTTTGCGCGACGCCCTGAACAGCCTGATCGATTTCGAGCGGGTCAGAGCCTGCAAGGATGCGAAGCTGTTCATCGCGGCAACCAATGTCTGGTCCGGGAAGATCCGGATCTTCAAAGGCCCGGAGCTGACCGTCGACCACGTGCTGGCATCGGCCTGCCTGCCGATGATCTTCAGGGCCGTCGAGATCGACGGGGTGCCATACTGGGATGGCGGCTATACGGGCAATCCGGCGCTTTTTCCGCTCTTCTACGAAACGATGTCGGACGACATCCTCCTGGTCCAGATCAATCCGATCGAGCGCCGCTCGACCCCGAGGACCGTGCAGGAGATCCAGAACCGCCTGACCGAGGTCACCTTCAACGCCAACCTGTTGCAGCAGTTCAGGTCGATCGAGTTCGTGACCCGGCTCATCGACGAGGGAAAGCTTTCGACCAATGACTACAAGCGGGTCTTCATGCACCGGATCCACGGAGGTGAAAATCTCGACGAATTCACCGCCGCGTCGCGGCTCAGCGCCCAATGGAGCTTCTTCAAGGAGTTGAAGGATCTCGGCAGAAGGGCCGCCCGCACATGGCTTTCCGACAATTACCGTCACATCGGGCGGAAAAGCACCCTCGACCTGCGCGACGCCTATACCTGACCACCTAGCCAACCGGCTAGGTGGTCACGGACCCGGGGTCTTCCCATCATTAGGCCTCGGTTCCTCTCTCGGTTCTCACGGATATGGTGTCGACCCGTCCAGCGCAGGCAGGCTTTGCAACCCTCCCGTATCAATGTTGCGCATCTTGTCAGGCGCGCAACGATGCCTAGTATTGCATCGCAACAAGAACAGAAGCTCTCCCGCGCGCCATCGCGGACAGGGTCATAAGCCGACATTCGAAAGTCCGGTGCTGCGTCGATAATGCCGTTCAGGAGGTTACGCATGCGCTTTCCTCGGTCCTTGGTTGTTTCCAGCGTTTTGTTCTCGTGGATTGCATCGGCGAACCTGGCCCTGGCTCAGGGTGGCCCCGCGCAACCCCCACCGCCGGTGACGGTCGCGAAGCCCGTCGTGAAGGATATCGTCGAGCGAACCGATTTCATCGGACGGTTCGAGGCCATCGATCAGGTCGACATCAGGTCGCGTGTGTCCGGGTACCTCGACAAGGTCCACTTCCAGGACGGCACCTTCGTCAAGGCGGGCGATCTCCTCTTCACCATCGATCCGCGTCCCTACCGCAACACGCTCGAGCAGGCGCAATCGGCCGTCACCTCTTCGCAGGTCCGCCTCGAATTCGCGCAGAGCGATCTGGATCGCGCCGAGCAGCTGCGTCGGACCGGCAACATCGCCGACCAGCTTTTCGACCAGCGCCGGCAAGCCTTTCTGACCGCCAAGGCGGAACTGGACCGATCCCAGGCGGCCCTGCGGCAGGCCCAGCTCGACGTGGAGTTCACTCAGATCAAATCACCCCTGTCGGGACGCATTTCGCGCAAGCTCGTCTCCGAGGGCAATTTGGTCAATGCCAACGAGACGATCCTGACGAACGTCCTCTCGCTCGATCCGATTCAGTTCTATTTCGATGTCGACGAGCGTTCGTATCTTGCCTATTCACGCCAGGCGCAGGGCGGGACCAAGACATCCGCCAACGGCGAGACGAACGAAGTCGTGCTCACGCTGACGGACGAGCGGCTCGGACAGCGCAAGGGACTGCTCGACTTCGTGGACAACCGGCTCGACGCGGCCAGCGGTACGATCCGCCTGCGCGCCGTGTTCGAGAACAAGGACATGTTCCTCACCCCCGGGCTATTCGGCCGCGTGACGGTCGGCGCTTCTGATCCGTATCAGGGGATCCTCCTGCCCGACGAGGCGATCGGCAGCGACCAGGACCGGCGGGTGGTCTACGTGGTGGGCGAGAACAACATCGTCAATCTCAAGCCCGTGCGGATCGGTCCGCGGATCGACGGCTACAGGGTCATCCGTGACGGACTGACCGGCAACGAGACGGTGGTCGTGAACGGCCTCGTCCGGGTCCGGCCCGGTGCGCCGATCACGCCCCAGATGACGACCCTTCCCCCGACCCGGGAACGAAACGGCAGCTGATCTTACGCGAGGAGGGCGCTTCCATGCGCTTTGCCCATTTCTTCGTCGACCGTCCCATCTTCGCGACAGTCCTGTCGGCGCTCTTCCTGATCATCGGCGGGATCGCCTACTCGACCCTGCCGGTCGCGCAATACCCCGAGATTGCGCCGCCAACCGTCGTCGTGCGTGCGAGTTATCCGGGAGCCGATGCGCAGACGGTCGCGGCAACGGTCGCCACGCCGCTCGAACAGCAGGTCAACGGTGTCGAGGACATGCTGTACATGTCCTCCTATTCCACCGGCGACGGTGCCATGGCGCTGACGATCACGTTCAAGCTCGGCACCGATCTCGACAAGGCGCAGGTGCTCGTCCAGAACCGGGTGGCGATTGCGACGCCGCGCCTGCCCGAGGAGGTGCGACGCCTTGGCGTCACGACCCTCAAGAGCTCGCCGGACCTGATGATGGTCGTGCACATGCTCTCCCCTGACGGCTCGTACGATCAGCTCTACGTCTCGAACTATGCCCGCAACTACGTGCGCGACATCCTGCTGCGGCTCGATGGCGTGGGCGATCTCATCATCTTCGGAGAGAGGCAATACTCCCTGCGGATCTGGCTCGATCCTGAGAAGCTCGCCTCCTATGGCATGACGTCGAGCGAGGTGGTGCGCGCGATTCAGGAGCAGAACGTTCAGGTCTCGGGCGGCGCCCTGGGGCAGGAGCCGACGCCAACCGATGCGGCCTTCCAGCTGACGGTGACCACGCAGGGGCGCTTCGAGGATCCGCGCCAGTTCCGGCAGATCATCGTCCAGGCCCGCGACGGGCGCCTCGTGCGCCTGCAGGATGTGGCCCGCATCGAGCTCGGAGCCCAGGATTACGTGACGAATTCCTATCTCAATGGCAGGCCTGCCGTTGCCCTGGGAATTTTTCAGCGTCCTGGCACCAATGCGCTCGGCGCGTCGGAGCAGATCATCCGGACCATGGAAGAGCTCAAGGCGAATTTCCCTCCTGGCATCGCCTACGAGATCGTCTACAACCCCACGGAATTCATCGCCGACAGCGTGAACGAGGTCTACAAGACCCTGTTCGAGGCCACGGCCCTCGTCGTGATCGTGGTCTTCGTGTTCCTGCAGAGCTGGCGTACGGCGATCATTCCCATCGTGGCGATTCCGGTTTCGCTGATCGGAACCTTCGCGTTCATGGCGGCCCTCGGCTTCTCGATCAACACGCTGACCCTGTTCGGCATGGTTCTGGCCATCGGCATCGTGGTCGACGACGCGATCGTCGTGGTGGAAAACGTGGAGAGGAACATCGCGCTCGGCATGTCGCCGCGGGATGCCGCGCACACGACCATGGACGAGGTCGGCACCGCGCTCGTGGCTATCGCGCTGGTCCTTGTGGCAGTGTTCGTGCCGACGGCCTTCATCCCGGGCATTTCCGGTCAGTTCTACCGGCAGTTCGCTCTGACCATCGCCGTGTCGACGGTGATCTCCGCCTTCAACTCGCTGACCTTGTCGCCGGCTTTGGCGGCTTTTCTCCTGAAGCCGCACAACCCGGAGCACTCAAGGAATCCGGTGGCCCGGTTCGGGCGATCGCTGGCCAACGGGTTCAACCGCGGGTTCGACGTGACATCCAACGGCTATGCCAGGGCGGTCGGAGCCTTCGCACGTCACAAGCTGATCGTGCTGCCGATCTATGTGGGGCTTTTAGCCGGCACCGTGTGGATCGCCAATCACGTGCCGCGCGGCTTCATTCCGATGCTCGATCAAGGCTATGCCATCGTGGTGATCCAGCTGCCGGACGGCTCGTCCCTGTCGCGCACCGATGCAGTGGTCCAGAGAGCCTCCAAGATCATCCAGGAAACGCCCGGCGTGAGGAATGCCGTGGCCTTCGCGGGCTTCTCGGGTGCGACCTTCACGAATGCAACCAATTCTGCGGCGATCTTCGCGGCGTTCAAGCCCTTCGACGAGCGCATCGAGGCCGGGGAATCGGGGACGAAGATCATCGGGGATCTCTTCGCCCGCATGCAGCAGATCGAGGAGGCGTTCATCATCGCCATTCCACCACCGCCGGTGCGCGGCCTCGGCAATTCGGGCGGGTTCAAGGTCCAGCTTCAGAACCGGACCGGCGACGACGTGCGCGGGATCCTCGCGACGGCCTACCAGCTGATGGGGCAGGCGCGGCAGAACCCGAATCTGGCCGGCGTCTTCACCACCTTCTCGGCCAACTCGCCGCAGGTCTATCTGGAGATCGACCGGCAGAAGGCGAGCATCCTGAACGTGCCGATCCCGAATATCTTCGAGACGCTTCGCATCAATCTCGGCACGGCCTACGTCAATGACTTCAATGCGTTCGGCCGCGTCTACCAGGTTCGCGCTCAGGCCGATCAGCGCTTCCGAATCGACCAGGAGGACATCAACCGGCTGCGCGTCCGCTCCTCGACGGGTGCTCTCGTGCCGCTCGGCACGCTCGTCGAGATGCGGGAGGTGTCGGGGCCCGACCTGATCCAGCGCTACAACATGTTCACCTCGGTGGCCCTGCAGGGGGATTCCGCGCCGGGCGTCTCGTCGGGCGCCGCGCTCGACGCCATGGAGGCGCTGATCCGGCAGAGCCTGTCACCCGGCATGGGCTTCGAGTGGACGGAACTGGCGTTCCAGGAGCGCCAGACCGGCAACACGGCCGTGTTCATCTTCGCCCTGTCGGTGCTGTTCGTGTTCCTCGTGCTGGCGGCGCAGTATGAAAGCTGGTCCTTGCCGATCGCGATCATCCTGATCGTCCCGATGAGCGTTCTCTCCGCGCTGATCGGCGTGATGATCCGGGGGCAGGACAACAACATCCTGACCCAGATCGGCCTCGTGGTTCTCGTCGGTCTGGCGGCCAAGAACGCCATCCTGATCGTGGAGTTCGCCCGGCAGGCGGAGTTCGACGGAAAAACTCCCGTCGAGGCGGTCGTCGAAGCCTGCCGGCTCCGACTGCGCCCCATTCTCATGACCGCGTTTGCGTTCATCCTGGGCGTTCTGCCTCTTGCCATCGCGACCGGACCGGGAGCCGAGATGAGGCAGGCGCTCGGGACGGCCGTGTTCGCCGGCATGCTCGGCGTGACCGTGTTCGGACTGTTCCTGACGCCGGTCTTCTATGTGGCCGTCCGGATGGCTGTCCTGCGGATGTTCAAGCGCCGGGCCGCGAAAGCCGCTGCGGCGACGGGGGCTCACCCGTCGCCGGCCGAATAGCTGGCGGGCTAGGCCCATCGCCGATGGGCACCCGACTTTGACCGGCCACCCGATATGCTGTCATGGATGGCAGGCAAACTCGCCGTGAGAGGATCCCTATGGACTCAGCCGGGGCAGGACGTATCGCGAAGTGGGTCACCGAGGCCGGGCTGACCGGCATGTCGGAGCTCGAGCTCCTGAATGGCTTCTGCGATCGCCTGATCGCGGGAGGCATGCCCGTTTCGGCCGTGAACATCGTCATCGACACGCTGCACCCGATTCATGAGGGGCGGGTGTTCCGCTGGCGCCGCGATGATCGGGAAGGACTTGCCCCCGTTGTGGAATACGGCCGCACCAACGTGGAGGGTCAGGCTGCCGAGAATTGGCGCCGGAGCACCTATTATCACCTTCACGTCAGCGGCGAGGACTTCCTGCGGCGGCGGCTCGGGCCGGGCCATCCCGATGACTTTTCCATCCTCAAGGACCTGCGCGCCGAGGGCCAGACCGATTATCTCGCGATGATCCATCGCTTTGCGGCGGAGGGCGCCATCGGCGAGATGGATTCGTTCTACTCGTCCTGGATGACCGACGCGCCTTCGGGCTTCAGCGACGACGAGATCGCGTTTTTGCGCGAGTTGGCGGCGCCGCTGATGCTGGCCCTGAAATGCGCGTCCCTCGCGCGCATCGCCAAGACGCTCGTCGAAACCTATCTCGGCCGCGATGCGGGCCGGCTCGTCCTCAACGGCCGCATCGCCCGCGGGGTCACCGACCGGATTCAAGCCGTCCTGTGGTTCAGCGATCTGCACGGATCCACCCATATCACCGAGACCGCGGATCCCGAGCAGATCATTCCGTTCCTGAACGATTATGCCGAGGCGATCATCTCGTCCATTTACGAGGCCGGAGGCGATGTCCTGAAGCTGATCGGGGACGGGACGCTCGCCATCTTCAAGGAGGAGGATCCGAGCGATGCCTGCCGGTGCGCGCTGAAGGCCGAGCGTCTGATGCAATCCCGGATCCGGGCTTTGAACGAAGAGCGCCTGTCCTGCGGCCTGCCGGTCACGAGCGCCTATCTCGGCCTCCACATCGGCGAGGTCTTCTATGGCAATATCGGCAGCCAGGATCGCCTTGATTTCACCGTCGTGGGACCGGCCGTGAACGAGGTCAGCCGGATCGGCGCCTTGTGCCGATCCGTCGAGCGGGATGTCCTCGTGTCATCGGCCTTCTTCTCAACCGCCTCCGAGGATGATCGGAGATGCCTCGTGTCAGTCGGCCGTTACGCCCTGAGAGGCGTCGCCCGGCCGCAGGACCTGTTCACGCTCGACCCTTCCTGGCTGGAACCGGAAGATCTTCGAGCGGGCACGGAATAGACAGCCGGGCTGCGCCAGAGACATTTGAACTGCGGTCACTCCGAACGAGCGGCTTTGGTTCTGCGCTCGACAGGCGTGATCGCCACAGCGTGCATTTCGCCCTTCTTGAGGAGGACGAGTTCGACGACGCGCCCGATCCGCCCGCCGTTCAGCAGGCGCACGAGGTCGTCGACGCCGCCGACCGGCTCCCCGTCCAGGGAGAGAATGACGTCTCCCTGTTCGAGCCGCGCCTCCTCCGCGGGGCTGCCCGGTTCGACGGCTGCGATCACCACGCCGAATGTTCCCGCCAGCCCGGCCGCATAGCTGACGCGCCGCGGGACCGGCACCGTCTGTCCGGCGATGCCGATCGAGGCCCGCCGGACCCGCCCGTGGCGGATCAGTTCCGAGACGACGAAACTCGCCGTGTTGCTCGCGACGGCAAAGCAGATACCCTGCGCGCCCATGATGACAGCGGTGTTGATGCCGATCACCTCTCCGGTGCTGGCGACCAGCGGCCCTCCGGAATTGCCCGGGTTCAGGGCCGCGTCCGTCTGGATCACGTCGTCGATGAGGCGCCCGGACTTCGCCCGCAGGCTTCGTCCGAGAGCCGAGACCACGCCGGCCGTCACGGTCGATTCGAATCCGAGCGGGTTGCCGATGGCGATCGCGATCTGACCGCGCTTCAGGCGCTTGGAATCGCCCAAGGTGGCGAAGGGCAGCCGGTCGGCGTGGGCGTGCAGCAGGGCCAGATCCGTATCCGGATCGTCGCCGATGACCCGCGCCGCGATGGTGCGTCCATCGGAGCCGGTGAGCTGCGCTTCCCGTGCGCCCTGCATGACATGGCTGTTGGTGAGCAGAAGGCCGTCGGGCGAGATGATGACGCCCGAACCCATCCCGGCCGCTCGGCCCGAGATCTGCGGCTCGACCCGCACGACCGCGGGACCGATGCGGTCCACGACGCTGGTGACGGCATGGGAGTAGGAATCAAGCAGCGCCGCATCGTTGCGTTCGTCGGATGCCGCTGGCGATGGTACTGCGGAACTCTGGGAGTGAAGGAGAAAGGTTGGAGTGCGATCGAGCATGGAGCCCTCCAGGATAACGCTATTTCACATCATGTGGTGATGCGCGGCGCGGGAACCAAGAGCCTGAGCACGTTGCCAAGTCTTCAAGTTACGAAGTTTCCAAGTCTCCAAGTCTCACAGGAGGATGAGACCGAGACGGACGGCCTGCGCGACCGCATCCGTCCGTCCCGTCGCGTCGAGCTTTGCGGCGATTGACGCGACGTGGAACTTCGCGGTGTGGAACGAAATTCCGAGCCTGCGGGCGATCAGCTTGTTCGAGGCGCCTTCCGCGAGCAGGCGCAGGACTTCGAGCTCCCGCGCCGTGAGCAGATCGTCTCGCGGCGGATCCGACGGAACGGGCGGGGCTGCATCCCGGCCGCTTCCGGCCGCACCGCGCGGCATGATGACGAAGCCCCGGCTCACGGCCTCCATGGCCAGCTGGAGATCCGGAGCGTCGACATCCGGCGGGAGAAGTCCAGCCGCCCCGGCCCTGATCGCCGACGCTCCATCCGGCGTGTCGCTCAGGAGGATCGCCGGGGCCGGTCCCGGCGAGGGCCAATGATCGGTGATCATCACGTCGGGCCGCGCGTGGTGCGGGGTGCCGATGTCGGCTTCGTCGGCCAGGATCGTGGCGATGCGGTCGAGGAGGGCCGCATCGTCGATGTGAAGAGCCACCTTGCGCAAAGTCTCACCCCATCGGCGCCAGCGTCTATCGAGGCTTCGGACGCTCCCTGACCTCGACGGCTAGTGTCATATGTTCACCCGCCCTCACGATTCCCAGGTCGACCGACTGGCCCACGCTCTCGGGACCGAGAAGCCTGTACACGTCGCGGACGGACGGAACGGGGGCGTCGTTCCACCTCATGAGGATGTCGCCCTGGCGGATTCCCGCCTTCTGCCCAGGGCCGTCCTGATCCACGCTGATCACGATCAGGCCGCGCGGCTGCGCGAGCCCGGCCGCGTCGGCTGCGGCTTTGTCGATCCGGACCGGCTGAAGCCCGAGGCCCAGATAGCCGCGGGCCACATGGCCCTTTTCGAGGAGCTGCGGGGCCACCCGCGCGATGGTTTCCGACGGGATGACGAGCACGCGCCCGCGCGGACCGAGCACGGTCATGCCCAGGATCCGCCCGCCCGTGTCCAGGGCAATGCCGCCTTCCGATTGAAAGTCGAGCCTGAGGTCGAGATGGATCCTGCGGTCGATATGCCCGCCGCGCAGGCTTCTCCAGGGCCCGCCTGCAAGGGCCACGATGCCCATGGCGGCGCTCAGACCGTCCGGCTGGCGTCCCGCGGCGAGCACGAGATGACCGGCCCGAAGCCGGTCGGACGGATCGAAGGTCATGTCGGCCAGAGGCTGCTCCTCGACCCGGAGGAGGGCGATGTCCGTGCTCGGGTCCCGTCCGACAAGGCTCGCCGAGATCTGGCTTCCATCAGGCCGCGTGACCGGGACGTCCTCGTCGGCTTCCAGCGCCTCCTCGGCGGTGATCACGAGCCCGGGGCGCCAGAGGAAGCCGGTCGATGTTCCTCGCCTGCGCCCATGGATCGTCACGAGATGCGGAGCGATGCCATCGAGCAGGTCGGCGGTACGATCCGAAAACGTTTCAAGCGAAAAGGCGGCGGCGGGATCTGGCATGACAAGCCTCCTCGGTCATCGTCCGGACGATCCTGTCCGCAAACGGCGTTCTTCGATACTGACCGGGAGGCTAGGTGCGCCAGTGACCTCAGAAGGAAAGGCCCCGCCTTGCGGGCGGGGCCGGACTTCGTCAGCTGCGCTTCGGCGGCGAAGCGGGCCAGCTCTTGATGAGCGTGTCGTAATCCACCGTCTCGCCCTTGGGCTTCTCGTTCGCGAGCTTGCGCTGAGGCGCGATGGTGCCGGCGGCTTCCGCCTTCTTGAACCACTCCTCGGCAGAGGTCTTCGGGTTCAGCTTCGGGCCGCATTCACCCTGCACATTGGCGCGCTCGAGGCGTCCAAGCACCTCGTCCTGGGCATTGGCCAGCGAAGTCATGGCTTCCTGAGGCGTCTTGGTGCCGGAGGCCGCGTCGCCGATGTTCTGCCACCAGAGCTGGGCGAGCTTCGGATAATCCGGCACGTTGTTGCCGGTCGGGGTCCATTGCACGCGGGCCGGCGAGCGGTAGAACTCGACGAGACCGCCGAGCTTGGGCGCGCGTTCGGTCATGCTCTTGTCCCAGATGTCGCTCTCGCGGATGAAGGTGAGCCCCACATGGCTCTTCTTCAGCGAGACCGTCTTGGAGGTGACGAACTGCGCATAGAGCCAGGCCGCCTTGCGGCGCTCCGCGGGGGTGGACTTCAGGAGCGTCCAGGATCCTGCATCCTGGTAGCCGAGCTTCATCCCGTCCTTCCAGTACGAGCCATGGGGCGAGGGTGCCATGCGCCATTTCGGCGTGCCGTCGGCATTCACGACAGGAAGCCCAGGCTTCACCATGTCGGCCGTGAAGGCCGTGTACCAGAAGATCTGCTGGGCGATGTTGCCCTGCGCCGGCACCGGTCCCGACTCGGAGAAGTTCATGCCCTGCGCCTGCGGAGGGGCATATTTCTTCATCCAGTCGAGATACTTGGTGATCGCATAGACGGCCGCCGGTCCGTTGGTGTCGCCGCCGCGCTCGACCGAGGAGCCGACCGGGCGGCAGCCTTCCATGCGAATGCCCCATTCATCGACCGGCAGTCCGTTCGGGATGCCCTTGTCTCCGTTGCCCGCCATGGACAGCCACGCGTCGGTGAAGCGCCAGCCGAGCGACGGATCCTTGCGGCCGTAATCCATGTGACCGTAGACCTTGACGCCGTCGACCTCCTTCACGTCGTTGGTGAAGAACTCGGCGATGTCCTCATAGGCCGACCAGTTGACCGGCACGCCGAGATCGTAACCGTATTTGGCCTTGAACTTCTCCTTGAACTCCGGACGCTGGAACCAGTCGTATCGGAACCAGTACACGTTGGCGAATTGCTGGTCCGGCAACTGGTACATCTTGCCGTCCGGCGCCGTCGTGAAGGACTTGCCGATGAAGTCGTTGATGTCCAGGGTCGGCGAGGTCACGTCCTTGCCTTCGCCCGCCATCCAGTCGTCGAGCGGGATGGCCTGCTTGTAGCGGAAGTGGGTTCCGATCAGGTCGGAATCGTTGACCCAGGCGTCGTAGATGTTACGCCCCGACTGCATCTGCGTCTGGATCTTCTCCACCACGTCGCCTTCCTGGATCAGGTCGTGGGTGAGCTTGATGCCGGTGATCTCGGAGAAGGCTTTGGCCAGGGTCCTGGCCTCGTATTCATGGGTCGTAATGGTCTCGGACACCACGTTGATTTCCTGGCCGGCGAAGGGCTTGGCCGCGTTCACGAACCATTCCATCTCCTTCAGCTGCTCGTCCTTGGAGAGGGTCGACGGCTGGAATTCGCTGTCGATCCAGCGACGGGCTTCTTCCATCCCGGCGAGAGCGACGCTTGAGCCGAGCGCCATGGCGATGACGCTCGTCGAGATGAACAGTTTCAGGTGCCGGTGAGATTGGGTGAGTTTCATTGGTTCCTCCCAGTGTGTGCCCTGGCCGGCTTGTGCGCTGGTCTTGTTCCCTCCGGTCCGGGCAAACCGCAGGGCATTGTTGAGCCATTCCCTCCTAGACGTAGCGGAACACGACGGCTGCGAAGAGCAGGGAAAGGCCGGACGCCCACCACAGGTCCGGGCCGACGAAGCCCAGCCAGGCGAGGTGGATGAAGGCCGCACCAAGTAGCGAGATGAAGAGGCGGTCGCCCCGGGTGGTCGGGATGCGCAGCACGCCGACACGTTCCGTCTCCGGACGGTAGATCGCCAGCACGGTCATCACGAGCAAGAGGCTCGCGACGGCTGCGAAGAATAAGCCGGTCTGCCATGTCCAGGCCATCCAGGCGAGATCGGGCATGCGAGGCTCCTCAGACCCGGCCCAGGGCGAAGCCCTTGGCGATGTAGTTGCGGACGAACCAGATCACGAGTGCGCCCGGCACGATGGTGAGCACGCCGGCGGCGGCGAGCAGGCCCCAGTCCATGCCGGCGGCCGAGATCGTGCGCGTCATGGTGGCGGCAATGGGCTTGGCGTTGACCGACGTCAGAGTGCGTGCCAGCAGCAGCTCGACCCACGAGAACATGAAGCAGAAGAAGGCCGCGACCCCGATGCCGGACGCAATCAGCGGCATGAAGATCTTCACGAAGAACCGCGGAAACGGATACCCGTCGATGGCGGCCGTCTCGTCGATCTCCCGGGGCACGCCGGACATGAAACCCTCCAGAATCCACACCGCCAGGGGCACGTTGAACAGGCAGTGTGCCAGGGCCACGGCCCAGGGCGTATCGAAGAGGCCGATGGCCGAGTAAAGGTTGAAGAACGGCAGGGCGAAGACCGCGGGCGGCGCCATGCGGTTGGTCAGCAGCCAGAAGAACAGGTGCTTGTCGCCCAGGAACCTGTAGCGGGAGAAGGCGTAGGCCGCTGGAAGCGCGAAGGAGATCGACAGCACCGTGTTGATCACCACGTAGGTCAGCGAATTGATGTACCCTGAGTACCAGCTCGCATCGGTGAAGATCTTGACGTAGTTGTCGAAGGTGATCTCCCTCGGCCAGAGCGTCAGACCCGACGTGATCTCCATGTTCGTCTTCAGGCTCATGTTGACGAGCCAGTAGATGGGCAGCATCAGAAACACGAGGTAGAGCGTCATCACCACGACCCGCCCGCTCACCCGCGGCCCGGACAGGGCGCGGTTCGCGGCCAGCGGGGCTGCAAGCGGCTTCGTGTCGGATCCGCCGACGACGATGGTTCCGGTCATGCTTCGACCCTCTCGCGTTCGGCGTCAACATTGGTCATGACGGTATAGAAGACCCAGCAGATGGCGAGGATGATCAGGTTGTAGACCAGCGACATGGCAGCCGCTTTGCCGAGATCGAACTGGCCGAGCGCCAGCTTCACCAGATCGATGGACAGGAAGGTCGTGGCGTTGCCCGGTCCGCCCCCGGTGATCACGAAAGGCTCGGTGTAGATCATGAACGAATCCATGAAGCGCAGCAGGACCGCGATCAGCAACACTCGGCGCATCTTCGGCAGCTGGATCGTGCGGAAGATCGCCCAGCGCGAGGCGCCGTCGATCCGGGCTGCCTGATAATAGGCATCCGGGATCGATTTGAGGCCGGCATAGCACAGGAGGGCGACGAGGCTTGTCCAATGCCACACGTCCATGACGATGAGGGTGATCCATGCGTCGAGAGAGTCGTTGGTGTAGTTGTAATCGATGCCGAGATGATTGACGATCCAGCCGAGCAAACCGATGTCGCCGCGGGCGAAGACCTGCCAGATCGTTCCGACCACGTTCCACGGGATGAGAAGCGGCAGGGCCATCAGGACGAGGCAGAGGGCCACCGGCCAACCCTCTCTCGGCATCGAGAGGGCCACCGCGATACCGAGCGGCACCTCGATCATGAGGATGATCGCCGAGAAGAGGAGCGTCCGCCACAAGGCGTCGAAGAAGCGTCCGCCGAGTTCCGTCGACGGATCGAGCAACTCCTGGAACCACCCGATCCCGTTCCAGAAGAACTGGTTGTTGCCGAAGGTGTCCTGGACCGAGTAGTTCACGACGGTCATGAGCGGCAGGACGGCCGAGAAGGCCACGATGGCGAAAACCGGCAGAACGAAGAGCCAGGCTCTGTTGTTGACGGTCTTCGTCATGCCCTGTGTCCTTCGATCAGCTCACCCGAGACGAGATGCCCGTCGGCATAGATGTGGATGTGGCGTGGGTCGAGCGCGAGCGCAGCCTCGCTCCCTTCGATCGAAAGCCCGTCGGGAACGCTGGCGGCGAGGGGCCGCCCGCCCATCTCGACCCTGGCGATCCGGGCACGGCCGATATCGTCGATGCGCCGCACGCTCACGGGCAGTCCGGAGCCTTTCGGCTGAAGGCGCACGAATTCAGGGCGGATCCCGAGCTCCACGCGCTCCCCATCGGCCAGGGGGCGGTAGATCCTCTCCAAGCGGATGGCTTCATTGCCGACGAAAGCCGTCGCGCCTTCGACCTTGCAGGGCAGGATGTTCATGCCCGGCGATCCGATGAAATGTCCCACGAAGGTGTGCGCGGGACGCTCGAACAGCTCGTCCGGCGTTCCCGTCTGCACCACGGCGCCGTCGTGCATGACCACGACCTTATCGGCGAAGGTGAGCGCCTCGGTCTGGTCGTGCGTGACGTAGATCATCGTGATGTCGAGAGCGCGGTGAATCTCCTTCAGGGTGGAGCGCAGCTGCCACTTCAGATGCGGATCGATCACGGTGAGCGGCTCGTCGAACAGGATCGCCGCCACGTCGGGGCGGACGAGGCCGCGCCCGAGGGAGATCTTCTGCTTCATGTCCGCCGTGAGGTTGCTGGCCTTGCGGTCGAGCACGCGCGTGAGGTCGAGGAGCCTTGCGATCTCCTCCACCCGCTGAGCCGTCCTGTCACGCGGCACGTGCCGGTTCTTGAGCGGAAAGGCCAGGTTCTCCCGCACGCTCATGGTGTCGTAGACCACGGGGAACTGGAACACCTGGGCGATGTTGCGTGCTTCCGTCGGTAGATCCGTCACATCGAGGTCATCGAAGAGGACGCGCCCGCGGGTGGGGCGCACCAGGCCGGAAATGATGTTGAGCAGGGTGGTCTTGCCGCAGCCCGATGGGCCCAGCAGCGCATAGGCGCCACCCTGGCTCCAGACATGATTGATTTCCTTGAGAGCGTAATCATCCGGCTTCCGGGGATCAGCCTTGTAGGCATGGGCAAGATGATCGAGGGTGATGCGGGCCATCCGTCTCTCCTCACGCCGCCTTCTGCGCGGGATCGGCAGCGGCAAGACGGCCTTCCGCATCGAACAGGAACAGATGCTTTGGATTGATCGAGGCCGTGACGACCGATTTCGGCTCCAGCCGCCGCACGCCCGGGACCAGCGCGATGAGCCGGTGCTCCTGGGCATCGAGATGGACGTAACTTTCCGAACCGGTGATCTCGGACACGGACACCACGGCCGGGATCGTGATCTCATCCGCTCCGCCGGGCTCAAGGCCGAGGTGGTGGGCCCGGAAGCCGATCGTGTAATCCCCGTCGGGAACCGACGCGAGAGGGCCGGTGGCCCGGATCTCGCCGCCGGTGCTCAGGGTCGCGCTGCCACCGGTTCTGCGGACCTTGAGGGTGTTGAGCGGAGGGTCGGAGAAGACACGGGCGGTGGTCAGATCGCGGGGGCGGCGATATACCTGCGGCGTCGGTCCGAACTGGGTCACCCGACCTTCGAACAAGGTCGCCGTGTTGCCGCCGAGAAGCAGAGCCTCGGACGGCTCCGTCGTGGCGTAGACGAAAATAGCCCCCGAGGCCGCGAAGACCCGCGGCAACTCCTCGCGCAGTTCCTCCCGGAGCTTGTAATCGAGGTTGGCCAGGGGCTCGTCGAGCAGGACGAGATCCGCCCGCTTGACGAGGGCCCGGGCGATCGCGGTGCGCTGCTGCTGGCCGCCGGAGAGATTCAGGGGCTTGCGGTCAAGATAGGGTTCGAGCTTCAGGAGCTTGGCGGCATCGCGCACCCGGGCATCGATCTCGTTCTTCGGAAGGCCGGACACGCGCAGGGGCGAGGCGATGTTCTCGTAAACATCGAGCGAGGGATAGTTGATGAATTGCTGGTACACCATGGCCACGCTGCGGCGCTGGACGGGCCAGCCGGTCACATCCTGCCCGTTGACGAGAACCCGTCCGCTTGTCGGCGCATCGAGCCCGGCCATGAGGCGCATGAGCGACGTCTTGCCGGCCAGAGTCGCCCCGAGCAGCACATTGAGGGAGCCGCGCTCCAGGGTCAGATGGACGTCGTCCACATGAACCGCTGCTCCGACCTTCTTTGAAACGCCTTCGAGAGCGAGAGTCATCGACCACACCCCCGGCGTCGGACAGGGCCGGCGGTCAAGACAGAATATGTCGCGATGATCGTGGCGCCAGTTCCCGCCACGTTTCGAGCGATACCACGCCCGTATGCGCTACCACTCACCGCGACGCTGAACGTCGCCGATTCTTGCGGACTCAAGAGCGCTTCTCCCGGCTGCAGACCCTTGGGGGCCTGAGCTTTCTTATGTCGTTATGGTGAAGGTATCTTGCCCCCAGGGCGAAAGCAACTGCCCGGCATCGGCGCGACACTGGTCTTCGACTGGACTGAACAGGTGCGCTGTTACTGCTGGCCAGAAGAATTTTGAACTGAAGCGCGCTTCGCGAGTTCAAGCACCACGTGCCGGTCTTGCTGTCCTTTCACCCGTCGCCGGCTCACTCCGCTCGCCCGTTGGGAGAAAGCCATGACTGACACTGCAAAACCTCTTGCCATCGTGACCGGCGCCTCGTCCGGCATCGGCTATGAACTCGCGAAACTCTGCGCCCAGAACGGCTACGATCTGCTGATCGCCGCCGATCAGACGGCGATCCACGATGCAGCCAAGGAATTTCGGACGCTCGGAGCCGATGTCGAGGCGGTCGAGGCCGATCTTGCCACCCTCGAAGGCGTCGACAAGCTCTACGCGGCGGCCAAAGGCAGGTCCGTCGGAGCGCTCCTGGCCAATGCCGGCCATGGGCTCGGCCATGCTTTTCTGGATCAGGAGTTTCGGGATGCACGTCATGTGATCGACACCAACATCACCGGCACGCTCTACCTGATTCAGAAGGTCGGCCGTGACATGCGTGCCAGGAACGAGGGGCGCATCCTCATCACCGGGTCGATCGCCGGGTTCATGCCGGGCACGTTCCAGGCCGTCTACAACGGCACGAAGGCCTTCATCGACTCCTTCTCCTTCGCTCTCCGGAACGAGTTAAAGGACACCAATATCACGGTGACCTGCCTCATGCCCGGCGCCACCGAGACCGAATTCTTCGAGCGGGCCGGCATGGAGGATACCAAGGTCGGCCAGGACAAGAAGGACGACCCCGCCTTCGTGGCGAAGGTGGGCTTCGACGCCATGATGAACGGCGAGGGCGACGTTGTCAGTGGCTGGAAGAACAAGTTCACCACCATCCTGGCCAACGTGACGCCGGCTGGCATGCTCGCCGAACAGCACCGCAAGATGGCCGAGCCCGGATCGGGCAAGCGCTGATCGCAACTTTGCTGCATTTCGTTGCAAACGAGTTCCCCGCGGATGTCGCGTTGACGATCGTCTGCTGATCGGTCAGGAGCGAGGGTCGAAACCGCGAGGGACTTTGCGATGACCAAGCCGACCGATCTGCAGCAGCGCCTGACGAGCCTCCTCGGTCCTTCGGCCGTCGTCACGGAAGGCTCAGATCTCGAGCCTTACGCCGTCGACTGGCGCAGGCTCTTTCCAGGGCGGCCGGCTTGCGTCGTCCGCCCGTCCTCGACCGACCAGGTCTCCCGGATCGTGCAGATCTGTCGCGAGGCCGGTGCGGCCATCGTCCCGCAGGGCGGCAATACGGGACTGGCCGGCGGAGCGGTGCCGGATCCGTCCGGGACGCAGGTTGTCCTGTCCTTCAACCGGATGGCGGCCATCCGCAGCGTCGACCCTGTCGGCTTGACCATCGAGGCCGAGTCCGGGTGCATCCTCAAGGTGGCGCAGGATGCCGCGGCTGCGGTCGGGCGCCTGCTGCCGATCAGCCTCGCGGCCGAAGGCTCCGCCACCATCGGCGGCGTGGTGGCGGCCAATGCGGGCGGGGTGAACGTGCTGCGCTACGGCATGACCCGCAGCCTCGTGCTCGGGCTGGAGGTGGTCCTGCCGGACGGAACCATTATCAACGGTCTGCGGAAGCTGCGAAAGGACAATGCGGGCTACGACTGGAAGCAGCTGTTCATCGGCAGCGAGGGGACCCTCGGGATCGTCACGGCCGCCGTCCTGAGGCTGCTGCCGAGGCCCAAGCACTCCGTGACCGCCCTGCTTTCGGTGGTTGACCCGGCAGCAGCCCTCCGGCTGCTCGAGCTCGCCCAGGACGAGCTCGGCGACCAGATTTCGACCTTTGAGCTGATCTCCGCAATGTCCATGCAGCTCGTCGCCAAACATGCCGGCCTGAAGGCTCCGATCGCCGAGGGCGAATGGTTCGTCCTGATCGAAGCGGCCTCCAGCCTGGCGGGCCTGCGGGAGGCGGCGGAGGCGATGCTGGGCTCGGCTTTCGAACAGGAGCTCGCTCTCGACGGCGTCATTGCCGAATCCGGCGCTCAGGCGGCCCAGCTCTGGGCCCTGCGCGAGCATGTGACGGAATCCGAAGCCCGGGAAGGCAAGAGCGTCAAGCACGATGTCTCCGTGCCGTTGACCGAGGTTCCGCGCTTTCTCACGGAGGCCGGAGAGGCGCTGGCGGCCGGAGCCCCGGGCACCCGCGTGAACGCTTTCGGGCATCTGGGCGACGGCAACATCCACTACAACGTGCTCGTGGATGCGGATCACGACGCTTCTCTCGTGAACCGCATCGTGCACGACGTGGTGGCGGCCTTCGGCGGCAGCATCTCGGCGGAGCACGGTATCGGTCAATACCGGGTGGGCGAGCTGGCGCGCTACCGCGCGGCCTCCGAGATGGAGCTCGCCCGCGCGCTCAAGCGCGCCCTCGACCCGGACAACCGCCTCAATCCGGGCAAGGTGCTCCTGACCTGAGGAGCTCAGCCTCGGCCGAGCGTATAAAACTCGTCGTTCGGCCGCATGCTGGTGACATTGGCGAGACGGTTCGACATGGCAAAAAACGCGGCAATCGCCGCGATGTCCCAGACGTCGTCTTCCGTGAATCCATGAGCGCTCAACGCCGCGATGTCCGCATCGCCGACCGCGTAGGCCTCGAGAGCCACCGTCATGGCGAAATCGAGCATCGCCTTCTGGCGTGGCGTGATGTCGGCCTTGCGGTAGTTGATCGCGATCTGATCGGCGATCAGCGGGTTCTTGGCCCGGATCCGCAGGATCGCCCCGTGGGCGATGACGCAATACTGGCACTGATTGGCGTTGCTCGTCGCCACCACGATCATCTCGCGTTCGGCCTTGGTGAGGCTGCCGGGCTTTTCCATCAAGGCATCGTGATAGGCGAAGAAGGCGCGGAACTCGTCCGGCCGATGCGCCAGCACCAGGAACACGTTCGGCACGAAGCCCGACTTCTCCTGAACCCCGAGAATGCGCGCGCGGATGTCCTCCGGCAGGTCGGAAATCTCGGGCACGGGAAATCGGCTGATCGGCGGCTTGGTCACGAGAGGCACCTCTTCCTGTCCGACCCCGGAGGCGGCGTTCCTTCAGGGCCGTATTGCCAGATCGAGCTTATTCGGGTTGGATCCTGCAAACAACGAGGAAGAAGCAGTGCGGAGGACAGGTCCCATGGATGCCCAGAACGCCCTTGCCGAAGACAAGGTTCTGCTTCGCGAGGATCGCGACGGCGTGGCGACGCTCACCCTCAACCGCCCGGCCCAGTTCAATGCCCTGTCCGAAGAGATGCTAGCAGCCCTCCAGGCAGCGCTCGACGATCTGAAGGAGGACGAGGCCGTGCGCTGCGTCGTTCTCGCCGCCGCCGGCAAGGCATTCTGCGCCGGGCACGATCTCAAGCAGATGCGGGCCAATCCACGTCAGGATTACTACGAGAGGCTGTTCGCGCAATGCAGCCGGGTCATGCAGGGCATCGTGAACCTGCCGGTTCCGGTGATCGCCCGGGTCCATGGCATGGCCACGGCGGCGGGATGTCAGCTCGTCGCGTCCTGCGATCTGGCCGTTGCTGCGGAAAGTGCCACCTTTGCCGTGTCCGGCATCAATGTCGGGCTGTTCTGCTCCACCCCCGCCGTGGCGCTCTCCCGCAACGTCTCGCCCAAGCGGGCCTTCGACATGCTGGTGACGGGACGTTTCATCTCATCCACTGAGGCCCTGTCTTTCGGTCTCGTCAACCGTGTGGCGCCGGATGCGGAGCTCGACCGGGCCGTCGCCGGGCTGACGGCCGATATCCGCGCCAAAAGCCCGGTGGCGATCCGCATGGGCAAGGCCATGTTCGGCCGCCAGCGCTCGATGAGCCTGGAGGAGGCCTATGCCTATGCGGGCAACGTCATGGCCTGCAACATGATGGCGGAGGATGCCGCCGAGGGCATCGATGCCTTCATCGAGAAGCGCAAGCCGGAGTGGAAGGCGCGCTGATCGAGCGCTCTTCCATCAAGCTCCCGCCTTCCGGGCCCGCGCCATCTCGCGCAGCTGGAACTTCTGGATCTTGCCCGTGGATGTTTTCGGGAGTTCCGTGAAGATGACGGTGCGCGGGCATTTGTAGGACGCAAGCTGCTGCCGGCACCACGCGATGATATCGTCGGCGGATGCCGATTGATCCGGTTTAAGCTCCACGAAGGCACAAGGCGTTTCGCCCCACTTCTCGTCCGGCATCGCCACGACGGCTGCCGCCTGAATGGCCGGATGCTTGTAGAGGGCATCCTCCACTTCGATGGACGAGATGTTCTCGCCGCCGGAAATGATGATGTCCTTGGAGCGGTCCTTGAGTTGCACATAGCCGTCGGGGTACTTGACCCCGAGATCCCCCGAATGGAACCAGCCGCCTTCGAAGGCCTTGGCCGTTCCGGCTGGGTTCTTGAGATAACCCTTCATGACCACATTGCCGCGGAACATGACCTCGCCGAGGGTTTTTCCATCGGCCGGCACCGGCTGCATGGATTCCGGATCGAGCACGTCGAGATCCTCCAGCACGGGGTAGCGCACACCTTGCCGGGCCTTCTTCGCGGCATAACCGCCCGGGTCGAGCGCATCCCATTCCTCATGCCATTCGTTGACCACCGCCGGGCCGTAGACCTCCGTCAGGCCGTAGAGATGCGTCACGTCGAAACCTGCCGTCTTCATGGCAGCGAGCACCGCTTCCGGCGGCGGCGCGGCGGCCGTCATGAATTTGACCGTATGGGGCAGGGGGCGCTTTTCCAAAGCAGGGGCATTGAGCAGGGTCGACATGACGATGGGCGCGCCGCACAGATGCGTGACCTTCTGGTCGGCGAGCGCATCATACATGGGCTTCGCCCGGACGGCCCGCAGGCAGACATGGGTTCCCGCCACGAGGGAGAGCGACCAGGGAAAGCACCAGCCGTTGCAGTGGAACATGGGCAGCGTCCACAGGTAGACCGGGTGCTGCCCCATCCCGGCGGTGAGGATGTTGCCCATGGCGAGCAGGTAGGCGCCGCGATGATGATAAACCACGCCTTTGGGATCGCCCGTAGTGCCGGAGGTGTAGTTCAGGGTGATCGCGTCCCATTCGTCCTGGGGCAGGCTGCAGGCGAAATCCGGATCGCCTGTCGCCAGGAACTCCTCGTATTCCATGGATCCCAGCCGCTCGCCGGATCCTGTGAATTCCGGGTCGTCGTAGTCGATGACGAGCGGCTTGGCGGAGGTCAGTTCGAGCGCTGCCCTGAGGGTGGCCGAGTACTCCCGGTCGGTGATCAGCACCTTGGCTTCGCTGTGTTCCAGGCAGAAGGCGATGATCTTGGCGTCGAGGCGGGTATTCAGGGTGTTGAGCACCGCGCCGGCCATGGGCACGCCGTAATGGCATTCCAGCATGGCGGGCGTATTGGGGAGCATCACCGAAACGGTGTCGCCACGCCCGATGCCTCGCCGGGCAAGGGCGGAGGCGAGACGCCGGGATCGGGCATAGAAGTCGCGGTAGCTGCGGGTCAGGGAGCCATGAATGAGCGCCGGGCGGTCCGGGTGGACGCGGGCGGCGCGCTCCAGGAACGAGAGCGGCGTCAGCGGCTGGTAATTCGCCTGATTCTTGTCGAGGTCGGTGTCGTAGATCGTCGAAGCCACTGTCGTTCCTCCCCTGGCGTCGAGTATCGCTAGGGGAGGGCGGGCTGACAACCCTCCGACCTATCGGCGGCCAGGCCGCAATGCGGTCATTCCTTCACCGACATAACGGCGCGCTGTGCCTTCGCGGTGATCTCGCCCCAAGCCTGGGCCCGGATGTCGGAGGTCTGGCATACCCAGGATCCACCCACGGCCACCACGTTCGACAGCGCAAGCCAGTCCCGGGCGTTCTTTTCGTCGATGCCGCCGGTCGGGCAGAAACGCGCCTGCGGAAACGGGCCTGCAAGGGCCTTCATGGCGGGAATGCCGCCGGCGGCAACCGCCGGAAAGAATTTGACGACGGGAAAGCCATGGGCAAGCGCCGCCATGAGTTCGGACGCGGTCGCGATGCCCGGAATGAAAGGCAACTCGCCCCCGCTCGCGGCCTCAAGCAGGTCGGGCGTGGCGCCGGGGCTCAGGGCGTAGCGTGCGCCGAGGGCCCGAGCACGCTCCAGATCCTTCGGCGTCAGAACGGTCCCGATGCCGACGATCGCCTCGGGCACATCCTGGATGATGGCCGCTGCGGAATCTGCGGCGGCAGGCGTGCGCAGGGTGATCTCGAGCAGGCGCAACCCGCCCGCAACGAGGGCCCGGGCGAGGGGAACCGCATCCTCCACACGTTCCAGCGTGATCACCGGAACGATCGGGCCGGCGCGGAGGATGTCGGCCAGCTTCTTGCTGCGGGAGTTGGCGAGATCCTTCAGGTCTTGGGGCATGGGAGGAGTTCCTTGGATGGCATCGATTATGGCATCGCGTCGCGCGGAATGATCGCGCCGCGATAGCGCACCACCTGTCCGGCCAGGCGATGCCCCGCCGCCGCGGCGGAACGGGGCCCCTCGCCGGATAGTCGCGCATGGAGGTAAGCGGCCGCAAAGCTGTCGCCCGCAGCGGTGGTGTCGACAACGTCGTCAACGGGCGTGCCGGGCACGACGATGTCCTCACCTTGCGAGAGGACGCGGCATGTCAGATCCGGGTGCTTGAGGACGATCTCGGCCCGGTCCGAAAAGGCCAGCAATTGGTCCACGCCGCCAGCGCCGAACAGCAGGTCGAGATCCTCCGTCGAAGCGAGGATGATATCGGCACATGCGAAAGCCTGACGGAAGGCGGCCCGCGCGATCTCCGGATCGGTCCAGCCCCGCGGACGGAAATTCGTGTCGAAGGCCACGCGCCTGCCTTTGGCCCGTGCGTCCTGGAGCACGGCGAACAGGCGTTCGCGTCCTTTCTCCCCGTAGAGGGAAAGAGAGATCCCCGACAGATAGATCAGATCATAGGCGGCAATGGCGTCGATGACGGTCTCCGCCTCCGGCGCCTGAAACAGAAGGCGCGCGGCGGCGGTTTCGCGCCAGTAGGAGAACCGGCGCTCGCCCTTCGGGTCCGTCTGGATGATGTAGAGACCCGGGAGACGCCCGGGCAGGCGCAGCACCCGTTGCGTCCCAACACCTTCCTTGGTCCAGGCCTCGATCAGCTCGTCGCTCCAGCTGTCGTCTCCGAGGGCGGTGATGTAATCCGTGTCCGTTCCCAGGCGGGAGAGATAGACGGCGGTGTTGAACGTATCGCCGCCATAGCCGCGGGACAGGCGGCCGTCGGCCTCCTCCCTCAGCTCGATCATGCATTCTCCGATGCAGGCAACCCGTGTCATGCTTTCACCGTGGCGCTTCCCGAATATGGTGAGCTCAAGCTCTTTGTCGATCCAATACCGTCAATACTGCGATTTTGCGACAGGGAAAGTGCCATCCGATCATCCATCGGCGCCCCGTACAAAGACAGCCGGAAAAGATCTTGCCCCGCTGGATTCCGCGGACGATCACCGAAACCAGCATGGCCAGCGCCCTGTATCGAATTTCAGGCTGCTTGCCGCCCACCTCCGGCCCGAACGCGCGGCGGGCTCGAGGGACCGCGCGGCGAGCATTCGGCCGGCCATTGACGAGAAATCGACAAGTAACCGTTACTATTGTGCGGAAAGCGAGCGATCGCATCTTTAATTCTTGGCTGAAAGCGTTATTGAGAGTCTGCTGTCTTATGCATTCACCATCTACAAAGGAGTTTCTGATGGCCAAGACTGCAACCAAAGTTTCAAAGAAGGCCCCGGCCAAGAAGGCTGCGGCGCCTAAGGCTGCAGCAAAGGCATCGTCGAAGGCCGCCAAGGCGCCTGCAAAGGCCGCCAGCAAGGCTGCAGCCTCCAAGGCTGCCGCGTCCAAGGCGGCTGCATCCAAGGCCCCGGCGAAGAAAACGTCTGTGAAGAAGGTGGCGAAGGCTTCCTCCACGACGTCCTCGCCGATCCTGACGCTGCGCCACATCGCGGAGAAGCTCTCCGAACTGCACGAGCTCCCGAAGCGTCAGGCCAACGAGATGCTCACCCAGGTCGTCGACATGATCGCCAAGAGCCTGAAGAAGGGCGACAAGATCCGCCTGACCGGCCTCGGCATCCTGCAAGTCCGCAAGCGCGCCGCCCGCATGGGTCGCAATCCTCAAACCGGCGAGCCGGTGAAGATCAAGGCATCGAAGAAGATCGCCTTCCGCGCGGCCAAGGACCTCAAGGAAGCCATCTGATCGTCCAGCCCATGAGGCCGCGCTCGTCCGCTCGCGGGTGAGCCGGCAGCCCTTCAGGGCAAAGAGCAAGGCCGATCAAATCGGCCTTGCTCTTTTTGTATGGAGGCAGCGCCCGTTATCGGCGATGAACAGCCTCCAATTGGATGCGCCTTGATCAACCCTCGACTGGTTTGGTGGCGAACGGGCTCTAGAATAGAATCGTGCAGACCGATCAGCCCCGGCCGTCTCGCCGCTCCAGACTTGTTCGCGTCATCCTTGGACGGCTGGCCCTGTCGCTTCTGCTGGGCCTCGGGATCGTCGCCGGGCTGATCCTAGGCGACGTCGTTGCCATCCCCAACCGGCTCAACCCTTTCACGCCGTTGCGCGTCGCCGACGACGTCAACTGGTTGACGCGGCTCAAGCTCTCCCGTCTTGAGCGGGACAGGGAGCAATGCCGCGCGGTTCTGGCGGATGCACCGGTCGTGCACCGATCGGTGGCCGATCGCCCCTTGGACAAGGGATGCGGTTTGTCCGACGCCGTCGAGGTGTCGCGATCTTCAATCGGCTTGAACCGCGAGTTCACGGCGACCTGTCCGCTCGCGGTCGCCTGGTCGTTGTTCGAGACGCATGTGTTGCGCCCGGTGGCCCGCGAGCAGTTCGGGCAGGACGTGGTGCGGGTCGTGCATCTCGGGACGTATGCCTGCCGCAACATCAATCATCGCGCCCAGGGCCGTCGGAGCGAACATGCGACGGCCAATGCCATCGACGTGGCAGGGTTCGTGCTGGCGGATGGGCAGCAGGTTACCGTGCAGGCCGATTGGGTCGGCGGCAATTCACGGCGGTCTGCGTTTCTCCGCGCGCTCAGGAATGGAGCCTGCAACGTGTTCGATGTCGTGCTCAGCCCCGACTACAACGAGGTGCACCACGATCATTTCCATTTCGACATGGGCTCTCACCGGGCATGTCGATGAGAGAAGGCTGGCTCGCCTCCTTCAACCGTCCGCGGGAATCAGTTGAAGGCGTAGCTCGGGGAGTCGCCCATCTCGGCGGCCCTGGCGGCGAGCAGCAGCGCTTGGCCGAGTTCGCGCGCATGCTCCGGCGTCATTGCGATCGGCATCTGACGGCGGATGCCGCTCTCATATTCTTCTGGTGTGGTCGCGAGTTCGATCATCATCATTGCGTCGCAGCCATCGAGGGTGCCGACGGAGAAGCTGGTGAGTGCGCCGATCAGATCCATATCCGGTTTCATGGCTGTGCCCCTTGCGTAGCGTAAGAAATCATTACCGAAAGACCGGACCCCTGTCTGCTCTGCGTATAGAGAGTGGATTTTGTTACGTCTACTGAAGGCCCGATCGGCAGGGCCCCGCAGGAGGGCCTGGAGGCGGCCCGGCCAGCACTCTCACGAGGTGCCTGGATCGTCCGCCTGGGACGGGAGCCGCGCCGATTTATCGGCCACGCTTGCGTACCAAAACCCCGGCTGAAGCGTTGACAGACAGCAATCGTGGCAGCCGTCGGCGGATGAGGACCTTGGAGCGGAGGTGGTCATGGTCAATAGGCTCCTGAGTACTCTCGCGTTTTGCCTGCTGGCCAGTGACGTTCTTGCAGCCGGCCCCAGCCTCTCGGAAGCCCAACTCGACGTTGCTCTCGTCATCGCGGTCGACGTATCGTCCTCCATGGAAAGCGAGGAGCAGGGGCTGCAGCGCGAGGGCTTCATCGATGCCTTCCGCTCGTCCCTCGTCCACGAGGCCATCGAGAACGGCGTCAATGGACGCATCGCCGTGACCTATGTCGAGTGGTCCGGCGTGAAGGATCAACGGGTCATCATGCCCTGGACGCTGATCGACAGTCCCGAGAGAGCGGTGTCCTTTTCCAATCAGCTTGCCTATCAACCCCTTCGCCAAGCGGGGATGACGTCCATTTCGGGAGTCATCGACTACAGCCGCAAGCTCTTCGAGCAGCTGGGCGGAGCTCCTGTTCGCCGCGTCGTCGACGTGTCCGGCGACGGCCCCAACAACGACGGCCGCCACGTGACCTACGCACGGGACGAGGCCGTTGCAGACGGCATCATCATCAACGGCTTGCCGATCATGTTCAGGCGGGCTGCCGGTACTCCGGAGATGGAAGATCTCGACCTGTACTTCAGAGAGTGCGTCATCGGTGGCGTCGGCTCGTTCGTGCTGCCCCTGCACGACCCCGAGCAGTTCGCCATGGTCATCCGGACGAAGATCATGCGTGAAATTGCCGGGATCGGTGACGGAAGGCCGCTGATCATCCCGGCTCAGCAAGGCAGCATGAACTGCATCACGGGCGAAAGACGCAAGCAGGAGGACCTGCTGAGCCAGGAGAAGAAGCCTTGACGGGCACGCGTGCAAGCAAGCCCGCCAAGGAGGCCGTGGCTCAACGAAGCCGCGACCCTTTTCGAGACCTCCAACGGGTCACTTCATGAGACCTGCCGCCCTCAAGGCCTTCGTAATGACCGCGCCGACGTCCAGGGGCGAGGAAGCCGATTGTCGGTCCTGCTGCGACTCGTGCGCGGCCCTCTTTGGTTCCGGGGCTTCCGGGGCAGCCAGGAACGGTCGGGGAGCCGCTTCCGAGGTCTTCGGGATCTCTCGGAGTTCGGGTCGGATCCCGGCCTTTCTCTCGGAAGGCTCCGTCAATCCCCAGAAGGCCGCGATCCGGTAACTCGAGGAAATACCCACGTCGAGAAGGAACGGACCGGCCGCTCCATAGCTGTTCTCGTCGGTGCCGACGGCCAGGGGCGTTCCATGCGCCATGCCGGTGATGACGTATTCTTCGACGACCTCGTTCCCGGCCGCATCCGTCCAGGCGCGTCGCGGGTATCCATCCACTGTATCGCTGCGGCCGGGGGCGGGCGGCACGCCGTGGACGTTCGTCCACTGCTTGATGATCTCGCCTGCATTCATCGGCTTGACCGTCGCGTCGGCACTGCCGTGCCACACCGAGACTTTGGGCCAAGGCCCCCGGTGGGATGAAGCGCCGCGCACGAGGTCGCCCCACTCGGTTGCCGAGCGCGTCTGACCCTGGAACATGCACTCGAAGGCTTCCGGCACGCTGGTCGCGCAGCGATAGGGAAGTCCCGCGATGATGGCTCCGCCGGCGAAGACATCCGGGTAAGCCGCAAGCATGGTCGAGGTCATTGCGCCGCCAGCCGAGAGACCGGTGACGAAAATGCGGCCGCGATCCACCCCATGCTGTCGAACGGCATGCTCGACCATCTGGCGGATCGACAGGGCTTCGCCGCGGTCGCGCTCGATGTCGCCAGCCTGAAACCAGTTGAAGCAGCGCTTCGGGTTATTGGCGTCCTGTTGTTCGGCGTATAGCAGAATGAAGCCATAGCGATCCGCGAGTGCCGACCATCCCGACCCGTGATCGTATCCGGCTGCGGTCTGCGTGCATCCGTGCAGGACGACCACGAGAGCCGGGGAGGCGGGGGTATAGTCCGGAACGTAAGTCAACATGCGGAGATTGCCGGGATTGGACCCGAAGCCCGTGGTCTCGGCCAGCCGGCTTGGCGCCGGTGTGGCATCGAACGCGGTAGCGGCGGCGTTCGATGCCTTCATGACGGTTTCCCACTGGCGGCGGTAATGGGCCAGCTGCCGAATCATTTTCCCTAAACGTTGCGTAGTCATGGGCCCTTCCGGGTAAGGAGTTGTCCTGAAACCAACTCTCCATATGGGGCTCATGTTGCGTCGCACAATACCTTTATTGCAATGCAGCATCGCCGATCGCATGTCGGTCCGGCCAAGGCAAAAGCTTGGCCGTTCTTGAGGGAGATCAATGCTGGGAGGATCGGCTCCGGCTAGAGGGGATCTGTCCTAACCCTGGGATAGGACGCCCTAGCGAGGATCCAGACGATGCAGGCCTGCGCAAGACCCGTCGATCGATTTAACTCTGCTCATGAAGGGGTCCAGCACCCGGTTCATTCCGCAGCCAGGAGTTCATCGGAAGAGCACCTGCGCGACTTGGGAAAGAGACTGTCCGATCACCCGGGCAGCGTCGACGATTTCGTGCGGGAATATCGGCTGGCGCCCGCCTCGGCAGCATTCGTGGTAGGCGTCGCCCTCGGACGGCTGATGGCGAGAGCCTGAAACCACGACAGACGGTATCCCATCCGGGGGGTGGAGAAGTCCGACGCGTGTCTCCTTGCCGCGGCTCTCCTGCAACAGGCCGGGACATGGGATGCCCCGGCCTCTTCCGGTCATCAGGGGCGCTTGTCCGACGAGCGTTCCTTGGACTTCGCGCGCTTTCCGTCCTTGGGGCCCCGGCTGTCCTTCTGCTTCTTGTGCGCGGGAGGGCCGCCCTTGTCCTTGGGACCGTTGCCCTTCGGGCGGTCCCACGGCTTGCCGTCGCGTGCCTTCGTGTCGCGGAGTTTGCCTGGGCCGGCATCGGCCGGCTCGATGCGGATATCCTCGTCGTTCGTCTTGCGCACGGCGGACGCGAATTTCGGCGCGTGTGACTTGACGATCTCGAATTTGGTCTCGCGGTCGAAGATCTTGATCGAGCCGATCTCCTTCTTCGTCACATGGCCGAGGCGGCAGATGATCGGCAGCAGCCAGCGGGGATCGGCGTTGTTGCGCCGCCCGACACTCATGCGGAACCATACCATGTCCTCGGAGGAGCGCTCGAAGCCTCCTTCGGACGAATCCCGTCCTTTGTCCTTGAAGCCGCGCAGGCGTTCTTCCTGCCGCTCGCGCTTGTCCTTGCGCTGGCGGGGTTCGCGGTCCGGACCCGTATCGACGATCTCTTCCGGTGCGGGCAGACGCGCGCGATGGAAACGAACCAGAGCGTTCGCGATCTCCTCCGCCGACCGTTGAGCGAGCAGCGCCTGCGCCATGGCGAGATCGTCTTCCGTCACCTCTTCAGCGAAGATCGGATCCTGCATCAGCCGGTCCCGGTCCCGCAGGCGGATCTCGTCGGCCGAGGGCGGACCGGCCCAGGTCACGTCGACGCCCGCCATGTCCACGAGGCGCTCCGCCTTGCGGCGGCGGGTGTAGGGCACGAGCATGACGCAGACGCCCTTGCGGCCTGCACGGCCCGTGCGGCCGCTGCGGTGCAGAAGCGTCTCGTGATCGTTGGGCAGATCGAAATGGATCACGAGGCCGAGATCCGGAAGGTCGATCCCGCGCGCCGCCACGTCGGTGGCGACACAGACCCGGGCCCGCCCGTCGCGCAGGGACTGAAGGGCATTGCTGCGCTCGTTCTGGGTCAGTTCGCCGGAAATGGCAACGGCCGCGAAACCGCGCTCGATCAGGCTGGCGTGCAGATGCCGCACGGCCTCGCGGGTGTGGCAGAACACCATGGCGCCGCGGCTTTCGTAGAAGCGCAGCACGTTGACGACCGCGTGCTCCACCTCATTGGGTGCGATCCGGAGGGCGCGGTACTCGATGTCGCCGTGCGGTTCGTTCTCCACGAGGGTATCGACGCGATGGGCCTCGCGCTGATAGCGCCGGGCCAGGGCGATGATGTTCTTGGGCAACGTGGCGGAGAACAGAAGCGTGCGGCGCTCCTCCGGGGTCGCGTCCAGGATGAACTCCAGGTCCTCCCGGAAGCCGAGATCGAGCATCTCGTCAGCCTCGTCGAGCACGACGACGCGCATCTTCGAGGTGTCGAGGCGTCCACGCTCCAGGTGGTCGCGCAGGCGGCCCGGGGTGCCGACCACAATATGGCAGCCATCGGCGAGCGCGCGCTGCTCCCGGCGCACGTCCATGCCGCCGACGCAGGAGACAACCCGCGCGCCAGCCGGCCCGTAGAGCCAGATGAGCTCCCGGTTGACCTGGAGGGCGAGCTCGCGGGTCGGGGCGATTATCAGAGCCAGCGGCTCCCGCGGGGCCTCGAAACGCTCGCTGTCGCCGAGGAGGGTCGACGCCATGGCGAGGCCGTACGCCACCGTCTTGCCGGAGCCGGTCTGGGCCGACACGAGGAGGTCGCGATCGAGTGCGTCCGGCTGCAGGACGGCAGCCTGGACGGGAGTCGGATCGTTGTAGCCTTTGTCGACGAGGGCGCGCTCAAGGCTGGGATTCGTTTTGGGAAAAGGCATGTGAGTAAGGCTGAACCGTGTCTGGGGAGCCTGCGAGGGCTCCGATAAGGATGATCAGCCGGAGGCAGCGGCGTCGTCAATTTCGTCGATGGACACCAGGAACACGACATCGATATCGAGGTCGTCATCATAGTCTTCGTCGTCTTCGTCGACCTCGTCCTCTTCGTCCAGGGCTTCGTAGAAGGCATCGATCTCGTGTTCCGATGCGGGCCGTGTCGTCAAGGCAGCTGAGCCGTCCCAGAGGGAGCGGCCCTCGCTCTTAAACGACTTTAGGTCATCTTTAAAGCTCTCGCTGAGAAAGAGTTCGCGGGCTTGATCCTCGTCCGCATTCGTCACGGCAACCGCCTTGCCGTCTATCTCCAGGGTGACCATGGCTGTCCCTTCGCCTCGGGGTTCATCAAAGGATCAACGCCTAGGTCCGGGATTCGATCAAACCGACCCCACGCAACCCTTTTGCCCCTCCGGAAGGGTGTTAAAAGCCGTTAAGACCAGTATGGACAGCAGGCAACCAATATGAGACCAGTTAACCTGTGAACGCGACCAGCCTAATACCCCGTTTCCGGCCTCTGGACCGGCTGTCCCTCCCAGGGTCCCGTATCAACGAGGACGGGATCGGCTTGTCTGGCTCTTTGGCCTGGGTCATCGACGGCGCGACCGGCCTGTCCGACGAGCAGGTCACTCCTGGCGGCAGCGATGCCGCCTGGCTCGCCGGTCTCGTCGGCGACAGCCTGACGGGACTTGCCGGAGACGGGAACCCCGATGCGATCCTGCGGCACCTCGAATACGAGATCGATACGGCCTTCCGGGCGATCACGACCCATGTCCCGCCTGTCGACGATCACCATGCCCCGTCGGCCTGTCTCGGTTTGATCGAGGCCCGGACAGGGAGGGACGGGCAGGTCGCCATTCACGGCCGCTTCCTGGGCGACGTGATCGCCCTGATCCCGACCGAGCAGGGGATCGTCCGCTGGAGCGACGAGCGGGCAAAGCCGTTCGAGAGGAAGACGCTGGCCGCCCTCGGAGCCCGCGAGCACGCGCCTGGCTCCATTCCGGAGGTCGTGAGGCGCCAGATTCTCGAAAACCGCGGCAGGCTCAATCGCCCCGACGGCTACTGGGTGGTGAACCCATTGCGGCCCTGGGCCGGACAGGAACTGCGTTTCGACGCGCAGGTGGGATCGGGCGAGCCCATCGTGCTTGCAACCGATGGTTTCATGCGGCTCGTGGACGTGTTCGAGGCCTATTCGGACCGCACCCTTCATGCCGAGTTGGCCGCCGGCCGGGGCGCTGACCTGTTGCAGGAATTGCGCGACAGGGAGCGGAGCGACCTCATGGCAGGCCTTTATCCGCGTGTTAAAACCCATGACGACGCGACGTTTCTCGTCGTCGCAGCCGAGCCGTATGGCTGAAGAAATTCCGTGAGGCATGGCCGAGGTTCATGCCCTGCGGTGGGAGGACAAGGACTTCAACAATGAGGGAACCGACAATGAAGCTGACCCGACGCATTCTGATGGCTGCCGCCGCCGGCAGCATGCTTCTCTCCGGCACCGCCGCCATGGCCCAGACCGAGCTGACCTTCTGGAGCTGGCGCCAGGAGGATAAAGCCTTCTACCAGGACATCATCAAGAAGTTCCAGGCCAAGGAGCCGGGCATCACGGTGAAGTTCGAAACTTACGCGCCCGAGAACTATCAGACGATTCTCTCCACGGCGCTCGCCGCCGGCCGCGGCCCGGACGTGATCCAGGTTCGCGCCTACGGCAATCTCGAGACGATCGCGACCCCCGGCTACCTGCTCGCCCTTGATCAGCAGAACGTGCCGGAGCTGGCGAACTTCCCGGAGCCGGCGCTCGCGGCCGAGACCCTACGCTCGGACGGCAAGGTCTACGCTGTTCCCTTCGCCATGCAGGCCCAGCTCGTCGTCTACAACAAGAAGATCTTCAAGGATAACGGGCTGAACCCGCCGAAGACCTGGGACGAGATGATGGCGCTGGCCCAGGCGCTCAAGGCCAAGAACATCAACCCGTTCTCCAACGGCACGGCCACGGCCTGGCAAAATGAGACGATCGTGGGCGGTCTGCTCTCCTCCATGCTGGGCAAGGAGTTCGAGGCGGACATCGTGTCCGGCAAGGCGAACTTCACCGATCCGCGTTTCGTCAATGCGCTGGCCAAGCTGAAGGACATCAGCCAGTACTTCGCGCCGAACTTCATCGGCGTGGACTATCCGTCGTCGCAGCAGCTCTTCGTGGCCGGCCGCGCGGCCATGTTCGCCGGCGGCTCCTACGAGGTGGCGAACTTCAAGAATCAGAACCCCACGCTGGATCTCGGCGTGTTTCCCGCTCCGGTCCTGAAGGCGGGCGACCAGGCGCTGATCGCCACCTACTACGATGGCGGCTATGCGGTGAACGCCAAGACCGAGAAGAAGGACGCGGCACTCAAGTTCGTGCGCTTCCTGGCGACCCCGGAATACGGCACCGCCTTCACCAATGCGCTCAAGAACCTCTCGCCGATCAAGGGCATCAAGATCGAGGACCCGATCACACAGGACGTGGCGAAGCTCGCCGAGAACTCCATGTCGTACCTGATGCTCGTGCGGTTCCGCTATCAGGAGCCGAGCGGTTCGGTGCTGCTGCAGTCCAACGTTCAGAAGATGCTCGCCGGGCAGCAGACCCCTGAGCAGGCCGCTGCCGAGATCAACAAGGGCATCGCGACCTACTACAAGCCATTCCAGAAGTAAGACTTCGACGAAGGGGCGACGGGCTTCATCGCCTGTCGCCCATCCTGAGAGCTTTTGATTTCATGCACGTCTCGCGCCAGCAGCCCCGCACGCTGAAGCACCGATTATGGGTGGCGTTCCTCGTCGTCCCGCCCATCGTGTTCATGTCGCTGTTCGTGGTCTACCCGATCCTGTCGGCCTTCGCCTATGCCTTCTACGATTGGCAGGGCCTGGCGCGCGGCGAGTTCGTCGGCCTGAAGAATTTCAGGGAGGTGCTGTTCGGCGCCACCATGGCGCCCGTTGTCTGGAACGCCTTCCTGCACAACGTCTATGCGCTGATCGCCCTGATGATCATTCAGAACGGCGGCGGCTTCCTCCTGGCTTGGCTCCTCTACAAGGAGCCCTTCGGCTTTCGCTTCCACCGCATTGCGATCTTCGTCCCGGTGGTGCTCTCGACGATCATCGTCGGCTTCCTGTGGAAGCTCTTCCTGAATCCCAATTTCGGCATCATCAATCAGGCTCTTTACTCACTGGGTCTCGATTCATGGGCCAGGCCCTGGCTCGGCGATTCCTCCACGGCACTCGGGGCGCTGATCCTCGCCAATGCCTGGCACTTCGTCGGCTTCCCGGCGCTCGTCTATCTCGCCGGCATGCAGCGGATTCCCCCGGAGGTCATCGAGGCGGCCCGGCTCGACGGCACCAACGAGTGGCAGCTTCTGAAGACCATCGTGTGGCCGCTGGTGGCGCCGAGCACCACCATCCTGTTCACGCTGCTCTTCATCGGCGCGTTCAACTGGTTCGAGATCCCTTACGTGATGGCCGGGCTCGACGGATCGCCCTTCGGTTCGACCGACGTGCTCGGCCTGGTCTTCTATCGAACGGCCTTCGGCAACCAGAGCGCCAGCATCCAGAATTTCGGCATGGGGTCGGCGCTCGCCACGCTCCTGTTCCTCTTCATTGTCGTCTTCGCGTCCATGCTGACCCTGTGGCTGCGCCGTCGGGAGATCCAGTTTTGACCGCCGTCACGTCCGATACGCCGGCAACCCGCCAGGCGGTTCCCTTCGTCCTGCTCGCTCAGGTCATCCTGATCGCGAACTCGTTCATCATGCTCTATCCCGTCGTCGTGATGGTGCTCTCCGGCTTCAAGACCACGGGCGAGATCTTCGAGCATCCCTTCGCCCTGCCGGACTTCACGCAGGTCGGGAACTTCGCCAAGGTGCTCGGCGAAACCGCGATGCCGGTCTATTTCGTCAACTCGGTCCTCGTGACCGGCACCTCGATCCTCCTGATCCTGGTGCTCGGCACCATGGCGGGCTATGCGGTGGCGCGCTACGAGTCGCGCACCAACACCTTCATCCTGCTGTTCTTCCTGGCCGGGCTGATGCTGCCCTTGAAGCTTGCCGTCATCCCGCTCTTCATCCTGCTGCGGGATCTCGGGCTTCTCGACAGCCGTTGGAGCCTGATCGTCACCTACACGGCCATCGGCCTGCCGTCGACCGTGTTCATCATGGCGGGATTCCTGCGCACCCTGCCGGCGGAGCTTGAGGATGCGGCGCGCATCGACGGCGCCTCGGAGCCGCGCATCATGTGGTCGGTCATGCTGCCGCTGGCGCGTCCGCCCATGGCGATCGCCGCCATCCAGAATGCGGTGCCGATCTGGAACGACTTCTTCTTTCCGCTCGTCTTCATCCAGACGGATGCGCGCAAGACCCTGCCGCAGGGACTGACCACCTTCATGGGCGAATACACCACCGACTGGGGCATGCTGTTCGCCGGTCTCACGATCGCGGCGGCGCCCATTACGCTTCTCTACATCGCCCTGTCGCGCCAGTTCATCCAGGGCATGACGGCCGGCGCCGTGAAGTAGGAGCAGGACATGCTGATCCCGCAAGGCGCCCTCGTCGTCTCCTGCCAGGCCCGTGCCGACAACCCGCTGCACGGGCCGGTCTACATGTCCGCCATGGCGCAGGCGGCGGAGGCGGGCGGCGCCAGGGGCATCCGCGCCAACGGCGTGGGGGATATCGCGGCGATCCGCGCGGTGACCAAGCTTCCGATCATCGGGATCGCCAAGGTGTGGGACGACCGCTTCCCGGTCTACATCACGCCGGGCATCGAGCAGGCGGCGCAGATCGCGAAGGCCGGGGCCGACATCATCGGCCTCGACGCCACACCGCGTCCGCGCGACGGCGAGCCGGTGGCGCGCCTGATCGGTCGCATTCGTGCGGAACTGGACCGGGAGGTCTTCGCCGATATCGCCACGCCGGACGAAGGGCGGGCGGCCCATGCCGCCGGCGCCACCTATGTCGCGACGACGCTTTCCGGCTACACGGAGGAGACGGCTTCCCGCAGGTCAGATGGGCCGGATCTGGAGCTTCTGTCGGCTCTCGTGGCCGAGCTCCCGGTTCCTGTCGTGGCCGAAGGTCGCTTCGATACGCCGGATCTCGTTGCGGAAGCTTTCAGGCGAGGGGCTCATGCGGTGGTGGTCGGCACCGCGATCACCAACCCGCGCGAGATCACGCGGAGATTTGTCCGGGCCATCGGGTCCTAGGGACCGCCACGGTCGGAAAAGATAGCTTGTAACGCAAACGTGAGAGCCCCTCTGGCATTCCCGGGTGTACCCATTCACAATGGGTTCCCAACGAGGTGATGCCGTGCTGATCCGCCGCCCTGCCGATATCCTTCCCTCCGAGATCACCCCTCGTGAGGTCTATCTCAACCGCCGCCAATGGATGGCCGGCGCCGCCGGTCTGGCCTTGTCGGCGGCCCTGCCGCTGGGCCTGGAGGCCGCGCCCCTGTCGGCCGCCAAGAGCCCGTTCTCCACGGACGAGAAGAAGACCAGCCGCGAGGATGTCACGAGCTACAACAACTACTACGAGTTCGGCACCGGCAAGGAGGATCCCGCGGCGAATGCCGGGAGCCTCAAAACCTCGCCCTGGACCGTCAAGGTCGACGGCATGGTGGGCAAGAAGGCCGAGTTTGCCGTCGAGGATCTCATCAAGTCGTCCGCCCTCGAGGAGCGCGTCTACCGCATGCGCTGCGTCGAAGGCTGGTCCATGGTCATCCCCTGGGTCGGGTTCCCACTGGCGGACCTGATCAAGCGGGTGGAGCCCTTGGGCAGCGCGAAATACGTCGCCTTCGAGACTGCCTATCGGCCGGAGGAGATGTCCGGGGTCCAGTCGATGTTCCCGGTGCTCGACTGGCCCTATGTGGAGGGACTGCGCCTCGATGAGGCCATGAACCCCCTGGCCATCCTGGCCGTGGGACTCTACGGCGAGACCCTGCCGAACCAGAACGGCGCACCGATCCGGCTCGTCGTTCCATGGAAGTACGGGTTCAAGGGCATCAAGTCGATCACCCGGATCAGCTTCGTCGAGAAGCAGCCGGAGACGTCCTGGAACCGGCAGGCTCCAAGCGAATACGGCTTCTATGCCAACGTGAACCCGAGCGTCGACCACCCGCGCTGGAGCCAGGCGACCGAGCGGCGCATCGGGGAGGGCGGCCTTTTCGTGAAACGCCGTCCGACGCTCATGTTCAACGGCTATGCCGACCAGGTGGCAAGCCTCTATACCGGCATGGACCTGCGGAAATTCTACTGATGGCAGGACGAGCCTCCGTTCAGGGCGAGAAGAAAGCCTTCGCTCTGCCCCAGGTGCCGAAGATCGCCGTGTATCTCGTCGGCTTCATTCCGGCCGTGTGGCTGTTCTATGCCGGCGTCACGGACCAACTCGGGGCCGATCCGATGCGGTACCTGGAGCAGGGCCTCGGCCTCTGGGCGCTGCGCTTCCTGATCGCCACCCTGGCGATCACGCCCCTGCGCCAGCTGTTCAATGTCAACCTGCTGCGCTATCGCCGGGCGGTCGGGCTGCTCGCCTTCTATTATGCCGCTCTGCACCTTCTCACCTACCTGGTGCTCGATCAGGGGCTCGATCTCCCGGCCATCGTGGCCGACATCGTGAAGCGGCCCTACATCACCATCGGCATGGCGACTTTCGTGATCCTCGTGCCTCTGGCCGTCACCTCCAACAATGCCGCAATCCGGCGCATGGGCGGGCAGGCCTGGGCGAAGCTGCATCGCCTCGTCTACGCGGCGGCCATCGGGGCGGCGCTTCATTTCCTTCTCGTGGTCAAGTCCTGGCCGCCCGAGCCGATCATCTATGCGGCCATCGTTGCCGTGCTGCTCGGCTACCGGCTGATCCGGTCCAGCGTGAAGAAGCCATCCGCGCGGCGCCGACCGGCTTGATGGCCGGTCGAGGATCGGTAGGATGCCTGCATCAGGCAGGACACCGCCAGCCGGGAGAGACGAGATGCGTTCGGCACCACATTCGATCGGGAGGCTTGCGAAGGCGGGCCTCTTCGGTCTTCTCGCCATGTGCGTGCTGGCTGGCGGAGCCATGGCGCAGACCCGGGATGTGGTGGTTTTCGCAGCGGCCAGCCTGAAGAACGCCCTCGATGACGCCAGCGCCTCGTGGACACGGGAGACTGGCAAGCGGATCACGGTCTCCTATGCCGCCAGCAACGTCCTGGCCAAGCAGATCGAGGCCGGCGCCCCTGCGGATCTCTTTGCCTCGGCCGACCTCGACTGGATGGAATACGCAGCCTCCCGGGGGCTGATCAAGCCCGAGAGCCGGGTCAACCTGCTCGGTAACACCCTAGTCCTCGTTGCGCCCAAGGGCTCGCCGACACAAGTCCCACTGCGGCCCGGGATCGATCTCGCGTCCATCCTCGGAGGCGACCGCCTGGCCATGGGGCATGTGGATGCGGTACCGGCCGGCAAATACGGCAAGGCGGCGCTTGAGTATCTCGGGGCCTGGTCGGGCGTGAAGGACAAGGTCGCGCAAGCCGACAACGTGCGGGCCGCTCTTCTTCTCGTATCCCGCGGCGAGGCGCCCCTTGGGATTGTCTACAAGACCGATGCCGTTGCCGATCCCAACGTGAGCATCGTCGCCACATTCCCGCAGGAGAGCCATCCGCCGATCGTCTACCCGGTGGCGCTCACGAAGGAATCCACAAATCCCGACGCCGCGGCGTTCCTGGCTTTCCTGCGCACGGACAAGGCGAAGCCTTTCTTCGACAGGCAGGGCTTCACGTTCGTCGGCAAGGCGGCCTCCGGTTCGTGACCGACTGGCTTTCTCCGGAAGAATGGACCGCCGTCCGTCTCAGCCTGAAGGTTGCCTTCGTGGCGATGACGGCGAGCCTCGTCCCGGGGATCGCAATCGCGTTGCTTCTCGAACGCGGGCGTTTCTGGGGGCGGCAGGCCCTGGATGTGATCGTTCACCTGCCGCTCGTGTTGCCGCCGGTCGTCGTCGGCTGGTTCCTGCTCGTCGGCTTCGGGCGGCGCGGTCCCATCGGGGCGTTTCTCGCCGAGCAGTTCGGCATCGTCCTGTCCTTCCGCTGGACGGGGGCGGCGCTCGCCTGTGCGGTCATGGGCTTCCCGCTGCTGGTGCGGGCGATCCGTCTGTCCATCGCGTCGGTCGACCGCAAGCTGGAAGACGCGGCAGGCACCTTGGGGGCGCACCCCGCATGGGTGTTCGCGGTCGTGACGCTGCCGCTGATCCTGCCGGGGATCATTGCCGGCATGGTGCTGTCCTTCGCGAAGGCGATGGGCGAGTTCGGCGCGACGATCACCTTCGTGTCCAACATTCCGGGCGAGACGCAGACCATCCCGACGGCCATCTTTGCCTACACGCAGGTGCCGGGAGGCGAGAGCGGCGCGATGCGGCTGACCCTCGTGTCCATCGCCATTTCGATGGCGGCGCTCTGGTGCTCCGAATGGCTGGCGCGACGGGTCGGGCGGCGGGCTCACGCGTCATGATCCTCGACGTCGACATCCGGCATGAGCAGGGTGAATTCGTCCTGGACGCACGCTTCCGATCGGACGGGAAGCTCACCGCGCTGTTCGGGCCGTCCGGATCCGGCAAGACGACGATCGTGAATGCGATCGGCGGTCTCGTTCGGCCGGATCAGGGGCGGGTCACCGTGCAGGGACAGGTGCTCGTCGACACGGCGAAGAACATCTTCGTGCCCAAGCATCGGCGCCGGATCGGATATGTCTTCCAGGAGGGGCGCCTCTTCCCACATCTCACCGTGCGGCAGAACCTTCTCTTCGGGCGCTGGTTCACACCGAGACAGCAGCGCAGGACGAGCTTCGACGGAGTCGTCGACCTCTTGGGCATCGGTCATCTGCTCGGACGGCGGCCGTCCACGTTGTCAGGCGGCGAGAAGCAGCGCACCGCCATCGGACGGGCGCTTCTGGCGGATCCGCGCCTGCTGCTCATGGATGAACCGCTGGCCTCCCTCGATGAGGCGCGCAAGGCCGAAATCTACCCGTACATCGAGCGCCTGCGCGACGAGGCCGGCGTTCCGATCGTTCTCGTCAGTCATTCCGTGGCCGAGATTGCGAGGCTCGCCACCTCCGTGGTCGTCCTCGCCGAGGGGCGAGTGACGGCATCAGGCCCTGCCTCGGAGATCCTCCGGCATTCCCATCTCTTCGTGCCCATGGGACTTGCCGAAGCGGGCGCGCTGATCGACGCTCGGGTGCTGCGGCACGATGATCCGTTTGCTCTGACGGTCCTGCAGGCCAGAGCCGGAACCTTAACGGTGCCGCGCCTGAACCATCCTGTCGGAACGGCCCTGCGCGTGCGTCTGCGTGCCCGTGACATCATGCTCTCTCTGCACAAGCCGGCGGGGATGAGCGCCCTGAATGTCCTGCCCGGACGGATTTCCTCGATCGAGGATTCCGAGGAGGCGAGCGTGGATGTACAGCTCGATTGCGGCGGCGACGGCCTCGTGGCGCGCGTGACCCGCAAATCGGTCGCGGAGCTTGGCCTGAGGCCAGGCATGCTCGTCCATGCCATCATCAAGAGCATCGCCTTCGATCCGGAGGTCCTTGGCGCGGTCAACCCGTCCCGTCCGTGAGATTTTCGCCCATCGAGGTTGCACCGGCGTCTGAGCCGTGTAGCCTCTCCGGCCACCATTTCTGCTTCGGGAGCCCGAGATCATGAACGAACAATTCCGGAATCCGACCGATGCCGCATCCCACGCCAAGCTTCTCGATCGCCTGGGGGAAGTCGCCGTCCGGGTGGGATTGGGGCTGAAGCCGGGCCAGGAACTGGTCGTGACCGCTCCTCTCGATGCCGTCGCCCTGGTGCGGCGCATCACGGAGCACGCCTACAAGGCCGGTGCCTCCCTGGTGACCACGATCTTCTCCGACGAGGAGAGCGCGCTCCTGCGCTTCCGGAATGGCCGGGACGAGAGCTTCGACACGGCTCCGGCCTGGCTCTATGAGGGCATGGCGGCCGCCTACAGGAACGGCGCCGCCCGTCTGGCCATCGTCGGTGAGGATCCGTCCTTGCTCGCCAAGGAGGATCCGGAAAAGGTCTCGCGCGCCAACCGGGCGCGCTCCAAGGCCTATATGCCCGCCCTCAACATGATCGCCGGGTTCGACATCAACTGGACCATCGTGTCGGCCGCGACACCGGCCTGGGCCAGGACGGTGTTCCCGGACGACCCGGAAGAGGTGGCCGTGGCCAAGCTCTGGCAGGCGATCTTCTCGGCCTCCCGCGTCGACACGCCGGACCCCATCGCCGCGTGGGAAACCCACAACGCAGCCCTCCAGGCGCGCACCCGGACACTGAACGAGAAGAATTATGCGGCGCTTCACTTCCGCGGCCCCGGCACGGATCTCCGCGTGGGCCTCGCGGACGGGCATGAGTGGAACGGCGGATCGACCAGGGCGAAGAACGGCGTCGTGTGCAACGCCAACATTCCGACCGAAGAAGTCTTCACCACACCGCACAAGGACCGGGTCGAGGGCGTCGTGAGCAGCACCAAGCCGCTGTCCTACAACGGCACCCTCATTCAGGACATCCAGGTCCGGTTCGAGGCCGGTCGCATCGTCGAGAGCAAGGCGCGCACCGGCGAGGCCGTGCTGAACAAGGTCCTCGACACGGACGAGGGTGCGCGCCGCCTCGGGGAAGTGGCGCTGGTGCCTTACTCGTCGCCGATTTCTCAGAGCGGCCTTCTCTTCTTCAACACCCTGTTCGACGAGAATGCCTCCAGCCACATCGCTCTTGGTCAGGCCTATAGCAAATGCATCCGCAACGGCGGAACGATGAGCGAGGAGGAGCTTGCCTCTCACGGCTCCAACAAAAGTCTGATCCACATCGACTGGATGATCGGCTCCGACCAGGTCGACGTGGACGGCGTTACGCAGGACGGGCGGGCCGAGCCTCTCATGCGCGGCGGCGAATGGGTAACGTCGTAACAAGAGTGCTGGCGTTTTCGCGTGGGTCGGATCTATGATCCCGACGATGGCCTGATCTGCCGCAAACAGTGCTTGACGGAGTGGTTCGGTAGCTGTGATGGATGACAGGTATCATAGAGGTACTGGCCCGGCTTTCCGCTGGGTCAGGACCGGCTCACGAGCGTGGATGGATGTCGGACACTGCCAATCGTAGGTCTCAGGACCAAGCTCTCCTGTCGGTTCGCTCCCTGTCGGTGGAGTTCGGTACGGGGAGCGGAGCCTTCAAAGCCGTCAGGGACGTCAGCTTCGATGTGCAGCCCGGCAGGACCCTGGCGGTCGTCGGCGAGTCGGGATCGGGAAAATCCGTCACCTCCCTGGCGATCATGCGCCTGACCGACTACACGGGCGGGCGCATCACCGGAGGGCAGGTGCTGTTCCGCCCCGACAGGGGCGAGGCGATCGATCTCGTCAAAGCCTCCGACGGCAGGCTCCGTGAGATCCGCGGCAACGACATCGCGATGATCTTCCAGGAGCCGATGACGTCCCTCAACCCCGTCTTCACCATCGGCAATCAGATCTCCGAGACTCTCGTCCTGCATCAGGGCCTGAACGGGCGTGACGCCCGGCTGCGGGCCAAGGAGCTGCTGCAGAAGGTGCGCCTGCCGGACGCGGACAAGCTGCTCGACCGCTATCCGCATCAGCTCTCGGGCGGCATGCGCCAGCGCGTCATGATCGCCATGGCGCTCGCCTGCAATCCGAAGCTCCTGATTGCCGACGAGCCGACGACCGCCCTCGACGTGACGATCCAGGCTCAGATCCTCAATATCATCCGCGACCTGCAGCAGGAGATGGGCACCGCCGTCATCTTCATCACCCACGACATGGGCGTGGTGGCCGAGATGGCCGACGACGTGGTGGTCATGTGGAAGGGCGAGAAGGTGGAGCAGGCGCCGGTGCGCGACGTCTTCGCCGCACCCCAGCATCCCTATACCAGGGCTCTGCTCTCCGCCGTGCCGCGCCTCGGGAGCCTGACCGGGCAGCCCCTGCCCAAACGCACCCCCGTGATGGTGATGGACGGCGGCGTCGCCAAGGCCGTCGGCGAAACGCACGAGCAGAACACGGCCGATTACACGAAGCCGATCCTGCAGGTGGACAAGCTCACCACGCGCTTCGACGTGGGCAAGACCTTCTTTGGACGCGTGACCCACCGCGTCCATGCGGTGGAAGAGGTTAGCTTCGACATCTATCCCGGAGAGACCCTGGCCCTGGTGGGCGAATCCGGCAGCGGCAAGTCCACCATCGGGCGCACCCTGCAGCAGCTCGTCGAGCCGACCGGCGGGACCGTGCGCTTCGACGGGCGCGACATGGCGGCCATGAGCCAGGGCGAGCGGCGGCGCCTGCGCCAGGAGATCCAGTACATCTTCCAGGATCCCTTCGCCTCCCTCGACCCGCGCCATACCGTCGGCTACAGCATCGCCGAGCCGATCATCGTCCATGGCCTGATCAACGACAGGAAAGAGCGTGAGCGGCGCGTGCACGAGCTGCTGGAGCAGGTCGGTCTGCAGCCGCAGCATGCCAAGCGCTACCCGCATGAATTCTCCGGCGGCCAGCGTCAGCGCGTCTGCATCGCGCGCGCCCTCGCGAGCAATCCGAAGCTCGTGATCGCCGACGAATCCGTGTCCGCCCTCGACGTGTCGATCCAGGCGCAGATCGTCAATCTGCTCATGGAGCTGCAGGAGAGAAAGCGGCTGTCCTACCTTTTCATCACCCACGACATGGCCGTTGTGGAGAAGATCAGCCACCGCGTCGCGGTGATGTATCTCGGGCAGATCGTCGAGCTTGGATCGCGCCAGGCGATCTTCGAGAACCCGCAGCATTCCTATACCCGAAAGCTGCTCTCGGCAGTGCCCATCGCCGATCCGCAGCGCGAGCGCGCCAAGACTCGGATCGAGGGAGAAATCCCCAGCCCCGTTCGTGCCGTCGGGCAGGAGCCCGCCATTCACCGCATGCGCGAAGTCGAACCCGGACATTGGGTCGCGATCGAATCCGATCCGCTCCGCGGGGCCGCGTGAGAGACGATTTTCCAGAGGGAGACATCACAATGAAATTCTCATCCACCATGAAAGCGCTCGGTCTGACGGCCGCAGTCGCCCTGGCGCCGCTGATGGCATCCGGGGCTCAGGCGGCCGGAACGCTGACCACGGCCGTCGCCATCGATCCAGGCAGCTGGGATCCGATCGACACCTTCCTGGTCAATTGGTCATCGGCCGCCAACAACATGTTCGACGGCCTCACGGCTCGCGGCGCGGACATGAAGTTGAAGCCCGGCCTCGCGACGTCGTGGGAGTTTCTCGACAACAACAGCCGCATCCGCTTCAAGCTGCGGCAGAACGTCAAGTTCCACAACGGAGAGCCGTTCAACGCGGCTGCCGTGAAGTTCACCTTCGACCGTCTCCTCGGCGAGGAGGGCAAGAAGGGACCGCAGCAGTCGAACTACAACACCATTGATCATGTGGAAGTCGTCGACGACTCGACGGTCGACTTCGTCATGAAGCAGCCGGACCCCGTTCTGCTGACGAAGCTCGCCGGCTATGGCGGCATGATCGTGCCGCCCAAATACATCCAGGAAAAGGGTGACGCTCACTTCAACCTGAACCCGGTCGGCACAGGGCCGTTCAAGTTCGTGGAATACAGCCCCAAGGTCAGCCTCACGCTTGAAGCCTTCCCAGAGCATTGGGGCGGCGCGCCGAAACTCGACAAGGTCGTCACCCGCTTCATCTCGGAGGCGAACACGCAGGTGGCCGAGCTTCAGGCAGGCCGCATCGACGTGGCAACCCTGATCCCGTTCGGCCTCGCGCCGACGGTGGAAAAAAGCCCTAACCTGAGCCTCATCAGCATCACCGGCCCGACGGTCGTGGCCCTGCGCCTCAACACCCGGGACGGCATTACGAAGGACGTGAATGTCCGCAAGGCGCTGATCATGGGAATCGACCGGGATGCGATCATCAAGGCGGTGCTCCTTGGTCATGGCAAGCCGATCGCAAGCTTCCAGTCGGATCTGTCCTTCGGCTACGACCCGAGCCTGAAGCCTTTGCCTTTCGATCTCGCCAAGGCGAAGCAGATGCTGCAGCAGGCCAAGGTCCCGGCCGGCGCCCCGGTGCGGATCGACTTCCGCGGCAACGACGCCACCTTCCGCGAGGTGGCTCAGGCCGCTGCGGGATTCCTCCAGGCGCTCGGCCTCAAGCCCTCGCTGCAGCCGCACGAGCCGCCGGTGCTGCTCAACGACATCATTCCGAACGGCAAGACGGGCGAAGCCTGGCACAATGCCTGGGGCGGGTGGACCTTCGACTACGACAACACCGCCTACCTGATGTATCACTCGGGCGAGAAGTGGAACCCCTACGACAACGATCCCAAGCTGAACGCTCTGCTCGAGAAGCAGCGCACGATGTACGACGTCAAGGAGCGTGAGAAGGTTCTGCAGGAGATCGCCCGCTACGTGGCCGATCAGGCGCTGGAGATCCCGCTCTACAACCAGAACACGATTTTTGGCGTGAACAAGCGGGTCAAGAATTTCGATGCGCCCGCAGACAGCCGCTTCCGGTTCATGGAAACGACCGTCGAGTGACGAATACCTTCGGACATTGCTCCTCGCGGCGATGTCCGGAACCAAGACATTGATGAGGGCCCCGCGCGAGCGGGGCCGTTTTTCCAAGATCAAGAAGGACCCCAGGATGGCAGGCTTCATCCTCAAACGATTGTTGCAGGCCGTTTTCGTGGTCCTCGCGGTGACCTTGATCGTCTCCTTCGCGATCCGCCTGTCGGGCGATCCGGCGATCATGCTGATGGGCGGCGGCAACGTCACCGAGCAGGATCTGCAGAACATCCGGCAGGCGCTCGGGCTGGAGCGACCCTTCTACGTGCAGTATGTCGCGTTTCTCGAAGGAATGGTGAGAGGGGATTTCGGCAAGAGCTTCATGGGCGGCACGCCCGTCTCCATGCTCATTGCCAACGCCCTGCCGGCCACGCTCCTGCTGGCATTCGCCTCACTTCTCGCGTCGATCATCCTGTCGGTGCCTCTCGGCGTGTACGCGGCCGTGAACCGGGGACGCTGGCCGGATCAGATGATTCGCATCCTGTCGCTCGTGGGCCTGTCCTTCCCGAACTTCTGGCTCGCCATCATGATGGTGCTGCTGTTCTCCATCGTGCTCGGACTCCTGCCGCCGAGCGGAATGGAAGGCCCTGAGAGCTTCGTGATGCCGGCGCTCACCATGGCGATCATTCTCACGGCCACCAACGTGCGCCTCGTGCGGACCTCCATGCTGGAGACGCTCTCGCAGCAATACATCATGGTGGCGCGCTCGAAAGGCCTGCGCGACCGCGTCGTCCTGTACAAGCACGCCCTGCGCAACTCGGCCATTCCGCTCGTCACCTATATCGGCCTGCAGTTCGGCGGCCTCATCGGCGGCATCGTGATCATCGAGCGCGTGTTCAACTGGCCCGGCATGGGCACTCTCGCGTTCGACGCGATCTCGAACCGCGACTACCCGGTGCTCCAGGGGACCATCACGGTCCTGGCGCTCTTCATCGTTCTCATCAACCTCCTGGTCGACATTGCCTATGGGCTGATCGACCCGCGTATTCGGACGGAGTAGGGCCCATGGCTGCCGCTCAGGCCGCGTCGTCGGCGCGCCGACACTTCAGGTCGCTCGAACTCGTTCTCGGTCTATTGCTGACCGCGAGCATGGGATTGGCCGTGCTGTTCTCCGGCTTCCTCTTCCCCGATGGCGGCGAGAGCATGGACCTCATGGCCCGCCTCACGCCGCCGTTCCAGGATCTCGCCCATCCCCTCGGCACCGATCCCCTGGGCCGCGACGTGCTGGCGCGCGTCATCGTCGGCGGCAAGATATCGCTCACGGTCGGCGTTCTTTCCGTGATGGGTGCGGTCGTCGTCGGGACGGTCGTAGGCCTCGTCGCCGGATATTATCGCGGGATCGCCGAGATCCTGCTGATGCGCTTTGCCGATATCCAGCTGGCGCTCCCGTTCATCCTGCTGGCCATCATGTTCCTCGCCATTCTCGGAACCGGCGTCGACAAGATCATCTTCTTCATGATCGTCGCCCAATGGGTCCAGTATGCGCGCCTCGTGCGGGGATCCGTGCTGGCGCTGCGGGATCGGGAGTTCATCCTCTCGGCCCGGGCCATCGGCGTCGGCAACGGACGCATCATCTTCACCCACATCCTGCCCAATGTGCTCGGTCCCATCGTCATCCTGATGACGCTCAACGTGGCCAACAACATCCTTCTCGAAAGCAGCCTCACGTTCCTGGGACTCGGCGTCGATCCGCTCATCCCGAGCTGGGGCGGCATGCTGGCCGACGGACGCACCTATCTGCAGACGGCCTGGTGGGTCAGCGTGTTTCCCGGGCTTGCCATCATGTTCACCGTGCTCGGCCTGAACCTTCTGGGCGACTGGCTGCGCGACCTTCTTGATCCGACAGGACAGACATCACGATGACCACTTTGCTCGACGAGCACATCCCGCGCGCCCTCGATACCCTTCTGCGTGACTGGTCCGCAGGCGATCATCGCGGCGTGACGCTCGAAGCCTGGCTGTTCGAAGACGAGGCGGCGCGCCGTGCCGCAGAGGCGGAACTGGCGGGAGCCGGGATTCGCGCCCGGCTGCGAAGCGCCTACAAGCCGCTCGTCCATGCTTTTCTGGAGGAGTTCGATACCGCCAACCTGAAGCGCGTGGCCATCCGCTATCCCGTGCATGAGGAGGCGGACCGCCTGCGCTTCCTCTCCGAAACATATCCTCTGGCGGCCCTGCTCGACGGGGTCGAGACTCTCTTCGAACCCGGTCCTGCGGATCTGACCTACCGGGTGACGCTCGAATACCAGGATGAGCGCGTGGCGGAGCATGAGGTTTTCGCGCCGAACCGCCTGCGCACCAACCATCTCGATCAGGTGGATCTCACGCCGACCGGCTGGCTGAGGGTGACCGGGCGTCCCGGCGACGAACCGGACCTGAACGAGGCGCTCGAGACCGAATTCGAACAGGTCTATCAGAAGGTCATGGCGAGCGTTGCGGCCCATGGATGGCCTGACACGGAGCCCTATGCGGAAACCCTGGCGATCGACGTGACGATCCCCGGAATCGAGCGTCCTCTCGATTACGGCGACGAGGTGATGAGCACGCGCGAAGCCCTGCATGAGGACTTCTATTTCTCGCTGCTCGAATTCTTCAAGCGCAGGTCCGGCCGGCCTCCCGAGGACCGGAGCGTGCAGCCGGGCCAGATCGTGCCGGACATTCGCGCCGGTCGCGGCGATGCGCATGTTCGGGTGACCCTGCGTGCCTTCGGTGAGCCGCAGAATCCGGCGAGGCCCGAGCAGGACATTGAGACGGCGGAGGCTGCGCCCGGTCTCGCCCAGATCTACCACGAACTCGCTGCGCTTCCCGGAGAGACCTTCGAAGGCATCTCCCGCGAGGGGCGGCCGGTGCGGGGGATCTATCGCGCGGGCTCGCGTCCCGCGGTTCTCGTCACCAGCGGGCAGCATGCCAACGAAACCTCCGCCCCGGTCGGGACGCTGCGCGCCGTGCGCCGGCTCCTGGCCAACCCCGACGCCAACATCGCCTATATCCCGGTCGAGAACCCGGACGGCTATGCGCTGCATGGACGCCTGTGCGAAGCCAATCCGCGCCATATGCACCATGCGGCGCGCTACACTTCGCGCGGCAACGACCTGGAATACGGCGAAGGCGAGCCGGTTTACGAGATCGGTGCTCGCCACCAGGCGCTGGCATTGTCGGGCGCCCAACTGCACCTCAACTTCCACGGCTATCCGGCCCATGAATGGACCAGGCCGCTCACCGGCTATCTGCCGCGTGGGTTCGAACTTTGGACGATCCCGAAGGGCTTCTTCCTCATCATGCGACATCACCCATCCTGGAGTGGGACGGCGAGGACGCTGATCGAAGCCGTGACGACGGGTCTGTCGGCCGTGCCGGGCCTCGCCGAGTTCAACCGCCGTCAGATCGAGATCTGCTCGATCCATTCTGGGGGAACTCCTTACGAGATCATCAACGACGTGCCGTGCCTGATCACGGCGGACGAGCGCCATCCCTCGCCCTTGACCCTCATCACGGAATTCCCCGACGAGACGATCTACGGCGAAGCCTATCGCTTCGCTCATACGGTGCAGATGGCAACCGTCATCGCCGCGGAGGAAGCCTACGCGTCGATCATGGCGAGAGTGGCCTAGCGCTCAGATCGACGGCGACACATCTCGGCCGCTCGGTACAGAATTGTGGCTCCGGACGAAACGCCGGAGCCCGTTCGTTCCGGGAACAAGCCGAGTCCCGCCATCGTTCTTCGGCGGAGCCGGCACGCAATGTGCCGGCCTTGCGGAGTGACGATCATGGCCCGGCTGTCCTGGAAGCAGAACGAGAACGATGCCTCCATCAACGAGGCGGTCGAACTTGTGCGGGAGCACGGGGAAACCCTGCCGTCGATCTCGGACGAAGATGCCTTCGGCGCCATGTTTGACCGGTTCGCCGACGCCAAGGTCGTGCTCCTGGGCGAAGCCACCCATGGCACCTCGGAGTTCTATCGGGCACGGGCTGCCATCACCAAACGCCTGATCGAACAGCACGGCTTCTCCATCGTTGCCGTGGAAGCCGACTGGCCGGATGCTGCGCGCATCGACGCCTATGTGCGTCACCACCACGTGCCCGACGGGGAGGATGAAGCCTTCGAGCGCTTCCCCACCTGGATGTGGCGCAACGAGGAAGTCTATGACTTCGTCAATTGGATGCGCGAGCACAACAAGGAGAAGGCGGAGGACGAGCGGGCCGAGTTCCGCGGGCTCGACGTCTACAGCCTCAACGCATCGATCCGCTCCGTTGTCGACTATCTGGACCGTGTCGATCCGGAGAAGGCCAAGGAGGCGAGGGGGCGCTACGGATGTCTGAGCCCCTGGCAATCGGACCCGGCCCGCTATGGCCGCGCGGTTCTGACCGGCCAGAAGAAGCCCTGCGATGAAGCGTTGCTGCGGCAGCTCCAGGACATTCTGGACAAGCGCATGGACTACCTCCAGGCGGAGGGCGGCGAAGCCTTCTTCGACGCGGTTCAGAACGCCAAGATCGTCCATGCGGCCGAGCACTATTACCGGATCATGTACGAGGGCGCGACGGAATCCTGGAACCTGCGTGACCGGCACATGTTCGAAACCCTGCAGAGCCTGCTGGCCCGGCGCGACAACGCCAAGGCGATCGTCTGGGCGCACAATTCCCATATCGGCAACGCCGCCGCGACGGCCATGGGCTGGCAGGGAGAATTCAACATCGGCGAGCTCTGCCGGAAGGCCTACCGCGATCAGGCCGTGCTGATCGGCTTCGGGACGGATCGGGGCACCGTGGCGGCGGCCGACGATTGGGACGAGCCCATGCAGGTGAAGGCTGTCAGGCCGGCCCGTCCCGACAGCCACGAGCGGATCTTCCGGGAGACTGGCCTCGGCTGCTTCCTGACCGACTGGCGGGAGAACGGCCAAGCCGACCTGACGGAGGTTCTCTCTCGGCCTCGCCTCGAGCGGGCCATCGGCGTGGTCTACCGGCCGGAGACCGAACTCTACAGCCATTATTTCGAGGCGGTGCTGGCCGAGCAGTTCGACGCCTTCATCTGGTTCGACGAGACCCGGGCGGTGACCCCGCTCACCCACGCCCATGGGAAGGGCATGCCGGAGACCTACCCGTTCGGGCTTTGATGCGCCGGCACCGCATGACTCTGGCGGAGGAGGGTCGTTCCTCTGTTCTCACTTTGTTCTTGACAGCGGGTGCAAGCTAAGCTATATCATGGCGCAGATCGGTTCCTGCGAGGGGCGCGCTCGCGAGGCGTCGCAAGTGTGGGAGCCGGCACGGTCCTGCGACAGGCTTCGCACCCCTGGGCGCGCAGGAGGCCGACCTTGGGCTCCGTCCAGCTGGTCCGCCTGAAAAGAACCGTGCGCGACGAGCAGCTTGGCTCTCGCTTATCACCTCAGACATCGAGCCGGGCTGCCACTCGCGCCACCCTCGATCATCCTGACAGGCTCGCAGCGCAAGCTGCGGGCCCGCAGGTGCTGGCTTCCCGGAACACTGCTGGTGATACCCCCTGCCTTGTCCCGGTCGCCTGCTCCTGCTAACTGACGGCCAACTTCATTCACATCTCGATCAAGCAGGGCTATTTCCGTGTCCCGTCAATTCATCTACCACATGCGTGGCCTCACCAAGACCTATTCGGGCGGCAAGAAGGTCTTGGACAACATCCATCTCTCGTTCTACCCGGATGCCAAGATCGGCGTGCTCGGCGTCAACGGCGCCGGTAAGTCGACCCTCCTGCGCATCATGGCCGGCACCGACACGGACTGGACCGGCGAAGGCTGGGTCGCCGAGGGCGCCCGCGTCGGCTACCTGCCCCAGGAGCCCCAGCTCGACCCGTCCAAGACCGTCCGCGAGAACGTCATGGAGGGCGTGGCCGCCAAGAAGGCGATCCTCGACCGCTACAACGAGCTCGCCATGAACTATTCCGAGGAGACGGCGGACGAGATGACCCGCCTCCAGGACGAGATCGAGGCCAAGGGTTTGTGGGATCTCGATTCCCAAGTCGATCAGGCCATGGACGCCCTGCGCTGCCCGCCGGACGACTGGTCCGTGGACAAGCTCTCGGGCGGCGAGCGCCGCCGCGTGGCGCTCTGCAAGCTGCTCCTCGAACAGCCGGAACTGCTTCTTCTCGACGAGCCGACCAACCACCTGGACGCCGAAACGACCGGTTGGCTGGAAGGGCATCTGCGCAATTACCCGGGCGCGATCCTGATCGTCACTCACGACCGTTACTTCCTGGACAACGTGACGGGCTGGATCCTCGAGCTCGACCGTGGCCGCGGCATCCCCTACGAGGGCAACTACTCGTCCTGGTTGACGCAGAAGCAGAAGCGTCTGGAGCAGGAGGGCCGCGAGGACGAGGCGCACAGGCGCACGATCGAGCGCGAGCGCGAGTGGGTGTCGGCTTCGCCCAAGGCCCGCCAGGCCAAGTCGAAGGCCCGTATCCAGCGCTATGAGGAACTCGTGGCCAAGGCCAACGAGAAGGGGCCGACCACCGCTCAGATCATCATTCCGATCGCGGAGCGCCTGGGCAACAACGTCATCGAGTTCGACAATCTCAAGAAAGCCTTCGGCGACAAGCTCCTCATCGACGGCCTGTCCTTCAAGCTGCCGCCGGGCGGCATCGTCGGCATCATCGGGCCGAACGGCGCTGGCAAGACCACGCTGTTCCGCATGATCACCGGCCAGGAACAGCCGGACGAGGGCTCGATCAAGATCGGCGAGAGCGTGAAGCTCGGCTACGTGGACCAGAGCCGCGACTCGCTCGATGCCAACAAGACCCTCTACGAGGAGATTTCGGGCGGCAACGAGGTGCTCTATCTCGGCAGGCGCGAGATCAACGCCCGCGCCTATTGCGGCGCCTTCAATTTCAAGGGCTCCGACCAGCAGAAGAAGGTCGGCGTGCTCTCGGGCGGCGAGCGCAACCGCGTGCATCTCGCCAAGATCCTGAAGTCCGGTTCGAACGTCCTGCTCCTCGACGAGCCGACAAACGACCTCGACGTGGATACCCTGAGGGCGCTCGAAGAGGCGCTCGAGGATTACGCGGGCTGCGCCGTGATTATCTCGCACGACCGCTGGTTCCTGGACCGCATCGCCACCCATATCCTGGCCTTCGAGGGCGACAGCCACGTGGAATGGTTCGAGGGCAACTTCGCCGACTACGAGGAGGACAAGAAGCGCCGCCTCGGTACGGATTCCACGATCCCGCACCGGATCAAGTACAAGAAGTTCTCGCGGTAAGCCGTTCGCGCGATCTTCCCCTTATGACGGACCAGAACGCGGGATGGGCAGGAGCCCGCCCGCGTTCTTCTTTTCAAGCTTTCCGACCCCGGGCTCGGGACAGCCGAGTAACCGACAGAAACCCGAACGATACCTTCAGCCGAGGTTCATCAGCGTCAGGCTACACTTCTGACGATCAAAGGGGCGGTAGGCGTTCACCGGATGTGATCTCCGGGTCTCTGCCCCATGGAGGTTCCTATGGCCTGCATGAAGCGAGTTCTGACGGTTGGGACCACCGCTCTGGTCCTGAGCGGTTCCCTCATGGCTGCCGCTCCTGCGACGGCCGGCGAGAGCACGGGCCGTTGGCGCGACGGGTCCTATGCCACGCCTTACGGGGTCGTCCGTCCGTACCGCGACTATGGTTACCGCGACTACGGCTATCGGCCTTACCGTCGCCACGGCTCCAATGTCGGCGGCGCGGTCGCGGCAGGCGTGGTCGGCGGCTTGGCGCTCGGCGCATTGGCGGCGCGTCCCGCCTACTCGTACCCGGCCTATCCCACCTACTACGGCTCGCAGGCCTACGATGCGCCGTCCTGTTATACGGTCCGCCGTCGCTTCGTGGATGACTGGGGCCGCGTCGTCATCCGCCGCGAAGAGGTTTGCGAGTAGCACTTGCCACGAGAGGCGACAGGAATGCCGGCGCAGTTCGGCATTCCGCCTGGCGGCGATTGTCTGTCCTATCAGGGATTTGGGTTATTGACCGAAACGGTGTATGACCCTTGAGGCACGAGACACCAGAAGAGAGTCCACGTGCCAGCCGATCACCTTTCCACCTTTCAATCCGTTGCCACGCCTGAAGAAGCCGTCGAGCGGCTCATCGCGCTTCACGACAGCGCCATCGAGGCCCAACGCCAGGCTCTCGAGCATTTCTTTTCCACCGGAACTTCGCCCACGCCGCTTGAGCGCTCGCGCTTCCGGTATCCTGAGTTGCGCCTCGATTATCGGTCGACCTCCCTGCCGCCGGTCAAGCAGCGCGCCTATGCCAAGTTCCAGGGACCGGGCGTCTACGCCACCACGATCACGCAGCCAGCTTTCTTCCGGAACTACCTGCTAGAGCAGCTGAACTATCTCGTGCGTGATTACGGCGCCACCATCGAGGTCGGCCTCAGCGACCAGGAGATTCCCTATCCATACGTTTTCGAGCGCGGAGACGAGTTGGGTCGGGGCGCGCATTCTGCGTCGGAGCTTGCGCAGCATTTCCCGACACCGCTTCTCGCCAAGGTGGGTGACGAGATCGCCGACGGCACCTGGGTCTTCCATGAGAACGGGCCTCGTCCCCTGGCGCTTTTCGACGCCGCGAGGGTGGATTATTCCCTGCGTCGCCTCGTGCACTATACCGGCAGCGACTGGCGCTGTGTGCAGCCCTGGATCCTGCTCACCAACTATCACCGGTATGTCGACCAGTTCATCCGCTGGGCCGTGAAGGAGATGGCCGATCCGGATGGGCCCTATACCAGGCTTCTGCTGCCTGGCGGCATCAGCATTGAGCGGGGCTTGGACGAGGCCGCGGTCGAGGACCTCATAGGCTCCTCGCCCTGGCACCGGTTCCAGATGCCGGCCTATCACCTGATGCGCAAGGACGGCCACGGCGTGACTCTGGTCAATATCGGCGTTGGTCCATCGAACGCGAAGAACATCACCGACCACCTGGCGGTGCTGCGGCCCCATTGCTGGCTCATGGTCGGCCATTGCGGCGGATTGCGCCAGTCCCAGTCCATCGGCGACTACGTGTTGGCCCACGGCTATCTGAGGCGCGACCACATCCTCGACAGCGCCGTGCCGCCGGAGATTCCGATCCCGGCTCTGGCCGAAATCCAGGTCGCCCTGCAGGATGCTGCGGTCCGGGTCACGGGCGAGCGCGGCGAGGAGCTGAAGCGGCGCCTGCGCACCGGCACGGTCGTGACCTACGACGACCGCAACTGGGAGCTGCGCTGGAGCCAGGAGCGGCGCCAGATCAACCTGTCCCGGGCCATTGCGGTCGACATGGAGAGCGGCACCATCGCGGCGCAGGGCTATCGCCTGCGGGTTCCCTACGGCACGCTGCTCTGCGTCTCGGACAAGCCGCTTCATGGGGAAATCAAGCTGCCCGGCGCGGCCAATGCCTTCTACGAGCGCGCCGTCAGCGAGCACCTCATGATCGGCCTCGCTGCGCTCGACATCCTGAAAGGCCAGCGATCCTCCCTCCATTCCCGCAAGCTGCGCAGTTTCGACGAGCCGCCGTTCCGATAGGCGAGTCCAATTGGGAGCCGAGTGGTACAGGCTCCCAGCTGACTTGGCAGATCCATTCTCCAAAAGGGCCCTAGCGAGCATGGCCCCGCCCGGCCTGTGAAACCAGCCTCAAGAACGTCGGCGGAGTCCCAAACCAGAGACAAGGCTCACGCCGTCGCTTGCTCTCCTCTCAAAATACATATAAATATATCTTTATATGTAAGAGCGAGATTTGGCCGTGCCTGACACCCCGTCTCCGTCCCTGGATCTGACCCTGGATGTCCTTCGGGCCGCCGCCGAGGAGACGCGCCTGCGGATCCTGGCCCTGCTGACCGAAGGGGAGTTGTCCGTTTCCGACCTCACGGACATCCTGGGGCAGTCCCAGCCGCGCATCTCCCGTCATCTCAAGCTTCTCGTCGAGGCGGGTCTCGTGGAACGGCACCGGGAAGGGGCTTGGGCGTTCTTCCGGCTCACCGACCGGGGCGTGGCCCTGCGAATCATCCGCCCGACCCTGGAGAGCCTGGACCGGTCCGACCCGCAGCTCCTGGAGGACCGCACCCGCCTCGAAGCCGTGCGGGCCCAGCGGTCCCAGGCCGCCCAGGCGTTCTTCTCCCGCCTGGCGCCTGACTGGGACCGGATCCGCTCCCTCCACGCTCCCGAAGCGGTGGTCGAGGCATCGGTTCTGGACGCCCTGGGACCGGCCAGGATCCGGAACCTCGTTGACCTCGGCACCGGAACCGGCCGCATGCTCCAACTGCTTGCGCCCCGGGCCAGCCGCACCGTGGGGCTCGATGCCAGCCACGCCATGCTGTCCGTGGCCCGGGCCAATCTCGAGAAGGCCGGCCTCAAGGGCATCGAACTGCGCCAGGGCGACATCTATGCGCCTCCATTCCCGCGCGACACCTTCGATCTCGTCATCATCCATCAGGTGCTGCACTACCTCGACGATCCGGCCCGCGCGATCCGCGAGGCCGCCCGCCTGGTGGCGCCGGGCGGTCGCATCCTCGTGGTCGATTTCGCCCCGCACGATCTCGAATTCCTGCGCGAGGCCCAGGCCCATCGCCGCCTCGGCTTCGCTCCCACCCAGGTCGCCGGCTGGCTCGACGAGGCAGGCCTCGATTGCACCCTGACCCGGGAGATCGCTCCGTCCAGGAAGGGCGACGAGCAGTTGACCGTATCCCTTTGGCTTGGCCAGGATCGCCGCGTGGTGACGGATTGGCCCTTGAGTGAACCCGACAGAGAGGTCGCCTGATGTCCCCGCTCACCCTTCGCCCCAGCCGGCAGGTCTCCCGTCCGATCAAGGTGTCATTCGAGTTCTTCCCGCCGAAGACGCCCGAGATGGAGCAGACCCTCTGGGCGTCGATCCAGCGTCTGGCTCCGCTCAATCCGCAATTCGTCTCCGTGACCTACGGGGCCGGCGGCTCCACCCGCGAGCGCACGCACGCCACCGTGTCCCGCCTCGTGCAGGAGACGCACCTCAAGCCGGCCGCGCATCTCACCTGCGTGGCGGCCACCAGGGAGGAGGTCGACGACGTCATCCGCTCCTACTGGGATGCGGGCGTGCGCCATATCGTGGCGCTGCGCGGCGATCCCGCGTCCGGCATCGGCACGGCCTACGAGCCGCATCCCGGCGGCTATGAGCGGACCTGCGATCTCGTCGCCGGCATCAAGGCCATCGGCGATTTCGAAGTCTCCGTATCGGCCTATCCGGAGAAGCACCCCGAGGCGGCGTCCCTCGACGCCGACATCGATGTGCTGAAGGCCAAGGTTGATTGCGGCGCGGACCGCGCCATCACCCAGTTCTTCTTCGACAACGACCATTACTTCCGCTATCTCGACCGCGTCCGCGCGCGCGGCATCGACATTCCGATCGTCCCGGGGATCGTACCGGTTCAGAACTTCAAGCAGACAGCGAACTTCGCGTCGAAGACCGGCGCGAGCGTGCCGGACTGGCTCGCCGCCCGCTTCGAGGGTTTGGAAAGCGACGTGGAGACCCGCAGGCTCGTCGCCGCCGCCGTCGCGGCCGAGCAGGTGATCGATCTCGTCGACCGGGGCGTCAACGAGTTCCACTTCTACACCATGAACCGGGCCGATCTGGTCTATGCCATCTGCCATCTGCTCGGACTGCGCGACCAGAGCGTGAAGGCCGCGGCCTGAATTTCCGGTGCCCGGCTCGGCCGGGCATCCACATCGCACACCATGAAACGAGCATCGTCGGCCGGCGGGACATCGGCCACGATCACGAGAGAACAGATCGAATGACCGCGTATATTCCTCGCCCTGCCGACGGCGCCGACGTGACCAAGGCGCTTCGCGACGCCGCCTCCAGGCGGATTCTCGTGCTCGATGGCGCGATGGGAACGGAACTGCAGCGCTCCCGCTTCTCGGAAGAGGATTTCCGGGGCGAGCGTTTCAAGGACTGGAAACAGGATGTCCGGGGCAACAACGACCTGCTCATCCTCACCCAGCCCGACGCGGTGCGCAACGTGCACCTCGATTATTTCCGCGCGGGCGCCGACATCGTCGAGACCAACACCTTCTCCGGCACCTCCATCGCCCAGGCCGATTACGGCATGGAGGAGATCGTCTACGATCTGAACTTCGACGGCGCGCGGCTCGCGCGCGAGGCCGCGCTGATCGCCGAAAAGGAAGACGGCCGCCGCCGTTTCGTCGCCGGAGCCATCGGTCCGACGAACCGTACGCTGTCGATTTCGCCCGACGTGAACAATCCGGGCTACCGCGCCGTGACCTTCGATCAGGTCCGCGACGCTTACGCCGAGCAGGTGAGGGGGCTCGTCGACGGCGGCGCCGAGATCATCCTCATCGAGACGATCTTCGACACGCTCAACGCCAAGGCGGCCATCGTGGCGACCCATCAGGTCTTCGCCGAGAAGGGCGTGAAGCTGCCGATCATGATCTCGGGCACCATCACGGATCTGTCGGGTCGCACGCTGTCGGGCCAGACTCCGACGGCGTTCTGGCATTCGGTTCGTCACGCGGAGCCGTTCTCCATCGGCCTCAACTGCGCGCTCGGCGCCCGCGAGATGCGCGCCCATATCCAGGAGATCGGCAAGGTCGCCGACACGCTCGTCTGCGCCTATCCGAATGCAGGCCTGCCCAACGAGTTCGGTCTCTACGACGAGCGTCCCGAAGCGACGGCCCGGATGCTGGCGGAGTTTGCCGATGCCGGGCTCGTCAACGTGGTCGGCGGCTGCTGCGGCACGACGCCGGACCACATCCGGGCCATCGCCGAGGCCGTCGCCGGCAAGGCGCCGCGCGCGGTTCCCACGGTGCAGCCGCTCATGCGTCTGTCGGGCCTCGAGCCCTTCAATCTCACCTCCGACATCACGTTCGTGAACGTGGGCGAGCGCACGAACGTCACGGGTTCGGCCAAGTTCCGCAAGCTCGTCACGAACGGCGATTACGCCGCCGCTCTCGACGTGGCGCGCGACCAGGTGGCGAACGGCGCCCAGATCATCGACATCAACATGGACGAGGGCCTGCTCGATTCCGAGAAGGCCATGGTGGAGTTCCTCAACCTCGTGGCGGCCGAGCCCGACATCGCCCGTGTTCCGGTGATGGTGGATTCCTCCAAGTTCCACGTGATCGAGGCCGGCCTCAAGTGCATCCAGGGCAAGGCCATCGTGAACTCGATCTCCATGAAGGAGGGCGTGGAGGCCTTCATCGAGCACGCCAAAATCTGCCGCTCCTACGGGGCAGCCGTCGTCGTGATGGCTTTCGACGAGCAGGGCCAAGCCGATACGCTCGAGCGCAAGGTCGAGATCTGCACCCGCGCCTACCGGATCCTCACCGAGCAGGTCGGCTTCCCGCCGGAGGACATCATCTTCGATCCGAACGTGTTCGCGGTCGCCACCGGTATCGAGGAGCACAACGGCTACGGCGTCGCCTTCATCGAGGCGACCAGGATCATCCGCGAGACCCTGCCGCACGCGCATATCTCGGGCGGCGTATCCAACCTGTCCTTCTCGTTCCGCGGCAACGAGCCGGTGCGCGAGGCCATGCACTCCGTGTTCCTGTTCCACGCCATCAAGGTCGGCATGGACATGGGCATCGTGAATGCCGGCCAGCTCGCGGTCTACGACGAGATCGATCCGGAGCTGCGCGAGCTGTGCGAGGACGTGGTGCTCAACCGCCGTCCTGATGCGACGGAGCGCCTGCTGGAGGCCGCGCCCCGCTTCAAAGGCGATGGTTCCGGCGCCGTAAAGGCGGCCGATCTCGAGTGGCGCTCCTGGCCCGTCGCGAAGCGCATCGAACATGCGCTCGTCAACGGCATCACCGAGTTCATCGAGCAGGACACGGAGGAGGCCCGCCAGGCCGCCGCGCGTCCGCTGCACGTGATCGAAGGCCCGCTCATGGCCGGCATGAACGTGGTGGGCGATCTCTTCGGCGCCGGCAAGATGTTCCTGCCCCAGGTGGTGAAGTCCGCCCGCGTGATGAAGCAGGCCGTGGCCTATCTCATGCCGTTCATGGAGGCCGAGAAGGAAGCCTCCGGCGTCACCGAGCGGTCCGCCGCCGGCAAGGTGCTGATGGCGACGGTCAAGGGCGACGTGCACGACATCGGCAAGAACATCGTGGGCGTCGTGCTGGCCTGCAACAACTACGAGGTCCTCGATCTCGGCGTCATGGTGCCGGCGCAGAAGATCCTGGAGACGGCCCGCAAGGAGAACGTGGACGTGATCGGCCTCTCGGGCCTCATCACCCCGTCCCTAGACGAGATGGTGCATGTGGCGAGCGAGATGGAGCGCGAGGGCTTCGACATTCCGCTGCTCATCGGCGGCGCCACCACGAGCCGCGTGCACACGGCCGTGAAGATCCACCCGAACTACAACAAGGGGCAGGCGGTCTACGTGACCGATGCCAGCCGCGCCGTCGGCATCGTGTCGTCCCTTCTATCGTCCGAGATGAAGGACGGCTACGTGGAGACGCTGCGCTCCGAATACCGCAAGGTAGCCGAGGCCCATGCCCGCTCCGAGGCCGACAAGCAGCGCCTCTCCATCGAGAAGGCCCGCGCCAACAGGCTCGCGCTCGACTGGGCCGCGTATCAGCCGCCGAAGCCCACCTTCACGGGCGCCCGCGTGTTCCGCAGCTACGATGTGGGCGAGCTCGTGCCCTATATCGACTGGACGCCGTTCTTCCAGACCTGGGAGCTGAAGGGCCGCTTCCCGGCGATCTTGGAGGACGAGAAGCAGGGCGAGGCCGCGCGACAGCTCTGGGAGGACGCTCAGGCGATGCTCAAGCAGCTCGTGGACGAGCGCTGGTTCAATCCCAAGGCGGTCATCGGCTTCTGGCCGGCCAACGCGGTCGGCGACGACATCCGCCTCTACACGGGCGAGAGCCGCAGCGAGCCGCTGGCGACCTTCTACGGCCTGCGCCAGCAGCTCTCGAAGCGCGACGGCAAGGCCAACATCTGCCTGTCCGATTTCGTCGCCCCGGTGGAGAGCGGCAAGCCCGACTGGGTCGGCGCCTTCGTGGTGACGTCCGGCATCGAGGAGGTGCGCATCGCGGAGCGATTCGAGCGCGCCAACGACGATTACCGCTCGATCCTGGTCAAGGCCCTCGCCGACCGTCTGGCGGAAGCCTTCGCCGAGCGCATGCACGAGCGCGTGCGCCGGGAGTTCTGGGGGTATGCGACGGACGAGAGCCTCAGCAACGAGGGCTTGATCGGCGAGGAGTACCAGGGCATCCGCCCGGCGCCCGGCTATCCGGCGCAGCCCGACCATACGGAGAAAGCGACCCTGTTCAGCCTGCTTGGGGCCGAGCGCAGCATCGGCGTCACGCTCACCGAATCCTACGCCATGTGGCCGGGCTCGTCCGTGTCGGGCCTCTACCTGTCGCATCCGGACGCCTATTACTTCGGCGTCGCCAAGGTCGAGCGCGATCAGGTGGAAGACTACGCGGCGCGCAAGGACATGAGCGTGGCGGAAGTCGAGCGCTGGCTCGCCCCGATCCTCAACTACGATCCGGCGCGCTACCGGGTGATGGCGGCTGAGTAAGGATCCTACGACCCTGCCACGTCATAGCCGGGTTATGGCCGGACTTGTCCCGGCCATCCCGACCAGGAGAGCGCGGCGTTTCACAGTAGCGGGATCACCGGCACGAGGCCGGTGATGACGTGCAGGTTGATCGTCCGGTCCGTGCCACTCCTCTCCACGTCATGGCCGGCCTCGTGCCGGCCATCTCGATCGGAAAAGCGCGGCGCTTCTCGGATCGAGATCACCGGCACAAAACAGGTGTGACGCAGGAACCGGAGTTCTCACTCCCGCCGCAGCGCCTCGATGGGGTCGAGCCTCGCGGCGCGCTGCGCCGGGTAGAACCCGAAGAAGATGCCCACCAGGGCCGAGAAGCCCACCGCCACGACGATGGCGTTGGTGGACACGAGCGACGGCCAGCCGGCGAGTTGCGCCACCAGATAGGCGGCGCCGGCGCCCAGGCCGATCCCGAGCGCCCCGCCGATGGTGGAGAGCGTCGTCGCCTCGATCAGGAACTGGCTCAGGATGTCGCGCGGCCGCGCGCCGACGGCGAGACGCAGGCCGATCTCGCGGGTGCGCTCGGTGACGGACACCAGCATGATGTTCATGATGCCGATGCCGCCGACGAGCAGCGACACGGCCGCCACGGCGGCGAGCAGCATGGAGAGCGTGTTGGCGGAGGCGGACGCCGTGTTGGCGATCTCCGTCAGGTTGCGGATGGAGAAATCGTCCTCCTGCTCGCCCGTGATGCGGTGACGCTGGCGCAGCAGCTCCGTCATGCTCGCGATGCCGGGTTCGATGTCGTTCTCGTCGGCGAACTTCACGAAGATCGAGCCGACGGACCCGTCCTTGGCGTAGTTGCGCCCGATCACCCGGCGGCGGCCTGCGTCGAGCGGCACGAAGACCACGTCGTCCTGGTCCTGCCCGAAGGCCGATTGCCCCTTCGGCGCCATGACGCCGATGACCCGGAAGGGCACGTTGCGCACGCGCACGATCTGGTCGATGGGATCGTCCTCGCCGAAGAGGTTGCGGGCGACCGTCTGGCCGAGAAGGATCACGATGTCGCCGCGACGGACCTCCTCCGGATCGAAGGTGCGGCCGGTGGCGACGTCCCATTCGCGCGCGGAGAACCAGTCGCGGTCGATGCCGTAGATGCGCGTGGCCCAGTTGCTGCCGCCGGCCACCACCTGGGCGCCGCCCTGCACGAAGGGCGCGGCCGCCACCACGCCGTCGACCTCGCGGCGGATCGCGTGCGCGTCCTCGTCCGTGAGCGACGAGGCGGCACCGGCGCCGAGGCGCGCGCCGCCCTGCGTGACGTTTCCGGGCGTCACGATGGCGAGGTTCGCGCCGAGAGACCGGATCTGCTGGTCGACGAGATTGCGCGCCCCGGAGCCGATCGCCACCATGGCGATGACGGCCGCCACTCCGATGACGATGCCGAGCATGGTGAGAAGACTGCGCAGAGCGTTGGCCGCGATGGCGGAGAACGCGGACCGGATGGCTTCGATCAGCCTCATTCGGCGGCCTCCGTGGCGAGGGCGCGCGCATCGACCGGGATCTGGCGGTGGTCCTCGATCACGCGCCCGTCCCGGAAGCGGATCAGCCGGTGCGCGTGCCGCCCGACCTCGGCATCGTGCGTGACGAGCACGATGGTGACGCCCTCGCGGTTGAGTTCCTGGAACAGGGCCATGATTTCGTTCGCCGTGCGGCTGTCGAGAGCGCCGGTCGGCTCGTCGGCGAGGAGCAGGCTCGGGCCGTTGACGAGCGCGCGTGCGATGGCGACGCGCTGCTGCTGTCCTCCGGAGAGCTGCATCGGGCGGTGATGCGCCCGCTCGGCGAGACCGACGCGGCCGAGCGCATGCAGGGCGCGCTCGCGACGCGTCCTGCGGTCGAACCCCGCATAGACCATCGGCAGCTCCACGTTGCCGAGCGCGTCGACGCGGGGCAGGAGGTTGAACTGCTGGAAGACGAAGCCGATCTCGCGGTTGCGCAGCCGCGCCAGACCGTCCGCGTCGAGGCGCTCGACCGCCGTGTCGGCGAGCCGGTAGTGGCCGGCGGTCGGCTTGTCGAGGCAGCCGACGAGATTCATGAACGTGGACTTGCCCGAGCCGGACGGGCCCATCACGGCCACGAAGTCACCCTTGTCGATGTCGAGCGACACGGAATCGAGGGCCACGACCCGGCCGGCGTCGAGGTCGTAGACCCGTCTCAGGTCGCGTGTTTCGATGAGAGCCACGGGGCACCCCGCTAGAACATGCGCGGGGGGCGCGGGCGGCGGTTCGAGGCCTGACCGTTCGCATCCTCCCCGGCATCTTGGCGCTGGGCCCCGATGATGATCGCCGCGCCCTCCTGCACGTCGCCGCGCATGATCTCGGTATAGGCTCCGTCCGTGGCGCCGAGCCGCACGTGCACGGCCTCGGGCCGGCCGTCCTGGGCGACCCGGTAGATGCGTCCGCCCGTGCCCTCGTCCGGCTGCGTCTGCGCATCGCGGTCGCGTGCACGCTGCCGACGCGGCTGGCCGTTCGGCTCGCTCGCCGCGACGGCCGCCGGCGGCCGGAAGCGCAGGGCCGCGTTGGGGATGCGCAGCACGTCCTCCCGCTCGTCGGTGACGATCTGGAGGTTCGCCGTCATGCCCGGCAGGAGCGCCTGATCCAGGTTCCTCACGCCGATGACGGCCGTGTAGGTGACCACGTTCTGCACCGTCTGGGCGGACAGGCGCACCATCCTGACGCTGCCCTCGAAGGTGCGGTTCGGATAGGCGTTCACCGTGAAGGTCACCTTCTGGCCGTCCTTGATGCGGCCCACATCGGCTTCGTCGATATTGGCGTAGATGTCGATCTCGCGCAGGTCCTGCGCGATCGTGAAGAGCGTCGGGGCGGACAGGGAGGCCGCGACGGTCTGGCCGAGCTCGATGTCCCGCTTGACCACGACGCCGTCGACCGGCGACTTGATGTCGGTGCGGGCGAGGTCGATCTCGATGTCCTTGAGCTTCGCCTGCCGCTGCAGGATGATCGCCTCGGCGGATTTCACCCCCGCCTCGGCCAGGGCGAGATCCGCCCTGAGCCCGTCCGTCTCGGCCCTGTTCGACGCGATCTGCGCGTCGGCCGAGACGAGGTTCGCCTTCTGGATGTCGACCTGCGTTCCGGCCTGCTCCAGGGCCGTCTGGGTTCCCACCGCCCGGGTGGTCAGCTCCTTCTGCCGGTCGAGGGTGCGCTGCGCGTCGGCGAGCTGTGCCTGCGTGCGGTCGCGCTGGGCCGCGAGATCGTTCGCCTGCGCCTGCGACCGCTGCAGCGCCGAGCGCGCCTTGTCGATCTGCGCGCGCTTGGTGTCGAGATCGGCTTTCGCTTGGGCGAGGTCGGCGAGCGCCGCGTCGCGGCGCGACTTGATCTGCTCGGCATAGAGGCGGGCCACCACCTGGCCTTCCTTCACGGGGGTGTTGTAGTCGGCCAGGATCTCGACCACCTGGCCGGAGAGCTGCGATCCGACCAGAACCGTCGTGACGGGATTGAGCGTGCCGGTCGCGCGCACGCTCGCCGTGATCGGGCCGCGATCCACCACGCCGAGCCGGTAGGCCTGATCGGACGCGTTGCCGCCCGTAGGCTTCCACAGCACGAAGCCGGCGGTGCCCGCCACCAGGACGATGCCGATCAACCACAACCAGACGCGACGCACCGAAAAGCCCTCTGCAAGACACAAGCTGTCATGAGGGTCGATTGTGGCCGATTTTCCGGGACGTTACGAGTTAACTCTTTGTCATGCGGCGGCCTGCGGCCGCGTGGCGATCAGGTTGCGCAGGGTCATGATCGTGGAGGCGTCTGCCACCCCGTCGACGCGCTCGGGGCGGAAATGGCGCTGGAAGGCCGCGACCACCTTTTCCGTGTCCTCGTCGAACAGGCCGTTGATCCTCACCCCGTAGCCGTACATGGCGAGCATCGCCTGCAGGGCCTCGATGGGCATGCCCTGGTCGCCCCGGGAGAAGAAGCGGCCGTCGCTCGTGGCCGACGGCGCAACCCAATGGCCGACGCCGGCCTCGTGCAGGCGCTGCCAGGGAAACCGCTCGCCCGGGTCGACCTTGCGGCCGGGGGCGACGTCGGAATGGCCGAGCACCCGCGTGGCCGGAATGCGCCAGCGGGTGACGATGTCCCGGGTCAGGGCCGCGACGCTGTCGATCTGCGCGTCCGGGTAGGGCGGAAGGCCGCCCGGATGGCCCGGATTGGCGATCTCGATGCCGATGGAGCAGGAATTGATGTCGTTGTCGCCGTCCCAGGAGGAGAGGCCCGCATGCCAGGCCCGGCGCATCTCGGGGACGAGCTGCAGCACGCGCCCGTCGCTGAACACGAAGTAATGGGCGGAGACCTGCGAGACCGGATTGCACAGCCACTGCAGGGCCTCACCCTCGTCGGGCATGCCCGTGTAGTGGAGGATGAGCATGGTGGGGCGCTGGCCGTCCTTGCGCTCCCCGTGATTGGGCGACGGAAACACCTTGCCGGCGACCGGGCTTTCCGGGGCGAGAGCGCTCATGCCGTCACCTGATGTTCCGCTCGGCGGCGATGCGTTCCCAGGCGGCGTTGATGGCGGCCACGCGCTCGGTCGCGATCTTGACGGCTTCCGGCGGCAGGCCGCGGGCGATCTCCCGGTCGGGATGGTTCTCGGCCACGAGCCGGCGGTAGTGGCGCTTCAGCTCATCGTCGCTCATGCCCCGCTCGGCCTTGAGGACGAGATAGGGATCATCCGGGCGCAGGACGTGGCGGGCGGCGATGCGTTCGAAATCGTGGTCCGGGATGGCGAAGATCGTCGCCACATCCTTGAGGTAGACGTATTCCGCCTCATGGATCGCCTCGTCCGCCTTGGCGATATGGAACAGGCCGTCGAGCACGTCCTCAAGCAGGGCGGGCTCGTCCTTGAACGCGTCCCCGATCTGACGGGCGTAGGACTCGAACCCGTCCGAGGTCTGCATCGCGAGGTTGAACAGGCGCTCCACGTTGTCGTGCTCGCTTTCGGGCACGTCCACGATCTGCTCGAAGGCCCTGACCTCGACGTCGACCACGACGCCGTCGGCCTTCGCCATCTTGGCGGCGAGCGCCACGAGCCCCATGGTGAAGAGCACGTCGCGCGGCGGCTTCCCGAAAGGAGCGCCCTCGCGGTCAATGAGAACGTGGCCGGCCACGCCACCCAGGAGGGCCCCGATCGGCCCGCCCAAGGCGAGCCCGATGCCGGCGCCACCCAGCTTACCCCAAATCGACTGAATCATCGTGCGACTAGTCGTACGCTCATGTGCTGGCAAAAGGGAAGGGGCCGGGAATGTCCCGGCCCCTCAAATTCATGCTTCGACGCGCGATCAGCGGCAGTAGACGTTGCCGTAGACGTCCTGATAGGTGCCGTAGGGGCAGGCCGGGCGAGACGGAGTCGTTGCCGCTCCAACGATCGCACCACCGGCAGCACCGATGGCCGCGCCCGCCAGAGCGCCGCTGCCACGACCCGTGGCTGCACCGCCAATGGCCGCACCAGCAAGGCCGCCGACCGCAGCGCCACCCACTGCGCGCTCGCCGGGGGTGTTGCAGGCTGCCATCGAGAGGGTGAGGGCACCGGCGGCAATGGCTGTCATGATCTTCTTCATGGAGGCTTCCCTGTTGTTGAGCGGGCGGTAGGCTGCCCTGTCCTGTTTAGCTTGACCTTACGCTGTCGCCAACTCCTGGGCGGAGAAAGAGTTCCTCCCCATTCCGGATAAGCTGAGGAAAATTCTTCCGGTCCGTGTGAGGCTAGAATCGACCCGCAAAGCCAGGCGTCATCAAGGTTACATGGTCAAGCTTGAACGTATTCTGAACATGTATGCGGCTTGATGTGCCACATCTTCGCCCCAATTGGCATCCACCGACCGCACCTTCCGATTTGTGCCGGCTGGAGTTTCGGTTTGACTTGGCAACATCTGCTCAGAACCCTTGCAATTGCCTCTGTTGGAGCTGTCGCCTTGATGCTGGCCGCCGAAGCTCGGGCCGAAGGAGATCATGATGGCGCTGTCATTTCTCCCGACAAGGCCGCGGAATTCCTGAGCGCGGCCGCCGCCGAGGCGGCAGCCACCGCGGACGAGGAGACAACCGACGCGGCTGAGGCGCAGAAAAGCACCAGGACCGCCAAGGGATCTGACAAGAGGAAGGCGAAGGAAGCCGGCGCTGCCGCAAAGGCCCAGGACGGCAATGGGCCGGACATCATCAAGGCGCTGTCCCGGATGGCCGCGGCCGCTCAGCCGGAGGACGAGACCGCATCCCTCCCCGCAGCGCCCGTGGACGCCACGCTGAAGCTGCGCTCGTCGGATACCGCCCGGAGCGCGGCTCTCCGGCCGCTAATCGTCCGCCACGCGTCCGAATACGGCCTTCCGTATGAACTGGCTGACGCCGTCGTCCGGCTCGAGAGCCGCTACAATGCCGGCGCGCGCAACGGTCCCAATATGGGGCTGACCCAGATCAACGTCCGCACGGCGCAGTCTCTCGGTTATCAGGGGGCGGCTGCGGGCCTGCTCGATGCGGAGACCAACCTCCGGTATGGTTTGAAATATCTCGCCCGAGCCTACAAGCTTGCCGGCGGGGATACCTGCGGCACCATCCTGCGCTATCAGTTCGGACACCGTGCGCAGACCATGACGGGCGCCTCGCGCGCCTATTGCGCCAAGGTGAAGGTGATCACGGCCGCGGCCGACTAGCGCACCGGATGGTTCCGCCGGCGCGCATCCTTCCACCGACGAACCGGCGCTTCTGCCGCGCACCATGCGCAATGCCCTTGACGGGCAGGGGCGTTTGGCACCACATCCCCACCGTCAGCTGGCCGGGCGGCCGCTTCGAGTTCGCTCGGGGAGGAAAGTCCGGGCTCCATGGAAAGCAAGGTGCCGGATAACGTCCGGCGAGGGTAACCTCAGGGAAAGTGCCACAGAGAGCAGACCGCCCCGCGAAGGTTTTCGGACCTCGGGGTAAGGGTGAAAGGGTGCGGTAAGAGCGCACCGCGGACGCAGCAATGCGGACGGCATGGTAAACCCCACCAGGAGCAAAACCGAATAGGGACGACAGGCGTTCGCGCCAGGCCCGCTTCCAGGCCCGTCGTCCGGGTTGGTTGCTTGAGGCGGTCAGCAATGACCGTCCCAGAGGAATGGCCGCCACGTCCAAGGTCTTAGACTTTGGGCCCTACAGAACCCGGCTTACAGGCCGGCTGACCCCATCTTTCCACAGGCGGAATTTTGCAGGGAAGCGGAGCAAACCTTTGCTCCGCTTACGATTCATTAACCGTAAATGCGTCTCATGGGGCATGCATGCGACGACGCATGTCTCCCACCTCCGTTCCGTTGACGCCCATATTATCCCATGTTATCCCAAACCATCCCGTCGACGGTGTCTTCCGAAGGGGGCGTCAAGCACTCAAGAAATGCTGGCGTTCTGCTTCGGAAAGTAGCGTCACCACTGGCTGCGGGAGGCGGATTATCAAGATCCGCCGGGGGGCTGACAATCAGGAGCGTGCGAGCTGCGGCCAATGAACCGCTTCGTGTCCAATTTCACCAACAAGTTGGATTCGAAGGGTCGCGTCTCGATCCCAGCATCCTTCCGGGCCGTGTTGGCCAAGGATGGATTCGAGGGGCTCTACGTTCATCCGGCGCTGGACGCGCAGGCCTTGGACGCAGGCGGCAACGTGCTTCTGAACGAGATCGATGCGTTCTTGTCGACGCTGTCGCCCTATTCGGACGAGCGGGATCAGCTGTCGACGGCGTTGTTCGGGACCAGCGAGATTCTGAAGGTCGATCCGGAGGGGCGTGTCATCCTGACGGATACGGTAAAAGTTCATGCCGGGATCGGCGACACGGTGACGTTCGTCGGACTCGGTCACAAGTTCCAGATTTGGGAGCCCGAGCGCTTCCGTGCGCACTTGGAGGAGGCGCGCACGAAGGTCCGAGACCTGAAGAAAGCGTTGGGAAGCCGAATTACGGAGCCAAGGTCAGTGCAGAATACCTCACCAGGAGTACGGGAACGATGATGGGACGCGGCGACGGCCCAGGAGCCGGAGCCGCTGGCGGACCGTCCCGTCACGTTCCTGTGCTCTTGGAGGAGGTTGGCGCAGCGCTCGACGCGAAGCGCGGCGGTGCTTTCATCGACGGCACGTTCGGCGCCGGCGGCTATACCCGGGCCATTCTCGATGCCCATCCCCAGAACAAGGTCATCGCCATCGACCGCGATCCGGATGCGATCGCCGGCGGGGCCTCTCTCACGGCAAAATTCAAGAAGCGCCTGATTCTCGTCCCCGGACGGTTCGGCGACCTCGACGAGATCGCGCACGCGCAGGGTTTCGAGAGCGTCGACGGTGTCGTGCTCGACATCGGCGTGTCGTCCATGCAGCTCGATCAGGCCGAGCGCGGCTTCTCGTTCCGCAACGAGGGTCCGCTCGACATGCGCATGGAGCGGAACGGTCCGAGCGCAGCCGATCTCGTCAACGAATCCAGCGAGGCGGAACTCGCGGACATCTTCTATCATTACGGCGAGGAGCGGCGCGCGCGCGCCGTTGCGCGCGCGGTCATCGAGATGCGGCGACGCCAGCCTTTCGAGACCACGCGTCAGCTGGCGGATCTCGTCGCCTCGCTGATCCGGCAGGAGCCCGGCGGCATTCATCCGGCCACGCGCGTGTTCCAGGGCCTGCGCATCGCGGTCAACGACGAGCTCGGCGAGCTGGTGCGCGCTCTGCACGCGGCCGAGCGTGTTCTCAAGCCCGGCGGACGCCTCGTCGTCGTCACGTTCCATTCGCTCGAAGACCGCATCGTGAAGCAGTTCTTCGCGGCCCGCACCGGGCGCGCAGCCACCGGCTCGCGCCATCTGCCGACGGCCGCCGCGCCCGAGCCGACCTTCGAGGCGATCACCAGAGGTCCCGTCGGGCCGGGTGACGAGGAGCTGGCGCGCAATCCGCGGGCACGCTCGGCCAAGCTGCGGGCCGGCGCGCGCACGGACACGCCGCCGCAGGAGCCATTGAGCGCCATCACCATGTTGGCCGAGTTGCCGCAGACGGCTGAAAAACGGGGAGGGCGCCGATGATCCGGCTGCTCCACATCATTGCGATCTCTGCTCTCATCGCATCGGCGGGCTATGCCTATTCGATCAAGTACGACACGCTCTTCTATGCCGAGCAGGTGGCGAAGCTGAAATCGAAGGCGCAGCGCGAACGCGAGGCCATCGCGGTTCTGCAGGCCGAGTGGCAGTATCTCGATCGCCCCGACCGCCTTCAGGAGGCGGCCGACAAGCATCTCGATCTCCAGCCGCTGAAGATCCAGCAGCTCGCGCGTCTATCCGACCTGCCGAACCGGCCTTCCCGCGAGGACGAGATCGGCCGCAAGCTCGAAGCGCTCGGGCTTCTCGAGCCGACATCGACTCCGAAGGACAAGAATTCGGACGCCCGCACTCCGACGACCCAAACCCCGAAACGGTGAGCCGCGTGTTGCAAGAGCCCCAAACCGAATGGCAGGGTAAGACCGTTCCTGATCACGCCCAGGACCCGATGGCCGACTCCGCCGCCAGGACCGATCCGAGAAGCTATCCCTCGGACGGCGCGCCGGAGCGCGTCGGCCGCGCACCCTTCTCGGCACAAAGCATCGGGCGTGGCGTACTCGGCCACGCGCGCGAGTTGTTTCGCCTGCGCCACGACAAGAGCACGTCGCGGGTCGGCCTTGCGGCGGCCTGCTTCGTCGGCCTGTTCAGCCTCATCGGCGGCCGCCTGATCTATCTTGCGGTCACGAGCGAGAACACGAGCGAGGTGCGCCGCGCCGCGTCGTCCGAGATTTCCGCGGCCCGCCCCGACATCGTCGATCGCAACGGCGAGATCCTCGCCACCGACGTGAAGATGGTCTCCGTCTTCGCCGAGCCGCGCAACATCGTCGACAAGGACGAGGCGGTCGAACTGCTCACCGCCGTGCTGCCCGACCTCGACGCCACGGACCTGCGCAACAAGCTCAGCACCCGGAAGGGATTCGTCTGGGTCAAGCGCGAGATCACGCCGCGCCAGCAGGCGGAGGTGCATCGTCTCGGCATTCCGGGCATCGGCTTCCTGCCGGAGAACAAGCGCGTCTACCCGAACGCGGAGGCCGCCGCGCACGTGCTCGGCTTCGCCAACGTGGACAACGTGGGCATCGCCGGGATTGAGAAATACATCGACAGCATGGGCCTGCAGGACCTCAACGGCGCCGGATTCAATATTTCGGCCGCCGACCTCAAGCCCATCCAGCTCTCCCTGGACCTGCGCGTGCAGCATGCGCTTCGCGACGAGCTCGCCAAAGGCATGGCGAAGTTCAAGGCCAAGGCGACCGCCGGCGCGATCCTGGACGTCAACACGGGCGAGATCATCGCCCTCGTGTCCCTGCCGGACTATGATCCCAACAACCCGATCGATGCGCTCGACAAGGACCGGATCAACCGCATCAATGTCGGCGTGTTCGAGATGGGCTCGACCTTCAAGGCCCTGACCGTCGCGATGGCGCTCGATTCCGGCAAGTACAACATCAACTCGAGCTTCGATGCGCGCTCGGGTCTGCGCTACGGCAAGTTCACCATCGGCGATTACCACGCGACGCACCGGGTGCTGACCACACCGGAGGTGTTCGTCCACTCCTCCAACATCGGCACCGCCCGCATGGCGCTCGGCATCGGCGTGGAGGGTCACAAGGCGTTCCTGCGCAAGATGGGGCAGCTCACCCGTCTCGAGACGGAGCTGCCGGAAAGCGCCCTGCCGATCGTTCCGCCCCGCTGGGGCGAGCTCAACACCATGACCATCGCTTTCGGCCACGGCCTCGCGGTCGCGCCGCTCCAGGCGCTCGCGGCGGTGGGCGCGCTGGTCAATGGCGGCGTGATGATCAAGCCCACCTTCCTGAAGCGCGATCAGGAGGAGGCGCGCAAGACCGCCCTTCAGGTGCTCAAGCCCGAGACGAGCGAGGCCATGCGCTATGTGATGCGCCTGAACGCCTCCGTGCCGGAAGGCTCGGCGAGCGCGGCCGCCATCGCGGGCTTCTTCGTGGGCGGCAAGACCGGCACGGCCGAGAAGGTGATCAACGGCCGCTATTCCAAGAACAAGAACCTCACCACCTTCACGGCGGTGGTTCCGGCCGACAAGCCGAAATACGTGTTCCTCACCATCATGGACGAGCCGCAGGCCGTGGAAGGCACCTACGGGTTCTCGACCGCTGGCTGGAACGCCGGCCCCGTGACCGGAAACGTAGTCGAGCGCGTGGCCCCGCTGCTCGGCGTGCCGCCGCGCTTCGAGCCGCCGCAGCAGCCGTTCCCGCTCATGTCGCGCCTTGGCGCCTGGGGCAGCAACCGATGAGCGCACGCACCATGCATCTCGGCGACCTTCTCGATCTCGCACAGGGGCATGACCATGCCCCTCTCGCCGTCTCGAAGATCGCCTCGGATAGCCGCAAGGTCGAGCCCGGCACCCTGTTCTTCGCCGTGCCTGGCACGAAGGTCGACGGCATGAGCTTCGTGCCGCAGGCCCTAGCAGCCGGCGCCGTCGCCATTGTGGGCGAGGCCGCGCGTCCGTCCGATCTGCCGGCCCCGGTGGCCTATGTCCAGGTCGGCGACGTGCGGCGCGCCCTGGCGCTCGCGGCGGCGCGGTTCCATCCGCGGCAGCCCGAGAAGGTCGTAGCCGTCACGGGCACGAGCGGCAAGAGCTCGGTGGCCGACTTCACGCGCCAGCTCTTCGCGCATCTGGGATACAAGTCCGCGAGCGTCGGAACGCTCGGCATCATCACGTCCGATGGCGCGGCCTATGGGTCGCTCACGACGCCGGATCCGATCTCGCTGCACGAGAGCTTCGACCGCCTGGCGAAGGACGGCGTCACGCGGCTTGCCATGGAAGCCTCCTCGCACGGCATCGACCAGCGGCGCCTCGACGGGGTGCGCCTGCAGGCGGCGGGCTTCACCAATCTCGGGCGCGATCATCTCGACTATCACGCCACCACCGAAGCTTATGCCGCGGCGAAGATGCGCCTGTTCGACACGCTTCTGCCCGACGATGCGCCGGCGATCGTCAATGCGGACGGTCCCTATGCGGACGTGTTCCTGAACGGGATCCGCGAGCGCGGCCTCGAGATCCTCACCACGGGCCGTGCGGGCGAGACCCTTCGCCTCGTCGAAGCGCGCGCCGACGGCTTCACGCAGGCTCTCACCGTCGAGGCCTACGGGAAGACGATCCGAACGGTCCTGCCGCTCCTCGGCGCCTTCCAGGTCGAGAACGCGCTCGTCGCGGCGGGCCTGGTGCTCGCGGTGGAAGGCGAGGGCCGGGTAGAGGACGTGTTCGAGGGATTCGGATCCCTCAAGGGCGTGTCCGGCCGCCTCGAGCAGGTGGGCGAGGTCGACGGCGCCATCTGCATCGTCGATTACGCGCACAAGCCCGATGCGCTCGCCCATGTGCTCGATGCCCTGCGCCCCTTCGTGAAGGGACGCCTCGTGTGCATCGTCGGCTGCGGCGGCGACAGGGACAAGGGAAAACGTCCGCTCATGGGACGCATCGCCTCCGACAAGGCGGATGTGGTCATCGTGACGGACGATAATCCTCGCTCGGAGGATCCGGCGGCGATCCGCGCCGAGGTGCTGCAGGGCGCGCCCGGCGCCCGCGAGATCGGCGACCGCGCCGTGGCGATCCGCACGGCCGTGACCGAGCTCCGGGAAGGCGATATTCTGGTCGTGGCGGGCAAAGGTCATGAAACGGGCCAAATCATCGGCGACCGGACCCTGCCGTTCTCGGACCACGACGAGGTCCGGGCGGCCATTGCGGAGAGGCAGGGATGAATTCGCCCCTATGGACATCGGACGAGATCGCGGCCGCCACCGGGGCCCGCATCGGCGCGGGCTTTGCGCAAGGTACGGGTGCGTCCATCGACACGCGCACCCTCGAGCCTGGCGATCTCTACTTCGCCATCAAGGGCGACGTGCATGATGGGCATGATTTCGTTGCGGCGGCGCTCGAGAAGGGCGCATCGGCGGCCGTCGTGTCCGAGGAAAAGGCTCCTGGCTTTGCAGGCTCGGACAGGCTCGTCGTCGTGCCGGACGTGCTCGAGGCCATGCGCCGGATGGGCCGCGCGGCCCGGGCGCGCACGGACGCGAAGATCGTCGCCATCACCGGATCCGTCGGCAAGACCGGCACCAAGGAGGCGATGCGCCTCGCGCTCTCCCGCCAGGGCGCGACCCATGCGTCGGTCGCCTCCTACAACAACCATTGGGGCGTGCCGCTGACCCTCGCGCGCATGCCGCGCGAGACCGATTTCGGCGTGTTCGAGATCGGCATGAATCATGCCCACGAGATCCTGCCGCTCACCGGCATGGTCCGTCCGCACGTCGCGGTGATCACCACGGTCGAACCCGTGCATATCGAGTTCTTCCCGTCGCTCTGGGGCATCGCGGACGCGAAGGGCGAGATTTTCTCAGGGATAGAGCCCGGCGGAACCGCGGTGATCAACCGCGACAACGCCTATTTCGAGCGTATGCGCGCCCATGCGAACGCGTCCGCGGCCGGCCGCGTCGTCACCTTCGGCGAGCACGAGGCGGCCGACATCCGCGCCCAGCGTATCATCGTCAAGCCCGACCACTCCATCGTGGACGCCACGGTGTTCGGCCAGCCTCTGACCTACAGGATCGGCACGGCGGGCCGGCATATCGCGCTCAATTCCCTGAGCGTTCTCGCCGCCACCCATGCGCTCGGCGCGGATCTGGCCCTGACGGCGCTCTCCTTCGCCGAGATGAAGCCGCCCGTGGGCCGCGGAGAGCGGACGATGCTCGCCATCGGCGACAGCGAGGCCCTGCTGATCGACGAGAGCTACAACGCCAACCCGGCCTCCATGCGCGCGGCGCTCGCCAATCTCGGCGCCGTCGAGCTCGGGCGCGGGGCGCGGCGCATCGCCGTTCTGGGCGACATGAAGGAGCTGGGCGAGACGGGTCCGCGCCTGCATGCGGAGCTGGCGGAGGCCGTCGAGGCGAACAGGATCGACCTGCTGTTCGCGGCCGGGCCCCTGATGCAGAACCTCGTGGACGCCCTGCCGAAGGCCAGGGTCGCGGCCCACGTGCAGACCTCCGTCGAGCTGGTCGACGCGGTCGTGGCGGCCGTGCGTCCCGGCGATGCCGTGACGGTCAAGGGTTCGCTCAGCATGAAGATGGCCCTCATCGTCAAGGCCCTGAAAGAACGCTACGGCGCGAGCCCGACGGGCCACGCGCTGAAAGGATGACCGATGTTAACCTGGTTGGCTGAGCTCAGCCCCTATTTCAGCCCCCTCAATATCTTCCGCTACATCACGTTCCGCACCGGCGGCGCGACGGCGACCGCCTTGCTGATCGTCTTCCTGTTCGGACCGTGGATGATCTCGCTTCTGCGCCTGCGCCAGGGCAAGGGACAGCCGATCCGCGAGGACGGACCGCAATCGCACCTTCTGACCAAGCGCGGCACGCCCACCATGGGCGGCCTGATGATCCTGGCCGGCGTGCTGATCTCGACCCTGCTCTGGGCCAACCTCGAGAACCACTATGTATGGGTCGTGCTGTTCGTCACGGTGGGCTTCGGCGCCATCGGGTTCTACGACGATTACCTGAAGGTCACGAAGCAGTCGCACAAGGGCTTTTCCGGTCGGTCGCGCCTCGCCATTGAGGCTCTGATCGCGGCCGTCGCGTGCATCGCGATCTCCTACATGGCGACGCCCGGCCTCGCCAACAAGCTGGCGCTGCCGTTCTCGAAGGATCTGATCTTCAATCTCGGCTGGTTTTACATCGTGTTCGCCGGCTTCGTGATCGTCGGCGCCGGCAATGCGGTCAACATCACCGACGGGCTCGACGGCCTCGCCATCGTGCCGGTGATGATCGCGGCCGGCACCTTCGGCTTCATCGCCTATCTTGCCGGTAACGCCGTCTTCTCCAATTATCTGCAGATCCATTTCGTGCCCGGCACCGGTGAGCTCGCGGTGATTTGCGGAGCCTTGATCGGCGCCGGCATCGGCTTCCTCTGGTTCAACGCGCCTCCGGCCCAGATCTTCATGGGCGACACGGGTTCGCTGGCGCTCGGCGGCCTTCTCGGCACGGTTGCCGTGGCAGCCAAGCACGAAATCGTGCTTGCCATCGTGGGCGGCCTCTTCGTTCTGGAGATCATGTCCGTGATCATCCAGGTTGCCTCGTTCAAGCTCACCGGCAAGCGCGTGTTCAAGATGGCGCCGATCCACCACCATTTCGAGCAGATGGGCTGGACCGAGCCGCAGGTGGTGATCCGGTTCTGGATCATCGCCGTCGTGCTGGCCCTGGTCGGCCTCGCCACCCTCAAGCTGCGGTAAGGCGCATGATCCCCGTCACCACCTTCGCAGGCAAAACGGTCGCGCTCTTCGGCCTCGGCGGCTCGGGGCTGGCGACGGCGCTGGCCCTGAAGGAGGGCGGCGCGCACGTGATCGCCTGCGACGACAATCCGGCCAGGATGGCGGAAGCCGGCGCGAGGGGCATCGAGACGGATGACCTGCGCAAGGTCGACTGGTCGCGCATCTCGTCCTTCATCCTCTCGCCGGGCGTGCCGCTGACGCATCCCGAACCGCACTGGTCGGCGCGGCTCGCGCGCGATGCGGGCGTCGAGATCATCGGCGACATCGAGCTGTTCTGCCGCGAGCGGGCAGCCACCGCGCCGAACGCGCTGTTTGTCGCCATCACGGGCACTAACGGCAAATCGACCACGACGGCGCTCATCGCCCACATCCTGCGCGAGGCGGGCCGCGACGTGCAGATGGGCGGCAATATCGGCACGGCCATCCTCTCCCTCGATCCGCCGTCCGACGAGCGGATCCACGTGATCGAGTGCTCGTCGTTCCAGATCGATCTCGCGCCCTCGCTCGCGCCTACCATCGGGGTTCATCTCAACCTCTCGCCCGATCACATCGACCGACACGGGACGATTGAGCTCTATGCGGCGATCAAGGAGCGGCTGGTGACGAAAGCCGGCCTCGCCGTCGTCGGCGTCGACGATGCGATGAGCCGGGCGATCGCCGAGGCCTGCGAGGCGAAGGGCATCAACGTCGCTCGCGTCTCGATCGAGCCGCTGGACGGCAAGGGCGTCTTCGCCGATGGAGAGACGCTCGTCGGAGTGACGGCGACGGACGCTGCGCCGATCGCGAGCCTCTCCGGAATTGGCTCCCTGCGCGGCGCCCACAATGCGCAGAACGCCGCGGCGGCCGTCGCCGTCGCCCTGGCGTTGAACGTTTCGCCGGAGACGATCCGCGCGGGCCTCCACACCTTCCCGGGCCTGTCGCACCGCATGGAAGAGGTGGGCCGCCTCGACGAGGTGCTGTTCATCAACGATTCGAAGGCCACCAACGCGGATTCCACCGAGAAGGCGCTCAAGTCCTTCGGGGATATTTTCTGGATCCTCGGCGGCAAGGCGAAGGAAGGCGGCATCGAGCCGCTCACGTCCTATTTCCCGAAGATCCGCAAGGCCTATCTCATCGGGGCCGCGGCGGATGAATTTGCCAGGACACTCGGTTCAGACGTGCCACATGTCCACAGCGGCACGCTCGAGACCGCCGTGATGCAGGCGGCGGCAGATGCGCAGGCCCTGGGGGCTCCCGCGGTGGTCCTGCTGTCGCCGGCCTGCGCGTCCTACGATCAGTTTCCGAATTACGAAGTGCGCGGAAACCATTTCCGCGATCTGGTCCGGGCCTTGCCCGGCCTTGAAGCCAAGGGGGCTTGAAGATGGTGTCACGCGCGGAACGCTCGGCCTTCGGCGATTGGTGGTGGACTGTCGACCGCCTGCTCCTCGCCGGCCTCGCCATCCTCATGCTGGCGGGCCTCGTCTTCCTCATGGCGGGCGGTCCACCCGTGGCGGAGCGCCTCGGGCTTTCCACGTTCCACTTCGTGAACCGGCAGGTGATGTTCCTCGTCCCGGCGCTGTTCATCATGATCCCCGTATCGTTCCTGTCCCTGCGCCACATCCGGCGCTTGGCTCTGCTGGTCTATGCGGTCGGCATGGCGCTGATCCTGCTGGCCTTCCAGTACGGGCCCGAGATCAAGGGCGCCCATCGCTGGATCATGATCGGCCCCCTCGGCCTGCAGCCGTCGGAATTCGTGAAGCCCGCCTTCGTGGTGCTGTCCGCCTGGGCGTTCTCGGAGGGCGCGCGCCGTAAGGACGTGCCTGGCACGCTCCTGGCCTTTCTCCTCCTGCCCGCCACCATCGTGCCGCTGATCCTCCAGCCGGATTTCGGCCAGACCATGCTGGTCACCATCGTTTGGTGCGGGTTGTTCTTCATCGCCGGCCTGCACTGGTTCTGGGTGATGGGGCTCGGCGGCGCCGGTCTCGTGGGCATCGTGGCGGCCTATGAATTCCTGCCGCACGTGCGGGCCCGCATCGAGCGCTTCCTCGACAAGGATTCGGGCGACACGTTTCAGGTCGACACCGCCATGGAATCCTTCTCCCGCGGCGGCTGGCTCGGACGCGGCCCGGGCGAGGGAACCGTCAAGCGCATCCTGCCCGACGCGCATACGGACTTCATCTTCGCCGTCACGGCCGAGGAGTTCGGCATCATCGTGTGCATCGCCCTGCTGGTGGTCTTCGCCTTCATCGTGCTGCGCGGCCTGACGCTCGCCCGCCGCAACGAGGACACGTTCTGCCGCTTGGCGGCCACGGGGCTCATCTTCATGTTCGGCCTGCAAGCCTGCATCAACATGATGGTGAACGTGCATCTCATGCCGGCCAAGGGCATGACGCTGCCCTTCATCTCCTATGGCGGCTCGTCGCTGCTGTCGCTCGCGCTCGGCATGGGCTTCCTCATCGCGCTCACGCGCCGTCGGCCGCGCGCCGAGATGTTGGACAATTTCAATCAGGATTGGCCGCGCGGATGACCGCTCCCCTCATCCTCCTGACCGCCGGCGGAACCGGCGGTCATCTTTTCCCGGCCGAAGCGCTCGCCAATGCCCTGAAGGCCTCAGGGGCCAAAGTGGCGCTCGCCACCGACAAGCGCGCCAACGCCTATGCGGGCTCGTTCCCGGCCGACGAGATCGTTGAGATCCCGTCCGCCACGCCCTCCGGCCGTTCGGTGCCGCAGATGGCCAAGGCGGCGCTGCTCCTCGGACGGGGGACGATCAAGGCCGCCTCCCTCATCCGTCACATGAAACCGGCCGTCGTGGTCGGCTTCGGCGGCTATCCCACGGTGCCGCCGGTTCTCGCCGCGTCGTTCCTCAGGGTCCCGACGGTGATCCACGAGGCGAACGGCGTCATGGGACGCGCCAACCGGCTGCTTGCCCGCCGCGCCGGCGTGATCGCCACGGGCTTCGCCGCCATCAAGGGCATTCCGGCGAACGTGCCGGGCAAGGTCATCCATACGGGGAACCCGATCCGTCCCGCGGTGCTGGAGGCGGCGAAACACCCCTATGCGAGCCTGGAGCCCGACGGGAAGCTCCGTCTCCTCGTGGTGGGCGGCAGCCAGGGCGCACGGGTGATGAGCGACGTGGTGCCCCCGGCCATCGAGCGCCTGCCGCCGGATCTGCGGGCGCGCCTCGTGGTCACCCAGCAGGCGCGGGGCGAGGACCTGGAGCGGGTCCGGGCACATTACCGCAATCTGGGTGTGGAATTCGACGCGGAGCCCTTCTTCAAGGACCTGCCCCATCGTCTGGCGCAGGCCGGTCTGGTCGTCTCGCGCTCGGGCGCCTCGACCGTGGCGGAACTCGCCGTGATCGGCCGGCCCTCCATCCTCGTGCCCTTGCCGGGCTCCCTCGATCAGGACCAGGCGGCCAACGCCAAAACCCTCGGAGATCTGGGCGCTGCCATCGTTTGTCCGCAATCCGACTTCACCCCTGAGCGGCTGGCGAACGAAATTCAGCTCATTTTTCAAGAGCCTGACCGCTTGACCAAAGCCGCCGCCGCTGCACATAGCGCCAGAATCACCGATGCGGCGGAGCGTCTTGCTCAGGCCGTTCTCACTCTCATTGCATCGAACAATAACGGAAAAACCTCATGAAACTGCCGCCGAAGCTGGGTCCCATTCATTTCATCGGTATCGGCGGCATCGGCATGTCGGGCATCGCCGAGGTCATGCACAATCTGGGCTACACGGTGCAGGGCTCGGACGCCGCCGACAACTACAACGTGAAGCGCCTGAGCGATAAGGGCATCAAGACCTTCATCGGCCACAAGGCGGAGAACGTGGAGGAGGCGGAGATCGTCGTGGTGTCGACCGCGATCAAGCGGGACAACCCGGAGCTGATCGTCGCCCGCGAGAAGCGCCTGCCGGTCGTCCGCCGCGCCGAAATGCTCGCCGAGCTCATGCGCTTCAAGTCCTGCGTGGCGGTGGCCGGCACCCATGGCAAGACCACCACCACGTCGCTTGTCGCCACGCTCCTCGATGCGGGCGGGCTCGATCCGACGGTGATCAACGGCGGCATCATCAACGCCTACGGGACCAATGCCCGCATGGGCGACGGCCAGTGGATGGTGGTGGAGGCCGACGAGTCCGACGGCACGTTCCTGAAGCTGCCGGCCGACGTGGCCATCGTGACCAACATCGACGCCGAGCATCTCGACCATTTCGGCACCTTCGACGCGATCAAGGAGTCCTTCCATTCCTTCATCAACTCGATCCCGTTCTACGGCTTCGCCGTGATGTGCATCGATCATCCCACCGTGCAGGACCTCGTGGGGCGCATCGAGGACCGCCGCATCATCACCTATGGCGAGAACCCGCAGGCCGACGTGCGCCTGATGGACGTGGATTCGCGTGGCGGGCAGAACCGCTTCCGCGTCATGATCCGCGACCGGCGTCCGGGCTTCCGTCTCGAGCTCGAGGACCTCGTCCTGCCGATGCCCGGCGCGCACAACGCGCTCAACGCCACGGCGGCGATCGCCGTCGCGCACGAGCTCGGCGTCACGCCGGATGCGATTCGCAAGGCGCTCGGCGGGTTCGGCGGCGTGAAGCGCCGCTTCACCCGCACGGGCGACTGGAACGGCGTCACCGTGTTCGACGATTACGGTCACCATCCCATCGAGATCGCCGCGGTGCTGAAGGCCGCGCGCGCCTCCACGGACGGCCAGGTGATCGCCGTGGTGCAGCCGCACCGCTACACGCGGCTGTCGGCCCTCTTCGATCAGTTCTGCACGTGCTTCAACGATGCGGACGCGGTCATCGTCGCGCCGGTCTATGCGGCGGGCGAGCAGCCGATCCCGGGCGCCGACCGCGACAGCCTCGTGTCGGGCCTCAAGGCCCGCGGCCACCGCAACGTGATGGCGCTGGAGCGAACGGAAGATCTCGCGAGTCTCGTGAAGGGCATCGCGAAGCCGGGCGATTACGTGATCTGCCTCGGGGCCGGCAACATCACCCAATGGGCCTATGCGCTGCCGGGCGAGCTCGAGCACCTGGGCGAGAAGGCGGCGTGATGTTTGCGGACATCGTTCCCGACCTGAAGGCCCGCATGCCGGAGCTGCGCGGCAAGCTGGAGACGAACGCGCCAGCCGCGCCGCTGTCCTGGTTCCGCACGGGCGGCCCGGCTCAGGTGCTGTTCACCCCGGTCGACACGGACGATCTCGCGTATTTCCTGCGCCGGCTCGACCGCAGCGTGCCGGTTCTCGTGGTCGGCCTCGGCTCGAACCTCCTCGTCCGCGACGGCGGCTGGGAGGGCGTCATGATCCGCCTGGGCAAGGGCTTCGCCGAAGTGTCGGTGGAGGCCGGACATCGGGTCCGCGCCGGCGCCGGCGCCCCCGACGTGAAGGTCGCGCGCGCGGCGGCGGAAGCCGGCATCGCGGGCCTGTCCTTCCTGCGCGGCATCCCGGGCGCCGTCGGCGGTGCGCTGCGCATGAACGGCGGCGCCTACGGGGGCGAGACGAAGGACGTGCTCGTCGAGGCGAAGGGCGTCACGCGGACCGGCGAGGCGGTGAGCTTCACCAACGCGCAGATGGGCTTCACCTATCGCCATTCGAGCGTGCCGGACGACGTGATCTTCACCGAGGCGCTGTTCGAGGGCCGCCCGGGCAATCCGGACGAGATCCTGGCCGAGATGAACGCCATCACCGAGGCGCGCTCCTCGACCCAGCCGGTCAACACCCGCACGGGCGGCTCGACCTTCAAGAACCCTCCCGGCCGCAAGGCGTGGGAGCTGGTGGACGCGGCGGGCTGCCGCGGGCTCCGCATCGGCGACGCCCAGGTGTCGGAGATGCACTGCAACTTCCTGATCAATCACGGCTCCGCCACGGCGGCCGAGATCGAGGGGCTGGGCGAAGAGGTGCGCCGTCGCGTCCGCGAAACGTCGGGCGTCGAGCTCGAATGGGAAATCAAGCGGGTCGGCATCGCGAAGGCCTGATTCGAATCACTTTTCAATTCCCGGTGTCGCCGGGGCGCATGACGGGAGAGATCCATGGCGAAGCACGTTGCCGTCCTCTATGGCGGCTGGTCGGCGGAGCGCGAGGTGAGCCTGAACTCCGGCCGGGCCTGCTGCAGGGCCCTCGAGGGGCAGGGCTACAAGGTCACCCCCATCGACGTGCAGCCCGACATCGCCACCGTTCTCCAGGCCGTTGCGCCTGACGTGGTGTTCAACGCTCTCCATGGGCGCGTGGGCGAGGACGGAACCATCCAAGGTCTGCTCGAAATCTTAAGGATTCCCTATACCCATTCCGGTGTTCTCGCCTCGGCGCTCGCCATGCAGAAGGACAAGGCCAAAATGGTCATGGCGGCCGCCGGCGTGTCGGTGCCCAAGGGGAAAGTCGTTAACCGCCTCGAGGCGGCGAAAAGCCACGTCCTGCCGGCGCCCTACGTGGTCAAACCGATCAGCGAGGGCTCGTCGGTGGGCGTCATCATCGTCCGCGAGGACCGCTCCCATCCGCCCCAGGAGCTGACCCGGGACGATTGGGCCTTCGGCGAGCAAGTCCTTGTGGAATCATATGTTGCGGGCCGGGAACTGACCTGCGCGGTCATGGGCGACAGGGCGCTTGGGGTCATCGACATCCAGCCCGCCACCGGGGTCTTCTACGATTACGATGCGAAATATGTGAAGGGGGGCTCCATTCACGTCCTCCCGGCAGAAATTAAACCGAATATTTACCAAAAGGTCCAAGAGTTGGCGTTAACGGCGCATCAAGCGCTCGGCTGTCGGGGAATCAGCCGCGCCGACTTGCGGTACGACGACACTCCTGGGGGAACCGGGGAACTCGTCGTTCTTGAAGTCAACACGCAACCCGGCATGACCGAGACGAGCTTGGTGCCAGAACTGGCAGCCCACGCGGGCTATTCGTTTGGCGAGCTTGTGCAATGGATGGTGGAGGACGCTACCTGCAACCGATGACGGCCTACCCGGCCGGATTCGCCGTTGCGCGCCCTGCCTCCGCGGGGCGGGGGGCAGGGGCCTCCCCGGTTGGGAAGCCCCTGCGGATCACAAAGCTTTTCGGTTCTTCGCGCAGCGTCCGCCGGCGCTCGGTGGGTCGTCCCCTCGAACAGCGCCTTCCGCGCTTTCTCGGAAGCGGCCTGGCGCTCGGATTCTTCGCCACCGTGGTCGGATTCGGGCTCTGGCAGGGCGGTCACATCGACGGCTTCATCCGCGCCTACGGCGAGCCGCATCACGCCCTCGCGCGCGCTGTCGGTCTCGGCCTCGATCAGGTGACGATCTCCGGCATCTCGCAGATGAGTGAGACCGAGGTCCTGGCCGCGGCGGGCATCAATGCCAAGCAGTCGCTGGCCTTTCTCGACGTGAATGGTCTGCGCGAGCGCCTGGAGCGCGTTCCGATGGTCAAGTCGGCCACGGTGCGCAAGCTCTATCCGAACGAACTGGTCATCACGCTCACCGAGCGCGAGGCGCACGGGATCTGGCAGAACAACGGCGAGTTGTTCGTGATCGCGGCGGACGGCACCGTGATCGACCTGATGCAGGACGAGCGCTACCTCGACCTTCCGTTCGTGGTCGGCGAGGGCGCCAACTCCCGCAGCAAGGAATATCTCGCGCTCCTCGAGGCCGCGGGTCCGCTCAAGGGCCGCATCCGTGCGGGCACCCTCGTGGCCGGGCGGCGCTGGACGCTCAAGATGGACAACGGCATGGACGTGCGCCTGCCGGAGCTGAAGGCCGCCGACGCGCTGGCCCGGCTCGTGAAGCTCGAGAACGAGCAGAAGATTCTGGAGAAGGACGTTCTGGCGATCGATCTGCGCATGGCGGATCGCGTCGTCGTCCGGTTGACGGAAGAGGCAGCCCTGGCCCGCGCCGAGGCGCTCAAGAAAAAACCAATGCGCGGCAAGGGGGTCGATACATGAGTCTCTCGGGTCACGGTTTGACGCCACGCTTGAAGCCGCTGTCGGCGCGCAAGAGCGCCATCCTGTCGGTCCTGGACGTGGGCACGAGCAAGGTCGTCTGCGTGGTGGCGGAACTGAAGCCGGCCGACGAGGTCGAATCCCTGCGCAGCCGCACCCACGTGGCGCGCATCCTCGGCATCGGCCATCAACGGTCCACGGGCCTCAAGGGCGGCGTGGTCGTCGATCTCGAAGCGGCCGAATCCGCGATCCGTCAGGCGGTCCATGCCGCCGAGCGGATGGCGAAGGTCGAGATTCAGTCGGTGATCGTCAACCTCACCGGCGGGCGTCTGGCGTCGGAGCATTTCGAGGCGCACATTCCCGTGCGCGGCGCCGTCGGCTCCGGGGACGTTCACCGCGTTCTCGATGCGGCTTCGAGCTACGATCTGCGCCGCGGCCGGACTGTTCTGCACGCTCTGCCCACCGGCTTCTCGCTCGACCAGCAGCACCACATCGTCGATCCCGCCGGCATGATCGGCGAGCGCCTCGGTGCGGACCTGCACGTGGTCACGTCGGAGGCTGCGGCGGCGCGCAACCTGATGCTTGCCGTCGAACGCTGCCATCTCGGCGTCGAAGCCGTGATCGCGACGCCCTACGCGGCCGGGCTCTCGGCGCTCGTCGACGACGAAGCCGACATGGGCTGCGCCGTGGTCGACATGGGCGGCGGCACCACGAGCGTCGGCATCTTCTCCAACGGGCATCTGGTCCATACCGATGCCATCGCGGTCGGCGGTCATCACGTGACCATGGACATCGCGCGCGGTCTCACGACCCGCGTGTCCGCCGCCGAACGGCTCAAGACTCTCTACGGCTCCGCCATCACGTCGAGCGCGGATGACCGGGACATGATCGCGGTGCCGCAGGTCGATGAGGACGAACGGGACGTTCCGAATCATCTGCCGAAATCGCACCTCGTTCGCATCATCAAGCCGCGGGTCGAGGAAGTTCTCGAACTCGTGCGCGACCGGTTGAAAGGTGCGGGCTTCGCGGCCCAGGCCGGACGGCGGGTCGTGCTGACGGGCGGCGCAAGCCAGCTCGTCGGGCTGCCGGAAACGGCGCGCCGCATCTTGCAGGGCCAGGTTCGTGTCGGGCGTCCGCTCGGCATCAAGGGTCTGCCTGAAGCGGCAAAGGGCCCCGCCTTTTCGGCGGTGGTCGGCCTCCTGGTTTATCCGCAGGTGGCACACATCGAGTATTTCGAGCCGCGGTCCAGCGGCTTGTTTCAGAGTACGGGAACCGACGGCTACTTCTCGCGAGTGGGCCGGTGGATTCGCGAGAGTTTTTAAGTCGAGTAACGCGTTGGCGCGGCGGGCCATCGTGATGAGTTCAAGTTAACAAGGGTCAGCGTCCGCCAAACGCTCATCAGTACAAGGCCAGAAGAGGCACAGGTCATGGCTATCAATCAGCAAGCTCCGGACATCCGGGAACTCAGGCCGCACATCACGGTTTTCGGCGTCGGTGGCGCCGGTGGAAACGCCGTGAACAACATGATTGAATCGGGTCTCGAAGGCGTCGAGTTCGTGGTGTCGAACACCGACGCTCAGGCTCTGGCCTCCTCCAAGGCGCAGCGCGTGATCCAGATGGGCGTCCAGGTCACCGAGGGCCTCGGGGCCGGCTCTCAGCCGGAAGTCGGCCGCGCGGCGGCCGAAGAGGTGATCGACGAGATCCGCGATCAGCTCGCCGGTTCGCACATGGTGTTCATCACCGCCGGCATGGGCGGCGGCACCGGCACGGGCGCGGCTCCCGTCGTGGCGCGGGCGGCCCGCGAGCTCGGTATACTGACGGTCGGCGTCGTCACGAAGCCGTTCCAGTTTGAAGGCGTGCGCCGCATGCGTCTGGCGGAAGCCGGAATCAACGAGCTGCAGCAGGCGGTGGACACGCTCATCGTGATCCCGAACCAGAACCTGTTCCGCGTCGCCACCGAGAAGACGACCTTCGCGGACGCCTTCGCCATGGCCGACCAGGTGCTCTATTCCGGCGTCGCCTGCATCACCGACCTGATGGTGAAGGAAGGCCTCATCAACCTCGACTTCGCCGACGTGCGCTCCGTCATGCGCGGCATGGGCAAGGCCATGATGGGCACCGGCGAGGCTTCCGGGGAGAAGCGCGCCATCCGGGCGGCCGAGGCGGCCATCGCGAACCCGCTCCTCGACGACGTGTCGATGAAGGGCGCGCGCGGCCTGCTCATCTCGATCACGGGCGGCAACGATCTCACCCTCTACGAGCTCGACGAGGCCGCGACCCGCATCCGCGAGGAAGTGGACCAGGATGCCAACATCATCCTCGGCGCAACCTTCGACGAGAGCCTGGAGGGCATCATCCGCGTGTCCGTCGTGGCTACCGGCATCGACCATGCCATGCTGGAGAACGGCGGTGATCTGACGGCCACCGAGCAGCGGATCTCCGAGGTGGCCGAGCGCCTGCGCGCCGAGGCCCGGGCCCGCGCGACGTCCCCTCAAGTCACGCCGACCTTTCGCTCCGCCGCCCAAGCCGAACCGGTGAAGGCGGCTCCGTCCCTGTCCCATAGCGTGGCCGCCATGGCCCCGGTCGCCGCGGTCGCTCCCGTGGCCGTCGCCCAGCCGGTCGAACCGGCCCCGCAGCCGGTGATTCGCGACGACGTGGTCCTCACGCCGGCTCAGCCCCGCCAGGCAGTGGCCTACGAGGCTCCGGCTCCGCAGCAGCCGGTCTATGAGGAGCCGGTAGAGCAGGGAGCGTTCATCCCGCCCCAGGCAGAGCGCGCCATGCGTCCGGCCCGGATGCCGAGGATCGACGAACTCCCGATGCCGGCCCAGAACCAGATCCGGGCCAGCCGTGGGGAGGAGCCCTCCCACGAGCACAAGCCGTCCCTGATCCAGCGCCTCGCGACCATCGGCTTCGGCCGCCGCGAGGAGCCCCAGCACGCTCCCGCCGAGCCGCGCCAGGAGGCCCCACGCCAGCCCATGTCGTCGGTCCATGCCGAGTATGCCCGCCGGCCCGTTCCGCCCCAGGCTCAGCGTCCCGCGCAGGCCCCGATGGCCCAGGCTCCCCGGGCTCACTCCGAGGACGATCAGCTGGAGATTCCCGCCTTCCTGCGCCGTCAGGCCAACTAACTTGACCTAACGTAACGTTAGGAATTGTTGCAAAAGGCCCCCAGCCCTGTCCGGCTGGGGGCCTTCTTTGTTAAAAAATCATTAACATCAATGACTTGGGAGTTATCCCAATTGTAACACAAAGTAAGAAAGCGTGATTTGGCCTAGCCTGGCAGGGGGACTAAGGTGCCCTCACATCAAAGGGGCAGCGCTAATGAGAAGCCTGCCGGTCGGAAGTCACAACGCAGCAAATGCAGCTTCCCCGGCGAAACAGGCTCAGTTTGGCGACAAGGGTAGTTGAGGTTCAGGAATAATGAAGCAAAGCCAGCAAACCACGCTTCGCGCCGCCGTGACCCTCGTTGGAACCGGAGTCCATTCCGGGGATGAAGTGAAGATGATCCTTCATCCGGCTGAAGTGAACCATGGCATTGCTTTCCTGCGCACCGGCCTGTCCGGTGGCCTGGACCGACTGATCGACGCTCGGCATCTGGCGGTGACCGCCACCGAGCTTTGCACGGTGATCGGCGACCGCGACACGGGCGCGGTCGCCACCATCGAGCATCTGATGGCGGCTCTGTCCGGCCTCGGCATCGACAACGTGCTCGTCGAGATCGACGGGCCGGAGGTTCCGATCCTGGATGGCAGCTCGGCCCCGTTCATCGATGCGATCGACCAGGTCGGCATCGCGGTTCAGGGCGCGACGCGCCGCTACCTCAAGGTGCTCAAGCCCGTGCGCGTGACGCAGGGCAAAGCCTTTGCCGAGCTTCTTCCCAACGACCGCGCCTTCCGCCTGGACGTGGAGATCGATTTCCCCACCCCGGTGATCGGCCGCCAGCGCAAGGCCGTCGACCTTTCACCCTCGGTCTTCCGCCGCGAGATCTCCCGCGCCCGCACCTTCGGCTTCATGCGGGACGTGGAGAAGCTCTGGAGCGCCGGCTTCGCGCTCGGTGCCTCCCTGGAGAACACGGTCGCCATCGGCGACGACGGCATCATGAACCCCGAGGGCCTGCGCTACGCGGACGAGTTCGTCCGTCACAAGCTGCTCGACGCGGTCGGCGACCTGTCCCTGGCCGGACTGCCCCTGCTCGGCACCTACCGGTCCTATTGCGGCGGTCACCGCATGAACTTCTCGGTGCTCGAGGCCCTGTTCTCGAGCCGCTCCAACTACGCCATCGTGGACGCCGTTCCGCGCCGCGAGACGGGCTATGCCGAGATCGGCAGCATGGCGGCCTCGGTTCTCGCTCCCGAGATGCACTGAGTCGCCGTCCGGCGGCTCCGTCTCCCTGCTCCAGGCAGCAAGCGCCCATTGGCCGCATGATTTCGTGCAGGCTTTCTTAATTCCTGTTGGGTAAACCATCACGTATGGGCTTGGCTCTGGCCCCATGCTTGGGCTAAAGAACGCTCGGTGCATCGTTAAAACATCGGGCACGGTTTTTGGAGGACCGCGAGGCATGTCGTTCGCGAAGGCTTATGCAGGTATGAAAGGCGCGTCCGCCCGCGCTCTGATCCTTGGCGTCTGCGCCTTGGGGCTCGCGGGCTGCGAATCCCTTTCGTCGCTCAATCCGTTCGACAAGAGCGAGACCTACAAGCCCGAGATCGTCACGGGTGCCCCGGCGGAAGAGATCTACAACGATGGTCTGGCCCGGGTGCAGAAGGGCGATTTCAACGGCGCGGTGAAGAAGTTCAGCAGCCTCGACAAGCAGTTTCCCTATTCCGAATGGTCCCGCAAGGGCCTGATCATGGAGGCCTACGCCAATTACGAGGGCGGCTTCTATGAGGAATCCATCACGGCGTCCAAGCGCTACCTCCAGAGCTATCCCAACACGTCGGATGCGGCCTACGCCCAGTATCTGATGGCGTCGTCCTATTACGATCAGATCCCGGACATCACCCGCGATCAGGAGAAGTCCGAGCGCGCCATTCTGGCCCTGCAGGAGCTGATCCAGCGCTATCCGAGTTCCGAATACACGGCCGATGCCCGGAAGAAGCTCCAGGTCGCCAGCGACCAGCTCGCCGGCAAGGAGCTGGAGGTCGGGCGCTTCTACCTGCAGAAGCGCAACTATGCGGGTGCCATCAACCGCTTCCGCACCGTCGTTTCGCGCTACCAGACGACCCGCCACGTGGAAGAGGCGCTCGAGCGCCTCACCGAGGCCTACATGGCCATGGGCATCGTCAACGAGGCGCAGACCGCAGCCGCCGTTCTCGGCCACAACTTCCCTGACAGTCCTTGGTACAAGGACGCCCATGCTCTGCTGACCAAAGGCGGCGTCGAGCCGCGCGAGGATTCCCAGTCCTGGATCAGCAAGGCGTTCCGCGGCGTTCCCCAGGTCAGTCAGCGTACGGGCTAAGCCTCACCCTCCATGCTCATCCAGCTGGCGATCCGCGATATCGTCCTCATCGACAGGCTTGAGCTTCACTTTCATGAGGGCCTGAGCGTCCTCACGGGTGAGACGGGCGCTGGCAAGTCGATCCTGCTCGATGCCTTCGCCCTAGCCCTCGGCGGCCGCGGCGACGGCAGCCTCGTGCGCCATGGCGAGAGCCAGGGTCAGGTCACGGCGGTGTTCGACTGCCCGCTCGACCACCCGGCCCGCCGCATCGCGGCCGATGCCGACATCGATGTCGACGGCGATCTGATCCTGCGCCGCGTGCAGGTGGCCGATGGGCGCACCCGTGCCTTCGTCAACGACCAGCCCGTGAGCGTGCAGGTGCTCAAGGCCATCGGCGCGACCCTGGTCGAGATCCATGGCCAGCACGACGACCGCGCCCTCGTCGATCCCGCCACGCACCGGGCGATCCTCGACGCCTTCGGCGGCCTTGCGGGCGAGGTCCAGACCGTGGCCGAGGCCTCGCGCCGCGCCCGCGAGGCGCGCCACGCCCTGCACGAGCACCGCGGCCGCATCGAGAAGGCCCGCAAGGAGGCCGATTTCCTGCGCCATGCGGTCGAGGAGCTGACCACCCTCAATCCGCAGGCCGGCGAGGAGGAGGCCCTGGCCGAGCGGCGGGTCGTGATGATGCAGTCGGAGAAGGTCGCCCAGGATCTCAACGAGGCCTATGAGGTCGTCGCCGGTAACACGTCGCCGGTCAACGAGCTTTCGGCCGCCGTGCGCAAGCTCGAGCGCCGGGGCACCCAGGCGCCGGCCCTGGTGGAACCCAGCGTCAAGGCGCTCGACGCCGCGCTCGTCGCCATCGACGAGGCGAGGGCGGCCCTGGAGGACGCGATCCGAGCCACCGAATACGACCCGCGCGAGCTGGAGCAGGCGGAGGAGCGTCTCTTCGCCCTTCGGGCTGCCGCGCGCAAATACGACGTTCCGGCCGACGAGCTCGCCGCCCTGCGCACGCGCTTCGAGGACGACGTGGCCGCCATCGACGCGGGCGAGGAGCAGCTGGCGGGCCTGGAGAAGGCCCTGAAGGAGGCCGACGACGCTTACGTGAAGAGCGCCAAAGCGCTCTCTGCAGGCCGGAAGAAGGCCGCTCAGGCGCTCGATGCCGCCGTTCAGGCCGAGCTGCCGCCCCTCAAGCTGGAGCGTGCCCGGTTCATCACCGACATCCAGATCGACGAGACCAGCCGGGATCCGAGCGGCTTCGAGCGCATCGAATTCTGGGCCCAGACCAATCCCGGCACCCGCCCCGGTCCCCTGATGAAGGTGGCGTCGGGGGGCGAATTGTCCCGCTTCATGCTGGCCCTGAAGGTGGTGCTGGCGGATAAGGGCTCGGCTCCGACCCTGGTCTTCGACGAGATCGACACCGGCGTCGGCGGCGCGGTGGCGGACGCCATCGGCCAGCGGCTCGCGCGGCTCGCGCGCAAGGTGCAGGTCATGGCCGTCACCCACGCGCCCCAGGTCGCCGCCAAGGCCGGCAGCCACTTCCTCATCGCCAAGGAGGGAGTGCGGGGAGCCGAGGATCGGGTCGCCACCCGGGTGATCCCGCTCGAGGCGACGCCGCGGCGGGAGGAGATCGCCCGCATGCTCGCCGGCGCGACGATCACCGAGGAGGCCCGCGCGGCCGCGGCGCGGCTGCTCGAGGCGGCCGCCCATTGAGGGCGGACACAGGGTTTCAAGCCCCGTAGGTCAGCTTCGGATACCAGTCCGTGCCGCGTCCCTCGGGGGTCATGTCGAGCACGTTCCACAGGGGCGCGAGATCCGGGGCGCCGCGGGGATCCTGGCCGGGATCGGCAGAATCGCCGGTCATCTCGCCGCTCCAGAAATGCCGGATCGTCCCGTCGCGGCGGGTAAAGACGTTGAAGCCCGGGATTTCCGAACCGTCCTCCAGAACGCCGAAATAATCGCGGGAATAGTGGCCGTTGAGGTCGGTATAAAGCTTCAGGTTCTTCCAGCCGCGCTCCTCCTTCCAGGCGACGAGCCGCCCGATCGGCGAGCGCGCCACGACCGCGAACGCCATGCGCTGCTGAATGTCGGCGCCATTGCCTTCGACGGCTCCGAGCAGGTTGGTGCACATGGGGCAGGGGCGTTCACGCTGCGGCCCGAACATGTAGCTGTAGACGGCAAGCGTCGGCTTGTCACCGAAGAGGTCGGCGAAGCCCGCCGGGCCGTCCTCCCCCTCGAAGCGGTAATCGCCGGTCACCTCGCCGCCGGGCGGCAGGGCGCGGCGCTGGGCGGCGACACGCTCCAGGTGGCGGCGCAGTTCGATCTCCTCCGCCAGCAGGGCCGTGCGTGCGGCGCGGTACTCGGGGCTTTCGTTCGGAAAGCGGACCGGCGAGCGGCGCGCGAGCTCGGCCGCGGGTATGAGCGTATGGGGCATGGAAGGCTCCGTCTCGAGGTCCATTCAGGGTTGTCGGGATGCTCCGGTCAGGCGGTCGCGGGCGCGTTCTCCCGGAACGGCTGCAGTTGCGCCTCGAGGGCCTTCCTGAAGGCCGGCCGTTCGGTGCACCGGCGGACATAGGCGCCGAGATTGGCATAGCGCTCCAAAAGCCCGGTCTCGACCAGCTCGCGCAGGACCATGGCCATCATCAGGTCGCCCGCCGTGAAGCGGTCTTCGAGATAATCCCGCTCGCCGAGCCAGGTGCTGAGAGAGGCCAATCGCTTGGAGAGCATGGCCTCCGCCTGCGGCCGGCGCTCCTTGGTCCAGGCCTCGCCCGCATGGAAGACGTCGAGCTGAACCAGGTTCTGCACGAACGGCTCCACCGAGTTCAAGGCGGCGATCACCCAGGTCATGACCCGGGCGCGACCCGCTTCGTCCGCCGGTGCGAGCGCCTCGGACCGCATCGCGAGATGCAGCACGATCGCGCCGGATTCGAAGATCTCGACCGCATCGTCCCGGTAGGCCGGAACCTGGCCGAAAGGCTGCCATTCCCGATAGGCCGTGGTGGCCTGGACGGCCGGGTCGATCAGGGTCGCCTCGTAGGGGAGCCCGGCCTCCTCGAGGGCCCAGCGCACACGAAGATCGCGGACATAGCCCTGCGCGAAGGGCGGCACCCATTTGAAAGCCGATACATGGATGGTCATGGCGTTGCCTCCTGGAATCACGCCCTGCGCGGGCCGACGAGGCCGAACAGCCCCCCCTGCGGGTCGGTGGCCACGACGATGAACATGCCGCCCGGAACCTCGGCGGGTCCGTAGTGGATCGTGCCGCCGTTACCCGAGACGGCTTTCGCCGCGCCGTCGATGTCCTCGACGCCGAAATAGAAGGTCCAGGCCGGCGGCGGCCCATCCGGCGTACGCCTCATGACGGCCCCGATCGTCCGGCCGCCATGGTCGATGAACTGGTAGTCGCCCATCTCGCCCATCGGCATGGCGCCGCCCTTCGTCCAGCCGAACCGGGCCGTGTAGAAGGCGAGAGCCGCCGCGGGATCGCTCGTGGAGAGCTCGTTCCAGTGGCAATGGCCGGGCCGGCTCTGGTCGAAAGCGGTGCTCGTTCCGTCCATGGCGCCGCGCATCACGTAGAGCATGACGCCCTGCGGGTCCGCGAGCATGGCGAACCGGCCCACGCCGGGAATGTCGGTCGGCGGCATGTGCTGGGTGCCTCCGGCCCGCACGATCTCGGACGCCGTCTCATCGACGTCGTCAACGGCCACGTAGCCGAGCCAGGTGGGGCGCATCCCCGCGCTCTCGGCGCCTGCCGGAAAGGGCATCAAACCGCCCACATCCACGCCCCGGATCCCGAAAACCCGGTAGCCGCGGTCGGAGCCCTCCGCGGGCCGCTCCTGCCACCCGACCACCGCGCCATAGAAGCGCGCGGCCGCGTCGGCATCGCGGGTGAGAAGTTCATACCAGATGAAGTCGCCGTGCTGATTGGCCATGTGACACCTTACACATCCAGAATCGGCATGAAGCCGCCGAAGATCATGCGCTTGCCGTCGAACGGCATCTGCTCGCCCATGGCCTGCATGCGCGGATCGGTCATGATCTTGTGGTTGGCGGCGTCCCGGACCTCCTTCGACGGATACTCGATCCAGCTGAACACCACGGTCTCGTCGTCCTTGGCCTGCACCGAGCGGCGGAAGTCGGTCAGCTTGCCGTCCGGGACGTCATCGCCCCAGCACTCCACCATCCGGGTGGCGCCGAACTCCTTGAACAGGGGGGCGGCCTCGGCGGCATGGCGGCGGTATTCTTCCTTCTTGTCCGCCGGCACGGCGAGCACGAAGCCATCGACATACTTCATTGCGTATCTCCCTTGAGACTCCTGGAATCGGAGCCGGATGTCGCGGCGCTTCCCGCGCCTGTTTTCCTTGACAAATGAGTTGATATCAACATAATTGGGCCATGTCAAACCCCCGTGACGTGCCCTTCGAGACCACTCACCTGATCCGTGACGCCTGCCTGTGCCTTCACGTCCAGCGCGCCGCCCGCACGCTGTCGCGCCTGTTCGACGAGGCTCTGCGGCCGGTCGGACTGACCTCGGGGCAGTTCTCGCTGCTGAATGCACTCAATCGTCCCGCGCCGCCCTCCATCGCCCCGGTGGCGCAGCTGCTCGCCATGGACCGGACCACCCTGACGGCCGCCCTGAAGCCTCTGGAGCGGGACGGCCTCGTGGCCGTCGCCCGCGACCCCGACGACCGTCGCAACCGTCTTCTGCGCCTCACCGACAAGGGCCGGGGGGTTCTGGCCTCGGCCGTTCCGATCTGGCGCGACCTTCACGGCGCCATCGAGGAGGGGCTGCCGGCCCTCGATCCCGACGCCCTGCGCGGCGCCCTGAGGGGCTTGTCGCGCCCGACGCCGACCGGGACGATCCAAGGCTGAGGATGGCCGTCCGGGTCGCACTCCCGGAGCGGCGCCCTGTCGTGTCATCGCCGGGCTTGTCTCGGCCGTCCCGATCGGAAGAGCGGTGTGCCTTTCTGATCGGGGTTCCCGGCGCAAGGCCGGCGACGACGGGGCGGAAAGGTGGAGAAGGTCCGAATCCGGTGCACTGTCGGCCCCCTGCCTCTGGAGACTCGGCCGCCGAGCGCTATGGTTCAAGCACCCTCACATACGATTCGATCATGCCCCCACGCAGCACCGCCTCCGAGACCCCAGTCGACCATCTGACGCCCGATGACGCGCGCACCGAGCACGAGTCGCTCGGCGCCGAGATCAAGGAGCACGACCGGCGCTATTACGAGGAGGACGCCCCGACCGTCTCGGATGCCGAATACGACGCTCTGCGCAAGCGCTACGAGGCCCTGGAGGATCAGTTCCCGGAACTGAAGACCCCCGAGAGCCTGACCCAGAAGGTCGGCTCCAAGGTGTCGGAGAAATTCGGCAAGATCCGTCACCGGGTGCCGATGCTGTCGCTCGCCAACGGCTTCGCCGACGAGGAGGTGGAGGAGTTCGTCGAACGCATCCGCCGCTTCCTGCAATGGAAGCCCGATGCGCCGCTCGCCTTCACGGCGGAGCCGAAGATCGACGGTCTGTCCTTGAGCCTGCGTTACGAGAACGGCAGGCTCGTGTCCGCCGCCACCCGGGGCGACGGCCAGGTGGGCGAGGACGTGACGAACAACGCCCGTACGGTGGGCGACATTCCGCACCGGCTCAAGGGCTCTGAGGTTCCTGACATCTTCGAGGTGCGCGGCGAGGTCTATCTCTCGCACGAGGATTTCGCCGCCATCAACGCGCGCCAGGAGGCGGCCGGCAGAGCGCTCTTCGCCAATCCGCGCAACGCGGCGGCGGGCAGCCTGCGTCAGCTCGATGCGTCGATCACCGCCTCGCGCCCGTTGCGGTTCTTCGCCTATGCCTGGGGCGAGGTGAGCGCCATGCCGGCGACGACGCAACACGGCATGATGGAGTGCTTCCGCAGCTTCGGCCTCACGGTCAATCCGCTCACCCGCCGCTGCCCCAGCGTCGCCGAGATGCTCGATCACTACCACGCCATCGAGACCGACCGCGCCAATCTCGGCTACGACATCGACGGCGTCGTCTACAAGGTCGACGAGCTGAGCCTGCAGCAGCGTCTCGGCTTCGTGTCCCGCTCGCCGCGCTGGGCGCTCGCGCACAAGTTCCCGGCCCAGAAGGCTGTGACGGTGCTCGAGGATATCGAGATCAACGTGGGCCGCACGGGGTCGCTCAATCCCATCGCGCGCCTGAAGCCCGTCACCGTCGGCGGCGTCGTGGTGTCGAACGCGACCCTGCACAACGAGGATTACATCAAGGGCATCGGCGGCAACGGCGAGAAGATCCGCAACGGGATCGACATCCGCATCGGCGACACGGTCGTCATCAACCGGGCCGGCGACGTGATCCCCAAGGTACTCGACGTGGTGCTGGAGAAACGCCCCGCCGACGCGCAGCCCTATGCCTTCCCGACCACATGCCCGGCCTGCGGCAGCCATGCGGTGCGCGAGGTCAATCCTCGCACGGCTAAGGAGGATGCGGTGCGCCGCTGCACCGGCGGCCTCATCTGCCCGGCGCAGGCCCGCGAGCGCCTCAAGCACTTCGTTTCGCGCAATGCCTTCGACATCGAGGGCATGGGCGAGCAGCGCATCGACGAGTTCTACGAGGAAGGGCTCGTCCAGCGCCCGCAGGACATCTTCACCCTGCAGGCCCGGAATGCCCGCAGCCTCAAGCGGCTGGAGAACCGGGAAGGCTGGGGCGAGACGAGCGCGAAGAATCTGTTCGCTGCCATCGAGGCGCGCCGCACGATCGCACTGAACCGCTTCATCTTCGCCCTCGGCATCCCGCATATCGGCGAAACCTCGGCGCGGCTGCTCGCGCGCCATTTCGGCACCTTCGAGCACCTGCGCGAGACCGCGAAAGCCGCAGCCGATCCCGCATCGGACGCGCATGCGGAACTCACCGCCATCGGCGGCATCGGGCCGGTGGTGGCAGAGGCGGTCGTTGAGTTCTTCAAGGAACGGCACAACGAGGAGATGCTCGATGCGCTGCTCGATCAGGTGACCGTCGAGGCCATGGAAGCGCCGGCCATGGCGAACTCCCCCGTGGCGGGCAAGACCGTGGTGTTCACCGGCTCCCTCGAGCAGATGACCCGCGAGGAGGCCAAGGCTATGGCCGAGCGCCTCGGCGCCAAGGTGGCGGGCTCCGTGTCCAAGAAGACCGACATCGTGGTGGCCGGTCCCGGAGCCGGCTCGAAGCTCGCCAAGGCGGCCGAGCTCGGACTCCAGGTCATGGACGAGGACGGCTGGTTCGCCCTCGTCGGCCGGGGGTGAGACTTCTGTCCAAGACTTCGACGCAATGATGTGGCATGGTGGCCCCATGACGGTGATCACCCCCGAGGTCTCGCTCGATCCGGACCTGGTCGGAGCGGGCGACGTGACGCATTTCTGGCGAGTGCCGCGCTACCGCGACCTTGATTGCCTGCGCGCGACCTTCCGCCGTCACGCCTATGCTCGCCACAGCCACGACACCTATGCCATCGCGGCGGTTCTGGCCGGCTGCGAGACCTTCTTCCACCGGGGCGAGCAGCACTACGCCCCGGCGGGCTCCGTGGCGGTCGTGTGCCCGGACGAGATCCATGACGGGGAGCCCTACGGTGGAGGGTTCGAGTACCGGACCTTCTACCCGTCGGCCGAGCTGATGCAGGAGATCGCCGAGGACGTGACCGGGCGGCCGCTCTCCCGCACGCCCTGGTTCCCGCATTCCGTGATCGCGGATCCTGAGCTGTTCCAGGCTCAGGTCCGGCTCCATGCCTGCCTGTGTCAGGACGAGCGCTGGTCATCCGAGATGGAGCAGGATACCCGGCTCATCGGGTTCCTGAGCCGCCTGATCGCCCGCTGGGCCGATCTCGATGCCCTGCCGGCTCTTCGCTATGGCTCGAAGGGCATCCTGCGGGCGCGGGACTATCTGGACGCCCATATGAGCGAGGAGGCGGACCTCGCCGATCTCGCCAGACTGGCCGGTCTTTCGCGCAGCCATTTCATCCGCGCCTTCGCCAAGGAGACCGGCCTGACGCCACACGCCTATCTGCTCGACCGGCGCTTCCGCGCGGCCACGCGGCTGCTGAGCCAGGGCGCTATGCCGGGCGACGTGGCGGCCGCCTGCGGGTTCTTCGACCAGAGTCACCTCAACCGCGTCTTCAAAGCCCGCATGGGCGTGACGCCAGGCGCCTACCGGGCCGCCTGAGACCGCACTTTCATCCAAGACGGGTCTCGATTCGGCGCGCATAAGGTGCGGGACAAACGAGTATGCTCATGGATCAAGCCAGTCCCTTTGCCCCGACCTACCGCCGCGAAATCCGGGCGGGCCTGCGCGACATCGCGCCCGTCGCCGTGGCGGCCATCCCCATCAGCCTGCTCTTCGGCGCGGTGGCGACCGCCAAAGGGCTGTCGCCGCTGGAGGTCACGGTGATGTCGGCCCTCGTCTTCGCCGGGGGAGCGCAGTTCGCCGCCATCGAGACCTGGATCCATCCCGCGCCCATCCTGACGCTCGCCTTCGCGACGCTGCTGATCAATGCTCGCCACGTGCTGATGGGCGCGTCGCTGTCGCCCAAGGTGGAGATGTCGCGGGTCCAGAGATTCCTGTCGTTCTTCTTCCTGACCGACGAGGCCTGGGCGCTTTCGGAGCGCCGTGCTCTCGACCGGCCGGTCACGGCCGCCTATTGGGTCGCCATGGGCGGCGTGCTGTGGGCGAACTGGACCTTCTTCTCCGGCCTCGGAGCGGTCCTCGGCTCGTTCCTCGGCGACCCGGAGCGGATCGGGGCGGACTTCGCCTTCACGGCCCTGTTCATCGGTCTCGTGGCCGGTTTCGGACGCAGCCGCGTGACCCTGGTCACGGTGGCGGCCAGCGCCGGCGTCGCGGCCCTGGTCCACCACTTCATCGGCGCGCCCTGGCATGTGGCCTCGGGGGCGCTCGCCGGCATCGTGGCCGCCTATCTGGCCGCTCCCGCGGAGGCGCGCCCATGAGCCTCGATACGACGACCCTGTTCGCCATCCTGGCCATGGCGGTCGTGACCTACGTCACCCGCATCGCCGGCCTGTTCGTGGCCGATCGCCTCGTGCTCACCGGCCGCGCCAAGGCGGCGTTCGACGCCATCCCGCCGGCCGTCCTGGTCGCGGTCATCGCGCCGACCGCCCTCACCACCGGATGGGCGGAAGCCGTTGCTGCCGCCATCACGGCTTTGGCGGCGTTCCGGCTTCCGCTCCTCGGCACGGTGGCGGTCGGCGTGGTGTCCGTCGTGGTGCTGCGGAACCTGATCTAGCCGACCGGCCGCGTCGCGTTGTCCAGCCACGCCCGCGTCTCCGCATCGAGCCCGGGCCCGATCTTCTCGCGCACCGCGGCGTGATAGGCGTTGAGCCAGGCGATCTCGTCGGCCGTCATGATGGCCGGCTCGACGAGGCGCAGGTCGATGGGCGTGAACGTGAGCGTCTCGAAGCCCATCATCTCGCGGTCGCCCCCGGGAATCGTGCGCGGCTCCACGAGGATGAGGTTTTCGATGCGGATGCCGTAAGCGCCCGTCTTGTAGAAGCCGGGCTCGTTGGACAGCATCATGCCGACTTCGAGCGGCGTGTGCCCGGTCTTGGCGATGCGCTGCGGGCCCTCGTGAACCGAGAGATAGCTGCCGATGCCGTGCCCGGTGCCGTGATCGAAGTCGAGGCCCGCGTCCCACAGGGGCTTGCGGGCGAAGGCGTCGATCTGGGCGCCCGTCGTTCCCTTCGGAAACACGGCCTGCGCGATGGCGATATGCCCTTTCAGCACCCGGGTGAACCGGTCCTTCATCTCGGCGCTCGGCTCGCCCACGATGACCGTGCGGGTGATGTCCGTGGTGCCGTCCTCGTACTGTGCGCCGGAATCGATCAGGAAGATCTGATCGCGCTCCAGGGGGCGGTTGCTCGAACGGGTGACACGATAATGGGGCAGGGCGGCATTGGGGCCCGCGCCCGAGATGCTCGGAAAGGAGACGTTCTGCAAGGCGCCGGTCTCGACTCGAAAGGCTTCCAGCGCCTCGACCGCATCGATCTCCGTGAGCGTGCCCGACGGCGCCTCGCGGTCGAGCCAGGCCAGGAAGCGCGCCACGGCCACGCCGTCGCGCAGATGCGCGGCATGGGATCCCGCGATCTCGGCCTCGTTCTTGACCGCCTTCATGAGAGCGATCGGATCCGCCCCGACATCGACCGTGCCGCCGGCCGCCTCGATGCGCCGGATCAGGGCGACGGCCCCGGTGGCGGAATCGATGCGGATCTTGCCGCCTGACTGGCCCAGGGAATCGAGCGCGGTCTGGAACGTGGCGATGGGAGCGAAATCGGCAAGATCGCCCACGGCGGCGCCGGCCTCGTTCGTCACCTTCGCCGGATCGAAGAAGAGGCTCGCGCGTCCTTCCTTGGGCAGGACGGCATAGCCGAGGGGCAGGGGCGTATGCCCCACGTCGCCGCCGCGCAGGTTGAACGCCCAGGCGAGGTTGTGCGGATCGGAGATGACGAGCGCGTCGATTTTCGCCTCTGCCATCTTCCTGCGGATCCGTTCCAGCTTGGCGGGCGCAGCCTCGCCTGCGTAGTCGAGCGGGTGCGGCCGGACGGGCGCCTGCGGCGGGGCCGGGCGGTCGATCCAGATCACGTCGACCAGATTGAGGTCGACCGGACAGAGCTTGCCGCCGGCGCGGCTCACCGCCTGCTCGAGCTTCTTCAGACCGTCGCTCGTGTGCAGCCAGGGGTCGTAGGCGAGGGTGCCGCCCTGCGGAAGATGACCGGCGATCCAGTCCTCAGGCGTGGCATCGGCGAGCTGGACGGGCGTGATGACGGAGGTGTCGACCTGCTCGGCCGCCTGCACGGTGTAGCGCCCGTCCACCACGAGGGCTGCTTCATCCCGAAGGATCACGGCCGTCCCGGCGGAGCCCGTGAAGCCGGTCAGCCATGCCAGGCGCTCTGCGCTCTTCGGCACGTACTCGCCCTGGTGCTCGTCGGCGCGGGGAACGATGAATCCATCGAACCCGCGCCGGGCCAGCTCGGCCCGCAGCTTGGCGATGTGCTGAGGGCCTTGGGCCGGGGAGGTGGTGTCGTCGAAGAACTGGAACTGAGCCATGGAAAGCAGCACCGAAGGGTCGCGAATGAAGAGGGCGACACGCTAGTGCATCGACCCCGACGGGGAAACCGTTTTCGAGCGCCGGGCAGGAGCGGGATCGTTGCCGCAGCCTAGGGCAGCCTGCCCAAGGATTATGCGTGTGATGCCTGGAATGCGAGCGAAATTAGTGATGTCCTGCAGCGGATGCATGACGCTCATGTGATCCTGTGACTACAACTAAAGTCGGACCGGCCTTATCTTCCTAGCAACGACAACAGAGAAACGCTGAAGGGTCTCAGCACCAATCTGTTGGGAGATGAGCCCATGATCGCAGCTGTCTTGTCCACCATTCTCCTCGGCACGTCCGAGAAGCCGACCGTGCTCTCGCGGGTCGTGACACGCATCGCCGAAAGCCGCGCCCGAAGCGCCGCGCAGCAACTGCGCCGCCATGAGGCGTACATCCAGGACCTGAGCCGCCGGCAGGACCATTCAGCCCTGTTCCTCGACCAAGGCGAGCCGCTCCCCGCCAAGATCTGATCGAAGCACTTTAGAAGAGAGACAATACAATGATCATCATCACCGCCATGAAAGCCATCCGCGACATCTGGGCCGAGACCTTCGAGCTCCGTCGCGAACTCGCCAAGCGCTATCCGGGCGTTCTGGCCGAGTAGTAGCGCTTACGGGCGGGGCAGCGGACGAGCGTTGCCCCGCTTCAGCACCAGCGCCGCCCAGCCCTCGAGATCGTAGCGGCGGCGCAGATACCAGCCCTGATGGGCATAGGTCGACAGCACTCCGGGAACGTCCCGGGCGAGCAGGCCCGACAGGATGATCGTTCCGTCCGGGCTTGCCACGCGCGCCAGCGACGGCGCCAGCATGCGCAGGGGCTTTGCCAGGATGTTGGCGAAGACCAGATCGAAATGGCCCGTGCGGTCGGCGTCCGGGTGGCGGATGCCCGGTCCGACGTAGAGCTTCATGAACGCCCCGATCCCGTTCAGCCGCGCGTTCTCGCGTGCCACGCGCACGGCTTCTGGATCGATGTCGCCGGCCACCACGGGCCGCTTCAGAATTTTCGCCGCCGCAAAGGCCAGGATCCCCGTGCCGGTCCCGACATCGAGCACGTGGCGGGGCGTGCGCGTCTTCAACTCATCCACGAACGCGAGCAGGCAGCCCTTGGTGGTGCCGTGATGGCCCGTGCCGAAGGCGAGCCCGGCTTCGATTTCGATGGCGATGTCGCTCGGGCGCCGTTCGTGCCGATCATGCGAGCCATGGACGAAGATGCGGCCCGCACGGACAGGCTTGAGACCTTCGAGCGAGGCCTTCACCCAATCCTTCTGCTCGATCGGAAGGAAGACGCCCTTGTCCGCTTCCGTGCCGACGATGGGCCGCAGCAGGTCCCGGATCGCAGCCTCGTCGGGCTGATGGGCGAAATAGGCTTCCAGCATCCATGGACCGCCATCCTCCGTCTCGAAGGACGCGACGGCCGTTTCGGCCGGATCGAAAATCTCCCCGATCATGTCGGTCATGGCGCGGGCGGAGCGCTCGTCCGTGGTGATGCGGAAGACGTGGGTGGGGCGGTTGGGATGAAGACCTTCGAGCATGGCCTCGCCTTAGCACCCCTTGCCCCGCAGGTCACCTGTCCGTGAGATCGAGCATTTCCGGGAACCGTCGAAGTGACGTCCCGTTGTGCCCTCACCCGATGCCGCGGCAGCCCTTGGCTGACGGCCGCGCTTGTTCCCTCTCCAGGAGATCCACCATGCCGGGACGTCTTTTCGACAAGGTTGCCATCGTGACGGGTGCCGGCACCGGCATCGGCGAGGCCATCGCCCTCAAGTTCGCCCAGGAGGGCGCGCGCCTTCTCCTCGTCGGCCTGCCGGATGATCCGGTGGACGATGTGGCCCGTACGATCAATGGGGCAGGCGGGTTTGCCGAGGTATATCTCGGCGACATCGCCGAGGAGCGTCACGCGCAAGCGGCCGTCGAAGCCTGCGTGAGTGCCTATGGGCGCATCGATGTCCTGGTCAACAACGCGGGCGTCTTCCTGGCGATCGCCGAGACCCAGGATTATCCCATCGACAAGTTCGACGAGACCTTCCGGTCGAACGTTCGCTCGGTCTTCCTCATGACCAGGTTCGCCTTGCCGCATCTGCAGGAAAGCCATGGCAACATCATCGCCACGGGCTCGGAGGCCGGCATGATCGGTCATCCGAAGAACACGCCCTATGGCGGCACGAAGGCCTTCATTCATTCCTTCATCCGCGGCGTGGCGGCCGAGCAGGTCCCTTACGGTGTGCGTGCCAACTGCGTCTGCCCCGGTCCCATCGACACCGCCTGGACGCACAAATCCACGGGCCCCATGGACGCGGAACTCGCCACGATGATCACGCAGGCTACTCCCATGGGCCGGCGCGGCACCCCGGAGGAGGTTGCGAACGTGTTCTGCTTCCTCGCCTCCGACGAGGCGAGCTTCGTCACGGGCGCGCTCTACATGGTCGATGGCGGCATCACGATCTCGAAGGGACCGGTTGGTGCCAAGGCCTCGTCGCATTTCAAGAAGCAGCCGAAAGGCAAGCTGCCGACGCGCCATTCCCATGACGGCCTTAAGAACAAGGACTACGAGACCCTGACCTGAGCCCTCGCTTCCGGAGCCGATCATGACCATGCTTTTCGAAACGGGCCTGTCCCGCCGGCTCTTCCTGCGCGGCACGGGCGGAGGACTTCTCTTAGGCTCCGCACTGGCGGCCGCAGGGCCGAGCTTTGCGCAGAGCAGCGGTGCGAGCGGGGGCGGCGGGTCGACCCTGCCGCCGGACCGGCCGACGGGGCGGCCCATGCCGGAGATGGAAAAGGCCATGCCGGAAGCACCCGGCAAGCGCCTGGGCTATGCCATCGTGGGGCTTGGGCAGTTCGCCCTGAACCAGATCATCCCGTCCTTCGCGGAAAGCAAGTCGTCGAAGCTCGTGGCCTTGGTCTCGGGAAACCGGGACAAGGCGCTTCAGGTGGCCGAGCGCTACGGAGTCCAGCAGAAGAACATCTACGACTATCAGAGCTTCGACCGCATCGCCGACAACGACGAGATCGACATCGTCTACATCATCCTGCCCAACGCCCTGCACGCGGAATATACGGTGCGGGCCTTCAAGGCGGGCAAGCATGTGCTGTGCGAAAAGCCCATGGCAGTGACGGCCGAGGAATGCGAGACCATGATCCGCGCCGGCCGCGAGGCGGACCGCAAGCTCATGATCGCCTACCGGGCCCAATACGAGCCGTACAACATGGAAGCGATCCGCATGGCGCGGGAAGGCGAGCTGGGCAAGATCCGTCTCGTCACCAGCGATCACGGGCGCATTCTCGATCCCAAGGTGCCGGCCGATCAGTGGCGCATGGTGAAAGCGCTCGCGGGTGGCGGATCGCTCTATGACATCGGCATCTACTCGCTGCAGGCGGCCCGCTACATCACGGGCGAGGAGCCGGTGGAGGTCTCTGCCCATATCTCCAGCGACACGAGCGATCCGCGCTTCAGAGAGATCGAGGAGCTCGTGGCGTTCCAACTCCGCTTCCCGTCGGGAGCGCTGGCCAGCCTGACATCGTCCTACTCCACTTCGCCGGTCAAGCGCATCCAGGTCTTCGGTTCGAAGGCTTCGCTGGTGCTCGATCCCGCCACCGAATACGAGCGCCACCAGATGATGGTGAAGACCGAGAAGGAGGAGCGGCGGGTGCAGAGTCCGGAAGGCAACCAGTTTGCCGCCGAGATGGATCACATGGCAAAGGCGGTGCTGGAGAAGCGGGAGCCCAAGACCCCCGGCGAGGAGGGTCTGCGCGACATCCGCATCATGCAGGCCGTCTATCGGGCCGCCCAGGAGGGCCGGCCCGTGTCCCTGGAGACGACAGGATCGACCGCCCGATAAGCCGCGATCCTGCCGTCGGCACGGGCGATCAGCCGGCCTGCAAAACCTTCTCTACAGGCTGCAGCACTTGCAGTTTCCCGGCTTCCTCGGCCTTGTACGCGCGCTGGGTGTCCGTGATGTAATCGCGCACGATCGGCGCGGCATCGCGTTTGCGGGCCAGCTGCATGTGGAACACGAGCTGGCTGCCGGTCGTGAACATGGTCTCGGCGCTGATGAGATAGAACTCGAACATCCGGCAGAAGCGCTCGTCGTACATGGCGGCGATCTTCTCCCGGTTGGCTTCGAAGCGCCGATGCCAATGATTGAGCGTCTTCGCGTAGTGAAGGCGCAGGAATTCCAGATCCGTCACCCAGAGCTGGTTCTGCTCGACAACGGGAAACACCTCCGACAGGGCGGGCGAGTAGGCGCCCGGAAAGATGTATTTCCTGAGCCACGGACTTGCCGTTCCGGGAGGGCTCATCTTGCCGATGGAGTGCAGCACCATCAGTCCGTCATCGTTGAGCAGAGCGTTGATCTTGGCGAAGAACTCGCCGTAATGGTGCACTCCCACGTGCTCGAACATGCCCACCGACACGATGCGGTCGAACCTCCTGTCGACCTTGCGATAGTCGAGCAGCTCGAAGCGCACTCGATCCGACAGGCCGGCGCGCCGTGCCTTCTCGTTGGAGAGTTCATACTGCTCCTTCGACAGAGTGACGCCCGTGACGTCCACGTTCTCCATAGCGGCGAGATAAAGCGCGAGATCGCCCCAGCCGCTGCCGATGTCGAGGATCTTCAGGCCGGGCCTGAGCTGCAGCTTGGACGCGATGAGACGCAGCTTGTTCTGCTGCGCCTCTTCCAGCGTGTCGTCGTCGTTGACGAAATACGCGCAGGAATACTGCATGCCCTTGTCGAGGAAGAGCTTGTAGAAGTCGTTTCCGAGGTCGTAGTGATGCGCCACGTTCTGCTGCGCCTTCCCGACCGGATTCGCCTGCTGAAATCGCTTCACGGTACGCGAGACGCGCTTGAGCACGTTCTGCAGCGGGTAACTGGCCAGTGTCGAGCGGTTCATCGAGAAGAGATTGAGGAAGTCCCGCAGGTTCGAACCGTCCTCGAAGCTAAGGCGCCCGTCCATGTAGGCTTCACCCGCATGCAGCTCGGGATTGAGGAAAAGCTTGTGATAGAGTGATCGGTCGGTCAGTCGCATGGTGACGCTTGGCCCCGGCTTTTCACCCCCGAAGGCATGCACGCCCCCCTGCGCGTCGATCACCTTCAACGTTCCTGCGCGTACGAAGGATTTCAGCATGTGGGACAGCGGGAACATCGGCACCTCTGATGATTGTTCGAACGGGCCGGATGGTTCCACAGTTGCAGGCAGGTGGCTAGAGGGAAAACCTGCAGATCAGAACGGATCTAAAGTACAGGAAAGACAGCCTATTTGGGGAACAACCATGAGTCGCTCCGGTTGGAAGCCTGACTCTCGTGGGGCCGAGAGCTGCCATGACATCCATCGAACAGGAGTAGCCGATGTTCTTCCGCCAGAAGCAGATGGCGTATCACGCCAAGCCTGAGAAGCCCGATCCGCTTTTTGCCAAGATGCTGCAGGAGCCCCTCGGCGGCCAATGGGGCGAGATCAGCGTGATGATGACCTACCTGTTCCAGGGCTGGAACTGCCGCGGTCCGCAGAAGTACAAGGACATGATCATGGATATCGGCACCGAGGAGATCGGCCATGTCGAGATGCTCGCCACCATGATCGCGCGCCTGCTCGAGACCTCGCCGATCGAGCAGCAGGAGGATATGGCCAGGAATTCGGTGGTGGGCGCCGTGATGGGCGGTGCCCGTGTGGAGGACGCCATTGTGGCCGGCATGAACCCTCAGCAGTATATCGTGGCGGGTCTCGGCGCCAGGCCGTCCGACAGCGTCGGCAATCCCTGGAATGCGGCCTACACCATCGCAAGCGGCAATCTGCTTGCCGATTTTCGCTTCAACGTGACGGCCGAGAGCCAGGGCCGCCTGCAGGTGGCGCGTCTCTACAACATGACGAACGATACCGGCGTGCGCGACATGCTCTCGTTCATGCTCGCCCGTGACACCATGCATCAGAACCAGTGGCTCGCCGCCATCCGCGAACTGCAGGAGGATGGGCTTGAAGATACACCAGTTCCGTCGAATTTCCCGCAGGACCTGGAGAAGACCGAGGTTTCCTACCAATTCCTGAACCATTCCGAGGGAATGGAAAGCCAAGCGGGGCGCTGGGCACAGGGACCCGCACCGGACGGGAAGGGCACCTTCACCTATGTAGACCGTCCGCCGGCCTATACGGAGGATGAGGGTCAGCTCAACCCGATCGACCCGCGTGTCTATGGCACGCCGCCTGCACCGGTGCCGCCAGCTGCTGCGGAGTGATCATCGCGCGTTCCGCACTCGATCCCATGTCATGGCCGGGCTTGTCCCGGCCATCTCGCTTCTGAAAGATGTTGCGCTTCTGATCGGGATCACCGGCACAAAGCCGGTGACGACACGACGAGATCCCGTCAGCCCAGGGCTTCGACGAAGCTGTCCAGCACCATCTTGCGTCCGGCCTTGTCGAACGCGACGGTGAGCTTGTTGCCGTCCACCGCCTCGATGGTGCCAGGGCCGAACTTCGTGTGCAGGACCCGTCCACCCACGGCAAATCCCGAACCACCGGTGGACTTGGCCACCAGCTCGCCTTCGATCAGCATCGGTCCTCTCCGGTCGCCGGAGCGGCGCGCGGAAGAGACGCCATCATCCGTCGTGGCGCGATGAGCCTGGGCGCGCTGCCAGCCCGGGGTCTGGTAGGAGGAGCCGCTGAAGGGCTGCATGCGGTCGAAGCGTGAGCCGCCGCCATAACCGCCATACGAGAAGTTTGCCGGCGCCTCGACAATCTCGACGTTGGTCTCCGGCAGGTCGTCGACGAAGCGGCTCGGAACGGTCGAGTTCCACAGGCCGTGGATGCGCCGGTTGGAGGCGAAGTAGATCTTGGCGCTGCGCCGGGCGCGGGTGAGGCCCACATGGGCGAGGCGGCGCTCCTCCTCGAGACCGGCGCGGCCGCTCTCGTCGAGCGCGCGCTGGTTCGGGAACAGGCCTTCCTCCCAGCCGGGCAGGAAGACCGTGTTGAACTCCAGGCCCTTGGCCGCGTGGAGGGTCATCAGGCTCACGCGCTCGGCGGTGTCGCTTTCGTTGGCTTCCATTACCAGCGAGACGTGCTCGAGGAAGCTCTGCAGGTCGGGGAATTCCTCCATGGAGCGCACGAGCTCCTTGAGGTTTTCGAGGCGTCCCGCCGCATCGGCCGATTTGTCCTTCTGCCACATGTCAGTATAGCCGGATTCCTCCAGCACCGTCTGGGCGACCTCGGACTGCGTCATGGTCTCGGAGAGCTTCGACCAGCGGCCGAAGGAGATCAGAAGGTCGCGCAGGGTGGCACGGGGCTTGGGCTTCAGCTCGTCCGTCTCGACGATGAAGCGCGCCGCCTCCACCAGCGGCACGCGGGCCGCGCGGGCGTGGTTGTGCAGCACCTGGATGGTAGCATCGCCCAGGCCGCGCTTGGGTACGTTCACGATCCGCTCGAAGGCGAGATCGTCCGCCGGCTGATTGACGACACGCAGATAGGCCAGCGCATCGCGGATTTCGGCGCGCTCGTAGAAGCGCGGGCCGCCGATGACGCGATAAGGCACGCCGAGCGTCACCAGCCGGTCTTCGATCTCGCGCATCTGGGCCGAGATGCGCACCAGGATGGCGATCTCGGAGAGCGGGTGCTTCTTGGCGTGCAGCGCCTCGATCTCCTCGCCGATCAGGCGCGCCTCGTCCTCGGAGTCCCAGGCGCCGGTGATCGTCACCTTCTCGCCGGCCTCGTCCTCCGTGCGCAGGGTCTTGCCGAGGCGGCCCTGGTTCTTGGCAATGAGGCCGGAGGCCGCCGAGAGGATGTGGCCCGTCGAGCGGTAGTTGCGCTCCAGGCGGATCACCGTGGCGCCGGGAAAGTCGTGCTCGAAGCGCAGGATGTTGTCGACCTCGGCGCCGCGCCAGCCGTAGATCGACTGATCGTCGTCGCCGACGCAGCACAGGTTCTTGCGCGCCTGGGCGAGCAGCCTGAGCCAGAGGTACTGGGCGACGTTGGTGTCCTGGTACTCGTCCACCAGCATGTAGCGGAAGCGGTTCTGGTACTGCTCCAGGATGTCCGGATGCTCGCGCCACAGGCGGAGGCATTCGAGCAGGAGGTCGCCGAAATCGACGGCGTTCAGAACCTTCAGTCGCTCCTGATAGGCCCGGTAGAGCCGGCCACCTTTGCCGTTGGCGAAGGCTCCGGCCTCGCCGGCCGGCACCTGATCGGGCCCGAGGCCCCGGTTCTTCCAGCCGTCGATATGAGCGGCGAGCTGGCGGGCCGGCCAGCGCTTCTCGTCGATCCCTTCCGCCTCGATCACCTGCTTCATCAGGCGGAGCTGATCGTCGGTGCCCAGGATCGTGAAGTCGGAACGCAGGCCCACCAGCTCCGCGTGGCGACGCAGGATCTTGGTGCCGATCGAGTGGAAGGTGCCGAGCCACTGCATGCCCTCGGCGACCGGACCGATCACCGAGGTGATGCGCTCGCGCATTTCCCGGGCGGCCTTGTTGGTGAAGGTCACGGCCAGGATCTGGGACGGGTAGGCCTTGCCGGTGGCGATCAGGTGCGCGATCCGGGTGGTGAGCACGCGGGTCTTGCCGGTGCCGGCGCCCGCCAGAACGAGAACCGGGCCTTCCGTGGCCTCGACGGCGGCGCGCTGCTCCGGGTTCAGCCCGTTCAGATAGGGCGATTGGGGCGCCACCGCCGCGCGGGCGCGGGCGCTCAGGGAACCGGACGCCGGCTCATGGGCAAGGCTGTCCTGCGGGTCGGGTCTGGGATCGGACTGATTCATCGGCGGGACCATGGATCAAAAGGCGAACGGCGTCGAGCCTGAATCCCGGTCGATCCTGCCGCAGGCTCGAACTTCCAGGCTTCGATTCCATTGTCGGAAAGAGCTTCCATCGCCATATGGGTATGGCAGGCCCGGAGAGGAATGTCCCATGCGTATCGTGGTGGCCCTTGCCATCGTCTCAAGCCTTGTCATGGCCGTGCCGGCCGAAGCCCAGACGCGCCTGCCGCGCACGAGCCCGGCGGAACGGAACACGGATGCGATCAACCGGCGGATCCAGCAGGATCAGCAGATCCTGGGCGTCGAGCAGGACATCCAGAGCAAAAGCAACCAGATCCGTCAGAATGTCGACCGGGATCGCCTTTTCGCCCCTCGCTATCTGCCTCCGGTGCCGCGTGCCGGCTGCGGGCGCGGGAGGATATGCTAGTGGCGCGTGCCTGACGCCGACAGGGCATCCTGAATCTCGGCCTTGTGCGGAATGCCGATGACCCGGCCCAGGGCCTGCGGCTTCGTCAGCCGGGCATGGGTCGCCTTCATCACGGCGAGGTTGGCCGCGATGTCGTCGGGGAAGGGGCAGACCTTCCGGGTTTCCATGTCCACGTGGAGGGAAAGCCCCTCCATGGACGCCGCCACCCAGCCCTCGGTGGCGTGGCGGATCTCCAGATAATAGTGGATGCGCTTCTCGTCGAAATCGACCAGCTGAAGCGTGACGCGCACGCGGTCGTGCATCTTCAGCTCGCGCTTGTAGAGCGTATGGATCTCGGCGGCGAAGAACGATGCCCGGCGCTTTTCCAGGTAATCGTGGCCGAGCCCCACGAGGCTGAAGCCTTCCTCGACGGCCCGGTCGAAGAGCACGTGGTAATAGGCCATGTTCATGTGGCCGTTATAGTCGATCCAGGCGGGTTCGACCCGCATCGTCGAGGACACGAAGGGCGCAAAGAAAAACACGGGCGTGCGCTTGTCCATGGTCAGTGCCGTCCCTCGACGCCGCTCAGGCGGGCATTCCTTTCCTGACGGGACAGGAATGTTAGCACATTCAGGCGTGTTGCGAAGGAGGGGTGCGGCATCTTTCTCATCCGGAGTGTTGCCTTTGCAACGGTTCTGATAGCTATGGGAAGAACGAGCATCACAACCGGATCTGAAGCCTTCATGAATACCTTCCAAGCGACCGCCCGTCAGAAAGCCACGGACGCCTCCGTGGCCGCTCTGTCATCCGCCCTGTCCGGGCGTTTCGGCGACCGGGTCGTGACCTCGGCCGCCGTGCGCGAGCAGCACGGACATACCCTGACCTGGGTGAAGAACCAGCCGCCGGACATCGTGGTCTACCCGCGCACGACGGAGGAGGTTTCGGAGATCGTCAAACTCTGCGCCGAGCACGAGGTTCCGATCATCCCCTATGGGACCGGCACGTCTCTGGAAGGCCATATCAACGCGCCCTACGGGGGCGTTTCCATCGATCTCAGCCTGATGAAGCGGATCATCGCCGTCCACGACGAGGACCTGGACTGCGTGGTCGAGGCGGGCGTGACCCGCAAGGAGCTGAACGAGTTCCTGCGCGACAAGGGCCTGTTCTTCCCCATCGATCCGGGGGCCGACGCCTCCATCGGCGGCATGGTGGCGACCCGGGCGTCCGGCACCAATGCGGTCCGCTACGGGACCATGAAGGACGTGGTGCTCTCGCTCACCGCCGTGCTTCCCGATGGCGAGATCGTCAAGACGGGAAGCCGCGCCAAGAAGAGCTCGGCGGGCTACGACCTGACCCGCCTCCTTGTCGGCTCGGAGGGGACGCTCGGCATCGTCACCGAGATCACCCTGAAGCTCCACGGCATCCCGGAGGCGATCTCGGCCGGCATCTGCCCGTTCCCGTCCGTGAAGGCGGCCTGCGATGCGGTGATCATGACGATCCAGACCGGCATCCCGGTGGCCAGGATCGAGCTGCTCGACGAGGTCCAGGTGCGGGCGGTCAACCTCCATGCCAAGCTCTCCCTGCCCGAGAGCCCGCTGCTGCTCCTGGAATTCCACGGTTCCGAGGCCGGGGTGCAGGAGCAGGCCGAGCGGTTCGGCGAGATCGCAGCCGAGTTCAGCGGCGGCCCGTTCGAATGGGCCACGAAGTCGGAAGAGCGGTCCCGGCTCTGGCAGGCCCGGCACGACGCCTATTGGGCCGCCAAGGGCCTGCGACCCGGGGCCCAATCGGTCGCGACCGATGTCTGCGTGCCGATCTCGCGCCTCGCCGAATGCGTGGATGCCACCAAGCAGGACATCCTGGCCAGCGGCCTGATCGCCCCCATCGTGGGCCATGTGGGTGACGGCAACTTCCACGTCCAGCCCCTGGTGAACGCCGATGATCCGGCGGAAATCGAGGCCTGCGAGGCTTTCGTGGACCGGCTCGTGCGGCGGGCGGTGGCCATGGAGGGGACCTGCACGGGCGAGCACGGCGTGGGGCAGAAGAAGATGAAGTACCTGGAGCTGGAGCATGGGCCGGCCGCCCTGGCCCTCATGCGCGTCTTGAAACAGGCGATCGATCCTCACAACATCATGAACCCGGGCAAGATCATCGCGCTTTGACGGTGGAACACGCGGAACGGCGCTCCCGGTCCTCGGCGTCATGGGGTAGGACGTGTCACGGTAACGGAGAAAAGGCAGCCTCTTGCGCGATATCCTGACGATCATCGCATCCATCGTGATCCTGATCCTGGCGATCGCCGTAGCGGCGCCTCCCTTCGTCGACTGGGAGGCTCATCGCGACACGATCGACCGGATGATCTCGCGCGCATCCGGCACCGAGGCTCGCACCGAAGGCGACATCGGCATCCGGCTCCTGCCCGAGCCCCGCTTGACCCTCGGGCGCCTGAGGCTCGGCGGCAAGACGCCGGATTCGCCGGTTCTCACCGCCGACGGGGTCCGGGCCGAGGTAGCCCTAACCCCTCTGCTCCGAGGCGAGGTGCGGTTCACGGAGACGCGGGTGGGCCGGGCCGATATCCGCATCCCGGTCTCGGGCGACGGTGACTGGCGCCTGCCGCCCGATCTCGTATCGGGCAGCGGCCGCGGCCGCGAGTGGGCCATCGAGAACCTCACCGTGGCCCAGCTTCTGGTCACGACGCAGAGTGCCAGCACCGGCCGCACCAACCAGGCCTTCGCCGAGAACGTCGCCATCGAGGGCCAGAGGCTGATCGGCCCCTGGCGGGTCGAGGGGACGACCTCCGGGGTGCCGTTCCGGCTCGTCACGGGAGAACTGGCCGAGGACAAGACCGTTCAGGTCAAGCTCTCGGGTGGAGGCGACAATTATCCGCGCTTCGACATCGACGCCCGGCTGGGGCTGAACGAAGGAAGCGGCGAGGCCGCGACCCCGCAGGTCGCCGGCAAGGCGAAGGTCCTCTTCGGCCCTCCGGCTCAGATCGCAGCCGCGGGCATTCCGATCCCGATCGCGGTCGAAACCGAATTCAAGACGGTGCCTGGCGCCGTCGAGCTCAACCCGGCCAGCCTCGAGGCCGGCGAGGGCGGCGCCAGCCTGCGCATGACCGGACAAGGTCGGATCGGTCTCAACGATCCCCGCATCTCCCTGAAGCTCGAAGGCCGCCGGCTTGATGCGGACAGCTTCATCCTGTCCGGGAACGGGCAGGATTTTAAGAGCCGGCTGCAAGGATGGTCCCTGCCGCTGATCCGGGTGCCGATCGATCTCGATCTCAAGATCGACAGCATCGGCCTGGGCCAGGAGGATCTGTCGAACGCGGTCCTGCGGCTGTCTCTCGACACGGGCCGGGCGACTCTCGACCGGATCGAGTTCAATGCTCCTGGCGAGACCAGGGTGGCGATCGAAGGACAGCTCGGCCTGACCACCCGGGGCGGCATCAACGGCAAGGTGGCCCTGGCCTCCAACGGGTCCGACCGTCTGGCGCGCTATCTTGCGCGCATCGGCCTCAACTCGCCGCTGCTCAGGGTGCTCGACGGACGTCCCGTCGAGGCCTCTTCGGAGATCGCCTTCTCGAACCCCGTCCTGTCCTTCAACCGTCTGCGCCTCAAGACGGGCGAATCGGTCCTGACCGGGAACGCCCGCTATACGGCGCCGGAGGCCAGCGAGCGCGGCAAGCTGGAGGCCCAGGTGGCGATCCAGGGCCTGAACCTCGACGACCTGCCGCAGGTGTCGAGCGTCTTCCAGGCGACCGAGAACCTCGACGTCGGCTTCATCCTGGACGCCCGCGGCGTCAGTGCAGGCAAGAGCCCCGCCACCGGCCGGATCTCAGCCCGCATCCTGTCGGACGGGCCGGCGCTCATGGTCGAGACCCTCGACATCGTCGATCTCGCCGGGGCCAATGCCCGGGTGCGAGGGCGGATCGCCCCGGACGGTTCGGGGCAGATCACCGGAAAGGTCACCGCCCAGCGCGCCAATCCTCTGGTCGACCTCTTGGGAAGCGTATGGATCGGCGGAATCTCGAAGCTCGTCCCCACCTTCGTCCGTGAGGGCGCGCTCGATCTCGATGTCACGTCGGAGCGCGTCGCACCGGCGCCCGGGTCGACGGAGCTGCGCCTGCGCACGACCGCGAAGGGGCGGGTGGCCGGAGGGCCGTTCGAAGGGCAGGTCGACTCCCTCGACGGGCGGACCGAGAGCCTCACCATCGCGTTGTCGGCCGAGAATACGGGGCGCTGGGTCAACCGGGCGACCATGGCCGGGCTGAACCGGCCCTCCCGGGTCGACCTCCGGGGCACCCGGGTCGGGTCCGGATTGTTCAACGTCACCCTCGCGGGGGACATTGCCGGCGCCAAGGTCGCGACGACACGCCCCTTCGCCCTGAGCGAGGCGGATGACGTGGTGGACAGCGGCGAGGTCGAGATCTCGACGCCCGACATCACGCCCTTCCTGCTTCTCCTCGGGGACGGGGCGGGGGTCGCACCGCCGGTACCCGTGACCGGCCGCGTCACCCTGGGCCGGGAGCGGGGCGCGACCCTGCTCGACGTCAACGGCAAGGTCTCGAGCGACAACGTGCAGGCACGCCTCGTCGCGGCCTCCCGGTCGGAGATCAGCGGCGACGTCTCCCTCGGGCGGCTGTCCCTGCCATGGCTCGTGGCCGCCCTGTCGCTCAACGTGCCGGGAGACCAGAGCGCCACGGCGATCTGGTCGACCGCCCGCTTCGGGCAAAGTGGGCGCCTCGTCTCCGGCGGGCAGGTGACGGTCCGGGTCGGGGCCCTCGAGCTGGGCCGCGGCCTTCAGGCCAGCCGCGCCTCCTTCGTGCTCGGAGCGCAATCGGACGGGATCTCCATTCGCAATCTCGACGCCACCATCGGGTCGGGCCGGATCACGGGTTCGGCCGCTATCACACGGCAGGAAGGCACGGCCACCATCGTAGGCGAAGGCGCCCTGGAGAAGGTCCCCCTGTGGGCCCTGACCGGAGCCTCGCCGTTCGAGGCCGTTCTGTCGGGTCCGCTCCGATTCGGGGCTGCTGGCACGAGCCTGTCCGAACTCGTGGCCAATCTCGGCGGTGCCGGCGACTGGCAGGTCACCAATCTGCGCCTTCCCGCGGCCGACCCGACCGTGTTCGATAAGGCGCTCAAGCGGGCGCTCGCCGAGAACGATCCCCTGGCCGAGGGCAAGGCGGAAGCGATTTTCGGGATCGAACTCGGCCGGGCTCCCTTCAATGCGGCGCCGATCAAGACCTCGGCCGCCCTCGTCGGCGGAATGCTGCGGCTCTCGCCCTTCGTGGCCGAGAGCGGGTCGGCCACCTGGCAGGGCGCCGTCACCTACGATCTGAAGACCCTGCAGCTCGATGCCCGCGGAGCTCTCACCGCCAAGTCCTCGCCTCCGGAATGGGTCGGTGCGCCGCCCTCGGTCGGATTGAGCTGGCAGGGCTCCCTCTCGGCGCCCGTTCGTCAGATCGACGCGGGCCCGTTCCGCAACGGACTGGCCGCCATCGTGCTCAAGCGCGAGCTGGAGAAGATCGAGGCGTTCGAGCGCGCCGCGGCCGAACGTCAGCGCCAGATCGACGCGCAGCGCGAGGCCGAGCGGCAGAGGGCCAAGGCGGCCGAGGAAGAGGCTCTCCGCCAGGCCCGGGCCCGGGCGGAAGCCGAGCGCGCCCGCCGGGATGCGGAGCGGCTGCAACAGGAGCAGCGGAACCAGCCGGAGCAGGAGACCGCCCCCTCGCCGGCCGCCGCGCCGCCCCTGACCCCGCCAGTGCAGATCGGCCCGCCGCCCTCGGTCTACGGGACGCCCACGCGATAGGGCCGGTTGGGCAAGCCTCATGGGCCGGGGCGCCATGCCCTGGAGCCACCCTCCGCCCGTCTTGGCGCGCTCCGCCTGTGCTGACACCCACCACGTCATGGCCGGGCTGGTCCCGGCCATCCCGCTCATGTGAAGCGCCGTGCCTTACGGATCGAGATCACCGGCCCAAGGCCGGTGATGACGTGCGGAGGGTCGGAGTGGTGGACAGGTGTGGGTGCGGTGATGTTCCACCTTTGTTCTTGACGGCGGGTGCAAGCTAAGCTATATCGTTGTTCAGATCGGTTCCTTCGAGGGGCGCGCTCGCGAGGCGTCGCAAGTGTGGGAGCCGGCACGGTCCTGCGACAGGCTTCGCACCCCTGGGCGCGCAGGAGGCCGACCTTGGGCTCCGTCCAGCTGGTCCGCCTGAAAAGAACCGTGCGCGACGAGCAGCTTGGCTCTCGCTTATCACCTCAGACATCGAGCCGGGCTGCCACTCGCGCCACCCTCGATCATCCTGAAGGCTCGCAGCGCAAGCTGCGGGCCCGCTGGTGCTGCTCTTTGACATCAGCACAGATCGCAAACCCGCACCGCAGCGCGACGCTCCCCCGTCACCCGACCCTGCCCCGTCATGGCCGGCCCTGTGCCGGCCATCCCGATCAGAAAAGCGCGGCGCCTCAAGCAATCGAGATCACCGAGACACGCCCGGTGATGACCGGGAGAGGGGATCAGGGCGGGCCCATCCCGATACGAAAAGGCGCGGCGCCCTACAGAAGCGGGATCACCGGGACAAGCCCGGTGATGACGCGGAGAGGATCAAGGTGGGCCATTCCGATCCGGTGAGGCGCGGCGCTCCACACATTGAGATCACCGGCACGAGGCCGGTGATGACCGTGAGGGGGCCAGGTCCCGCGATCCCGATCCGGATCAGTACAGAGTCTCACAGCAGCGGCAGCGCCGAGACACGCCGGGTGACGACGGCGGAGGCCTCGCGGGCCATCGCTAGGGCTGAGTGACGCCGTCCGACGAGTGCGTGCCCAGCCGCCGGCGCAGGTCCGTCAGGACGAAGACCCGGATTGCCGAGGAAAGGTTCTGGTCGCCCCGGTCGGCATCGATGCGCCCGATCAGGGACTGGATGGACATTCTGTCTCGTTCGGCGATCTCCCTCAGCCCTTCCCAGAAGGGCTGCTCGAGGGAGATGCTCGTCCGGTGGCCGGCAATGGAGACGGATCGTTTGACGATGCCGAAGCCCATTCACGCCTTCTCGGGGTCGTCGCGCTGATGCGCATCGAGGCGGCTCTTCGCCAGATCCCGCTCGGCCTTGGTCAGGTTCTTCTCGGCCTTGGTGCGGCCGAACGCGATGCGGTTCTGGTCGGCGCGGACCTCTTTCTCGGCCCGCGCCTTGTGCTTGCGCGCCCGGCGCAGATTGATGATCTCTGCCATGGCGCGAGTCTAGCCTATTCGCCCGGCTGAAGCATCGTCTCGGGGCGCACGACGGCGTGGAAATGGTCTTCCGCGACGCCGGCCTTGAGAGCCTCTTCCTTCAGGGTCGTGCCGTTCTTGTGCGCCGACTTGGCGATGGCGGCCGCCTTGTCGTAGCCGATGGACGGAGCGAGCGCCGTCACGAGCATCAGCGAGCGCTGCATGAGCTCGTTGAGGCGCTCCCGGTTCGGCTCGATGCCCACCACGCAATTGTCGGTGAAGCTGACCGCGCCGTCCGCGATGAGCCGGATCGACTGCAGCACCGCATTGACGATCACGGGCTTGAACACGTTGAGCTCGAAATGGCCCTGGCTGCCGGCGAAGGTCACCGTGGTCTGGTTGCCGGCCACCTGGCAGCACAGCATGGTCATGGCCTCGGCCTGGGTCGGATTGACCTTGCCGGGCATGATCGACGAGCCGGGCTCGTTCTCGGGCAGCGAGATCTCGCCGATGCCCGACCGGGGACCCGAGCCCATGAGACGGATGTCGTTGGCGATCTTGAACAGGCCGGCCGCGAGGCTCGCCAGCGCGCCGTGCGTGTAGACGAGGGCGTCGTTGGACGCGAGCGCCTCGAACTTGTTGTGCGCCGATGTGAAGGGCAGGGCGGTGAGTTCCACCACCTTCGAGGCGAAGCGGTCGGCGAATTCCGGATGGGCGTTCAGGCCCGTGCCGACAGCCGTGCCGCCCTGCGCGAGGGCGTAGATGCCGGGAAGCGTCTGCTCGACACGCGCGATGCCGAGCTGCACCTGGGCGGCATAGCCGGAGAATTCCTGGCCGAGCGTCACCGGGGTCGCGTCCTGCAGGTGGGTGCGACCGATCTTGACGATGTCCTTGAAGGCCTCGGCCTTGTCGTTCAGGGCCTTGTGCAGGTGCTTGAGGGCAGGGATCAGCCGGTCATGGACCTCGCGGGCGACCGCGATGTGCATGGCCGTGGGGAACGAGTCGTTTGACGACTGGCCCATGTTCACGTGGTCGTTGGGGTGAACCGGCTTCTTGCTGCCGCGCTCGCCGCCGAGGCGCTCGATGGCGAGGTTCGAGAGAACCTCGTTCATGTTCATGTTCGACTGGGTGCCCGAGCCGGTCTGATAGACCACGAGCGGGAACTCGTCGTCGTACTTGCCCTGCACGACGTCGCCCGCGGCCGCCGCGATGGCATCGGCCAGGCGCGGCTCCAGCTTGCCCAGATCCTTGTTCACGAGGGCGGACGCCTGCTTCACGATGGCCAGCGCATGGACCAGGGGCAGCGGCATCCGGTCGGTCCCGATGCGGAAGTTCTGGAGCGAGCGCTGCGTCTGGGCGCCCCAGAACTTGTCGGCGGGAACGTCGATGGGGCCGAAGGTATCTGTTTCGATGCGGGTTGAGGGCGACATCCTGACCTCTTTCGATGGAGTTGCGTGTTCTTATCTCAATTGATGGCGCTCGCAACCGCGAACGCGCATGGAGGCCTTGTAAAATCGCATGAGCGACATCCTGGAAGCGCCCCTGTTCCGCCCGCCTCATCCGGCACCCCGCACCGAGCCGCTCGGGATGGTGGCCTTCCTGAGGGCAGTGCGCGAAAACCCTCTGAACACTTGGATGGAGGCCCATTTCGAGGAGCCGATCATCACCGGCGAGGGGGCGCTCGGCCGCATGACCGTGGTGAACGATCCCGCGGTCGTCCGGCACATCCTCCTGGACAACGCCGCCAACTACCGGAAGGACGATCTGCAGATCCGGATCCTGGCGCCCGGCCTGGGCCGAGGGCTCGTGACCGCGGAGGGCGACGAATGGCGGCTCCAGCGCCGCACCATCGCGCCGCTCTTCACACCACGCCATGTGGGCAGCTTCTTTCCCGCGATGGTCGCGGCGGCCGACCGCCTCGTGCGTCGCTGGCAGCGGCGCCCGGAGGGGCGCGTGGTCGATGCCTCCCTGGACATGACCCGCGTGACCCTGGACGTTCTGGAGCGGACGATCTTCACGCAAGGGGTACCGAAGGACCCCGATGCGCTGGGCCGCGCCATCACGCGCTACTTCAACAGCCTGGGCAAGGTCGATCCGCTCGACATCTTCGGGTTTCCCGATTGGGTGCCCCGGATCGGCCGCCTGCGGGCACGGCCGTCGATCCGGTTCTTCGAGGAGACGGTCAACGCGCTGATCGATGCGCGGAAAGCCCTGCTCGCCCGCGGCGAGCCGGCGCCCCGCGACCTGCTGACCCTGCTCCTGGAGGCGGCGGACCCCGAGACCGGCAAGGGGCTGAGCGACATCGAGGTGCGCACCAACATCGTCACCTTCATCGGTGCCGGACACGAGACCACGGCCAACGCCCTGACCTGGTCGCTCTATCTGCTGTCCCAGGACGAGCGGGCGCGGATCCGCCTCGAGCAGGAGGTCGACGCGGTTCTGCGGGAGGGACCTGTGGAGCCTCATCATCTGGACGGGCTCGTCTACACCCGGGCGGTGATCGACGAGGCCGTGCGCCTCTATCCGCCGGCGCCCTACATGAGCCGCACGGCGATCAACGACGATCGGATCGGAGACCTGGAGATCCCGGCGGGCTCGATGGTGGTGGTCGCCCCGTACGTGCTGCATCGTCATAAGACGCTCTGGGACGAGCCGGACGCCTTCCGGCCGGAACGCTTCCTGCCCGAGAACCGCAGCCGGATCGACCGCTTCGCCTATCTGCCGTTCGGCGCCGGGCCGAGGGTCTGCATCGGGGCGAGCTTCTCCCTGCAGGAGGCCGTGATCGTCCTGGCGACCATCGCGCGCTCGGTGCGGCTCGATCTGGTGGAGGGGCATGAGGTCGCGCCCGTGCAGCGGATCACCCTGAGACCGCGGGGCGGGCTGCCGATGCGCCTCACGCGGCGCGCTCCAAGGGAGGCGCCGGCAACGGCCCGATGACGCGGGGAGGTCGGACGTTCAGTTCTTCTTGCGAAACGCGTCGAGACTGACGACCTCGGCGCTGCCCGGCGCGCCGGCCTCGGGCATCTCGGCCTTGTCGTCGGTCTCGGCTTTCGCCGCAGGGGCCGCCTCGGGGGTTGGCTTCGTGTCCGCCGCAGACAGGGGCTTGCGGGGCTGCTTCAACTCGACCGGCTCGGATGAACTGCCGCGGATGGGCTGCGGCGCGGCGGGAGCCTCTTCGGTGTCGTCCTCTTCATCCTCGTCCTGGCTGTCGAACTTGAGGCCGAACTGGACCGACGGATCGAAGAAGCCCGTCAAGGCATCGAAGGGAATAAGCAGCCGCTCCGGGATGCCCGAGAAGGACAGCCCGACCTCGAAGGTATGCTCCGTGACGATGAGATCCCAGAACTGGTGCTGGAGGACGATGGTCATCTCCTGAGGGTATTTCTCACGCAGGCGGTTCGAAAGGCGAACGCCGGGGAAATCCGTCTGGAAGGAGATGTAGAAGTGATGCTCGCCCGGCAGCCCGTCCTTGGCATCGATCAAAACCTTGCGCACGACGCCCTTCAACGCGTCCTGCACCAGAAGATCGTAGCGGATCAGGTCTTTACCACCGGCCATAAGCGAGCCCTTGCAGAAACAAAAGTGGAGGCTTCTGTTGCCAGGTGCCTCCGGACCCCGCCTTACGGTGCTACCCGCAAGGGCTTTGATTCGGCTTTAGGGACCGCTTACGCAGCCACTGCAACCGGAGCATAGTTGTCGTTGGCAACTATAGATTCGGCCCGATAACGGCGGAACCATGCCGAGCGAAAGTCCACCCTTTACGCCCTCGTCGATCCTATTTCGCCCCCGCCGAAACCCAAGCTGAGCCTAGGCTTTGGTGGAGGCGCCGGGTACCGCCCCCGGGTCCGATGGGTTTATTCCGATAGCCGTTTATCGCCATAGTCGGTCTCGCGACCGACAACCCCAATATAGGTGGCGCGATCCGATTTTGAAAGAGAGGGAACGGCCGAGTCGTCCATGAAAATGTGACAGAGACACCGGCGCGGCCGCCTGTTCCCTCGTGGCGTTCACGGGGTTAACCGATTCACAGGAATGGCGAAGTCCCGACTCGGCGGCCGCGCGCTGCTGCCTTATTATGGTTAAAGCAGAGATGAGACAGGGTGATTTGCTTGCCGGCGACACCCCGTCTCTCCGGCTCTGCTGCGAGAGGTTCATAGGGGTCCAATCCTATGAACTAACCCAGATCGTCAGCTTCCAAACCTGACGCTCATATTAGAACGAGGGTGTGAGGCACCAAACCTCGCTGGGTCAGAGGTCCAAACTCTGACCTTCCTCATTTCTACATATCCTGCACCGCTAATTGCTGTCAGACAATGCAGTTGGAGAAAGCTAATTCGTAATCCACTGTGATATCTCTAACGGCGAAAAATCCGACTCGGACGAGTAATCTCCTTGCCCTATGATCGGGCGAGGAGCACCCCATGCAAGCCTATCTCGATCTCATCCGCCGCATCATGGACGAGGGCGTCCGCAAGGACGACCGGACCGGAACCGGGACGATCTCGGTCTTCGGCCACCAGATGCGCTTCGATCTCAGCCAGGGTTTTCCGCTCGTCACCACGAAGAAGCTGCATCTGCGCTCCATCGTCCACGAACTGCTGTGGTTCCTGAAGGGCGACACCAACATCCGCTATCTCAAGGAGAACGGCGTCTCGATCTGGGATGAATGGGCCGACGAGAACGGCGATCTCGGCCCCGTCTACGGCAAGCAGTGGCGCTCCTGGGCCAAGCCGGACGGCGGAACCGTCGACCAGATCCGCTGGGTGCTCGACGAGATCCGCCGCAATCCCGACAGTCGCCGCCTGATCGTCTCCGCCTGGAACCCGGCGGATCTGGACAAGATGGCGCTCGCACCCTGCCACTGCCTGTTCCAGTTCTACGTGGCGGAGGGGCGGCTCTCCTGCCAGCTCTACCAGCGTTCGGCGGACGTGTTCCTGGGCGTTCCGTTCAACATCGCGTCCTACGCGCTGCTCACGCACATGATGGCGCAGGCCACGGGCCTGCAGCCCGGCGACTTCGTCCATTCCTTCGGGGATACGCATCTCTATCTGAACCATCTGGAGCAGGCCCGCCTCCAACTCTCCCGCGAGCCGAGGCCTCTGCCGAAGCTGCGCCTCAATCCCTCGGTGCGCTCGCTCTTCGATTTCGCCTATGATGACATTGCGATCGAGGATTACGACCCGCATCCGGCCATCAAGGCGCCCGTCGCGGTCTGACGCGGCATGAGCCGCCGCGAGGCCATCGAAAGCGCGGTCCGCATCCTGGCCCCGCGCATTCCGCGGCACGAGTTCGAGGCCGTGACCGACCATGCCCTGGGCAGCCGCGGCCTGCACGGCGCCGCTCCCGAGACGGCCGCCTGGCTGTCCCTCACGGCGTATATCCGGCACAGGCTCACCGACTACGACGACCTGCTGAACGACGGCTACGATCAGGAGAGCGCCCGCTTCTTCGTCCTCGACGACATGAACGCCATTCTGGAGGAATGGGGCTCTCCGCGCCGTGTTCAGGCGGACGACGAAGCCGAATAAGCTCGACAGCAGCGATCACTTGCGACACAACAGCCGCATGAGTCTCGTCATCCGCAAGGCCGAAGAGCGCGATGCTCCGGCGATCTTCAGCTTCATCCGCGACCTTGCCGAATACGAGCGGCTGGCCCACGAGGTCGACGCGACGCAGGCGGATATCGCGAAAGCTCTGTTCGGTCCCGACCCGCGGGTCTTCGCGGAGATCGCCGAATGGGACGGGGAGCCGGCCGGCTTCGCAATCTGGTTCTACAACTTCTCGACCTTTCGTGGCCGGCACGGGATCTATCTAGAGGATCTCTTCGTCCGCCCTGCCTTCCGGTCCCGTGGTATCGGGAGCGCGCTGCTGAGGCGTCTCGCCCGCCGCTGCGTCGACGAGGGCCTGGCGCGCCTCGAATGGTGGGTCCTGGACTGGAACGAGCCGGCCCTGCGGGTCTATCGCTCCATCGGGGCCGTTCCCATGGACGAATGGACCGTGCAGCGGGTGACGGGCGATGCCTTGAGACGTCTGGCGGAGGAGCCATGACCCTTCCCCTCATCCTTGTCGTCGCGGTCGCCGAGAACGGTGTGATCGGGCGGGACAATCATCTCCTCTGGCGCATCAAGACCGATCTCGCGCGCTTCCGGAGGCTCACCATGGGCAAGCCGATGATCATGGGTCGGAAAACTTTCCAGTCCATCGGCAAGCCCCTGCCAGGGCGCGAGACGATCGTGCTGACCCGCGATCCCGGCTTCTCCGCCGACGGCGTGCACGTGGTCCACACGTGGGAGGCGGCGGTCGACAAAGGCGCCGAGCTTGCCGTCAGGATGGAAGCCGGGTCCATCGCCGTGGTCGGGGGCGCTGAGATCTATGCGCTGGCCCTGCCGCACGTGCAGAGCATATTCCTGACGAGGGTGCATGCCGCCCCGGAAGGCGACGCCCTCTTCCCCGATTTCGACCGATCACGGTTCCGCGAGACGAGGCGGGAGGATCACCAGAAGGCACCTGACGACGAGCATCCGTTTACCTTTATTGATCTCGAAAGGCGTCCCTGACCTTGTCCAAGGTTGACGAAGTGCCCTGCAATCCCCAAGTCGCAGGCTTGACAGGCGGAAGAGGCAACACCCACAACCGTCTCGAGATCTCAACGGCTGTGTCGGCAGACCAATAATAAGTGAGGAAAGGCGTCCTATGCCTTGGAGTAACCAAAGCGGCGGCGGCGGCCCCTGGGGGCAACGCGGCGGATCGGGAGGCGGCAAGAGCCCTTGGGGCTCGGGGCCGCAAGGCAATGGAACGCCCCCGGACCTGGAAGACATCCTGCGCCGCAGCCAGGATCGCCTGAAAGACTTCATCCCCGGCGGCTCCATGGGGGGCAGGGGGCTGATCATCCTCGTTCTCGGCGTGATCGCCGTTTGGCTGCTCACCGGATTCTACACGGTGCGGCCCAACGAGGTCGGCATCAACATGATCTTCGGGAAGTATACACGGACTTCCGGCGAAGGTCTGCGCTACAACTTTCCCTATCCGATCGGCCGGGTGCTCAAGCCGAACGTCACCGCCCAGCAGCGGGTCGAGGTGGGCTACCGCTCCACGCCGACCGGGCAGGGGCGCGCCCGTGACGTGATCGAGGAAAGCCTGATGCTGACCGCCGACGAGAACATCGTCGACATCGATTTCGACGCGGTCTGGCAGATCAATCCCGCCCGTCCGCAGGACTACGTCTTCAACCTTCAGAATCCCGACGGAACCATCAAGTCCGTGGCCGAGAGCGCCATGCGCGAGGTCATCGGCCGGCGCAACATCCAGGCGATCCTGACCACCGAGCAGGCCAGCGTCGCCCAGGAAGTGCGCCAGATCATGCAGGAGGCCCTCGACGCCTATGGCGCCGGCGTCCTGATCAACGTGGTCCAGCTTCAGGCCGTCCAGCCTCCGTCCGAGGTGCGCCAGGCCTTCTTCGACGTGAACGCCGCCCAGCAGGATGCGGTGCGCGTCCAGAACGAGGCCGGAGCCTTCGCCAGCCGGGTCGTTCCCGAAGCGCGAGGTGAGGCCTCCCGCACGGTGCAGCAGGCCGAGGCTTATCGTGAGCAGTCGGTCGCCGATGCGACCGGTCAGGCGGCGCGCTTCCGCCAGGTCTATGAAGAGTACCGCAAGGCTCCGGACGTCAGCCGCGAGCGCATCTTCCTCGAGACCATGGAGCGCGTCTTCGGCGGGATCGAGAAGATCATCGTCGACCAGAACGGCCAGGGCGTCGTGCCCTTCCTGCCTCTTACCCAGCAACCCCAGCGCCCGCAGCAGCAGGGCAATACCGCCACCCAGCAGGGAGCCACGCGATGAACGGTTCGACTCTTCGCACGGTCGCCCTGATCGGCCTGGTCCTCGTGGCCATCGTTCTCTACAGCGCGACCTTTATCGTGCAGCAGACCCAGTATGCCCTTGTGCTGCGCTTCGGTGCGGTCCAATCCGCCATTTCGGAGCCGGGCCTGAAGTTCAAGCTGCCGCTGGTCGACACGGTGACCTATTTCGAGAAGCGCGTGCTCGATCTCGACCTGCCGGTGCAGACCGTGCTGTCGGCCGACCGGCAGAACCTGGAGGTCGACGCCTTCACGCGCTACCGGATCGTCGACCCGCTGCGCTTCTACCAGGCCGTCGGCAACATCGCGCTGGCCAACCAGCGCCTGCAGAGCTTTACCAACTCGGCCATGCGCAACACCCTGGCGAGCGCTTCCCGGGACGCCATCGTGCGCACCGAGCGCGCGGATCTCATGAACCGCATCCAAGCGGACGTGAACCGGCAGGCGGCGAGCCTTGGCATCGAGATGATCGACGTGCGCCTCACCCGCGTCGATCTGCCCGCGGCGAACAGCCAGGCCGTCTACCAGCGCATGCGCACCGAGCGCGAACGCGAGGCGGCGGACCTGCGCGCCAACGGTCAGCAGCAGGCCCAGACCATCCGGGCCAAGGCCGAGCGCGAGGCGACGATCATCCGGGCCGAGGCCAATCAGAGGGCCGAGGAGCTGCGCGGCCAGGGTGATGCGGACCGCAACCGCATCCTGGCGGAGGCCTTCGGGCAGGATCCGGAGTTCTTCTCCTTCTACCGCTCGATGCAGGCCTATGAGGCGGGTCTGAAGTCGGGCGATACCCGGCTCGTGTTGAGCCCCGATTCCGACTTCTTCCGCTATTTCAACGACCCAGCCGGTCGACGGAACGGCGGAGGCGCCACGCAGACCGCTCCCGTGCCGGCCCAGCCGGCTCCAGCCCAATGATCCCTGATGATGGACTTGATTGCAGCCCTCGGCCTCGCTCTCGCGGTCGAGGGCATCTTGTTTGCAGCCTTTCCTGACGGCATGCGCCGGGCCATGTACGAGGCGGCCCATAGCCCGAGCGATCAGATGCGGATCGTCGGGATCATATCGGCGATCATCGGGCTCGGGGTGATCTGGCTGGTGCGGCAATTCAGCTGAACGCGCATGCTGAGGCCTCTGGGGCCGGCGAAACGATGCGTCTCGCTTCCCGTTGGGCATCGGATTGATCCCGAAAGTGGATTCCACTTTCGGGTCCGAGGCTTGAGGCCAAGCTTCCGCCGCAATATCCGCTTGAATGGCGGGGCCAAGTACCAATCTATATGGCTATTCTCCGAGAGAGGGTTTTCGATGAACACAGCCACGAATGCGCTGGCGCCTTCCACGACAGCGCTGCCCCAGCGCCCCCTGCGCCGGTTGGCCGCGTCCTGCTTCGCGGTCTTCACGATTGTCGCGACGGCCGCCATGCCGCTGCCCGCCTATGCGCGCTCGGCGCCCGAATCCTTTGCTGATCTCGCCGATGAGGTCACTCCGGCCGTGGTCAACATCTCGGCCTCGACCACGGTCGAAGCCCGCAACCGGACCTTGCCTCAGCTGCCGCCCGGAACCCCCTTCGAGGATCTCTTCGAGGAATTCTTCAACCGCCGTGGACAGGGGGGCAATGGAGAGAGCAGTCCCTCGCGGCCGCGCAGCTCGAACTCGCTCGGCTCCGGATTCGTGATCGATCCGTCGGGCATCGTGGTGACGAACAACCATGTGATCGGCGATGCCAACGATATCAGCGTGATCTTCCCGGACGGCACGCGGCTGAAGGCCGAGATCGTCGGCAAGGATTCCAAGGTGGATCTTGCCGTTCTGAAGGTGAAGTCCGACAAGCCCCTGAAGGCGGTGAAGTTCGGCGACTCGGAGTCCATCCGCGCCGGCGACTGGGTGATGGCCATCGGCAATCCCTTCGGCCTCGGCGGTTCGGTGACGGCCGGCATCGTATCGGCCCGTGGCCGCAACATCGAGTCCGGTCCTTACGACAACTACATCCAGACCGACGCCTCCATCAACAAGGGCAATTCCGGCGGCCCGCTCTTCAACATGAACGGCGAGGTCATCGGCATCAACACGGCCATTCTCTCGCCGACCGGCGGCTCGGTCGGTATCGGCTTCGCGGTGCCCGCCTCCACGGCCGTTCCGGTCATCGATCAGCTGCGCCAGTTTGGGGAGACCCGCCGCGGCTGGCTCGGCGTGCGCATCCAGAACGTGGATGATGCGACCGCTGAAGCGTTGAACCTGGGCACGGCACGCGGCGCCCTCATCGCGGGCATCGACGACAAGGGACCCGCCAAGCCGGCTGGCCTTGAGGTCGGCGACGTGATCGTTCGCTTCGACGGCAAGGAGGTCAAGGATTCCCGCGACCTGCCGCGGATCGTCGCCTCGACGCCGGTTGGCAAGGCCGTCGACGTGGCCATCGTCCGCAAGGGCCAGGAGATGACCAAGCAGGTCACCCTGGGCCGGCTCGAGGATACCGAGAAGCAGGCCAGCCTGCAGCAGCCCTCGACCGAGCCGCCGACCGCGACCCGTCAGGCGCTCGGCCTCAACATGTCCGGCATGACGGACGAGTTGCGCCGCCGGTTCAGCCTGAAGGACGACCTGAAGGGCGTGGTCATCACCCGGGTCGATCCGAACTCGAATGCGTCCGACAAGCGCATCCAGGCCGGCGAGGTCATCGTCGAGGTCAATCAGGAGCCGGTGACAAGCCCGGCCGACGTGACCAAGAAGATCGACGACCTCAAGACCCAGGGCCGCAAGTCCGCCCTGCTCCTGGTGGCGAACGCCCAGGGCGAAGTGCGCTTCGTCGCTCTGTCGATCGAATAAGACGGCTCATCCGACTTTCGAAAAGGCGGCCCTGGAGGCCGCCTTTTTCATTTTGCATGACAGATTTGTTCTTAATAAAGAACAAAACGGTTGACTAAGCGGTCTGACCGGAGCATCTGACGGCGACTTTCCGCTTGCCCCTGCTCTTGCCGGGCCAGAGTTCCAGAGACCAAGCCTCCGATGAGCCAGCCCGTCTTCCCCGTTCCCGCCGCCCTGAAGTCGACCGCCCATGTGGATGCGCAAGCATATCAGGAGCTGTACCGGCGCTCCCTCGACGATCCGGAGGGCTTCTGGCGCGAACAGGCGCAGATTCTCGACTGGGCGAAACCCTTCACGAGCGTGAAGAACACGCGTTACTCGCCCGACGAGGTCGCCATCGAGTGGTTCGCCGACGGCAGGCTGAACGCGTCCTTCAATTGTCTCGACCGCCACGCCCGTGACCGCGGCGGTGACGCCGCCATCCTGTGGGAGGGAGATACCCCGGGTGACAGCCGGACGGTCACCTGGAACGACCTGAAGCAGGAGGTCTCCCGCCTCGCTAACGCCCTGAAGGCGCTCGGGGTCAGGAAGGGTGATTTCGTCAGCGTCTACCTTCCCGTGGTGCCGGAGGCCATCGCCGCCATGCTGGCCTGCGCCCGGATCGGCGCCGTACACTCCGTGGTGTTCAGCGGGTTCTCGGCGCAGGCGCTGGCCGGACGCATCGAGGATTGCCGCTCGCGGGTTCTGATCACGGCCGACGAAGGCTTGCGTGCCGGCAAGCATGTCCCGCTCAAGAAGAATGTGGACGTGGCGCTCGAAAGCCTTCCCGTCGTCGAGCATGTACTCGTGGTGCGCCGAACCGGGTGCGAGGTTCCCATGACGGCCGGCCGCGACCGCTGGTACGATGAGGCTCTTGCCGAAGCGTCGGTGGATTCTCCCCCGGTCGAGGTCGGCGCCGAGGATCCGCTCTTCGTGCTCTATACCTCCGGCTCGACGGGCAAGCCGAAGGGCATGCTCCACACCACCGGCGGCTATCTCGTCCATGCAGCCGCGAGCTTCAGGGCGATGTTCGACTACCACCCCGGCGACGTCCACTTCTGCACGGCGGATGTGGGCTGGGTGACGGCGCATACCTACCTGATCTACGGGCCGCTCGCGAACGGCGCCACCATCGTGCTGTTCGAGGGCGTCCCGACCTGGCCGGACGCGTCTCGATGGTGGCAGATCATCGAGACCTATAAGGTCAATATCTTCTACACCGCGCCGACTGCGATCCGCTCCCTCATGCGCGACGGTGAAGGCCCAGTACGCAGGCACGACCTGTCGTCCCTGCGGATCATGGGCTCGGTGGGCGAGCCGATCAATCCGGAAGCCTGGATCTGGTACCACGAGGTCGTTGGAGGAGGGCGCTGCCCGATCATCGATACCTATTGGCAGACGGAGACCGGTGCCGTTCTCCTGTGCCCGCTGCCGGGCGCCATGGACCTGAAGCCGGGCTCGGCGGCGAAGCCCTTCTTCGGCGTACGGCCTGTGCTGCTCGCCGGCGACGGGACGATCGTCGAAGGCGAGGGGGCGGGCAATCTCTGCTTTGCCGATTCCTGGCCCGGACAGGCCCGCACAATCCTGGGCGACCGAGAACGTTTCCTGAAAACCTATTTCAGCACCTTCCCGGGCTATTACTTCACCGGCGACGGCGCCCGGCGCGATGAGGACGGCTATTACTGGATCACCGGCCGCCTGGATGATGTGATCAACGTCTCAGGCCACCGGCTCGGCACAGTCGAGGTCGAGTCCGCCCTGGCGTCTCACCCGTCCGTGGCCGAGGCCGCCGTGGTGGGCATGCCGCACGAGATCAAGGGGCAGGGCATCTTCGCCTTCGTCACTCTCAAGGACGGAGTCGCCGAAAGCGACAACCTCCGTCGCGACCTCGTCCAGGTCGTGCGCACGCGAATCGGCCCGATTGCGACACCGGACAGAATCGAATGGGCACCGCAATTGCCCAAGAACCGTTCCGGAAAGATCCTGCGCCGGATCCTCACGCGTATTGCCGCCGGCGATTACGAGAACCACGGCGATACCTCGACGGTCGCCGATCCGACCGTGGTGGCGGAGATCGTACGACGGGTACAATTGCCTAAAAGCTAAGCGGCGTCCTTCCTTGTCATAAAGGGCCCACCTTGTCAGGATAACTTATGTGAAGAATCGCCGGAGACGTTCCATCCCCCCGGCGGTCGAGTTGAGTCTTCCCGTTCCAGTTTCAGTATCCCGCATCCGGTGTGTTGCAAACGACGAGGGGCCACAGTCGCCGGCATGCTGCCGTGCGTTCTGAACGAGCACCCCAATTCGGTGGGGCGTCAGGAGCAGGCCATGAGCACGATCAAGACGAGGGACGGCACCGAAATCTTCTACAAGGACTGGGGCTCCGGACAGCCCATCGTCTTCTCGCACGGGTGGCCGCTCGATGCGGATGCCTGGGATGCGCAGATGATGTTCTTCGGCGAACGCGGCTATCGTGTCGTCGCGCATGACCGGCGTGGGCACGGGCGCTCGACCCAGACCTGGACCGGCAACGACATGGATACGTATGCGGACGATCTCGCAGCCGTCATCGAGGAGCTCAACCTGCGGGACATCATTCTGATCGGGCACTCGACCGGCGGCGGCGAGGTCACCCGTTATATCGGCCGACACGGGACCCAGCGGGTCGCCAAGATCGTGCTGGTCGGGGCTATCCCGCCCCTGATGCTGAAGACGGAGGCCAATCCGAAGGGCCTGCCGATCGAGGTCTTCGACGACATCCGCAAGAACACCTACGAGAACCGCTCGCAGTTCTTCCACGATCTCAGCCTGCCGTTCTATGGCTACAATCGCGAGGGTGCCAAGATCTCGGAGGGCATCCGCATGAACTTCTGGCTGCAGGGCATGCTGGCCGGCATCAAGCCTGCCTACGATTGCATCAAGCAATTCTCGGAAACCGACCTGACCGAGGACCTGAAGAAGTTCGATGTGCCGACGCTCATCGTCCATGGGGATGATGATCAGATCGTTCCGATCGTCGCGTCAGCGATGCTCTCGTCAAAGATCGTGTCCAATGCGACCTTGAAGGTTTATCCCGGTGGGGCCCATGGTCTGGCACAGCTCGAGGCCGACCGGTTCAACAACGACGTTCTGACTTTCATCAAGGGCTGATCCGCTCCATCGCGGCGTCGCTTCCGCGGCTCGTCGGAAACCGCCTTTCCGTTCTCCTCGGTGGAGAGGACGGGAGACGATTCCTCGTCGGGCTGCTCATAGGTGGAGCGGTTCGAATACGCAAGGATGTGAGAGCGAGCCGGCGAGGCTCGCTCTCACAAGGCACGATCCATTCCGGGAGCATGATCAGATGATCATGAAGTCCTTCGCTTTCAGGTCGAGGTCTGCCTTCAACAGGGCAATCTGAACCGCGGCCTTTGACCCGCTCCCGTCCGCATCATAGTAGAGCTTGCCGTTGTCAGCATTGTAGATGATGCGATCTGCGGCGGCATGCGCTTCCGAGCCGATCCAGAACGCGCCCTTGGACAGGATGCCTTTGGGACCGGCGGCTTTGAAGATCGTGCGCGCCAGATGGATCGTGTCGTCCTTCACCGAGAAGTCCGTGATACGATCGACGTTTCCTGCGCCGGGCTTCGTGTCGAAAACAAAGACGTCCTTTCCGGCTCCGCCCGTCAGAGTATCGGCACCCAGGCCGCCGGCGATGACATCCTTGCCTTTCCCACCGAACAGCCGGTCGTTGCCATCACCCCCACTTAGGGAGTCGTTACCGGCGCCGCCGGTCAGAATGTCGTCCCCAAGACCTCCGAAGAAGACGTCGTCACCCGCGCCGCCTACGATCGTATCGTTGCCATCGGATCCCTGCGTGGACTCGTCGTCCTCGTCCTCGACGTGAATGACGAACGACTTCACGAGGCTGAGACCGTGCGAGTCGGTCACGCGCATGGTCACGACATGAGATGCTTGGATCTCATAATCCAGCTTTGCGCCGTTCTTGACTACCAGTTCATCGCCAACGATCTCGAAGCGGCCACCGGCATCGTCAAGGAGCGAATAGGTCAGGCGTTCTCCGGCGTCTTCATCCTTGCCGATCAGAAGGCCTACGATCGTGCCGTTGTCGCTATTCTCGACAACCGTGTCGTCAGACAGAATGATGTCGATCGGAGCATGGTTGTCCGGTGGCGGCGGATTCTCGTTCACATCCTTGACGGCGATGGCGAAGGTCCGTGTGTCTGAAAGACCATGGCTGTCCGTCACGCGAACCCGCACGCTATGAGAGTGGCTCGCCTCATAGTCGAGGCGGCTGCCGTCCGCCACGACGATCACGTTGTTTTCGATCCTGAAACGGCCATCGCTGTTGTCGAGGAGTTCGTAGAAGAGGGGATCCCCGTCCGGATCATAGGCGCTCACGGTCACGACGATCGTGCCGTTCTGGGCGTTCTCCACCATCACGGATCCCATCAGATCCTCGATGATCGGGGCGTGGCTGTTCGGCGGCGTATCGGGCCTGTCGCGGACATGGATGGTAAAGATCGCTTCCTTGACGCCGCCTCGTCCGTCGCTGACCTGAACGCGGATCGGATGCTCACGGGCCGTCTCGTAGTCGAGCTTCGTTCCGTCCGCGACGACAATCCGGTTGTACTCGATCTTGAACCGGCCGTCGGCATCGTCGAGCAGGCTGAAGGTCAGTGGATCACCGTCCGGATCGACGCCATGCAGATAGCCGACGACAGCGCCCGTGGGGGCGTTTTCCAGAACCTGAACCCCGTCCAGCATCAGCATGGTCGGGGCCTGATTTTCAGGAGGTGGATTCTGATCCTCGTTCACATCGATGACGGTGATCGTAAGCCGTTCGAGCGTCATGCCTCCCCGGTGGTCCGTCGCGCGCACCCAGATGTCGTGAGCCATGGCCGTTTCGTAATCGAGCTTGGATCCGTTGAGAACGAGCAGCCGGTGACCATCGAGAGTGAACCGACCGTCCGCATCGTCGACGAGCTCCAGTTGAACGAGGTCGCCGTCCGGATCCACGACATCGATGTTGCCGACATAACTTCCGGATGGCACCTTCTCCGGAACGTAGCCGCCGATCAGGACAACCTCCGGCGCATGGTTCTGCGGCGGAGTCTCAGGCATATCCTTGACTTTGATGTCGAAGCTCCGAGTCAGCGTTCCACCACGTCCGTCAGACGCTTCAATCGTCACGATCTGAACCGGGCGTGTTTCGTAATCGAGAACGGCGCCCTCGCGCAGAAAGATCTGGTTGCCTTTCAGAACGAAAGGACTGTCCTGATTGACGATACGATAGCTGAGCTGATCCCCGTCCGGGTCGTAGCCGAGGACCTGACCGACGAAGTAACCGCCGAGCGCATTCTCCGGCACGTCCTCGGCCCACACGACGAGGTCATTCGGAGCGTGGTTCTGCGGAGGCGGCGGAGGATTTCCATTGCCGTCGAGAACCCGAATCGTGAACTCCTGCTCGACGGACCAACCATGGATATCCGTGACACGAACTTTCACCGTGTGGAAAGGATTAGTTTCGTGATCGAGCCGGCTGCCATCCTTCACCCGTAGATCGTCGCCGGTCAGATAGAAGCGTCCGCCCGCGTCGTCGATCAGCTCATAAGTGAGGGGATCGCCATCCTCATCCTTCGCTTGAACCACGCCGATGATGTAATGGTCGATCGCATGCTCGATGACGTAATCGGCGGTCAGGCGACCAATGACCGGTGCATGGTTGGTTGGATACGGCACGGCAGTGCTCCCTATGCGATAGGATCATCTGCCTATTAATGGTACTTAATTACATTAGTCAAATGGAATCTTGGCTGGGTTCTTGGGGGAGTGCTTACACGGCGATTTCGCCTTCCCGATACCCTTGCACGTAAAGCAGGGCGGTCAGGTCCGCATGATCAATCCGTGCATGGGCCGCTGCCGCAACGGCTGGCTTGGCGTGGAAGGCGATGCCGAGCCCGGCTTCCTCCAGCATGGCGAGGTCGTTGGCGCCGTCCCCCACCGCCATGGCCTCGTGCGGCGCCAGGCCGAAGCGGGTGCGCAGCTCGATGAGCGTCGCGAGCTTCGCCTCCCGGCCCAGGATCGGCTCCTCGACAGTGCCGGCGAGCCTCTCGCCCTCCACGATGAGGCGGTTGGAGCGGTGTTCGTTGAAGCCGATCTTGGCCCCGATCGGACCGGTGAACAGGGTGAAGCCGCCGGAGACGAGACAGGTATAGGCCCCGTTGGCGCGCATGGTCTGGACGAGCGCCCGGCCGCCGGGCGTCAGGGTGATGCGTTTCTCGATGATCTCGTCGACCACCCCGACTGGAAGGTTCTTCAACAGAGCAACCCGCTCGCGCAGGGCCGGCTCGAAGGCGATCTCGCCGCGCATGGCGCGTTCGGTGATTTCGGAGACTTCCCTTTTCAACCCGACGTAATCGGCCAGCTCGTCGATGCATTCCTGGCCGATCATGGTGGAATCCATATCCGCCAGGAACAGGCGCTTGCGGCGAGTCGCCAAGGGCTGCACCACGATATCGACGGGCCGGTCGTCGAGAGCGCGGCGCAGGGCGGCCTCGACGGCTCTGGCCTCCGCTGGAGCCGGAACAATCAGATCCGCGGCGATTCCCCTTGCCAGGACGGAGCGTTCCGTCTCTTGTCCGAGCGACGTTGCGGCGAGCGCCAGGACCTTGTCCGTCAGAGCGGGCCGGGACGGATCGGCGATCAGGGTCGCAACGAGGGCATTCGGGGAAGACGCCATTGGGAGACCTGGCTGTGAGTGGGTTGAAGGTCGGCGCGGTTCTCATCGCAGGGCCGACCGCTTCAGGCAAGTCCGCATTGGGCATCAGACTGGCCCAAGAGCTCGACGGCGTGGTGATCAACGCCGATTCCATGCAGGTCTACGGGGATCTTCGGGTGATCACGGCCCGGCCCACGCCGGAGGAGGAGACTCAGGCTCCCCATCGGCTCTATGGTCATGTGGATGCTGGCGTGAACTTTTCCGTCGGGCGCTACGTGGCCGACGCCGTTGCGGCTCTCCAGGAGCTCAAGGGTCGGAAGCTGCCGATCGTCGTGGGCGGGACCGGGCTCTACTTCAAGGCGCTGACCGAAGGCCTGTCCGACATGCCCGCCGTGCCCGACGCCGTGCGCGAGCAGGTGCGCCGGGACAGCGAAGGACTGGATACACCCGAGCTTCATAGCCTCCTGTCGGGCCGTGACCCCGAGACGGCCCGGACCTTGCACCCCTCCGACCGCCTGCGCGTCCAGCGGGCGCTCGAGGTCTTCGCTGCGACTGGTCGGCCGCTCGTGTCGTTCCACGGAGACCGCCAGCCGGGGCCACTGGCCGGCATGCCGATCGTCAAACTCTTTCTTGCCCCCGACCGGGACGAGCTGCGTCGGCGCATCGACACGCGTTTCCTCGCCATGATGGACCAGGGCGCGCTGGATGAAGTGGAGGCCCTGGGCGAGCGGAACCTCGACCCCATGCTGCCGGCCATGCGCGCTCACGGCGTTCCGGGCCTCCTCGCCCATCTGCGCGGCGAAATCCCGCTCGACGAGGCCGTCGCCAGGGGTCAGGGCGACACGCGGCGCTATGCCAAGCGTCAGTTCACCTGGTTCCGCCACCAGTTGCCCGATTGGCAATGGGTCGAGCCGGAGCGGGGCTTCGAGGCCGTGATGGCCCGGATCAATGCCCCGGAGCGCCGGTCGCCATCTGATAGAAGGTAATGACGATCTCGAACACGATCAGGAGAACGATGATCAGTTCGAGACGCAAGGACCGTTCCGTATCGATGATGTCGGTCAGGGCCTGGGCGGTGTCGCCCAGCACTTCGAGCTTACGGTGGAGCGCCGTGGCGCGCTCCTTCAACTCGTATTCGTCCTCCAGACGGGCATAGAGGCGCTCCAGGTCCGGGCGGTCCCAGAGGACATCCGGCTTTTCCTCCACGGCCACGCCGCCCGACATGCGCTGCCGGACCAGGAGCGCTTGGCCGACCTGCTTGAGGATCCGACGGCGGTCCCTGGGCCGTCGGCCCCGCTCGGCGAGGTGCTGGACCGAGGGCTCCACCAGCTCGAAGGCGGCCGTGGCCTCCCGCTCGTCCCGGGCGAGGGTCGCGCTCTTGGACAGGGCATCGGCAATCACGATCAGGCGCTCGGTCGAGAGCTGCTTGATGTAGATCGGCCCGCCCGGCGGGATCTGGTCGTCGCGGTCCGGTGTGATCTCGATGATCGCGGTCTCTTCCTCGTGCCGGGCGAACTCGCCCCGGATGCGCTGACGCAGGCTGCGGATGACCTCGTCCTCCTCCAGGGGCGTCAGTCCAACTAGCACAGCGACGCCGTAGCGGAAGAGGGCCACGAAGCCGTCCTGTCCGGCCCGGAACGCGAGGGGCGTGGTGGAGAGCACGTCGCTCCGCTCGAGCCCGGCCACGTCGAGGCGGTCGCCCAGGAGCAGGGCGCGGGCGGTGAGGCGCAGGTTCGGCGTGGGCGCGCCGGTCGATGGGATAGGATCGGACATGGTCATACAACTAAAATAGGGGGCCTGGAGCAAAAGCTAAGCCGCTTCAAAGCAAGTCCCTCCCGCTTGACCGAATGAAACGGATCGTTTAGCGTCGGCGCAACTTTTGAACCGAGAGCTGCCCCCATGCGCAAGCTTATTCTCGTAGTACGAGCGCCATCGACGGAGCGGGATTGACCCGCAGGTCCGGCGATGGCGCACAGGCCCCCTCAGGGGCCTTTTTTATTGCCCAAATTCCAAGACAGTGATGCGAAAGACCCCAGGGAGCGAGTGAGATGAGCGAGACGATGACCGGAGCCGAAATGGTGATCCGAGCCCTGCAGGATCAGGGAGTTGAGCATATCTTCGGTTATCCGGGCGGTGCGGTGCTTCCCATTTACGATGCGCTCTTTCACCAGGACAGGGTTCGCCACGTCCTCGTGCGCCATGAGCAGGGGGCGGTGCATGCGGCCGAAGGCTATGCCCGCTCGTCCGGCAAGCCCGGCGTCGTGCTGGTGACGTCCGGTCCCGGTGCGACCAACGCAATCACGGGTCTGGCGGACGCCATGATGGACTCGATCCCCCTGGTCTGCATCACCGGCCAGGTTCCGACACATCTCATCGGCTCCGATGCCTTCCAGGAATGCGATACGGTCGGCATCACCCGCCACTGCACGAAGCACAACTATCTCGTCAAAAACATCGAGGATCTGCCGCGCGTCCTCCATGAGGCCTTCTACGTGGCCCAGAACGGACGGCCGGGACCGGTCGTGGTCGACCTGCCGAAGGACATTCAGTTCAAGACCGGCTCTTACGTGCGCCCCTTGAGCAACCAGCACAAGACCTATCGGCCGACCGTCAAGGGTGACCTGGACCATATCCGCGCGGCCGTGGAGCTGATGGCCAAGGCCAAGCGTCCGGTGTTCTATACGGGCGGCGGCGTGGTCAATTCGGGTCCTCACGCTTCCGCGCTTCTGCGTGAGCTCGTGCAACTCACGGGCTTTCCCATCACCTCGACGCTGATGGGGCTTGGCGCCTTTCCGGCCTCCGACCGCCGGTGGCTCGGCATGCTCGGCATGCACGGCACTTACGAAGCCAATCTCGCGATGCACGAATGCGACGTGATGATCAATATCGGTGCACGGTTCGACGATCGCATCACGGGCCGCCTCGATGCTTTCTCACCCTTCTCCAAGCGCATTCACGTGGACATCGATCCGTCCTCCATCAACAAGACCGTGAAGGTTGATATCCCGATCGTCGGCGATTGCGCGCATGTTCTGGAGGACATGCTGCGCCTGTGGCGGCAGAATGCCCATCAGCCGGACAAGGCCGCTCTCACGGAATGGTGGGGAAAGATCGACGGCTGGCGCGCCCGCAACTGTCTGGCCTTCCGCAACTCGACTGAAACCATCAAGCCGCAATACGCGATCCAGCGCCTGTATGAATTGACCAGGGATCGCGAGACCTACGTCACGACGGAAGTGGGCCAGCACCAGATGTGGGCGGCGCAATACTTCAAGTTTGAGGAGCCGAACCGCTGGATGACCTCGGGCGGCCACGGCACGATGGGGTACGGATTGCCGGCGGCGGTCGGCGCTCAGCTGGCGCATCCCGATGCTCTCGTGATCGACATTGCCGGCGAAGCCTCGATCCAGATGATGCTGCAGGAGATGTCGACGGCTTTGCAGTACAACCTGCCGGTCAAGGTCTTCATCCTCAACAACGAGTACATGGGAATGGTGCGTCAGTGGCAGGAGCTGCTGCACGGCGGGCGATACTCCCACAGCTACTCGGAATCGCTGCCCGATTTCGTGAAGCTCGCGGAGGCCTATGGGGGCGTCGGCATCCGCTGCGACAAGCCCGGCGACCTCGACGCCAAGATCCTAGAGATGATCAACGTGAACCGCCCGGTCATCTTCGACTGCATCGTCGACAAGACCGAGAACTGCTTCCCGATGATTCCTTCGGGCAAGGCGCATAACGAGATGCTGCTCAACGACTATCTCGGCGAGACCGGAGCCGATATCGGCTCCGTGATCGACGAGAAGGGCAAGATGCTGGTGTGATGCGGGAAGTCGGAACCATGCCAACTCTCGTCATCGCCAACAAGTGCTACTCGTCCTGGTCGCTACGGCCCTGGCTGCTGATGAAGCAGCTCGGGGTTACCTTCGACGAGATCACCATCCCGCTCGACCTGCCGGACACGAAGGCGCAGGTCCTGAAGCATTCGCCCGCCGGCAAGGTGCCGATCCTGATCGACGGCGATGTGACCGTATGGGAGTCCATTGCCATCATGGAATATGTGGGTGACGCCTTCGGCGCGCCGGTGTGGCCGGACGATCGGAAGGCCCGCGCCATGGCGCGCTCGATCGCAGCCGAAATGCATGCAGGTTTTTCGGCCCTGCGCTCCGCATGCCCGATGAATCTCGGCAAGAAGTTCGCCAGGAAGGATCGGAGCGAGGCCGTCGCTCGTGATGTCGCGCGTTTCAGCGAGATCGTCCGTCAGTCGCGCGAGCGTTTTGGTGCCGGCGGCCTGTTCCTGTTCGGCGCATTCTCGGCGGCCGATGCCATGTATGCGCCGCTCGTGACGCGTCTCGACACCTACTCCATCGCGCTCGATGCCACCACGCAGGCTTATGTGGACGCGATCCTGTCGCTACCGGCCTTTCAGGAATGGCGCGCTGCCGCCATGACGGAGGAATGGGTCGTCACGGCCGACGAGATCGACGAGGAAGCCATCGAAAACTACCGCAGGGCGGCTTGAGGCCAATCAGAATTCGGGAAACCAAACCATGCTGCAGATGAAAACTCATTATCCCGATGCGACCCGCGTCGAACCCTCGAGCCGGCATACGCTCGCCATCGTGGTCGACAACGAACCCGGCGTGCTTGCGCGCATTGCCGGCCTGTTCTCCGGTCGCGGCTATAACATCGAGAGCCTGACCGTCACCGAGACGGAGCACGAGGCGCATATCTCGCGCATCACCATCGTGACCACGGGCACCGACAGCATCATTCAGCAGATCAAGAGCCAACTCGAGCGCCTCGTGCCCGTTCACCGGGTCGTGGACCTCACGCTCACCGGCGAGGCCGTCGAGCGCGAGCTTTGTCTCGTCAAGGTTGTCGGCAAGGGCGATCACCGGGTGGAGGCGATGCGTCTCGCCTCGGCGTTCGGCGCCCGTACGATGGACGCAACCCTGACCTCGTTCGTGTACGAGCTGACCGGCACGACCGACGAGGTCGAGCGCTTCATCAAGCTGATGACCGCAGTCGGACTGGTCGAGGTCTCCCGCACCGGCGTCGCCGCCATGGCGCGGGGCGCGGAAGGGATTAGCTGAGGCCTCACCCCCTGAAGTCGTTCTCCTGCAGGAACGCTTCCTCCTCGGGCGTCGTCTCGCGGCCGAGAATGGCATTGCGGTGAGGGAAACGGCCGAAGCGGGCAATGATGCCGTGATGGTGGCGCGCCCACTTGATGGAGTCCTCGCCGAGGGCTTCGTTCAGGGCCACCGAGCGCTCCTGATGCCTGAGGGACTCGGAGTGCATGAAGGGAAGGTAGAAAAACCGGCGGAACTCAGGTTCCACCCGATGGTCGAATCCGCGCTCGATGGCGCGGTCAGCGGCCATCAGGGCCACCGGGTCGGCTTTGTAGGTTTCGCGCTTTCCCCGGAACATGTTCCGGGGAAACTGGTCGAGGAGGAGAATGACGGCGAGCGCGCCCTCCGGGGTGAGTTCCCACTCGTTGAGATCGCCCCGGGCGGCAGCCTCATAGGTGGGCAGGAAACGGTCGCGGCAGACCTGGTCGAAGGCTTCGTCCTTCGAAAACCATTTGTCAGGACCGGCCTCGCGCCAGAACAAGATGACTTCGGCGGGAGTGGCAAGACGCTGCATGCGGCGTTGTCCTTCTCGGCAACAGGGATCAAGGCCAATCTAGAGCATTGGAGAGCCTTTTGAACTCTCCAGGCTCGGATCGTTTGTTGACAGAAAAGGCCGGCCTTGCGCTGGGTGCAGGCAGGGTCGGCAGTTTTGCTACAAACAACACCTTGTCAGCGCAGTTTTATTCGCTAAAAGCGGCGCCTGACAAAACAAATGTTGCGCAGATCCCAAGGATCGCGCGGCGGCTACGAGGACGGGGGAAAAGCCCCCCTTTGAACTAAGGGACCCGAGGACCATGCGTGTCTATTACGATCGCGACGCGGACATCAATCTGATCAAGGGCAAGAAGGTTGCCATCGTCGGCTACGGCAGCCAGGGCCACGCCCATACCCTGAACCTGCGCGATTCCGGCGTGAAGGACATCGTCGTGGCCCTGCGTAAGGGCTCGCCCTCCGTGGCCAAGGCCGAGAAGGCCGGGCTCAAGGTCATGGACGTTGCCGAGGCCGCCAAGTGGGCCGACGTGGTCATGATGCTGACCCCCGACGAGCTCCAGGCCGACATCTACCGCAACGAGCTTCACGACAACATGAAGCAGGGCGCGGCGCTGCTCTTCGCTCACGGCCTCAACGTCCACTTCAACCTCATCGAGCCCCGCAAGGATCTGGACGTGCTCATGGTCGCCCCGAAGGGGCCGGGCCATACGGTGCGTTCCGAATACCAGCGCGGTGGCGGCGTGCCGACCCTGATCGCGATCCATCAGGACGCCACGGGCAATGCTCATGACATCGCGCTCTCCTACGCCTCCGCCAATGGCGGCGGCCGCGCCGGCATCATCGAGACGACCTTCAAGGAGGAGTGCGAGACAGATCTCTTCGGCGAGCAGGTGGTGCTCTGCGGCGGTCTCGTCGAGCTGATCAAGGCGGGCTTCGAGACCCTGGTCGAAGCGGGCTACGCCCCCGAGATGGCCTATTTCGAGTGTCTCCACGAGGTGAAGCTGATCGTCGACCTGATCTACGAGGGCGGCATCGCCAACATGAACTACTCGATTTCCAACACGGCCGAGTACGGCGAGTACGTGACCGGCCCGCGCATCATCACGGCCGAGACCAAAGCCGAGATGAAGCGGGTCCTGGAGGATATCCAGAGCGGGAAGTTCACCCGCGACTGGATGCTCGAGAACAAGGTCAACCAGACCTCCTTCAAGGCGACCCGGGCCCGCAACGCCGCGCACCCGATCGAGGATGTCGGCGGCCGCCTGCGAGACATGATGCCGTGGATCAAGGAAAAGGCCCTGGTCGACAAGAGCCGGAACTGAGCCGTTTCCGGGCGGCGCGGTTCTCCCGCGCCGCCTGAGCGACTTCGCGCTACGCCAAAAGCGGATTTGTCAGGGCGGCGGATTCCCGCTAGTGGCACCGGAACGATAACGTTACGGAATTCCATGGGCGCGACGAACTTGCTTGAAGAACTGGCGGACTTTGACCTGCCTCTGTGGGCTGGAATTGACCCGGCTGCCCGTCTCGAACTTCAGTCCAAACTCCAGCGCATCGTGCTCCCTGGCGGTGAGGTCCTCTTCGAGGAGGGCGATCCGGCCGATGCGCTCTACATGCTCGTGTCCGGGGCCCTTGGGGTGTCGGTGCAGGGCAGTCACGGCGAGCAGCAGCGCATCGCACGCATTGCGCCGCCGGAGACCATCGGCGAGATGGCCCTCATCTCCCATGCGCCGCGCTCGGCGACCGTCACGGCCTTGCGGGACTCGGTCCTCCTGACCCTGGCCCGGACGGATTTCGAGGATCTCATCGAGCGCTGGCCCGCCGTCATGCTCTATCTCTCGAAGCTGCTGGCCGAGCGGCTTCGCGCGGCGACCCGCAGCAAGCCCAGGACGTTCACGCCCACAACCTTCGCCATTGTTCCGGTCACGCATGGCGTGGCGGTTTCGGACTTTGCCCAGGCGTTCCTGGCCGAGATGCGACAGAGCCACGGGGCCGGGGTCGATCTGGTCGCGGCAATGCCCGACGAGGAGGACGAGAACTGGCTGTACCGCTTCGAGGCGAGCCGCGAGAGGGTGATCTACGTCTCGCCCGAGCCATCCGGGGCCTGGATGGAGCGCTGCATCCGCCATGCCGACCATGTCGTGCTCCTGGCGCGGCCAGGCGAGCCGCTGACCTGTGAGGCTGAGGCGCTCAGGGCGGCCGCATCGGGGTGGCGTCGGCACGACCTCGTCCTGCTGCAGAAGCCAGATGCCACCCGGCCGAAACCGGCGCATCCATCGCTTCAAGGGCTTCCCGTCGACCAGCGCCTTCATGTGCGGGAAAGGAGCCGGAGCGATCTCCAGCGGCTCATCCGCACGTCGAGCGGCAGGGCCGTCGGCCTGGTCCTGGCCGGGGGCGGAGCGCGCGGCTTTGCTCATCTCGGCGCGATCCAGGCTCTGCAGGAGTGCGGCTTTCCGATCGATCTCGCCGGCGGAACCAGCATCGGTGCAGTCATGGCGGCCGTCTGCGCTCTTCAGATCAACCTTGACGAGGCGCGCGAGATCATGATGGAGGCCTTCGTCCGAAGCCCGCCGCTCAACGACTACACCCTGCCGCTGATCGCCTTGATCCGTGGTCTCAAGGTCGATGCCCGGCTGAGCCAACATTTCGGGCAGCGAAACATCGAGGATCTCTGGCTACCCTTCTTCTGCGTCTCGTCGAATCTGACGACCGGAACGACCCATGTTCATCGTCAGGGTACGCTCTGGCGGGCCTTGCGGGCGAGCCTCGCCATTCCCGGGCTGCTGCCGCCCATGGTCGAGCCCGAAGGGGTGCTCGTCGACGGCGCCATGATGAATAACCTGCCGGCCGACATCATGGCCGATTTCCAGAGGGGACCTGTGCTCGGCATCGATGTGGCGCGGGATGTGGCCTTCACCTCCGCGGGCGACGAGGAGAAGAAAGCGCCGCTCCTGCGCAGACTTCTCGGACTGCCGGCCGATGCTCCTGATATCGTCAATCTGCTCTATCGCTCGGCCACCATCTCGAGCGATGCCCAAACCTTGAAAGCGCGTGCCCATGCCACACTCGTGATCCATCCGCCTCTTGCCGACGTGCCGCTCCGTGGGTGGGAGCAGTTCGAGAGAGTGGTCGAGATCGGCTACCGGCATACGAAGGAGCGCATCGACGCGGGAGATCTCGATGCATTCAGGATGACCTGAGAACGGCGGGCGAGACCACGCGGCTTATAGGTGATGCAGCACCATGGCACCTGCCACCACCGAAAGGCCCAGAACGATGCCGAGCGTCTCATGGCGGTGCTTCCAGAACCGGTAAACGGCGTAGGAGCAGACGAGGGTCGCGAGCAGCGCGGCAAGGCTCTGCATCAGCTGATTTGCCTTGGTCGGACCTCTCAGCGGCTCGGCTTGCTCCCAACTCTCCATGAGCCAGAGGACTGAGAAAACCAGGGACGCAACGGCTGAGACCGACGGCCACCAGATGGCTGGCAGTTCTGTTCCTAGCGGATCAGCCGCCTCCAGCGAGGGCGCAGCGGGGCTGACCTCTTCGTAAGAGGCGGGAGAAGGAAGGCTCACAACGAGGAAACCGTGATGTTACAGCAATACTATTAACATCATGGAAGAGCGCTGCCACCTCCTGGAATAGAGGGGGGTGGCGGCTCGCCCTCGAGCGAGCCGCTACTGTTACTGCTGGTTGCTCTTCGTGTTCTGAGCCTTGTTGTTGTCCTGCTTCCCGGGATCGTTCCGGTTCTTCACGGTCCCACCCGAGCCGCGGATCTCATGGCCAGGATGCTTCTTGCTTTCGGCGGAGTTGTCGCCGTTCATCTTGCCTTTTCCCATCAGGGACCTCCTTCGGTGTGGGAGGTTAATGAACCCTGGGACGCCCGGTTCCCCGCTGTGCGGACCTACCACAGCCAATACTGCGCGAGCCCCGCGCCGGGTGCCAGGATGATGAAGGCCCAGACGGAGGCTGACGCCACGTTGGCAGCCTGGAACAGCACGACCGGCATCAGGAAGATCCCGGCGATCAGGGCGATCACGGCGCGGATCGGGCCGAAGAACCGCCCGAGGAACACGGCCCAAGGTCCGAAGCGCTGAAAGAAATCTTCTCCCCGCATGATGAGCTTGGGATTGCGCGACAGGGGCCACGTTTCATAGACCGCCTTCTTGTAGCGCTGGCCGATCGCAAAGGAGACCCAATTTCCGAGAAAGGCCCCGCACGCAGCCCCTGCCCAGACCTGCCAGAAGGGGATGTCGGCAGCGGCGATCACGAAACCGACCGCGATCATGATCGTCATGGTCGGCAGGAGCAGCGACACGAAGGCGAGCGATTCGGCAAAGGTCATGAGGCCGAGGACGAAGGGGGCATAGGCCTGATGGGTCTGCACGAATCCGACGATGCTGGTCTTCAAAAACCCGATGTCCATGATGCCTGAGGCCGCCCTTTCGCAGGAGGAGCTAAGATCAATACGGATTGTCGCGGAGAGAACCAACTGCCTTTGTGATGAGTGAGATCACATCAGGCGATTTGAAGCGCGACGGCCGTTGCGCTAACGGGTAAGCGAAAGGGGCCAGATCCATGAACGTTCTCTCAATTCAATCGCATGTCGCCTACGGTCATGTGGGTAACGCCTCGGCGGTGTTTCCGATGCAGCGCCTCGGCGTCGAGGTCTGGCCCATTCACACGGTTCAGTTCTCCAACCATACCGGATACGGTTCCTGGAAGGGGCGGGTTTTCGACGGCCCTGCCATCGAGGATCTCGTCGAGGGAATCGCCGAGCGAGGCGTGCTCACCCGGTGCGACGGGGTTCTCTCAGGCTATATGGGGTCAGCCGACATCGGCAATGCGATCCTTTCGGCGGTGGCGCGGGTGCGCGTGCTCAACCCGAAGGCTCTCTATTGCTGCGACCCGGTGATCGGCGACGTGGGCCGTGGCGTCTTCGTACGGCCGGGCATTCCGGAATTCATGCGCGAGCAGGCGGTTCCCTCCGCGGACATCATCACCCCGAACCAGTTCGAGCTGGATTACCTGTCAGGCCTCGCGACCCAGACCTTGGCCGATGTGAAACAGGCCGTCTCGATCGTGCAGGGACTAGGCCCGAGGGTCATTCTCGTGACCTCGGTCGAGACGAAGGAGACCCCGGCCGACAGCGTCGATCTCGTGGCCGGTGAGAGTGGGCGCTTCTGGTGCGTCCGGACGCCTAAGCTGTCGCTGTCCGTCAACGGGGCAGGGGACGCCATCGCGGCTCTCTTCTTCGTCCATTATGCCCGCTCGCGTTCGGCCCCAACGGCTCTGGCCGCGGCTTCGGCCTCCGTCTACGGCCTGCTCAAGCGCACCGAGGAGGCGGGATCGCGCGAGATCCTGACGATCGCCGCGCAGGACGAGTTCGTCTCGCCCAGTCATCGCTTCGAGGCGGTGGAGGTCTAGGCCGACCCGCTCTCTGGGTTATGGTTCGTCATGTCGCTGACGGCGGATAGGCCGAAGGGAGAAGCCGGCTTACCTTGCGATCCTTCCGGAGGCGGTCCTAGAATGCGCCCGAATATGGGACCATGAGGATCGGAATGGATCAGGCAACCTCCCTTGCGGCGGTGGCGCTCGACGATGTCGCCATCACGTTCGGGCCGAGAGTGGGTGGCTATACGGCCGTCAGGGGCATCGATCTTGCGGTTCGTCCCGGGGAGTTCGTGGCTATCGTCGGGCCAACGGGATCCGGCAAATCCACAATCCTGAACGCGGCCGCCGGCCTGCTGAAGCCCTCGGCCGGTCGGGTCACGATATTCGGCAGCGATCTCGCCAGCCTCAATCTGCGTGCCGGCTACCTCTTCCAGCAGGATGCGCTGATGCCATGGAAAACGGCCCTCGACAACGTGGCAGTCGCCCTTGAATCGAAAGGTGTGTCCCGCAGCGACGCTGTCCAGCGCGCGAGGGATTGGCTCGGACGGGTGGGCCTTGCAGCCTTCGTCGACCGCTATCCGCACATGCTCTCCGGCGGGCAGCGTAAGCGCGTGGCCCTGGCCCAGGTCCTGATCCGTGATCCCGAGATCCTTCTGATGGATGAACCTTTCGGTCCCCTCGATGCCCAAACGCGGCAGATCATGGGCAACCTGCTCCTGAGCCTGTGGGCGGCGGACCGCAAGGCGGTCCTGTTCGTCACGCACGATCTGGAGGAGGCGATTGCGCTCGCCGATCGCGTGGTTCTGATGTCGGCAGGGCCGGCTGCCGGGATCATCGGCGACTTTCCGGTCGACTTGCCCCGGCCGCGCGACATCGCCGAGGTCCGTATGGAGCGGACCTTCCACCGCATCCACAAGGAGATCTGGGCGAGCCTTCGCGTCGAGGTTCAAAAGGCCTACAGCCAAGGGGAGAATGCGTGATGCCGCGTCTGAAACTCACGGTTCTTCAGATCGGCGTGGGCCTGATCTTCCTTTTGGCATGGCACGTGCTGACCGTATATCCGATCTCCGGCACGCCCAAGCAGGTGCAGTTCTTCTTCTCGACTCCGCTCGACGTCCTGAAACGCTGCTGGACTCTCTTCGCCAGCGGCGAGATCTGGGGGCATCTCTGGATCACGCTGGTGGAAACCATCCTGGCCTTCCTGATCGGCGCCGGTGGCGGCATCATCTTCGGATTCCTCTTCGCACGCAAGGAACTGCTGGCCGCGGTCTTCGACCCCTATATCAAGGCTGCGAATGCCCTCCCGCGCGTGGTGCTCGCACCGATCTTCGCCCTGTGGTTCGGCCTCGGCATCTGGTCGAAGGTGGCGCTTGGATTCACGCTCGTGTTCTTCATCGTATTTTTCAACGTGTATCAGGGGGTGCGCGAGGTGTCGCCGGTCGTGCTCGCCAATGCCCGCATGCTGGGCATGAACGAACGCCAGCTGCTCCGGCACGTCTATTGGCCGTCAGCGCTGACCTGGGTGTTCTCGTCGCTTCACACGTCCGTAGGTTTCGCGCTCGTCGGCGCGGTCGTCGGGGAGTATCTCGGGTCCTCCGCTGGCCTGGGCTATAAGATCCACGAGGCCGAGAGCGTCTTCGACGTGACCGGCGTCTTCGCCGGCATGCTGATCCTGTCCGTGTTCGTCATCCTCATCGACATGCTCGTGACGAGGATCGAGAACGCTTTCCTCGTCTGGCGGCCGCAAGCATCGCTGGCCGCGCGAACGTAAGAGCTCCACACCGACGCCATCACAACAGGGAGAGACGCGATGGAACGCCGTACATTCTTGAAGACCGCCGGAGCGCTCGGACTGACTGCAGCTTTGGGCCCGAAGGCATTCGCGCAGGGTGCGCCTGAGAAGGCGAAAGTGACGCTCGGCGTCGGTGGCAAGCCACTGCTCTACTACCTCCCGCTCACCATCGCCGAGCGCAAGGGCTTCTTCAAAGAGCAGGGGCTCGAGGTCGAGATCAACGATTTTGGCGGTGGCGCGAAGTCGCTCCAGGCGCTTATCGGCGGCTCCGTCGACGTGGTGACCGGCGCCTACGAACACACGATCCGCATGCAGGCCAAGGGACAGGACGTCGTAGCCGTTACGGAACTCGGCCGCTTCCCCGCCATCGTGATCGCGGTCAAGAAGGACAAGGCCGGGCAGATCAGGTCGGCGGCGGACTTCAAAGGTCTGAAGATCGGCGTTACCGCACCGGGATCATCGACTGCGCTCACCGCGCAATATGCGATGGTGAAGGCTGGTTTGAAGCCGTCCGATGCCGCCATCATCGGCGTCGGGTCCGGCGCCAGTGGCGTGGCTGCGATGAAGAAGGGCGAGATCGATGTGATCTCCCATCTCGATCCGGTCATCGCCAAGCTCGAAGCCGATGGGGACATTCAGATCCTGATAGATACCCGTACGGAAGCTGGAACCCGCGCGCTCTTCGGCGGCTCCAATCCCGCGGCGACGCTCTATACGAAGAAGGATTTCATTGAGCAGAACCCGCAGACCACGCAGCGCCTCGTCAACGCCTTCGTGAAGAGCCTGAAATGGCTCCAGAGCGCAAAGCCCGAGGATATCGCCGCGACGGTCCCGGAGGAATACTACCTGGGTGACAAGCCGCTTTACCTCAAGGCGGTGCAGAACTCGCTCGAGAGCTACTCGCGCGACGGCATCGTCCAGATGACCGGCATGCAGAGCGTGCTCGACATGCTGCGCCAGCTCGATCCGGAGCTGAAGGATGCCAAGGTGGATCTCTCCGCGACCTTCAACGACCGCTTCGTGCGGCAGGCGGCTATGTAAGCTGGCCGAAGGCGCAGAGGAGATTGCGCGTTGCTGCGACCGCACCATTGACGTCATGGACGTCTCCGGACTTGATCCGGGGCGGCCATGACGTTCTGTGCCGAGTCGGAGTTTTGTTGACAGGAGAACTCCCGGCGGTGCCTCATCTGGCGCCGAAGAATCGCCATTGCCGCCCCGTTGAAGGCTCCCGAAAAGGATCGATCCGTATGTCCCGTCGTTTCGTCACTCTCGATGTCTTCACGTCCGAGCGCTTTGCCGGAAACCCTCTCGCGGTTGTCCTGGAGGCCGAGGGACTGGACACCGCGGGCATGCAGAGGATCGCCAAGGAGTTCAATCTCTCGGAGACGGTCTTCGTCCTGCCCCCGTCCGAGCCGCGCCAGCGCGCCGACATCCGCATCTTCACGCCCGCCCGTGAACTGCCGTTCGCGGGACATCCCACCGTGGGAACGGCGGTGCTTTTGGCGCTTCTCGACCAGAACGGCGAACCGGGCGCCGCAGCCTTCGGGTTGAAGGAGCAGGTCGGCATCGTTCCCTGCGCCGTCGAGGTGCAGGGTGCCACGAGCGGCACGGCGCGGTTCCGTCTGCCGCGCCTGCCCTTCGTGTGGGGCGAGGGCAAGGATTCTGCGACATGCGCTTGGGCGCTCGGTCTCGATCCGACCGACATTGGTTTCGACCGGCACGTTCCGAGCCGCCATTCGGCAGGTGTCGCCTATGATCTCGTGCCGGTTTCGTCTCTCGAAGCGCTGGCGAAGTCCAAACCGCAAGGCGAGGCTTTCGACAAGGCCTTCGGCGACAGCGATCATCCGGCGCCGTATGTCTATGCTCGGATCCCTGAGGCTGACGGCCTGCGGTTCCGCGCCCGCATGTTTGGTCTGGGAATGGGCATCGCGGAAGACCCGGCGACAGGCTCCGCGGCGGCGGCCTTCGCGGGCGCGCTCATGCAATGCGAGCCCCTGGGCGACGGCGAGCACAACATTGTCATCGAGCAGGGCGTCGAGATGGGGCGCCCGAGCGAGATCGTCCTTCAGATGGTGATCAAGGACGGTGCCCTCGCGTCGGCCGAGATCGGCGGCTCGGCCGTGATGGTGAGCCGCGGCGAGATCCTGGCGTGAACCGAGAGCCTCAGATCCGGCGCGTCTCCCGCGTCGAGGCGTTCTGCCGCCCGTTCGATTGGAAATGGCCCGGGCAGAACCGGGACTTCATCACGGAGAACTGGAAGCGCCGCACCGCGGGCAAGCCGCAGATGTTCAACGGGCGGGTGCTCCTGCTTCAGGACGTCCAGTTCGAGCAGGACCTGTGCCGCAACATCTATTTCGAGGTCGACTACGCCGATTTTGTTGCCTGGATCGACAGGGGTTATCCGGACCCCGCCATCGCCAACGGCTTCGCCATGGGAGCGCTGCGCGGCTCGGACGGGGCTTTCATCTGCGGGGTGATGGGGAACGGCACCACCAATGCGGGTCGTGTCTATTTCGCCGCCGGGACACCTGATCTATCCGACTTGAGGCCTGACGGCACGGTCGATCTCGCCACAAGTCTCACGCGCGAGCTGGCCGAGGAAACGGGCCTCGCCGATGGCGATTACCGCGTGGACGACGAATGGATCATCGTCCAGCGCTGGCCGACCATCGCTCTCCTGCGGATGGTGACGCTGCCGGTCACGGCGGAGGAGGGCGCGGCGACGATCCGAGCGAACATCGCGGCCCAGCCCGAGCCCGAGCTGCAGGATGTGCGCATCGTCCGCGGGCGGGCGGATATCGACCCCGAGCGGATGCCGCTCTTCCTGCAATCCTTCTTCGGCTGGGCCTTCGATCAGAGATAGCCGTGACGGGACTTCGTGGCACGGACCAGCCGGACAGCTTCCGCATCGCGCCCGCCGACGCAGGCGGATTCCGCCTGGCGGAGCTCCCGGTCGACTTGATTGTAAACCGACTGGTTCACGTGCCCCATGGCAAGATCGTTGCTCATGACAGCGCGGTAGCGGTCGATCTCGCCCGAGCAGCCCGATCCTTGCGGCATGTGGGAACTCGACGGCGTGAGGCTGGCGCTCGCTGGGGCAGGGGCCGAAGCCGTCTGGTTGCAGGCAGCCAGCGCTAGCAAGCCGGTCAGGGACAGAGCGTGGGTCACAGTTCTCATAAAAGCACTCCTGGATCGATGACAGTCCGAGACAAAAGCCAAGCTTCACCCGATCTAGGGCGTTTTGGCTGCCGACCAGTCCTTTACGGTCCGGCGTCATAACCCATACGTTAGTCGAGCATTGTCTTTTCGTTTGTTTCAACGGCTTGCCATAAGGACGAAGCCCCGTTACAAACAGGCCCGTTGTTCGCGGCTTCACGTCCGCGGCCGAGGAGGATTCGGGTAGCGATGATCATCGTCTCCCTCAGCGCATGGATGAACGGACCCGCTCCCGCGGCCGATCGCGCTCGTCTTCTTGGCCTCCTTCTCCTTAGCTGCCCCTGAGGGTCGGCTGGGCGTCGCCGCCTGGGCTCTCAGGGGTTCTGGACCAGCAGAAACAACCTTGAGCGCTGAAGGCTACTCGCAAGGCCTCGCTCCCTCCGAGAAGGACAATACATGATGACCGCTTCCGTATCCGGCTCCTCCAAGGACCGCGTTCTGATCTTCGACACGACCCTGCGCGACGGCGAGCAATGCCCGGGCGCCACCATGACCCTGGAGGAGAAGCTCGAGGTTGCGGAACTGCTCGACACGATGGGAGTCGATATCATCGAGGCGGGCTTCCCCATCGCGTCCAACGGCGATTTCGAGGCTGTCGCGCTCATCGCCAAGCAGGTGAAGCAGGCCACCGTGGCCGGACTCGCCCGCGCCATCTCGGCGGATATCGCCCGCGCCGGCGAGGCTGTGCGCCACGCGGCCCGTCCGCGGATCCATACCTTCGTATCGACCTCGCCGATCCATCTGGCGCACCAGATGCGCAAGTCGGAAGAGGAGGTCCTGGAGATCATCACCAAGACTGTGACCCAGGCGCGCAATCTGATCGAGGACATCGAGTGGTCGGCCATGGACGCCACCCGGACACCAATCGACTATCTGTGCCGCTGCGTGGAAGCGGCCATCAAGGCCGGCGCCACCACCATCAACCTGCCCGACACGGTGGGTTATGCGACCCCGGACGAGTACCGGGCTATGTTCCGGGCCGTGCGCGAACGCGTGCCGAGCGCCGACAAGGCCATCTTCTCCGCCCATTGCCACAATGATCTGGGCCTTGCCGTCGCCAATTCCCTGGCGGCCCTGGAGGGCGGCGCCCGGCAGATCGAATGCACCCTCAACGGCATTGGCGAGCGCGCCGGCAATGCGGCCCTCGAGGAGGTCGTCATGGCGATCAAGACTCGTGGCGACGTGCTCCCGTTTGAAACCGGCATCGAGGCCACCATGCTGATGCGCGCCTCGAAGCTGGCATCGGCCGCCACGTCCTTTCCGGTGCAGTACAACAAGGCCATCGTGGGCCGGAACGCCTTCGCCCATGAGAGCGGCATCCATCAGGACGGCATGCTCAAGAACGCCCAGACCTATGAGATCATGACGCCCGAGAGCGTCGGCGTGTCAAAGACGTCCCTGATCATGGGCAAGCATTCTGGCAGGGCGGCCTTCCGCAACAAGCTGGAGGAGCTGGGCTACAGCCTGTCCGATAACCAGTTCCAGGATGCCTTCGAGCGGTTCAAGGAACTCGCGGACCGCAAGAAGCACGTCTATGACGAGGACATTGAAGCCCTGGTCGACCAGAACATCGCCATGGCCCACGACCGCATCAAGCTGGTCTCTCTCCACATCGTGGCCGGAACCCGTGGTCCGCAGCGCGCCACCATGCGTCTCCAGGTCGACGATCGGATCGTGATCGAGGAGCAGGAGGGCAACGGACCCGTGGATGCCACCTTTAATGCCATCAAGGCCTTGGTGCCCCACGAAGCGGTGCTGGAACTCTACCAAGTGCATGCGGTGACCGAGGGAACGGACGCCCAAGCTGAGGTCTCGGTCCGTCTCTCGGCCGACAACCGCAGCGTGACCTCCCGCGCGGCCGACCCCGACACCCTGGTCGCCTCGGCCCAAGCCTATCTGGGCGCGCTCAACAAGCTCATGAGCCGGGGGGCGCGCCTGCACGCCCAGCACGCAGCGGAGTAACATTGCATACCTGTCGCGCATCCCGGTTCAAGCCGGGTTGCGCGCTTGCTTCCATCAGTGATGACGAGCACGGCCCTTGGCGATGCGCTCGACGAGAAAAGGGTGATTCACAGGATCGATTCTGTTGTGAATGACCTGTCACGACTGTCCGCTACGCCGTCAAACACGGTTCAGCGGCCCGTTCTGCGATTCTCGATCTTGAAAAGATTGGTGGGTGTGCAAGGATTCGAACCTTGGACCCGCTGATTAAGAGTCAGCTGCTCTACCAACTGAGCTACACACCCGTCGCCGAAGCGAATTCAGCGGCGCGATGTCCGCTGAAGAGGCCGTGCGTGTAACAAACCGCTCGCCCCCTGTCTAGCCCGTTTTCGGCCTCGCGCCGCAGATTTTCGCGGGGCCCCTTTCTGGTGACCATCCTGGAACTTTTCCGGCCGGTATCCGCTCGGCCGGAACGGTCAGGCTTTCCGAACATTGACATGGGTTGCAAGGATCGCCGGGCGTGAACGGCGGCCGGCGGGAGGCTGTCCCATGAATGATGAGCCGAAGATCGAACCTTACCCCGGGCCTGCAGGGGGGTGGGGGTCCCTTAGATCCGTGGAGACGATCCTGTCCAGGGAAGGCAGGCTCCTCAGCGGCAACGCGATTCTGCTCAAGCAGAACAAGCCGGACGGCTATGCCTGCGTGAGTTGCGCCTGGGCCAAGCCCGCCGAACCCCGCACCTTCGAGTATTGCGAGAACGGTGCCAAGGCCACGGCCTGGGAGCTGACCACCAAGCGGGTAACGCCTGAGTTCTTCGCCAAGCATACCCTTTCCGAATTGAGAACCTGGAGCGATCACGACCTCGAAGAGGCCGGACGCCTGACGCACCCCATGCGCTGGGATGCGGCGTCGGATACCTACAAGCCGGTGACTTGGGCGCACGCGTTCCGCGAGATCGGCCAGGAGCTGAAAGGCTTCGATCCGCGTCAGGTGGTGCTCTATGCCTCCGGCCGCGCTTCCCTCGAGACCTCCTACATGTGGGCGCTGTTCGCTCGGCTCTACGGCACCAATAACCTGCCGGATTCCTCCAACATGTGCCACGAGAGCACCTCAGTGGCGTTGCCCCAGAGCATCGGTGTTTCGGTGGGGACCGTCATTCTCGACGATTTCGAGAAAACCGACTGCATCTTGTTCTTCGGCCAGAACGTCGGGACGAACAGTCCGCGCATGCTCCATCCGCTCCAGGAAGCGGCGAAGCGCGGGGTGCCGATTATCACCTTCAATCCTCTGAAGGAGCGCGGGCTCGAACGTTTCACCAACCCTCAGGCGCCGACTGAAATGCTGACGGGCTCGGAAACGCGGATCTCGTCGCAGTATCATCAGGTGAAGATCGGCGGGGATATCGCGGCCCTCATGGGCATGGCCAAGATCCTGATCGAAGCCGACGATCGCGCCCGGGAGGTCGGCGGCAAGCCCGTGCTCGACCATGCCTTCATCGCCGAGCATACCCATGGCTTCGAGGAGTTCGCGCGCGCTGCACGCCAGGCGTCCTGGCCTGAACTGGAGCGCCAGTCCGGCCTGCCGCAGGCGACACTGGAAGCGGCCGCAGCCGCCTATGCTCAGGCGAACGCAGTCATCGGCATCTACGGCATGGGGCTGACCCAGCACAAGGCCGGGGTCGAGAACGTGCAGATGCTCGTCAATCTGCTCCTACTGCGCGGCAATATCGGCAGGCCGGGAGCCGGGATCTGCCCGGTGCGCGGCCATTCCAACGTGCAAGGACAGCGTACGGTCGGGATTGCGGAGAAACCCGAGCTGGTGCCCCTCGACAAGCTGAAGGAGCAATATGGGTTCGAGCCGCCGCGCTGGAAGGGAACCACGACGGTCGAGGCCTGTGAAGGCATTCTCAAAGGCGAGATGAAAGCCTTTGTGGCGCTCGGCGGAAACTTCGTGCGGGCTGCGCCGGAGACGGCAGCGTTGGAGAAGGCTTGGACGCGCTTGCGCCTGTCGGTGCAGATCTCGACGAAGCTCAACCGCAACCATCTCATCCCTGGTGAGATTTCCTACATTCTCCCATGTCTCGGGCGCATCGAGATCGATGAGCAGGAGACCGGGCCCCAAGCCGTTGCCGTCGAAGACTCGACGGCCTGCATCCACGGATCGAAGGGCGTGGCGAAGCCCGCAAGCTCCGATCTCCTGTCGGAGCCGCGCATCGTCGCGGAGATTGCAAAGGCGACGCTCCCGGTGAACGACAAGGTGCCCTGGGATGAATGGGTGGCCGATTATGCCCTCGTCCGCGACGCGATAGAGGAAACCTATCCGGAGGATTTCCGCGCTTTCAACAAGCGAATGTGGAAGCCGGGCGGATTCCACCGCCCCATCGCGGCGCGCGAGAGGCGCTGGAAGACGAAGACGGGCAAGGCCAACTTCATCGTCCCTCAGAGCCTGGAGGAGGATCTCGGGACCGCCGAAAAGGATCCCGACATCTTCAAGCTTATGACCGTACGCTCCAACGATCAGTTCAACACGACCGTCTACGGCTACTACGACAGGTTCAGAGGCGTCAGGGGCACCCGCATGGTGCTCTTCATGAATCCGAATGACGTCGCCAAGTTGAAATTAAATGAGGGCGACTTGGTCACTCTCACGACGGCCGTCGATGATGGCGTCGTGCGACAGGTGAGCGGATTGCGCGTGACTCCTTACGAGATCCCGGAAGGCTGCTGTGCCGCGTACTACCCTGAGTGCAATCCGCTGATACCGGTCTGGCACCATGCGGATCACAGCAAGGTGCCGGCGGCGAAATCGATTCCGATCCGTATCGCCCCGATGCAGGAACGGCAGCCGGAGGCAGCGGAATGACGTTACACCTGTCGCCAGTCATCCGCCTGCCGCGCATGAGCGTGGCGCAGGATGCCTCCTTCCCGGGCGAACGCGTGGTGCCGGAGGAAACGCCGGTTGCCCTGACCTATAACGGTTCGACGCATGCCGTGATGATGGCGAGTCCGTCCGATCTGGAGGATTTCGCCATCGGCTTCAGCTTGTCGGAAGGGATTATTCACGATCCCGCCGATCTCCTGTCGATGGAAATGGTCGAGCACGATCTCGGATGCGAGATCAGGATGTGGCTGTCAGACCGAAGTGGCAGCTCCTACCAGATGCGCCGACGCGCCTTGGCCGGTCCAGTCGGTTGCGGATTGTGCGGCGTGGAATCCCTGGCCGAGGCCACACGGCCGGTTCAGACGGTGACGGGCTCGCTTCGCGTGCATCCGGGGGCTGTCAAAATCGCCATGACCGATCTTTCCGATGCGCAACGCCTGAACAGGGAAGCCCGCGCCATCCATGCCGCAGCCTTCTGGCGACCAAGTGAGGGCGTGATCGCTATTCGGGAGGACGTCGGACGGCACAACGCGCTCGACAAGCTCGCCGGGGCTCTGGCCAGGGCATCGGAGCCTGGTTCCGATGGTCTCGTGCTGCTGACCAGCCGCGTATCCCTCGAAATGGTGCAGAAGACGGCTCGTATGGGCGCCTCAATCCTGGTCGCCGTCTCGGCGCCGACCGCCCTTGCCGTACGGGTCGCGGAAAGCTGCGGAATCACCCTCGTGGCCGTGGCCCGAGGCGATGCCTTCGAGGTTTTCACGCACCCTGATCGCATCGACTTCCATCCAGCATGAGGGAACGAAGCTGCGCCGAGCCGATTGTGTCAACAGCGAAGCTTTATTTCGGGCGCACGGCCTGATCCAGCAAAGGGTGCGCGGCACAGGCGATGGCGCAGCTCTTCACACCGGCGGCCACCACTCTGTTTCGGGTGGTGATCGTGCTCCTAGGTCTGAGCGCCGTAGCGGCCGGCTGCATAGCCTATGTCTGGGCACGCTCCGACAGCACCTGGAATGTCGGAAAGGCGGCGCCGCAGCCGGTGCCTTTCCGGCATGATCTCCACAGCGGTTCCCTCGGCATCGACTGCCGGTATTGCCACGCGACCGTGGAGCGCGCGGCGGATGCCGGCATGCCCTCCGCCCAGACCTGCATGTCGTGCCATTCGCAGGTATGGGTGGGAGCAAGCGTCCTCGAGCCGGTCCGATCGAGCTTCGTCCTCGGTCAGCCGATCGAATGGACGTCCGTTCATCGCCTGCCGGACTACGCCTATTTCCATCACGCCGCTCACGTGACCAAGGGTGTTGCCTGCGAGACCTGCCACGGCCGCGTGGATCAGATGCCGAAGACGGTGAAGTCCCAGACCATGTCCATGGGATGGTGCCTTGATTGCCATCGCGATCCCGTGCCGAATCTGCGGCCGCGCGAGGCGGTGTTCGCGACCGGATATGAGGCGCATGGCCAGAACCTGCCCGAGGACGTGCGTACATTCTATGAGGAGGCTTCGCGACGCCTCACCAGCTGCAACACCTGCCACCGGTAGAAGCGATGCGTGAGGAACCACCATTCGATGTCGATGCCGTGCGGGTCCGCCTTGCGACGGAGAAGGGACCCACGCTCTGGCGCAGCCTGGAGGAGCTCGCCGATCGGCCGGAGGTTCTCCGGCATATCGAGGCCGAGTTTCCCGACATCGTGCGGGCCTCCGCCATCGACCGGCGGACCCTGCTCCGGCTGATGAGCGCATCCTTGGCCTTGGGAGGCCTCGCGGCCTGCAATGGCAGTGGATCCGGCAGCAACGCACCGCTCCTGTCGCTGAGCCGCAACATGCCCGGTCATACGCCCGGGGTGCCGCTCACCGTAGCCACGTCGATGGCGCTCAACGGCCTTGGTCGGGGCGTCCTCGTCAAGACCCAGGAGGGGCGGCCGATCAAGATCGAGGGCAACCCCCTACATCCGGCAAGCCTCGGCGCGACGGATGTGTTCGCCCAGGCGGAGATTCTGTCCCTCTACGACCCGGATCGATCAGACACTCCGCTCCAGAACGGCTCTGCGAGAAGCTGGGAGGAGCTCACGGGCTTCATCCGACCTGTGCGCAACGATCTCGTCGTGTCGGAGGGAGGGGGATTGCACATCCTGATGCCGCCGACCTCGTCGCCGACCCTGCACCGGCTTATGGCACAAGCGCGGCAGCTCTTTCCATTTGCGAAGTTCCATGAGTTCTCACCCGTCGACGACGGCTGCCGGCGAGACGCCGCCATAGAGTCGTTCGGCCGGGATCTGGATTTCGTTTACGATCTGACCCGGGCCGACATCATCGTGACGCTCGGGGGCGATCTGTTCGCCGAGGAGCCGGGGCACCTGCGCTATGCCGCGGATTTCCAGACACGGCGGCGGGTGCAGGAGCGCGCTCTGCCGCGTCTCTACGCCGTCGAGACGCGGTTGAGCCTCACCGGCGCTCGCGCGGAGGAGCGCCTTCCGGTTAGGCCGAGAGATTTCCAACCCTTCGTTCAAGCTCTTGCGGCTGCTCTGAAAATCGGCGTTGCGTCGACGTCCGAAACGCATCCGGCCATCCTGAAGCTGGCGGATGCGTTGCGCCAGGCGGGATCGCGCAGCCTCGTCGTGGCAGGGCGCGAGCAGCCGACCCGGATTCATGCTCTCGTGCATGCGATCAATGCCCGGCTCGGCGCGTTCGGCACCACGATCCGCGCCATCGAACCGGTCAGGCCGGCAATGGCCGAAATGCGGACGCTGCCCGATCTGGCGCAGGCCATCGAGGCCGGCGAAGTGTCCCGTCTCGTCATTCTTGGTGGAAATCCGGTCTATGCCGCTCCAGCGGACATCGACCTGGCCTCGCTGGTGAGGCGCGTTCCGCTGTCGCTTCATCTCGGCCCGCATTGCGACGAGACGGCGGCCGTCTGCCAGTGGCATATCCCCGAGGCGCATCCGCTCGAAAGCTGGGGCGACCTGCGGGCCTTCGATGGCACGGTCGGCTTGAGGCAGCCCGCAACGATGCCGCTCAAGCCGGGGCTGAGCCAGGAAGAGTTCCTCGGCCTCATGGCTGGTCAGAACCTGACCGGTCAGGCGCTGGTCCAGGCCACGTGGCGTGAGGCCTGGGGCGAGGGCTTCGAGGAACGCTGGGCCCGCGCGCTCGAAGACGGAATGATCGAGGGCTCGGCCGCCCCGACGGTCGCATTGACCGAACGGTTCGATCTGACAGCTGAAATGGCAGTTCCTTCCATATCCAGTGGGATCGACGTGGTGTTCGCTCCCGATCCGTCCGTCTGGGACGGCACCTACGCGAATAACGGCTGGCTGCAGGAGCTGCCGAAGCCCCTGACGAAGCAGGTCTGGGGCAATGCGGCGCTTCTCGCGCCCGAGACCGCAGCCGTCTTCGGCCTGTCCTCGGGCGATGCCGTCGATCTCGCAGTCGACGGGAGGACGATCCGGGTGCCGGTGTGGATCATGCCGGGCCATGCGCCCGGCGCGGTGACGCTGACCCTGGGCTACGGCCGCCAGCGCGCCGGCAGGATCGGCGACGGCATCGGGTTCGACGCCTATGCGGTACGCCCCTCCCGGCGCCCCTGGATCGCCACCGGCGAGATCAGGAAGGCCGGCGAGCGGATCCCGGTCATCTCGACCCAGCAGCACCATTCCCTGCAGGGCCGCGACATCGTGCGGGTGGTCGCCCCCGATCAGGCGCCGGCTCGGGAGCAGGAGGCGCAGCCCTCGCTCTATCCGGAATGGCCCTACGAGGGCCATGCCTGGGGGATGGCGATCGACCTCGATGCCTGCATCGGCTGCAACGCCTGCGTCATCGCCTGCCAGGCCGAGAACAACATCGCAGTCGTCGGGCCGGACGAGGTGGCGAAGGGGCGGGAGATGCACTGGCTGCGGGTCGACCGGTACCATGCGGGCGATCCCGCCAATCCCGCGACCTATTTCCAGCCCGTGCCCTGCATGCATTGCGAGAAGGCGCCCTGCGAGGTGGTCTGCCCGGTCAACGCCACGGTGCATTCGTCGGAGGGGCTCAACGACATGGTCTACAACCGCTGCATCGGCACGAGGACCTGCTCGAACAACTGCCCCTACAAAGTGCGGCGCTTCAACTTCCTCGATTATCGGGGCACGGACTACACGGCCTCGCCCGAGGCCATGAACCCGCAGGTGACGGTCCGCGACCGCGGCGTCATGGAGAAATGCACCTATTGCGTCCAGCGCATCGGGGCGGCCCGCGCCGATGCGCGGGTCGAGGACAGGCCCCTGCGCGACGGCGAGGTGGCGACGGCCTGCCAGCAGGCCTGCCCGACGCAAGCCATCGTGTTCGGGGACGTGAACGATCCCGCAAGCGCCGTGAGCCGCCTCAAGCGGAGCCCGCGCAATTATGCCCTGCTCGGCGAGCTCAACACCAAGCCGCGCACGACCTATCTCGCCCGCATCGAGCCCTCCAGCGAGAATGGGTAGCCCAATGAGCGGTAGAGCCCAGGCGGTGACGAGCACGGTCGCGGACGTTGCGCTGTCCCGCCGGTTCGGCTGGGTCTGGTGGATCGCGCTTCTCGCCTCGGGAGCGCTCGTGCTGCTGCTGGGCTACACGCTGATCTCGGTAGCGATCCTCGGAGTCGGCGTCTGGGGGGTGAACATTCCCTTCGTCTGGGGCTTCGACCTCATCAACTATGCCTGGTGGATCGGCATCGCCAACGGGGCGAGCCTGTTCGCAGCCATCCTGGTGCTGCGTCGCCACGGTCTGCGCACGGCCGTCAACCGCTTCGCCGAAGGCGTGGCGTTCTTCGCCGTCATCTGCGCGGGCATTTTCCCGATCGTCCATCTCGGGCGTCCCTGGCTGTTCTACTGGGTGTTTCCCTATCCGGCGACGTTCCAGGTCTGGCCGCAGTTCCGCAGCACCCTGACCTGGGACTTCTGGGCCATCAGCACCCATGCCATCGTGACGAGCCTGCTCTGGTATGTCGGCCTCATTCCCGACCTCGCGACCCTGCGCGACCGCGCCCGAACCCGGGCGGCGAAGCGGGTCTATGGCGTGTTCGCCCTCGGCTGGCGCGGCTCGGTCCGCCACTGGGCCTATCATCAGCGCGCGTACCGCCTCGTGGCCATCCTGGTGCTGCCCCTGATCCTCATCATGCAGAGCACGGTGGCGTTCGAGTTCGCCGTGACCCTGGTGCCCGACTGGCACGAGACGCGCCAGCCGCTGCATTTCGTGGCCACCGGCCTGGCTCAAGGGTTGTCGATCGTGCTGCTCGTGGCGGTTCTGCTGCGCTGGGGGCTGCGGCTGGGACGCTACATTGACGAGGAGGACGTCGATCTCCTGGGCCGGCTCGTCCTCGCGAGCGCCCTCGTGTCCGGCTATCTCTATCTCGACGAGATCGCGTCCGCGCTTCTGGCCGAGCGCATCCCGCAGGAAGCCACCTTCAACCGCATCACGGGTGATTACGCGGGCCTCTACTGGATGTCCATCGTCTACAGCATCGTGATCCCGCAGCTTCTCTGGCTCAAGGCCGCGCGTCAGAGCACCGTCGCGGGGATCTTCGTCGGAATCTCCATCGGGGTCGGAATCTGGTTCGACCGCTTCTCGATCATCATCGGCGGCCTCCAGACGGACTACCTGCCCTCCATCTGGCGAACCTACGCGCCGACGCTTCCGGAAACAGGCCTGTTCCTCGGGACCCTGGGGTTGTTCGCGGCTCTCTTGCTGCTGTTCGTGCGCTTCCTCCCCGTGGTCTCCATGTTCGAGACCCGCCACGACGAGCACGAGGAGGCCTCCTCATGACGCAGGCTCCCTACGGCGTCATGGCCGAATTCAAGACGCCCGACGCCCTTCTGGCGGCCGTCAGATCCGCCAAGCGCGCCGGCTACACGCGGTTCGATGCCTACAGTCCGTTCCCGCTGCCGGATCTCGCCGAGGAGCTCGGCGTCCGCACCACCGTCATTCCCTGGATCGCCTTCGTGGCGGGCCTGATCGGCGCCGGCCTTCAATACGGCGCCCAGTACTGGATGAACGCCGTCGACTATCCCTTGAACGTCGGCGGCCGGCCGCTGGACAGCTGGCCGGCCTTCATCCCGGCGACGCTGATCGTGGCGATCCTCTGGGCCGGGGCCGCGACCCTGATCGGGCTGCTCCTGATTCTGCGGCTGCCGCGGCTCCATCATCCCGTCTTCGCCGTTCACGGTTTCGAGCGGGCGTCCAACGACCGCTTCTTCCTCTGCATTCTCGGCGACGATCCGCTCTTCGAGGACAACGAGACCCGCGGCTTCCTGGAGGCCCAGTCGCCGATGATCGTGCGGGAGGTTCCCGCATGCGGCTGATCTTGAGCCTCGTCGGCCTGGGTCTTCTCCTGGCCGCCTGCGATACCGGCACCGAGGAGCGGAATGCCGTCGCGTCCACGCGGACCGTTCAGAGACCCTACCAGGCGCTGCCGCCGGGCACCGTCGCCCGGGGAACGGCCGCCCGGCAGGCGGCCCTGGAACCGCCCGGGCCTGAACCGACGCCACAACTCCTCGCACGGGGCGAGGAGAGGTTCCGGGTGTTCTGCTCACCCTGCCACGGGATCAGCGGGCGCGGCGACGGAACCGTGGTCTCGCGCGGCTTTGCGCCGCCGCCCTCCTATCACGAGGAGAGGCTGCGCGGCCTGACGCCCGAGCAGATCGTCCAGGTGATCACCCACGGCAAGGGCCGGATGTTTCCTTACGCGGACCGCGTGCCGCCCGAGGAGCGCTGGGCCATAGCGCATCACGTGAAGCGGTTGCAGGAGCGGGACGCCGATGCACCCGAGGCTTCGGAGGCCGGAACCCCATGAGCCTCATCGACGCCTTCTACGTCGCGTTCATCGGCCTGTCGGGGTTCGCCATGGGCAGCCTCGCGGTACTGATGATCGGCCACGTCATGAGCGAGCACTGGCTCGCCCCGGTGCGAGCCGAGGTGGAGGCCGCCGCCCTCACGGTGCCGCTCCTGATGCTCCTCGGCGTGCCGCTCGCCTTCGGCCTCGGGGAGATCTTTCCCTGGGTCGGCGGGCGAGCCGGCCTGCCGCCCCTTCGGGCCGCGTTCCTGAGCCCTGGCTTCTTCCTCCTGAGGAGCGCCGCCTATCTGACGGTCTGCGCCGGGCTGGCCCTCTGGCTGATCCGCGCCCGGAACGTGCGCCGGGCGAGCGCTGTCGGGCTCGCGCTCCTGACGCCGATCATGAGCTTTGCGGCCTATGACTGGGTTCTGTCCCGGGAGCCGCATTGGTGGTCGAGCCTCTTCGGCTTCGCCTTCGGGCTGAGCCAGGCCCTGGCCGCCCTCGCACTCGCGATCCTCGTCACGCTGCTCAGGCCGGAGCCTGCCTCGCCGGCGCGCATGAAGAGCCTGGAGCGCGCCTTACTGACATTGGCGCTTGTCACCCTGTGGACATGGTTCGCGCAGTTCATCATCGTCTGGCTGGCCAACCTGCCGGATGGCGCCGCGTGGTACATGAGGCGGTCGGATGCCGGGAGTCTCACCCTTCTCAAAGGAGCCTACGGGCTGATGCTGGCCGCCATCGTGGTGCTGGTGCCGTCCGGCGTCAGCCGGGCCGGCATGATCGCCGGAAGCGCGCTGGCGCTCCTCTACCACGGCGCCCACACACTCTGGATCCTCCAGCCCGAGAAGGATCCGTCATGGGCCGATCTCGGCGTGATCCTCGGGGCTGCGATCGTCTGGTTTGCGGCATTCGCGGCCGTGATGCGACTTCGTCCGACCTACGCCGAGGAAGCGGCGGCGGAACCCTAACTTTTGGCGCCAGAGCCGATGGGGGTATTCGGGATGAGGCGGCGCGTGCGCGGCTCCGTTTCCGACGGATCGGAGGCCGGCCGCGGCGGATCGATTATCGTGTCGTCCGGCTCGCGGAGCGGGAGCGGGGGATCGGGGGGATAGACCGGCGCCCGGTCGGCGCTGCGGCTGTAGAGATAGCTTGCGATGTGGCGGGCCTCCGCCTCCGTCACGCCTTGGGTCGGCATGCCGGTGCGGGGCTTCAGGGCGACGGGGTCGACGAGCCAGGCGATCAGGTTCGGCGGGGTGTTCGGCAGGAACCCGGCGAGAAGGTGCTGGCGGGCATAATCCTTCAGCTCGGGCCCGACCCGGCCTCTCGCCCCTCTGACGCCGTCGATCGCGTGACAGGTGCCGCAGCCATAGGATTGGATCAGGGCGCGTCCCCGTTCGGGTTCGCCATCGGCGATCTTCATGGCGGACCCATCCTGCGACTCGCTGCAGGCGGCGATCCCCGCAAGAATCGGGACGAGGGAGAGGCAGGTCAGTGCGCGCCGGATCATGGGCTCTGCTTGAGAAGTTTCGGTGAGGCAACCGGCGGGCGCATTCTCCGTTCCCGGCCCGGGGCCGTCACCAGCCGGAGCGCCATGATCAGGCCGGCCAGGAGATAGATGCCGCACATGGGAAGGGACATGATCGCGCCGGCCAATTGCTGATCCTCCAGGGCGCTCAGGCCCCAGGCGGCAGTGTCGGGCGAGTGATAGAGCGCCTCGCGGGCGAAGCTGAGGAGGGCGCTCAGGAGGCCGCTCTGCAGCAGCGTGACGAAGCACGCGATCAGGGCGGCAGCCGCCCCTTGGCGCCCCGACCGGGCCTTGATGATCGCGCGCCAGAACAGGAGCGCGGTGCCGAAGAAGAGAACATGCTCGAGCCAGTGAAGCCGGTCCGACGCGAGCGCGGCGTCGAAGAGCGCCGGGCTGTGCCAGATCCACAGGGTCGCCATGTGGATCATGGCGGCCGGGATCGGTTTCGCGCAGGGCGCGAGTAGGGCGAACGCCGCTCTCGTCGGTCCGTTGCGCGCCAGCCCGCGCCGCCAGGAAGCGGGCAGGGCCCAGAGCCAGGGCACCTCCGGCTTGCCGAGCACGAGGAGCGGCGGCGCGACCGCGATCAGGAGGATGTGCTGCACCATGTGGGCCGACAGGAGCGGCTTGGAGAGCCCCTCCAGCGGTGAGAGAAGCGCGACCGCCAGCACGAGGATTCCTGCGGCGAAGGAGAGGACCTGCGCCAGGCCGAATCCCGGCAGGAACCGGCCGAGCTGCGCGCGCAGGCGCCATGTGCCGAGGACGAACAGCAGGCTCGAAGCCGCGAGCGGAATCGTGACGAGAGGATCGACCGACCAGGAATGCCAGAGATCGCCCGGGCCGTGAGGAGCCGTGCCATGGGCGAGGGCCGGGCCGCTGGACAGGAGCGCGGCCGCAACCGCGAGGCGCGGCGCGGCTTTCGGCCATTTCCGACAGGACGTTTCGCGGGAACCAAGTCTCACGGCCAAGCTTATCCGTTCAGGGCATGCAGCACCCATGTAGGGCGGATGGATCTCGAAGCGACACGGCAGGGCCCTGCGGGGCGGCTGCGCACGGCGATGGCGCGTGCGGCCGTCGTCGCGTGCGCGCTCTCCCTCATGGGTTGCGACGGGGTTCAGTCGGCGCTCGATCCAGCCGGCGGCGACGCGCTTCGGATCTACCGGCTCACGCTCGTGATGACGATCGGCGGCAGTCTGATCTTTCTTCTCGTCACCGGGCTCCTGCTCTATGCGATCTTCGCCGCGCCGGAGCGCCGGGTCTGGCTCGGCAGCCGCAGGACGGTGATCATCGGCGGGCTCGCCTTTCCCATCGTGGTTCTGTCCGGTCTTCTGCCCTATGGGCTCATCGTCATGCGCGACACGGACGTCCCGAGGTCGGGCGCGCTCCCCGTCGAGGTGATCGGCGAGCAGTACTGGTGGCGTGTGAAATATCCGGCCGAGCAGGAGAGGGCCGAGTTCTCCACGGCGAACGAGCTCGTCGTTCCCGTCGGCCGGCCCGTGACGGTGTCGGTCACCGCCGCCGACGTGATCCACAGCTTCTGGATCCCGAATTTCGGCGGCAAGGTCGACATGATCCCGGGGCGCGTCAACCGCCTCAACTTCACGGCCGAGCGACCGGGAACCTATCGCGGCGTCTGCGCCGAGTTCTGCGGCGACCAGCATGCCCGCATGGCCTTCGACGTGGTGGCGCTGGAGCCCGATGCCTTCGCGGCTTGGCGCGATGAGCAGGCCAACCCCGCCCGGGAGCCGGACCTTCCCGACCGGGCGCGGGGCCGGGAGCTGTTCCGCGCCGGAGGATGCGGCTCGTGCCATGTGGTGCGCGGGACCGAGGCCGATGGGGCGTTCGGTCCGGATCTGACCCATGTGGGCAGCCGCCGCACCATCGGGGCCGGCCAGTTTCCGAACAATGTCGGCACGCTCGCCGGCTGGATCGCCAACACGCAGCACATCAAGCCGGGCGTCAGGATGCCGTCCTACGGGTCGTTCACGGGCGAGGACCTGCGGGCGCTGGCCGGGTATCTGGAGAGCTTGAAATGAATGTGTCCGAGCGCCCCGGATCCTTCGCCCCGCAGGAGCCCGATCTCCCCAATCCGCTGCCGCGCCCGGCAGGCGAGTTCGAGGCGCTCGAGAGGGCCTGGAAGGCTCCGCGCGGCCTCAGCTTCATCACGGCCGTCAACAACACCTATGTGGGCCTGTGGTATGTCGGCACGGCGTTCCTGTTCTTCATCCTGGCGGGCATCCTCGCGCTGATCATGCGCGCGCAGCTCGCGGCCCCGGAAAGCGATCTCGTCGGACACGATCTCTACAACCAGCTCTTCACCATGCACGGCACGGTGATGATGTTCCTCTTCGCGGTGCCGGCCGTCGAGGCCGCGAGCGTCTATCTCCTGCCCAACATGCAGGCGGCGCGCGACCTGCCGTTCCCGCGTCTGTCGGCCTATGCCTTCTGGGCTTATTTCGTCGGCGGGCTCGTGTTCTTCGGCACGATCTTCTTCGGCCTGTCGCCCAATGGCGGCTGGTTCATGTATCCGCCGCTCACCGGCAGCAAGTACTCGCCGGCCGAGAACGCCGACTGGTGGCTGCTCGGCATCGGCTTCATCGAGATTTCGGCCATCGCGGGCGCCATCGAGATCATCGTGGGCGTGATGAAGACCCGGGCGGTCGGCATGAGCCTCGACAAGCTGCCGGTCTATTCCTGGGCCATGCTCGTCTTCGCCGTGATGATCGTCATCGGGTTTCCGGCGATCATCCTGGGCACGCTGCTGCTCGAGATGGAGCGCGCCTTCGACTGGCCGTTCTTCATCGCCGAGAGGGGCGGGGATCCGCTGCTGTGGCAGCACCTGTTCTGGTTCTTCGGCCACCCGGAGGTCTACATCATCTTCCTGCCGGCGACCGGCATGGTGTCGATGATCGTGCCCGCCATGGCGCAGACGCCGCTGGTCGGCTACCGCCTGATCGTGCTGGCGCTCATCGCCACGGGGTTCCTCTCCTTCGGCCTGTGGGTGCACCACATGTTCGCCACCGGCCTGCCGAAGATGTCGCTGAGCTTCTTCTCGGCGGCCAGCACGGCCGTGTCGGTGCCGAGCGGCATCCAGGTCTTCGCGTGGATCGCCACCATCGCGTCCGGGCGCATGAAGCTCACCACGCCGTCGCTCTTCATCATCGGGTTCCTGTTCATCTTCACCCTCGGCGGCCTCACCGGCGTGATGGTCGCCATGGCGCCGTTCGACTGGCAGGCGCATGACAGCTACTTCGTCGTGGCGCACCTGCATTACGTGCTCATCGGTGGCATGGTGTTCCCGCTCTTCGCCGCCTTCTATTACTGGGTGCCGGTGGCGAGCAAACGCCCCCTGTCCGAGCGGCTCGGGCGCTGGGTGTTCGGCCTGATGTTCCTCGGCGTGAACGTCACGTTCCTGCCGATGCACGTCACCGGTCTCATTGGCATGCCGCGGCGCGTCTATACCTATCCGGTCGGCATGGGATGGGACGCGCTCAACCTGGTCTCGACCGTCGGGGCCTTCATGATCGCCGCGGGCGTCGCGGTCTTCCTCGTCGATCTGGCACGCAACTTCCGCTTCGCCGGCGAGGACAATGCCGGCAACATCTGGAACGCCAGCACCCTCGAATGGCTGCCGAACGGCAACTACAACACGCGCAGCATTCCCTCGGTCGTCAGCCGCGATCCGCTCTGGGATCAGCCCAACCTGTCGAAACACGTGGAGGACGGCCGCTACTACCTGCCCGGAACCGCCACGGGCGGGCGCGAGGCGCTGGTCACGAGCCCGTTCGATGCGACGCCGCAATACATCCTGCAGGTTCCCGGCCCCGGATGGCAGCCCGTGCTGGCGGCCGTGTTCACGGCGGCGTTCTTCCTGCTCCTGACGGTGAAGTTCGTGCTCACGTCCGTGGTCTGCGGCGTGATCGCGGTCGGCTGCGTGATCTGGTGGCTGTGGGAGACCGATCCCGGCCCCGTCCGCCCGCCCGCCGATATCGGCGGCGGCATCGTGGTGCCGGTCTACGTCACCGGCCCGATGAACCATTCCTGGTGGGCGATGATCGTCCTCATGGTGGTGTGCGGCATGGTGTTCACCTGCCTGATCTTCTCCTACCTGTTCCTGTGGCTCGTGAATCCCGGCGCCTGGCCGCCTCAGGGCATCGAGCCCCCGGAGCGTCTCTGGCCCCTCGTGTCGGCTGCGCTCTACATCGCCAGCGCGGCACTGATCGTCGTGGCCAGCCGCATCTTGAGGGGCGACGACCGCCGCAGCCCGCGCGCCGTGCCGATCCTCATCGCGGTGGCGCTCCTGCTCGTGTCCGGCGCGTCGGCGGCGGACCTGTGGGCGCAATGGCGGACGGGCTTGAGCCCCTCGGCCCATGCCTACGGGGCCGCGGTCTACGCCATCGTGTCCCTACAGATCTTCTTCGTGCTGACGACGCTCGTCATGGGGCTCTACACCATCGCCCGCTGGCTCGCCGGCCGGCTCGACAGCATCCGCCGGACCACCTTCGACAATACGATGCTGTTCTGGTCCTACACGGTCGGCCAGGGCCTGGTCGGCCTGGCGGTCGTCCACGGCTTCCCGCGCCTGATCGGAGGGCCCTGAGCATGATCGGCAGGCGGACCGGACAGGTTGTGCTGATGCTGGCCGGGCTCCTCGCATGGGCGGTCCAGTTCACCATCATCTACGGGGCGACGTCGACCCTCTGCGGCCTCGACCGGGCGGACGCGACGCTCCTCGGGATCGGGAATGTTCAGGCCGTCGTCCTGGCGACGACGCTCGCGGCCTTCCTGGCCGCCGCCGGTGCGCTGGCTTGGTTGCTGTGGGCTCAGAAGCGAACAAGCGACCAGGCGGCCCCGGCGGATCGCTTCATGACCCAGGCGGGAGCGCTGATCGGCGGCTTCTCGCTGATCGCGATCCTGTGGCAGGGACTTCCCGCCCTCATCCTTCCGGCTTGCGCGTGAGGCGCACCATGCACGAGGCTCGACCATGATCAACTGGCAGGAGATGTTCATCCCGGTTCACTCGATCCCCGAGATCATCCTGCGCGGGACGATGACCTACATCATGCTGTTCCTGATCCTGCGGTTCCTGCTCAAGCGGCAGACCGGCGTGATCGGGGTCGCGGATCTTCTCGTGATCGTCCTCATCGCCGACGCGGCGCAGAACGCCATGGCGAACGAATACAAGTCGATCACCGAGGGCGGCCTTCTCGTCCTCACCATCGTGTTCTGGAACTACGCGATCGACTGGCTCGGCTTCCACTTCCCGGCCTTCCAGCGTTTCACGCGGCCGTCGCCGCTCCTGCTGATCGAGAACGGCAAGATGCTGCCGAAAAACATGCGGCAGGAGATGATCACCACGGAGGAGCTCACCAGCCAGCTGCGGGAGCAGGGCGTTGAGCACTGCTCCGACGTGAAGAAGGCCTATATCGAGGGCGACGGGACGATCAGCGTCATCCGGAAGGACAAGGGCGAGACCGGCGGCAATGACGGGTCGCTGAAGGGGATCACCTGACCCCGTCAGACGATGCCCCCGCTGCCGCCGGCGACGGCCGGTCGTTCCTTGGCGACCATCTGGCGGTAGCCGCTCGCCCGGTAGGCGGCGATCGGGTCGATGGCGCCGCCGGCCTGCAGGCGCGCCATGGCGAGGATCGGCTCGACGTCCGTCCGGTAGGCCGCCTTCAGGGTCTCGGACGCCATCAGGGCGTCGTTGTCGTCCTGGTAGCCCTCGAGGGCCTTCCGGTTCACGAGAAGCGCCTGGGCGTAGGCGCGGCGGATCTCGTTGGCGCTGCGGATCAGGCTCTCGATCGGATCGGTCACGTTGTGCGACTGGTCGATCATGTGGGCCGGGTGGAAGTCCTGCGCCCCGCGCTGCTCGGCATCCACCAGTTCGTTGAACACCAGGAAGAGGCGGTGAGGGTCGATCGCGCCCGCATCGAGGTCGTCGTCGCCGTATTTCGAATCGTTGAAGTGGAAGCCGCCGAGCTTCCTGAACTGGATCAGGCGCGCCACGATCATCTCGATGTTGACGTTCGGCGCATGGTGGCCGAGGTCGACGAGGCAAGAGGCCTTCTCGCCGAGCTCCGTCGCGATCAGGTAGTTGGTGCCCCAATCCTGCACGACGGTGGAGTAGAAGGCCGGCTCGTACATCTTGTGCTCGGAGAAGATGCGCCAATCCTCAGGCAGCTGCTGATAGATCGTCTTCATCGAGTCGAGATAGCGCTCGAAGCTCCGGGTGAAGTTCGTCTGGCCCGGGAAGTTCGAGCCGTCGCCGATCCACACGGTCAGGGCCTTGGAGCCGATCGCCCGGCCGATCTCGATGCACTCGATGTTGTGCTCGATAGCCTGCCGACGCGTCGCGGCGTCCGTGTGGCTCAGGGAGCCGAACTTGTAGCTCTTCTCCTGGCCCGGCGCATCCGAGAAGGTGTTGGAATTCATCGCGTCGAAGCCGAGACCCAGGGCGTCGCCATGGGTCTTGAGCCGCCGCGGATCGTCGACCTTGTCCCACGGGATGTGGAGCGACACGGTGGGGGTCGCCCGGGTGAGCTGCTGGATGACCGCGCAATCATCGAGCTTGTCGAAGATGTTGCGCGGCTCGCCGATGCCGGGAAAGCGCGCGAACCGCGTGCCGCCCGTGCCGACGCCCCAGGAGGGAACCGCCACGAAGAACTGCGCGACCTTGCCGGTGACGGCGTCGATGTCGAGGCCGTCGCGGGCGAGCCGGGCGCCCAGCGCCTCGTAATCCGCCTTCAAGGCGCTCATGCGGGTCTCGTTGTCGGCCGAGACGGTCCCTTGCGCGATCCTGTATTCGGTCATGGCGTTCTCCCTGGAGCATCGGACCCAAGCGTGGATCCACCCTCGGGATCCGATCCAATGCTCGATTCCTTGAGCAGCGCATCGTGCGGAGCGGCCCTCCGGGTCGGCACGATGCGCTGGTGCGGATTCTATCGCGTGAACGACGTCGCGTTGCCCGCATCCACGTTGATGATGTTGCCGGTCGACTTCGCCGATAGGTCGGATGCGAGGAAGTAGATCGCCTCGGCAATGTCCTCCGGGAAGACGTTCAGCTTCAGCAGGGAGCGCTTGCGGTAATGCTCCTCCAGCTCGTCGACGGCGAGCTTCGACGAGGCGGCGCGCTGCTCGCGCCATTCGCCGGTCCAGATCTTGGAGCCGCGCAGCACGGCGTCGGGGTTGACCGTGTTCACGCGGATGCCGGCGTCTGCCCCCTCCAGGGCCAGGCAGCGGGCGAGGTGGATCTCCGCCGCCTTCGCGGTGCAATAGGCCGAGGCGTTGGGCGAGGAGGCGAGCCCGTTCTTCGACGAGACGAAGACCACGTTGCCGCCGAGCTTCTGGCGCCGGAACAGGCGGAAGGCCTCCCGCGAGACGAGGAAATAGCCCGTCGCCAGAATGTCGATGTTGCGGTTCCACATCGCCAGGTCGGTGTCCTCGACGGGCGCCGAGGAGGCGATGCCGGCATTGGACACGAGGATGTCGATGCCGCCGAATTCGACGCTGGCCTCGATGAAGGAGGATAGGACTTCCGGCTCGCTCGTGACGTTGAGCGTCACGCCGCGCACGGAATCCTGCCCGTAACGCTTGGAGAAATCCTCCACCGTGCCGGTCAGCGAATCCTGATCGATGTCCGCCAGCACCACGCAGGCGCCCTCAGTCACCAGCCGCTCGGCCGTGGCTCGGCCGATGCCGCCGGCGCCGCCGGTGATGAAGGCCACGCGGCCCGCAAGGCTCTTGGGCTTCGGCATGCGCTGGAGCTTGGCTTCTTCGAGCAGCCAGTACTCGATGTCGAAGGCTTCCTGCTCGGGAAGACCCTGATACTCGGACACCGAGGAGGCACCGCGCATCACGTTGATGGCATTGACGTAGAACTCGCTCGCGATGCGCGCCGTCGCCTTGTCGCGGGCGAAGGACAGCATGCCGACGCCGGGGATCAGGAAGATCACCGGGTTGGGATCGCGCATCTTCGGGCTGTTCGGGTGCTTCGACTGCTCGTAGTAGCGGGTGTAATCGGCCCGGTAGGCTTCGAGCGCCGCATTGAGACCGGCGAGAACCGCGTCGACGTCCGGCGCCTTCGGGTCGAAGTCGAGCACGAGCGGGCGGATCTTCGTGCGCAGGAAGTGGTCGGGGCAGCTTGTGCCGAGCTGGGCCAGGGGCTTCAGGTCGGCCGAGTTGACGAATTCGAGCACCGCATCCTGGTCGTCGAAATGACCGAGCTTGCGCTCCGCCTGGCCGATCCTGCCGCGGATCTCCGGCATCAGGCGCGCGGCGATCCTGCGGCGCTCGTCGCGCGCGAGGCTCGACGTCACGGCGCCGCCGAAGACCGGCTTGCCGGCCGTCCTTTCGGCGAACCACTGGATGGCCCGGTTGATGATGCGCAGGGTCAGCGCGTAGCATTCCTTGGCGTCGTCCGCCCAGGTGAAGAGGCCGTGGCTCTCGAGCACCACGCCCTTGGCATCGGGATTAGCCCTGGCGAAAGCCTCCAGATCGAGGCCGAGCTGGAATCCGGGGCGGCGCCAGGGGAGCCAGCCGATCTCGTCGCCGAAGATCTCCCGGGTCAGCTCGCGCGAATTCCTGGACGCGGCGATCGCGATGATCGCATCGGGATGCATGTGATCCACATGCTTGTAGGGCAGGAAGCCGTGGAGCGGCGTGTCGATGGACGCCGCCCGCGTGTTGAGATTGAACGTGGCATGGGGCAGGAAGCCGACCATGCGGTCCTCGTCCTCGACGCTCTTGTAGAGGGTCTTCAGGGAGCGCAGCTTGTCCATGTAGAGGGTCGCGAAGCCGTCGAGCTTGATCGTGCCCACGTCGCCGCCCGACCCCTTGACCCAGAGCACCTCGGCCTTCTCGCCCGTGAGCGGATCGGTCTCGATCACCTTGGCCGAGGTGTTGCCGCCGCCGTAATTGGTGATCCGCTTGTCGGCGCCGAGCAGATTGGAGCGGTAGAGCAGGAGGCCCGGCTCGTCGAGAGTGGCCGCCTTGGCGTCGTCCCAGTGATTGTCGAGGAGTTTGACGGCTTGGGTCGCGGTGTCCACGGTGTCCTCCTGATCGCTCGCGGGGGCGCAATCTGCCCCGATTTGAGCCGAAAGGTGGCGGGAGCCTCCGAGGATGTCAACCAGAAACGATCAAATATGATCATTTGCGATCATTATACGAAGGTCCTATCATTCTGTTGATTGACTGTGATCGGTTCGCGGCTCAGTCTCAGTCGGAACTTGCGTGAATGTGAAAGGTCCCTGATCCTTCCGATCATCGTAGCGCCGCCCGTCGAGGAACCATGCACGAACGTGAAAGGCACCGGATCATCCTGAGCGCCGTCCAGGAGAAGCCGGTCGCGACAGTCCAGGATCTCGTGGAGCTGACCTCCGCGTCGGAGGCCACGATCCGCCGCGACATCGCGGCCCTCCATGTTCAGGGGCGCCTGCGGCGCGTCCGCGGCGGCGCGGAGGCCCTTCACCCGGCCCAGATCGGCAGCCTCGCGGCCAAGCCCTTCCGCGTCTCGGAGGCGGAGAACATCGCCAAGAAGCGCGCCATCGCCCGCGAGGCCGTGGCTTTGTGCACCGAGGGCGACGCCATCATCATCAATGGCGGCACGACCACGTTCCAGATGGTGCATTACCTGTCGGCCCGGCGGCTGCAGGTCTTCACGAACTCGTTCGCTATCGCCGAGCACCTCGTCAAGCATTCCAAGAACCAGGTGATGCTGCCGGGCGGTTCGATCTATCGCGACCAGAGCATCATCCTCTCGCCGTTCGAGAACGACGTGACGCGCAACTTCTACGCACGCCGCATGTTCATGGGCGCCCAAGGCGTCGGCACGCTGGGCGTCATGGAGCAGGACGCCCTGATCATCCAGGCCGAGCAGAAGCTCATCAATCAGGCGGACGAGCTGGTCCTGATGGTGGATTCCACCAAGTTCCAGCGCCGCTCCAGCCTCATTCTCTGTCCCCTCGACAGGGTCTCCACGCTGATCACCGACGACGCCATCCCGGATTCGGCCAGGACCATGATCGAGAATGCGGGAATCAAGCTGATCATCGCCCGAACGACGGCGGCCGATCAGTCGATGGAATCCTCATCGGCGGCCTGAGAGCCGGCGAGAGGTGCTTTGAAAGGGAGGAAGAACATGAAAGCATTTGCGAAGCTCGCCCTCGGCACGGCACTCGGTCTGGCCCTGTTCGCCGGCCAGGCCAGCGCCCAGACCATGAAGATCGGCCTCGTGGCAAAATCCCTCGGCAACGGCTTCTTCGAAGCGGCCAACAAGGGCGCCCAGGAAGCCGCCAAGGAGCTGGGCGGCGTCGAGGTGATCTATACCGGTCCGACCAGCACGACCGCCGAAGGCCAGATCGAGGTGATCAACGCGCTCATCGCCCAGCGAGTCGACGCGATCGCGATCTCGGCCAACGATCCGGATGCGGTCGTCCCGGCGCTGAAACGGGCCGCGCAGCGCGGCATCAAGGTGATCTCGTGGGATTCCGCCGTCGGCAAGGACGGACGCATCGTTCACCTTAACCCGTCGTCGAACGAGCTGATCGGCAACATGTGCCTGAAGCTCGCCGCGTCCCATCTGCCTGACGGCAAGGGCGACTTCGCGATCCTGTCGGCGACCTCCACCTCGACCAACCAGAACACCTGGATCGCCGAGATGAAGAAGCAGCTTCCGAAATATCCGGGGTTGAACCTCGTCACCACCGTGTACGGTGACGATCTGGCCGACAAGAGCTACCGCGAAGCGCAGGGCCTGCTGAAGTCGCATCCGAACGTGAAGGTGATCGTCGCCCCGACCACGGTGGGCGTGCTCGCCGCCTCGCAGGTGGTGAAGGATGCCGGCAAGATCGGTCAGGTCTACGTGACGGGCCTCGGCCTTCCGTCCGAAATGGCCGGAGCCGTCCATTCCGGCGCTACGAAGGAATTCGCGATCTGGAACCCGATCGACCTCGGCTACTCGGCCACGCAGATCGCCTATCGCCTCGTGAAGGGCGAGACCGACGGCAAGCCCGGTTCCGAGATCAATGCCGGTCGCATGGGCAAGATCAAGATCGGCGACAACGGCGAGGCCGCCATGGCCGACCCCTTCGTCTACAACAAGAGCAACGTCGACGAGTTCGCCAAGATCTTCTGAGATCGCTTCAAGCCACACAGGGAGGGCGCAGCGATCCGCGTCCTCCCTGCACTCATCGGCGATTGACAGGCTTTTCCATGTCCGTGGTTCAGGCGCTTCCCGAGATCCAGGTTCCGCTTCTGGAAATGCGCGGCATTTCGAAGTCGTTTCCCGGAGTCAAGGCTCTCGATCAGGTGGATGTCGCGCTCCATCCGGGAACCGTGACGGCGCTGATCGGCGAGAACGGGGCCGGCAAGTCGACCCTCGTGAAGATCCTCACCGGGATCTATCAGCCGGATGCCGGCGAGATCGTCGTCGACGGCGTTCCGGTGCATTTCGCTAATGCCGAGGCGGCGATCCGGAGCGGCATCACGGCGATACATCAGGAGACCGTGCTCTTCGACGAGCTCTCGGTCGCCGAGAACATCTTCCTCGGGCACGCGCCGAGGAGCCGCCTGGGCTTTGTCAATTGGGGCGCCATGAACGCCCGTGCGGCGGCGCTGCTCTCCTCCATCGACGCGCCGATCAGCCCCTACACGCGGCTGAAGGATCTCTCGATCGCGCATCGCCATCTCGTGGCCATCGCGCGCGCCCTGTCGGTCGAGGCTCGCGTGGTCATCATGGACGAGCCGACCGCCGCGCTCTCCTACAAGGAGGTCGAGGATCTCTTCCGGATCATCGAGCGGCTGAAGAAGCAGGGCAAGGCCATCCTGTTCATCAGCCACAAGTTCGAGGAGGTCTATCAGATCGCCGAGCGCTTCGTGGTGTTCCGCGACGGCCGCTCCATCGGGTCCGGGTTGCTGTCGCAGACCGGGCAGGACGAGATCGTGCGCATGATGGTCGGCCGTTCCGTCGACCACGTCTTTCCGAAGACCGACGTGGCGATCGGCGCAACCGTCCTGAAGGTCTCGGGCTATTCCCATCCGACCGAGTTCGACGGCATCTCGTTCGACCTGCGACGCGGAGAAATCCTTGGGCTCTACGGCCTTGTCGGGGCAGGGCGGTCGGAACTCTGCCAAGCGCTGTTCGGCATCACCCGACCGAGCGCCGGATCGCTCGAGCTCGAGGGACGGGCCGTCGACATCCGTTCGCCGGCGGACGCCATCGCGGCTGGCATCGTCTATGTGCCCGAAGAGCGCGGCCGCCACGGCGCCGTGCTGCAGATGCCGATCTTCCAGAACATCTCCATGGCGACGCTCGGCCGGACCACCCGGGCCGGCTTCCTCCGGCAGGCGGAGGAGTTCGCCCTGGCCCGGCGCTATGCCGAGCGGCTCGATCTTCGCGCCGCAGCGCTCTCGGTCCCCGTCGGCACCCTGTCGGGCGGCAATCAACAGAAGGTGGTGATCGGGAAATGGCTCGCCGCCAGGCCGAAGGTCATCATCCTGGACGAGCCGACCAAGGGCATCGACATCGGGTCGAAGGCCGCCGTGCATGCCTTCATGAGCGAACTCGCCGGCGAGGGGTTGAGCGTGATCATGGTGTCGTCCGAGCTGCCCGAGATCCTGGGCATGTCCGACCGTGTGATGGTGATGCGGGAAGGGCGGATGGCAGGTCTCTGGGAGCGCGGCAACCTCGATGCCGAGACGCTGGTGCGCGCAGCCACGGGCAACGTCTGACGACAAGGAAGCTGGAACCGATCGATGAGCCGAATCCTGAAATACCGTGAACTCCTGCTGGTCGCGATCATCGCGGTCCTGATCGCGGTGTTCTCCTTCCGCGCGCCGGGCTTCGCCGCTCCGGAGAGCCTTGCGAACATCTTCAACGACACGTCCATCCTGATGATCCTGGCGCTCGGCCAGATGGCCGTGATCCTCACCAAGTCCATCGACCTGTCTGTGGCCGCCAACCTGTCCTTCACCGGCATGGCGATCGCCATGACGAACGCGGCCTTTCCGCAGATCCCGCTGCCGCTCCTCATCGCGGCCGCCATGGGACTCGGTGCGCTGCTCGGGGCGATCAACGGCTTCATGGTCTGGAGGATCGGCATCCCGTCCATCGTGGCGACGCTGGGCACGCTCACGATCTACCGCGGCATGGCGTTCGTGCTCTCGGGCGGCGCCTGGGTCAACCAGACCCAGATGACTCCGGCCTTCCTCAATACGCCGCGCGTCTCCCTGCTCGGACTCCCGCTGCTCGGCTGGACGGCCATCCTGGTAATTGCCGCCATCAGCCTTGTGTTCACCCGCACGGTGTTCGGGCGTGCGCTCTACGCCGCGGGCGGCAATCCGACGGCGGCGCTCTATGCCGGCATCGACGTGGGCCGCACCCGGTTCTTCGCCTTCGTCCTGTCGGGCGCTCTGGCGGGCCTTTGCGGCTATCTCTGGGTGTCCCGCTATGCGGTCGCCTATGTGGACATCGCGGCCGGGTTCGAGCTCGACACGGTGGCGGCCTGCGTGATCGGCGGGATCTCGACCCTCGGCGGCATCGGGTCCGTCGGCAGCGCCGTTCTCGGGGCCCTGTTCCTCGGCGTGATCAAGAACGCGCTTCCGGTGATCAACATCTCGCCGTTCTGGCAGATGGCTATCTCCGGCTTCGTGATCATCGTGGCCGTCCTCTTCAACGCCCGGCAGGAGAAGCGGAAGGGTCGCCTCATCCTGCGCGACGCCGTCAAACGCGGTCCGACGCTGTCGGAAGCGCCAGCCGAGGGAGCCGCCGCATGAGCACGCTCATTCTGGAGAAGCAGCTGGCCCGGCACATCCCCGACAAGCTCTCCACGCCCGCCGGGCGAATCCTCGGCAGCTGGGAGACCCTGCTGGCCGCGGTCGCCATCGCGATCTTCATCGCCAATTCCCTGGCGTCGCCTCACTTCCTCGATCTGTGGAATCTGTCGGACGCCACCTACAACTTCACCGAGAAGGCGATGATCGCCTTCGCCATGACGCTGCTGATCATCTCGGGCGAGATCGACCTGTCGGTGGCGGCCGTCATCGCCCTGGCGTCGACCGCCATGGGAGCCGCCGCGCAGGCGGGATTCCAGACGCCGGCGCTGGTTGGGGTCGGGCTCGGCGTCGGGCTGCTCTGCGGGGCCTTCAACGGCTTTCTGGTCGCGCGGATCGGCCTGCCCTCCATCGTCGTGACCATCGGCACCATGAGCCTGTTCCGCGGCATCGCCCAGATCGTCCTCGGCGACCAGGCTTATGGCGGCTATCCGGCGAGCTTCGCGTGGTTCGGGCAGGGCTACATGTCGGACTTCTCCTGGTGGCCGACGCTTCCCGGATTCGAGGTGGTGACCTTCGAGATGGTGGCATTCCTGATCCTCGCCGTCCTGTTCGGCATCCTGCTCCACTGGACGGTCTTCGGGCGCTGGATCTACGCCATCGGCAACAACGCCTTCGCGGCGCAGTTCTCCGGCATCCCGGTCCGGCGCACCAAGTTCACCCTGTTCCTGATGACCGGGCTCATGAGCGGGTTCGCGGCCGTATGCCTCACGTCCCGCCTAGGCTCGACGCGCCACACCATCGCGGCGGGCTGGGAGCTCGAGGTGGTCACCATGGCGGTGCTCGGCGGTGTGAGCATCCTCGGCGGCTCCGGCACGATCCCGGGCGTGGTGCTCGCCGCCATCGTCATGGGGCTCGTCACCTTCGGGCTCGGCCTTCTCAACGTTCCCGGCATCGTCATGTCGATCTTCATCGGCCTCCTGCTGATCCTCGTGATCGCGCTGCCCATCGTGTTCCGCCGCATCCGCTCGAGGACCCCCGCATGAGTGCCAGGGAAAAAGTCGCGTTCAAGATGCAGCTCAGTCCCGGCATGGAGGAGGAATACCGCCGCCGGCACGACGAGATCTGGCCGGAACTGGTCGAACTCCTGAAGGACGCCGGTGTCGAGGACTACTCGATCCATCTCGACCGGGAGACCGGGATCCTGTTCGGCGTTCTGTGGCGGCGGACGGATCATCGCATGGCGGATCTGCCCGGCCATCCGGTGATGAAGCGCTGGTGGGCCCACATGGCGGACATCATGGCGACCAATCCCGACAATTCGCCGCTCGACACGCCGCTCGTCACCGTCTTCCATATGGCGTGATCCCATGAAAGTCGCTGTGCTCGATGTCGGCAAGACCAATGTGAAGGCCGTCATCGTCGATGCCGACGAGAGGCGTGAAGTCGCCGCCCGCACGCGTCCCAACAGGGTGCTGACCGACGGACCCTATCCGCATTTTGACGTGGACGGGATCTTCGCGTTCTTCATGCAGTCCCTGAAGGAGCTCAACGCCGAGTGCGGGTTCGACGCCATCTCGATCACGGCCCACGGCGCGAGCGGTGCGCTTCTCGGGAAAGACGCCCTGGTGATGCCGGTCCTCGACTACGAGTTCGGCTACCCGCCGGAGATCGACGCCACGTATGACGCGATCAGGCCGCCCTTCTCGGAGACGTTCTCGCCGCGCCTACCCGGCGGCCTCAATCTCGGAGCACAGCTGCACTATCAGAAGACCGCTTTCCCGCAGGCCTTCGAGACCACGCGCACCATCGTCACCTACCCGCAATATTGGGCCTGGAGGCTCACCGGCATCGCCGCGACGGAAGTGACGTCGCTCGGCTGCCACACCGATCTCTGGCGGCCGCAGCAGGGGAGCTTCTCCTCGCTCGTCGAGCGCCTGGGGATTGCCGACAAGCTGGCTCCCGTCCAAAAGCCGTCGGACCGTCTGGGTGATGTGACGGAGGACATCGCCGGGACGATCGGGCTCGCTCGCCCCGTGCCTGTCTATTGCGGCATCCACGACTCGAATGCGTCGCTGCTGCCCCATCTCGGTCAGCATCAGGCGCCGTTCGCCGTCGTCTCGACCGGCACATGGGTGGTGATCTTCGCGGTCGGCGGAGACCTGGATCACCTCGATCCGACCCGAGATACGCTCGCGAATGTGGACGCTCTCGGGCGCGCAGTGCCGTCGGCCCGCTTCATGGGCGGGCGTGAATTCGAGCTGCTCACAAAAGGCCAGGGGACGGCGACGCCGGACGCCATCCGCCGCATCGTGGACGAGCGCATTCTCCTGACGCCGGGCGTCGTGCCCGGATGCGGCCCGTTTCCCGCTGCACGCCATCGGGTCGTCAATGCGTCGAACGATCTGAATCCTGATGAGACCTATGTGGCGGCCTCGCTTTACGCGGCTCTCATGACGAAGGCTTGTCTCGATCTCACCCGCGCGGCAGGCCTGGTCATCGTCGAGGGTCCTTTCGCGCGCAATGCCCTCTATGTGGAAGCCCTGTCGAAAGCGGTCGGGCGCGCGGTCATTCCCGTTTCCGGCTCGACCGGGACAAGCATCGGCGCGGCGCTTCTTGCGCTTGGAACTTCAGATCCGCTCGCGGCTCGGGAACAGCCCGCGCCCGTCCTCAACCAGCTTCCGGCCGCGTTTCACGAATATTGTGCCGAGTGGGGCCTCCTTGTGGAGAAGGATGCCGTCTGAAGGTCTTTGGAGCACCCGCAGGGTTGCTGGAAGTCAGCTGACGAGCATTCGACAGAGATCAGAGTCGTCAGGCCGCGCCCGATTCAGTGAAGAAGATTGCATGTATCGTTAGAGCGTTCACTCCGCATTAACTCGTTATAGTAAGAACAGCCATTAACCCTATCCTTAATCTGCCATATTGCAGCCGCACTGCGACGCTTACCTTAAGGCACAATGACCTTGAAACATTGGAAAAGCGAAACAGGCTGCTGATGAAATTGGAACGAAAGAACCTAACGTTTGCTGCAGACACGAACACGATCCTGTCTGAATTGGAACGCACGATGGTCGCATCGATCGCTCTGATGAAGCGCCTGCGGCGCGAGAGAAGGCGTTCGGTCCGGGTGGAACGGTCGGGCGAAGAGCAGAGCGCCTGACCGAAGCGCGTTCGACGCAATCCCGAAAACGACGGCGCGGCTCTGCGCCATTCACCACGGGGGGCCAGCAGGAACCTCGATGCGTGAGCCGCGCTGATCGAAGGAAGTCGACATGGGTGACGCTCCGAAGCGGCTTCGATAATCTGTCGGGCAAATGCCCGTGTGGCGCTTGAACAGGTCTCGGAAGAAAATCACGTCGTCGTACCCGACCGCCCGGCTCACCTCCTGGATCGTCTGCTGCCCGTCCTCCAGCAATCGTTTCGCCATGGTCACGCGAACGATGTGAATGTAGCTCATCGGCGTGTGACCGGTCGCATCCTTGAAGCGGCGAATGAAGTTGCGCGGACTCATGCCGACCCTGGCTGCGATGGCATCGACGCCAATCGACTGCCGAAAATGCTGGTGCACCCAATCCTGCGCGCGCTGGATGTTCTCATCCCTGTGATCCCTGCGAAGAACGACATCGGCAAAGGCGATTTGCCAGGTTCGCGGCATCTCGATGAGCAGGGCTTTGGCGCATTGCAAGGCGATGTCGCGGCCGGCAAGCCGCTCGACCAGATAAAGGCTCAAGTCAGCGGCTGAGTTGATGCCGCCGCTGCAGGCGACGTGTCCGGCATCGGTGATCAGATAATCCGGCTGCCAGTCCACCTCCGGGAAGCGCTTGCGATAAACATCCGCCAATGCCCAATGGGTCGTTGCAGGCTCCCCGTCGAGCAGTCCCGCCTCGGCAAGCAGGGCGACCCCCGAACAGACACCGGCGATCCTCGCTCCTGCCTTGGCCCATGTCTGCAGCCAGGGGATGACGCCGGCGTTGCGCTCGATGACCGCGTCGATGGAATAGCCCGTCTGCATCAGTGTATCGAGCGGCAGCCCGCCCGCCGGGACGAAAACGAGATCCGGTCGCTCCACCGTCTCGACGGCGCTGGAGGGGAGAAGCGAGACCAGCTGATCCGTCACGGCCGGGCCACCTCCAAGGGAGGCCGTCGTCACGCGGAATCGTGGTTCCGGTGCCTTGCCGCTGAGAAGATTCCAAAGGGTCCCGGCATTGCGGAAGATCTCCATCGGGAGCAGGGCCGTCGAGGCGCAACCGCCATTCAGGAACAGAACGACCACATGGAGCATCGCGGGTCTCCTTGGCAGTCTTGCCCCCTCACGTTGTCATGATCGCCTCTCCCGGGCAAGTAAACTTCCAGGCACAGTCGAGCAGAGTTCGCCGCGTTCGCGGCTGGTGCCGGGCGAGTGCGCCCGCCGACGCCTTTCCCTTCCATCACTCCGGGAATTCGTGCTCATGACAACCCTCATCGCCCAGCGCAACCGCCCCTCGGCGAGATCCCTGCTTCTCTCGGCAAGCGCCGCTACGATCATTCTCACGGCAGCTCCCGCGTTTGCTTGTCCGCTGGGATCTCACGACAGCCCGCGAGTGCGGATGCTCCACGCCCTGCAGATGTCGGGCGCGTCCGGCCCGGGGCATCATCGGGATGTCGCCCAGCTCCAAGCGCAGCCGAAGCGCACGGAACTCGGCAGCTACAGCCGTGACCTGCCGAAAGGCGCGGCAGCACCGCGCGCGGACGGACGACCGCCCCTCTACGACAATCTCGGCCAGCTGTCCTGGGCGGTGACCAAAGACCGGAACGGGCAGGCTCAGTCCTATTTCGATCAGGGTTATCGCCTGGGCTGGGGCTTCAATCACGCGGAGGCGGCGCGGTCCTTCCGGGCCGCGCAGGAGCTCGATCCGGGTTGCGCCATGTGCCTGTGGGGCGAAGCCTGGGTTCTCGGCCCGCATATCAACTATCCGATGGATGCGGACGCGAACGTGCGCGCCCTCGTCGTCCTGGAGAAGGCACGAGGCCTGGCGGCGGACAACGGAGACCTCCAGGTCGCCCTGGTGGAGGCCCTGTCGAAGCGCCACTCGTCCGATCCCAAGGCGGACCGCAAGGCCCTGGATCAGGCCTATGCGGACGCCATGGAGGAGGTGCAGGCCCGCTTCCCGCAGAACGCCCATGTGGCGCTGCTCACCGCGGACGCGCTCATGAACCTCACGCCCTGGGACTACTGGGCGGATGGCGGCAAGACGCCGAAGGGCAAGACGGAGAGGATCGTCGAACTGATCGAGGGCGTTCTCGGGACGCGTCAGGTCGGACCGCTCGAGGCGAACCCCGATCATCCCGGGGCCATTCATCTCTACATCCATGCGATCGAAGCATCGGACCGTCTGGAGCGGGCTGTGCCGCACGCGGAGCGGCTGGAGAAGCTGATCCCGGGCGCCGGGCATCTGGTGCACATGCCGAGCCATATCTGGTATCGGCTCGGCCGCTGGCGCGACAGTCTCGACGCGAATGTCCGGGCGGAGGCGGCCGATGAGGCGTTTCTGCAGCAGGGAAGTGCGAGCCTCCTCTATTCGGAGGCCTATTACGCCCACAATGTCCATTTCGTCATGGTGTCGGCTCTGACGGGCGGTGACGGACGCACCGCGGTCGCAGCCGCGCAGAAGCTCTCCGGCATCGTGTCGGACCGAGCCAAGCGTGAGGTGCCCTGGACGCAGCCGATCGCCGCCGCACCCTACTACGCGCAGGCGCTCTTCTCGATGCCCGAGGATGTGCTGGCTCTCCCGAAGCCGGAGGGCGACTTCCCCTTCGTCGAGGCCGCTTGGCATTATGCCCGCGGCGTGGCCTTCGCGCGTCTCGGGCGGGCGGACGAAGCCCGGGCCGAGGCGGCCGCGATCGAAGGCCTGGCCAAGAAGCCGGAGATTACCGCACTCCCGGATGCCGGTGTGCCCGGACCGGACCTCATGACCATCGCGGCCCATGAGATCGAGGCACGGATCGCGCAGGCCGCGGGAGATCAGGCGAAGGCTGCGTCGCTGTTTGCGGAGGCGGCGGCCATCCAGGATCGGCTGCCTTACATGGAACCGCCATACTGGTACTATCCGGTGCAGCAATCCCTCGGCGCGGCCCTCATGGCCCAGGGAAAGCCGATGGAGGCCGAGGCGGCGTTCCGTGCCGCGCTCCAGCGTTCGCCGAACAACGGATGGGCGGCCGCAGGATTGCTGCGCGCCGCGCAGGCGCTGAACGATCAGCAGGCGGTCGAGGAAGCTGAAGCCCTGATGCAGAAGAACTGGTTCGGCGCGGGCATGCCCGCACCTGATCGGCTCTGAATTTCGCACGTCGCATTGCAAGCGCCGGAGACGGCTCCGATGCGCCATCAGTGTCGCCTCCGTCACTTCGCCCGGGGCGGCTCTCTTCGCCAAAGCCACGCGGGAATCGCGCCTGCGCGACCGCGGATCGCGGTCGCCCGCGGTCCGTCGAGGCTTCCGGATCGAAGGACGATCCGGGCGGGCCCGGCCGCTTGAAGTAGGTCGTCGCTCATGGCGATATCGGCCTGATGCGTGGCTGCCACTTCCATCAGGCGGCTCGCGACATTGACCGTGTCGCCCGTTGCCGTGATGTGCTGATGGCTGTCCCCGCCGAGACGTGACGCGATGATACCGCCATGATGGGCCCCGATCTTGAAGCCGATGCGCGTTGCGATCGGCTCCGGCAAGGACGCGAGCCAGATCTCCATGCGCGCGCAAAGCGCAAGGCAGGCCGCCAGAGCATTGCCGGCGTCGTGGGGCGAGGGGTCCAGCAGCCCGAACAGGATCATGGCGCCATCTCCCATGAAGGATGCGACGATCCCGTGATGAGCAACCGCTTCCTCATCGACAAGGGTGTGGAAGCTTCGAAGGACTTCCCGGGTTTCGTCGATGGAGATCATTTCGGTCATGCCCGTGAAGCCCGACAGGTCGATGAAGATCACCGCCGCCTCCTGGCGGATCGGCTGCATGAGGAAAGCCGGATCCTTCGTCAGCCGCTCGGTCAGGCTCGGAGGCTGAAATCTCTGCAGGGTTTTGCTCTGCGCGCTCAGACGATCTGCCCGGCGCCGGTCGAGCCAGAGCTGCGCTGCGCCAAAGAGCGTGACCGCCGGTACGGCAGCCAGGAGAGGCAGAGACGTACTGAGCCATATCCCGCGTGTGAAGGCCACGACGGTGACGCCGATCCACCCGAGGGCACTACTGGCGATCAGTGCAAATGCCCAGGCGCTGCGCTGCCAGGAGAGCAGGAGAACGAACAGGACAGGAAGGATCACCGCCACGGCGGCATCGACGGTTCGCACGCTCCTTTCCCTGACCAGGCCGTCGCCTTCCGTCAGATGAGCGATCGCCGTGGCCAGAACCTCGACGCCCGGAAGCACCGGGTCGAAGGGGGTCGAGAAGGTGTCGCCGCCGCCCGTGACCGTCGCGCCGATCACGACGGTTCTGCCGCCAATGGCGTCCTCCGCGAGGGTGCCGTTCAGAACCTGGGCGGCGCTGACCGTGCGGATGGTTCCGCCCGGGCCGTAAAAGCGGAGCGGCAGAGCGTATCCTGTCTCGGTTCGGGTCGATGCGCCGCCGAGCTCGACGCTCTCCGGACCCAGAACCGGATCCTGCTTCACGGCCATGGAGGCGGCCCGCAGCGGAAAGGACGGCACGATCCGGTCGCCCGATTGAAGCAGAAGCGGGACATGGCGCGGAACACCTGAAGCGTCGATCGCGATGTTGACCACACCGAGGGCCGCCGCACCTGTCAGGGATCCGAGCGGCAGGAGCAGGCTCTCCGCCTCCGGAAGGAGGGTGTCCAGGCTGCGATCGCTCACAATGCGCGAACGGTTCTCCCCCGGCTTGAAAACACCCGCGGCGGCCACAACGCTCGGCGATTTCCGCAGCGCCTCCGCGAGCGCAAGATCGCCCTGCGGCGGACCGGGGTCGATGAACAGAATGTCGAGCGCGATGACATTGGGCTTCATGAGCGCCAGCGATGAAACCAGCTGCGCCATGGTGGCTCTCGGCAGCGGATAGGACCCAGTCGTCTGGATCGTCTGGTCGTCGATGGCCACGATGGTAATCGCGTCTGGAGCAGGACGTGGCCCCTGAATCAGGAATCGAAGATCCGCAAGCGGCGCTTCCACGCGGTCGAGGAGATCGGAGCCGCCTCGCCAATGCGGCAGGGCAAGGCCGGCGCCCCAAAGCCCAGCCAGGGCCGCGGCGATCAGGGTCGAGGCATGGCGCCGCCCCATGAGGAGATTATCGTCCGAAACGTGCCAGGAGGGCGGACGCGCGCGCGGCGGGCCATCGTCTGACGACAAGGGGCGCCGTCCCCACCTCCACGTCGACGCCTTCGCCGGGGCTGAGCGTGACGCTCCCGGGCCCGCCGCGCGTCCGCCGCACGGAGACACGGCCGGCCACCACGAAAACGGAGGTCCGGCCTCCCGCGACATCGACGGCCCATTGCGTGCCGCGCACGGCCGCGATGGCCTGCGGCGTCCGCACCTGGAAGCTCCGCCTTCCAGGTGTCGCGGGCGCGTCGACGAGAACCGCGCGACTTCTCAAATCGATCGCATCCGGACGGGCGTCGCGGTTCTGGTCGACGAGACCGAAGTCGGCCCCCGCCTCCGCCTCGACCGTGAGGCCGTCATGGCAGCGCAGAACTTGCCGCGGCGGAGCTGCCGTCGCCTGCATGACGCATCCGATGCTCTGTGCGTCGGCACGCCCGATCCAGGCAAGACACAAGGCGAGACCGGGCAGAAGAAGCCGCGTGATAGCGGCACGCGGTGCGAAAGGACCGATCTGACACAATGCCATGCTTCAATTCCGGCGCCGGCGATAGGCAGGTTCTTGCGGGGGGACGGTTCTCGCCGCATATACTATGGAGGCCAAGAGCGGGCCAGCGATGTGCTCGACAGCACGCCCCGATCCAGCCAATCCGCGCCGCTTCGAACGGACAACGCCACGGCGATGTGGCGTCACAGCTTGCGTGCGACGAAGAAGAGGCGTGGGAAGCGCAGCAGGACCTTGCCATCGTGCTGGACGGGATAGGCTCGTGCGATCTCGGCCTGGTAGCGGCGCAGAAATTCGGGGCTTTCCTCGTCGGAAAGAGCTTCGAGATACGGCTTCAATCCGGTGCTTTTGAACCATTCGACGATGGCGTCGGGGCCGTCGAGCGGATGAACATAGATCGTCTGCCAGATGTCGACCGTGCATCCGGCCTGCTGTAGCCAGCCGTAATAATCGTCGAACGATCCGATGGTCTCCCGGGCTCTGGCAACCGGCGCGAGCCGGTCGGCCCACGGTGCTTCCTGCGCAACCCGGGTCATGAGACGGTGAGAGGACTCGTCCAGATTGTTCGGCATCTGAACGGCGAGACATCCGCCCTCCGTCAGGAACGAGATCAGGCGGTTCAGGAGCCGTGCGTGATCGGGAAGCCATTGGAGGACGGCATTGGCGAAGATCAGGTCGAAGCGCTCGTCCGGATGCCAGCTTGCGATATCGCGCTCCTCGAACTGCAGATCCGGCAAGCGCTGGCGCGCCTTGGCGAGCATGTCCGGTGAATTGTCGAGGCCGAGGATCCGCGCGCTCGGATAGCGCCTGGCGATCAGCTCCGTGCTGTTTCCCGGGCCGCAGCCGATGTCCACGCACTTCGCGGCGCCCTCCAGGGGAACACGTCCGAGGAGATCGACGGAGGGCCGGGTGCGCTCGTCCTCGAATTTCAGATATTGCCCAGCGTTCCAATCTGCCAACGGAAGGTCCTCCTCGCCGCTTCGCGCAAAGCCGCAGCGCATGACCTCGTTATCTACAGCAGAAGCTCAATCAAGAGGAGCGAAAACCTGCTGCGGGCGGTCGACGCCCCGCAGGCGGTGGCGGCCGAGATCGACGAGCGGCTGACCGAGCTCCCGGGCGAAGACCCGCGACATGAGCACTTGTCGATCGAGCTGCTTGGCCAGATCCAGGAGCCTGCTGGCGCGGTTCACGGCCGGGCCGATGACCGTGAAATCGAGCCGGTGAGACGCGCCCACATTGCCGTAGGCGACCTCGCCGAAATGCAGAGCGAGGCTATGCGTCAGCGGAGCACGGCTCGCAGATCCTCGGACGCCGTTTTCGATTTCCGTTCTCGAGCAGAACTCCTGGGCGGCCGCGAGGGCGCTTCGGCACGCGGAGGTGCCGTTCTGCTCCGGCGATGTCGGGAAGATCGCCAGGACGGAATCGCCGATGAACTTGAGAACCTCGCCGCCATGCGCTTCGACGACATCGCCGATGATTCCGAACCAGAGGTTCAGATCGGCGAGCACGTCGGGGATCGGCGAGTGCTCGGACAAGGAGGTGAAGCCGCGCAGATCCGTGAACCAGATTGCGGCTTCGATGAATTCCACCGCGCCGCGATCGACCCGGCCCTCGATGATGCGCTGGCCAGTGCGAGGCCCGACATAGGTGTCGAGCAGGTCGATCGCGATCCGCCGCAGCACATGGCGCTCCAGGTAGGGGCTCAGCACCCTTGCGGCGTATCCCAGCTGGTCGATTTCGGATGGATCGAAGCCCCGGAGATCCCGTGTGGCGAAGGAGATGGCAGCGGTGCGGGTCTGATCCAAGAACGGCAATGGATACATGACGTAATCTGTCGCGCCCGACGCTCTCAGCTCCTCGAGCAGCGGCATCCGAGGGGCGGGCGCATCGAGCCTGCGGCGGAAGGGTGCACTCGTCTCATCCACGATGCGGGTCGGACTGTTGAGATAGGACGGCGATGTTGCTGCAGTGGCCCTGTCGGATTCCCGCACGGACACGCTCTCGTCCATCCACACATGCTGCCAGCCGCTGACCTCCGGATGCAGGACCTCCAGACCGAGGGATGCGCGCCAGATCGGCACGCCTGCCCGGACGAGCTCACGGCAGAAGCCGGCGAACAAGTCCCTCACATTCTCGTGCGGCGCCCGCTCGATCAGCCAGCGCGAGATCCCGTCGATGCGCTCCGAAGCGTCCATGCGTGCCTCGCCATGATGCTCCATCTGACCATTCCGGAGACGATCTGGCAAACGCCTGGGAGCATCCATACCCTTGGGGCGAACGTGAGGATTCCCCTTTTACCGATCGGGCGGAGACGGTAGAACGGCACGGCCCGCCTGGAAATCCCGTTCCGGTGCCGCGTCGACGCGGCGAGCAAAGAGGACCTTCCCGTGACAGATCATCTTCCCGCCGTCCTCGATCGGATCGACACCGACCTCGACAAGAGCCTCGAGCGTCTCTTCGAGTTCATCCGCATCCCCAGCATCTCGACGGATCCAGCCTACAAGGCGGAGTGCCGTCAGGCGGCGGAATGGCTCGCGGCCGAACTGCGGGACCTGGGCTTCGATGCCTCGGCGTGCATGACCCAGGGCCATCCCATGGTCGTCGGCCATCAGGTCGAGGCGGCCGGAGGGCCGCATGTGCTGTTCTACGGCCATTACGACGTGCAGCCTGTCGATCCCATCGAGCTGTGGACCACGCCCCCCTTCGAGCCGACCCTCGTGGCGGCTCCCAACGGCGACACCTGGATCGTCGCGCGGGGAGCCTCCGACGACAAGGGCGCCCTGATGACCTTCATTGAGGCCTGCCGGGCCTGGAAAGCGGTCTCCGGCACATTGCCGATCCGCGTCTCGATCCTCCTGGAGGGAGAAGAGGAATCCGGCAGCCCGAGCCTGAAGCCGTTCCTCGAAGCCCATCGCGAGGAACTGTCGGCGGATGTCGCTCTCGTCTGCGACACCGACATGTGGGACAACGACACGCCCGCCGTCACCACTATGCTGCGCGGTCTGGTGGGCGAAGAGATCGAGATCACCTGCGCGAGCCGGGATCTCCATTCCGGCATGTTCGGCTCGGCTGCGCGCAATCCGATCCATGTGCTGGCCGAGATCCTCGCCACGCTGCGCGACGGCGAGGGCCGGATCACGCTGCAGGGCTTCTATGACGGCGTGCAGGAACTCCCCGATGCCGTGAAGGAGCAGTGGGGCCGTCTGCCGTTCGATGAGGCAGGCTTCCTTGGTCAGGTAGGACTGAGCATTCCTGCAGGCGAGCGGGGACGCAGCGTCCTGGAGCAGATCTGGGCCCGGCCGACCTGCGAGGTCAATGGGATCGTCGGCGGCTATACGGGCGAGGGCTTCAAGACGGTCATTCCGTCGACGGCTTCGGCCAAGGTGTCCTTCCGGCTCGTGACGGGTCAGGATCCCGCCAAGGTTCGCGAGGCCTTCCGTGCGCACGTGCGCGCCCGGGTTCCGGGGGATTGCTCCGTGACGTTCAAGGAGCACGGCGGCAGCCCGGCGTTGAGCCTGCCGCTCGACGGCCCCTGGCTCAAGCCGACCCTTGATGCGCTCACGGAGGAATGGGGCCGCGAGGCGGCGCTGGCCGGCACGGGCGGGTCCATTCCGATCGTCGGCGACTTCAAGCGGATGCTCAACATGGATGCGCTCATGGTGGGCTTCGCGCGCTTCGACAACCGCGTGCACTCGCCGAACGAGAAATACGATCTGTCGAGCTTCCATCATGGCATCCGCTCATGGGCTCGGATTCTGGCCGCATTCGCGCGCTAGTCATGCGTGACTGGCTTGCCGCATTCGGATCGGAGCCGCGAGGTTTCCGGTCTCGATCCGGGGCGACAGGCGGATTGTTCGGGCGTATACTCAAAGCATAGGTTACGGTTACGCGTGACCCTCCGGATGCCGCACGCACGGCCGTGATCTCAACTGCCAAGGTTTCAGCCCTGGAGGAGCGATTATGGCCAATTTCCACATTGTTGCCGGAGCAAGCGAGGTTCCGGCACATCCGGTCGTCAGAAAGATCACGCCTGCCGATTTGAAGGAAGCGCTGGCGAAGGGGTTCGATGATTTCTGGGCCATGCCGTCACACTTGGTGTTTCTCGGGCTGATCTATCCTGTCGTCGGCGTTTGCCTTGCCGCGCTCACCTTCAGCAACAATGCGCTGCCGCTCCTCTATCCCTTGGCCTCGGGCTTCGCGCTGATCGGACCCATTGCCGGCATCGGTCTCTATGAGATCAGCCGCAGGCGGGAACTCGGCTTGTCGACCTCCTGGCAGGATGCGTTCAATGTTCTGAAGTCACCCTCGATCCCGTCGATCATCGCGCTCGGCATCCTGTTGCTGGTGATCTTCCTGACATGGCTGACGACGGCGCGCCTCCTCTATCAATCGATCTTCGGCTACGAGGTGCCGGCCTCCTTCGCGCAGCTCATCAGTCAGGTCCTCACCACATCCGAGGGCATGCGCTTGATCGTCCTGGGCAACATCGCCGGCTTCGTCTTCGCAGTGGCCGTGCTCAGCATCAGCGTGATTTCGTTCCCGCTCCTCCTCGATCGGGACGTCGGCGCTGCCGTTGCCGTCTACACGTCGGTCAAGGCGGTGGTGATGAACCCGCTCACCATGGCCTTATGGGGTCTCATCGTGGCGGCCGCGCTCCTCATCGGGTCGATCCCGCTCTTCGTCGGGCTCGCCATCGTGATGCCGGTGCTCGGCCATGCGACGTGGCACCTCTACCGCCGGGTCGTGGAGCCGCCGCATCCTGACGATGCCCATCCGGTGAGGTGAGGGGCCTTCATGAGAAGGAACCCGAGGGCGGCCCACATTATCAGGCCGCCCTCGCGCTGCTCATGAGCCCGATCCGAAGAATGCGATTCTGGACAGGAGCGTATAATCGGATTCGAGGACCATGATGGCCACGAACACCAGGACGGCGCTGATCGGCACCAGGATGGCGTAGACCAGGGACAGCCGCTCCCATGCCATATGCATGAAGACAGCGACGATCAGCCCCGCCTTCAGCAGCATGAACAGGATGATGAGGGAATACCTGAGCAGCCCCTGGAGCTGGAAGTAGTCCACGAAATAGGAGCAGGCGCTCAGGATGAACAGCCAGGCCCAGACCACCAGGTAGAGCTTGATCGGATGCTGCTGTCCCTGCGCATGGGTTGCTGAATGTGCCATCGGGTGTTCTCACCAGAGATAGAAAAACGCGAAGATGAAGACCCAGACCAGATCGACGAAGTGCCAGTAGAGCCCCATGATCTCGACGGACTCGTAGCGACCCTTCCGGCTGGTGAAGAAGCCCCTCCGCTCATGATCGTAATCGCCGCGCCAGACCTTCCGGGCGATGACGAGGAGGAACAGCACGCCGAAGCTCACATGCGTGCCATGGAAGCCGGTGATCATGAAGAACGACGAGCCGAACTGGGCGGCGCCCCACGGGTTGCCCCAGGGGCGGACGCCTTCATGGATCAGTTTCGTCCATTCGAAAGCCTGCATGCCGACGAAGGTCGCGCCGAGCAGAGCCGTGACCAGCATCAGGACGGCCGTCTTCCTGCGATCACGGCGGTAGCCGAAGTTCACGGCCATCGCCATGGTGCCGCTGCTGCTGATCAGCACGAAGGTCATGATCGCAATCAGGATCAGGGGAAGGGACGTGCCTCCGATGGTCAGGGCGAAGACTTCGCTCGGATTGGGCCAGGGCACGGTCGTGGACATCCGGGCCGTCATGTAGGAGATCAGGAAGCAGCTGAAGACGAAGGTGTCGCTGAGAAGGAAGATCCACATCATGGCCTTGCCCCAGGACACGTTCCTGAAGGCCTGCCGGTCGGAGGAGAAGTCGGTCGCGATGCTGCGCAGCCCGGTCGCCTCGCTGTGGGTCGTCCTCAACTCCGTCAGAACCTGTTCCGCCATGTGCAGAACCCCCCTCAGGTCAGCAATTGCCGACAGATGTCCACAAAGTCTCCCGCCCAGCCGGTCATCACGCTCAGGAAGACGAGCCAGGCGAGGAACAGGAAATGCCAATAGGTGGCGCAGAGCTCCACGGACAGCCGAAGTGAGCTGTCGGCCGTCTCACGCCATGACCTTTCGATGGTCCTGCCCAGTGCGACCAATCCGCCGAGCAGATGAAGACCGTGGACGCCGGTCAGGACATAGAAGAAGGCATTGGCCGGATTTCCCGCAAGAAGGTAGCCTTCGCCGGTCAGCTGCCGCCAGGCCAGGAGTTGGCCCGAGAGAAACGCCAGGGCCGAAATGCCGGCTGCCAAGAGGCCGATCCTGAGGCCGGCCAAATCATCCCGTCGGGCAGACGTCCCGGCCCCATGCAGGGCAAGGCTGCTCAAGGCGAGCATCGCTGTGTTGAGCCACAGGATTCTCGGGATCGGTACATTGCGCCAATCCGGCAGTTGCATGCGCATCGCATAGGCGCTGATGAACAACGCGAACAGGGAGCCGATGACCGCCAGGAAGATGCCGAGCCCGATCTTGGACGGCGGGGTCGGATCCGCTTCCGGCAGGGCGCCGGTCACTTCCTGCTCCAGCCAGGGTTTCGAGGCCAGGCCTTGGCGTGCGAGCCACCAGGCGGCAATGACGGCGAGCACGCTCAGGAACAGCAGGATGCTAGCCATGGGGCGATTCCGGCGCAGTCCGCGTGATCCCGGGCTGGTTCTGCGGCAGGAAATCCTGATCGGCACCCGGGACGCTGTAATCGTAGGCCCAGCGATACACGACGGGCAGGTCCTTGCCCCAGTTGCCGTGGGGCGGCGGGGTCTCGGGCGTCTGCCATTCCAGCGTGGTGGCCCGCCAGGGATTGCCGCCGGACGGCCGCCCGTGGCGCAGGCTCCAAAACAGGTTGAACACGAAAACCAGCTGGGTCGCTCCGACGATCAGGGCCACGATGGTGATGAAGGCATTGAGGGTATGCGCCGATGGCGGGACGAAGGCCATGTCGCCCAACTCGTAGTACCGGCGCGGGATGCCCATCAGGCCGAGATAGTGCATGGGAAAGAAGATCGCATAGGCTCCCAGAAACGTGACCCAGAAGTGGATCTTGCCGAGGGTGTCGTTCAGCATGCGGCCGGTCACCTTGGGGTACCAGTGGTAGATCGCCCCGAAGATCACCAGGATGGGGGCCACGCCCATGACCATGTGGAAATGCGCGACCACGAACATCGTGTCGGAGAGGGGAACGTCGACCACCACGTTGCCGAGAAACAGGCCCGTGAGCCCTCCGTTCACGAAGGTGACGATGAACGCGAGAGCGAACAGCATCGGGACGGTCAGGTGGATATTGCCACGCCAGAGCGTGAGGATCCAGTTGTAGACCTTGATCGCCGTGGGCACGGCGATGATCAGGGTCGTGGTGGCGAAGAAGAACCCGAAATAGGGATTCATGCCGCTCACATACATGTGGTGGGCCCAGACCACGAAGCTCAAGGCCCCGATGGCCAGCAGCGCCCAGACCATCATGCGGTAGCCGAAGATGTTGCGCCGCGCATGGGTGCTGATCAGGTCCGACACGATGCCGAAGGCCGGTAGGGCGACGATGTAGACCTCGGGATGTCCGAAGAACCAGAACAGGTGCTGGAAGAGCAGGGGGGAGCCACCGTTGCGTTCCAGAGGCTGCCCCATCTCGACGATGGCCGGCATGAAGAAGCTGGTCCCGAAGATCCTGTCGAAGAGCATCATCACGGCGCCGACGAACAGGGCCGGGAAGGCGAGCAGCGCCATGAAGCTCGCGGTGAAGATCCCCCAGACCGTGAGGGGCATGCGCATCAGGGTCATGCCACGTGCGCGCGCCTGAAGAACCGTCACCACGTAATTCAACCCGCCCATGGTGAATCCGATGATGAAGATCATCAGGGAGGCGAGCATCATGATGATGCCCCATTCCTGCCCGCCGGGGGTGCCGGAGAGGATGGCCTGCGGGGGATAGAGCGTCCATCCGGCCCCGGTCGGGCCGCCGGGCGCGAAAAAGCTCGCGACGAGAACCAGAACGGCGAGCAGATAGATCCAGAAGCTCAGCATGTTGACATAGGGAAAGACCATATCGCGCGCGCCGACCATCAGGGGGATGAGGTAGTTGCCGAAGCCGCCCAGGAACAAGGCCGTGAGCACATAGACCACCATCATCATGCCGTGCATGGTGATGAACTGGTAATAGGCGTTGGCATCGATGAAGGTGAAGACGCCGGGAAATCCGAGCTGCAACCGCATCAGCCACGACAGCACGAGTGCGATCAGCCCGACAGAGAGTGCGACGAACGAATACTGAATGGCGATGACCTTCGCATCCTGACTGAAGACGTACTTCGTCACCCAGGTATGGGGATGATAGAGTTCGACATCTTCGACATCTGCCGGGGCGACGACTCCGGCAGGACCAAGTGGCACGTCGACCATCGGCAGGCTCTCCTCGATCAGTTCCGTTCCTTCTCTCCGTGACGAGGCGGGACCGCCTCTTCAGTTGGACGCAGGAGCAAGGCGCGCGAAACTGCGCGATGCCTGATCCTGCAACCATGCCTGATAGTCGCTTGCTTCCTGAACGATCACCTTCCCGCGCATCTGCGGGTGTCCGACACCGCAGAGTTCCGCACAAAGGATTTCGTATTCCCCGGTTCGCGTTGGCGTGAACCAGATGTAGGAGATCTGACCGGGCACCAGATCCATCTTCGCGCGAAACTCCGGCACATAGAAGTTATGGAGAACATCGGCGGAGCGAAGAAGCGCCTTGACCGGCTTGCCCACCGGCAGATGCAACTCGCCGCCTTCGATGACGACGTCGTCATGCGATTTGGGGTCTTCCTTGTTCAGCCCCAGCGGATTGTCCGGGCTGATAAGGCGCGTGTCCGAGGTGGCAAGGCGGCCATCCGCACCTGGCAGACGGAAGCTCCATTGCCATTGCTGTCCGAAGACCTCGATGTCGGTTGCGTCATCCGGAACGGTGATGAACTGCCTCCAGACGAACAGGCCCGGCGCCAGCATGGCGGCCACGCCAAGTCCGGTCACAACGGTCAGCCACCATTCGAGGCGCTTGTTCTCGGGCTCATAATGCGCCTGCCGGCCGCTCTGGTGGCGAAACCGATAGATGCAATAGGCCATGAACAGGACAACGGCGACGAAGACCGCTCCGGTGATCCAGAAGGTGATGATGATCGTGTTGTCGATATAGCGCCAGTTCGAAGCGATCGGGGTCCACCACCAGGGGCTGACGAGGTGGAATACAACCGAACCGATGGCCACCAGAACCAATATGAGCGCTACAGCCATTCTTCACCCATCCTTGCCGCGAGAGGCCTCGGATCTGAAGCAGAAGGCAATAACTCTTGTACGCCTTTACAATGATTTTGGCTGGAAAACTCTACAGGAGAATTCAACCAAAACAAAACTGTAAGCAAACCTGGCACCAAGACGGTCGCTCTACATCGGAGCAACTTGATCTTAGCCACGCGCCTGTTTCTAAAAATTACACCCGGTGGTCCGGTTGGTCAATGAGGCTTGGCTATCAGTTCCCAGTAGAGGTTAGATGAGCACGAATTTTCCGAAGGGCACCGGCAAGTTCTCATTTTCGCCACATTCGGCGAGGTCGCGCGATCATCACTCCAATTGGCTTCCGATCTGAGTAGAATGTTATTGAATGGCCGGGCCCAAGCCGATTTGAGCCTGCGCGGCGACGGGAGAGGGTGGCTTCTACTGAAAGTATATTTTCCTCAGCAGCTCCTGTGACCTTTCCTCAACTATCATTCCAAAATCGGAACGTCAGGGTTTTGCCGTTGAGGAAACTGTGATTAGGTGCCTCCCGGTCAACTAAGCAGATCGGGGCCGGACGCCGAGTTGGGCGCGATGGGCTGAAGGACCGGGAGACGTTGATCCGAGTTGGCCAGGGAGATCGTGCCTCAATTGCGGTGGCTGAGTAACAAGCGACGGATCGTGGTCCCTGTTCTCGTAGGCGTTCTGTTCAGTAGCCTGCCGATCGCGCCTGCCTTCGCTCTTGATCTCTTCGGGTGGCTTCGCGGGACGAGCGATGCGCCGCCCCCGCCGAGCCAGCAGGCTCTGCCTTACTCACTCGATATCGTCGTCGGCGGCGACAATAGCGACCTGAAGCAGACTCTGAAGGACGCCTCGACCCTCCAAAGCCTGCAATCGGATCCCCCGCCCGACGCCGCCGCGCTGGTTAGCCGTGCCGAGGCCGATCTGCCCCGTCTCATCGATGCGCTCTGGGGGGCGGGCTACTACAATGCCCGCGTCACCATCAACGTGGCCGGGGTACCGCTGATGCTGCAGGCCTCCCGGTCGGATGCCGCGACCCGGGCGGCCTCGGGCTACCTCGCGCGCGCGCTCGTGCCCATTCACATCATCGCGGATCCGGGGCCGCAATTTGCCCTGAGGGATTTCGCCATCGTGGATGCACGGACGGGGCGTCCCTTCCCACCCGGCGAGCTTCCGCCCAGGATCGTTCAACTCAAGCCGGGCGATCCGGCGCGTTCCGCCGACATCGTCGCGGCAGAAGCGCGGATCGTTGACCATTTCCGGGCCCAGTCGCGTCCCTTCGCCAAGATCCAGCGGCAGGATCCCGTCGTGATCCATCCGGCCGCGGCCATGGATGTGACCCTCGCGGTCGAGCCCGGCCCCCGCGCCGGGATCGGGGAGATTTCGATCAGCGGAGCGGAGAACGTCGATCCGGCGGTGGTGCGCTCCTTCATCTACACGGAGCCGGGCGATCCGTATTCGCCCGCAGAACTCACGTCCATGCGCAAATCGATCTCCCAGATCGAAGCCCTGTCGTCCGTGCGGATCCGCGAGGGCACGGCCCTCGACGCCTATGGCAACCTGCCTCTCTTCGTGGAGCTGACCGAACGCCCGTTGCGGGTCATCGGCGCATCGGTTCAGTATTCGACGACGGACGGACCGGCGGTCCGAGCCTACTGGGCACATCGCAACCTGTTCGGCGGCGCCGAGCGGCTGCGGCTCGAGGGCAGCATCTTCTATCTCACCGAGGATGGGGGCGATCCCAACCGGAACCAGGATTTCACCTGGGACAACCTCGGAGGACGGTTCCGCGCGAGCTTCCTCAAGCCCGCCCTCTGGGGAACCCGCAACGACTGGCTGGTGGACGGCCTTGTCGAAAGGGACAGGACGGAGGGCTATACGAGCCGCCTCGCGAATGCGAGCACCGGCATCCGCCACCGCTTCAGCGACACCTTCTCGATCCAGGGCGGCATTGAGTACGAGAAGGGGCAGGCGACCGACATCCTCGGTCAGATCGACTACACCCTGGTCGGCCTTCCATTGTCTCTCAGCTACGACTCGACCGACAACCTCCTCAATCCCACCAAGGGCGTGCGGGTGCTCGCCTCGGTCGCCCCTTACCCGGAATTCCTGGGCTCCACGGTCCCAATCACGATCGCGCGAGGATCGGCCTCGGCTTACTTCTCCCTTGATGAGGAAGCTCGTTACATCCTCGCCGGCCGGATCGGTCTGGGCTCGATCGTCGGCGCGGATCTCGACGAGATCCCGGCCAATCGGCGCTTCTATGCCGGCGGCGGCGGTTCGGTGCGTGGCTACCGTTACCGGACGCTCGGCCCGACCTACCTCGGAGAGCCGATCGGTGGCCGGAGCCTGCTCGAAGCCTCGCTGGAAGCCCGCATCAAGATCACCAACACCATCGGCATCGTTCCCTTCGTGGACGCCGGCACCGCCTTCGAGTCGAGCTTCCCGGATTTCGACGAGACCATCCGTGTCGGGGCAGGCCTGGGCCTGCGCTATTATACGGCCATCGGCCCCATCCGCCTGGATGTCGCAATCCCGGTCAATCCGGGACCCGGCGATCCGTCCTACGCCATTTATGTCGGAATCGGACAGGCCTTCTGATGATCAAGCCAATCCGCTCCATCGCCCTCCTGTCGATCATCGCCTTACTGGCAGCTGCAGCCTTCTGGCTGGTCGGAGGCCGTCCCAGTCAGGCGCAGAGCGATCAGGGCGTTCTGGCCAACCTGATTTCACGTCTCCTGTCGACGCCGACGACTCGGGTCACCATCGGCAGCATCGAGGGCGCGCTCTCATCGAACGCGGTCATCCGGGACGTGCGCATCGCCGATCGGGACGGCGTGTGGCTGAACCTCGATCGTGCGCGTCTCGTCTGGAGCCGTACGGCGCTTCTGACCGGACGCCTTCAGGTCGACGAACTCATCATGGATCGTCTCCAAATTGCGCGCAGGCCACTGCCTGCGGAGGAGGACGCTCCCGTTTCCGACGAGCCGATCCTGCCCGACCTGCCGGTCCGGGTGATCGTGGATCGGTTCGCCCTGCAGGAACTCGCCCTTGGCCAGCCGGTGCTCGGCACGCAGGCGCGGCTCTCGGCGGCAGGCTCCGCCCAACTCGGGAATCCCTCCGAGGGACTCGACCTGACCTTCGAGGCGCAGCGCCTCGATGCCCCCGGACGGCTGTCGATCGATCTCACCTACGTGCCGCAGACGAACCGGTTGGCTCTCAACCTCACGCACCAGGAACCGGCTGGCGGTATCGCCGCCCGGTTGATGGATCTGCCCGGGCTTCCGCCCGTCGATCTGAAGCTCGCCGGCCAGGGGCCCTTGAGCGACTTCGCCGCCCGGCTGGATTTCTCCGCCGGACCGACGATCGGCGCCGCCGGGACCGCGACCGTCAAACGGGCGAATGCGGCTTACGACGCGAACCTGGATCTCGCGGCCCGCATCGAGGGTTTGCTGCCGGCGCCGGCCGCTCCGGTCTTCAGCGGGACCACCCAGCTCGTCGGCAGCGTGACGGTCGGCGATGATGGCAGCGTGAGGTTCCAGCCGATCCGCATTACGTCGAATGTCGCCCGATTCGAGATGACCGGGACGGTCAGTTCCGGCCAGGTTCTCGATCTGACCCTCAACGCGCGTGCCCTGCCGACCGACGGCGCGAAAACGCGCGCCGGAGAGGCGGAAATCGCCCGACTCAACTTCGACGGCACCGTGCAGGGATCCTTGACGGCGCCCCGCATCAACGGCTCGCTCGAGGCCGCCGAGATCCGGCTGCCGGACGGGGCGCTGGATACGCTGACGGCCCGTATTGCGATGAATCCGGTGGAAGGCGTCTCGCCGCCTGAGCGGTTCTCTTTCGCTATCGATGCCAATGCGGCGGGGATCCGGCCGGCCGACCGGGCGCTCGCCCGCGCGGTGGGGCCTACGCTCTCGATCACCTCGCGCGGTTCCTTCGGTCTGGACGGGGTTGCCAATGTCGAGACGGCCCGGATCGAAACCTCCACGGCGCAGGCCGGATTCACGGGGCGGGTGGGGAGTACCGTTCTCGACGGCACGGTCGATGCCCGCCTTCCGGCTCTGGCTTCCTTCTCAGGCCTCGCAGGCCGGCCGCTGCAGGGGTCGGCCACCCTGACGGCGCAGCTGTCGGGCAATCCGCGTCGATACGATATGGCGGCTGTCATCGATGCCCGGCTGCACGAACTCTCGACGGGGATGCCGGCTGTCGATGGCCTTCTCGGACGGACGGTCACGGCGGCGGGCACGGTGCGGCGCATTCCCAACGGCTTCGGTTTCGAGAATTTCCGGCTCGACGGGGCACATCTCGATGCCAGGATCGACGGGCGCGCCACCCAGTCGGCGGCCGATCTCGGCCTGGACGTGACCATCGACGAGCTCAGGCGTGTGGATCCACGGATCACCGCCGGCCGGGCCAGCATCATGGCTCGTCTCGGGGGCTCCCTTGAGCGGCCAGACGTGAAAGGGGTCGCAACACTCACCGACGTACGGGCTCTCAATCGATCTGTTCCGAACCTCGGCGTCAGCCTCGATGCCAAAGATGTGACGGGCGCACTGGACGCGGCGCTCACGCTGGATGGGCAGGTGGATGGAAAGCCCGCAACCGGTTCTCTGCATCTCGCAAGGCCCGCGGCGGGCGGATGGCTCCTGGACCGGCTCGATATCGACATCGGCTCGGTGGCGCTGAACGGAAATCTCAGCCTGGGCGCCGACAATCTGGCACAGGGTGACATCAAGCTGTCCGGCAGCAACTTCGACGATCTCTCGCCGCTCGTGCTCACCAAGCTCGATGGCGCACTGGATGCCGCTGTTTCACTCAGCGTCAGCAACGGCGGTCAGAACGTTCAGGTGACCGCGCGTGGCGCGCGCTTTGCCGTGGCGGACGTGTTGGTGAGGGACGTCGACGCCAGGCTCACCCTCCAGGATCTCTATCGCCGTCCGATGATCGACGGCACGGTTTCGGCCGAGGCTCTGACGGCCGGCGGACAGACCTACCGAACCGTACGCTTTGTGGCTGCCGGTACGCCTCAGTCCTCGCAGTTCACCGCATCGGCTGTCGGCCAAGGGTTCGATCTCGATGCACAGGGTCGCGTCGTACCCGGTGACGCGACACGGATCGAGCTTGCGAGCTTCAGCGCCCGTCGGGGTGGCAGGCGCCTGGCTCTGGCGCAGCCGGCGGCCATCACGTTGCAGAACGGTGCCGTCACCCTGTCCAACCTGGTGATCGCGACGGATCAGGGACGGGTCACCGTGAACGGCACGGTGGCCGACAGGCTGGATCTGACGGTCGACATCCGCAGCCTGCCGCTTCAGGTCGCCGACATCGTGGTCCCCAATCTCGGCCTCGCCGGCACGGTCAACGGCAATGCGTCCATTGGTGGGACGGTGGCAAGTCCTACCGGAACCTACCGGGTCACCGTATCGGGTCTCGCCACGGCCGAGACGCGTCGGGCCGGCCTGCCGGCGCTCACCATCGACGCGCAGGGGCGGCTGGCCGACCAGCGCGCTGGTCTCGACGCGAGGATCGCCATCGGCCGCGGCGGAACCTTGCAGGTCTCGGGCAGCGTTCCCTTGAGCCCTGCCGACGAGCTTGCTCTGAGGGTTGCCGGGCGCACCGATCTCGCCATAGCCAACTCCTTTCTGTCCGCATCCGGTCAGCGTCTGACAGGAGCCGCCAATCTCGACCTGTCAATTGCCGGCACGTTCTCGAACCCGCGAATCGAGGGCAGCGTGACGCTCGCCAATGGCAGCTTCGTCGACTCCCTGCAGGGGATCCAGCTCAACGGCATCGCCGGACGGTTCGTCGCCCGCGGGCAGGTGCTCTCCATCGAGAACCTCACGGCCCAGACGCCCGCCGGCGGGTCCCTGGCGGCCCGCGGCCAGGTGACCATCGATCCTGCCGCGGGGCTGCCCGGCGAGATTCGCATCACGGGAACCCGGGCCCAGCTCGTCTCGAACGAGACCGTAGAGGCGAGCGCCGACCTTGACCTGACGCTTTCGGGGCCGCTCCTGAGCCGACCGCGGGCTGCGGGACGGATCAACATCATCACCATGAACGTCTCTGTGCCGGACCGGCTGCCCACTACCCTGCGGCCGCTGCCCGGCACCCGGCATGTGCGGCCGACCCCGACCGCCGCGGCGCGGCTCGCCCTCGCCAAGCGGCGGCAATCCGCTTCCGCGCGCGGCACCCCGTTCCGGGCGGAGCTCGACCTGACGCTGACTGCGCAGAACCGCATCTTCGTGCGCGGCCGCGGCATCAATGCCGAACTCGGCGGCGACCTGCGGCTCCAGGGCACGACCCAGGATCCGATCGCTATCGGGGCCTTCGAACTCCGCCGCGGCCGCTTCGACCTTCTGGGCCAGAGGCTCGATTTCACGCGCGGGCGGCTGGACTTCACCGGCGATCTCACGCCGTCGCTCGACTTCCTGGCCGAGACCCAGGCGGGCGACGTCACCGCGCGCATCGGCGTCACGGGCCCGGCCTCGAGCCCCGAATTCACGTTCAGCTCGGAGCCCGACCTGCCGCAAGACGAGGTTCTCTCGCGCATCCTGTTCCAGAGGCCGTCGGGAGGGCTTTCGGCCGGACAGGCCCTGCAGCTCGCCCAGGCGGTCGCGCAGCTCTCCGGCGGGTCCGGCAACGACGCGTTCGAGCAGCTGCGCCGGTCCCTCGGGGTCGACAGCCTTGACATCACCGTCGGGGCCGGCGGCGGTCCGGGCGTGGGTGTCTCGCGCTACATCAGCGACAACGTGCGGGTCGGCGTCAGGGCGGGCGCGCAGCCGGATGAGAGCGGCGTGACGGTCGATATCGACCTGACGCGGCGCCTGAAGGCGCAGGGCGAGATCAACGCCGAGGGCGGCAGCTCCGTGGGTCTGGGCTTCGAGATGGAGTACTAGGCGGCAGGGAGGCGCCTCAGGGCGCCTCCATACCCGATCAGTCGACCTTGGCGCCCGAGGCTTTCACGACCTTGGCCCATTTCTCGTGCTCGGTCCTCACATAGGCCATGAGCTCGTCCGGGCTCATCGTCCGGATCTCGCCGCCGAGATCCGCGAAGCGCTTCTGAAGCTCGGGGGTCTCGAGAGCCTTGCGCACCTCCTGATTCAGCCTGGATGTGATCTCGGGCGGCGTGCCCTTCGGGGCGAACAGGGCGAACCAGCTCGAGGCCTCGAAGCCGGGCAGGCCCGCCTCGGCCAGGGTCGGCTTGTCCGGGATGGCTGGAGACCGCTTCGACGAGGTGACCGCCAGCGCCCGCAGGTTGCCGCCGCGGACCTGCTCGATGGACGAGGGCAGGTTGTCGAACATCACATCCACCTGGCCGCCGATCAGGTCGTTCACCGCCGGGCCGCTGCCGCGATAGGGAACGTGGGGCATCTCGACCCCGGTCATCTGCTTGAAGAGCTCGCCCGACAGATGGATCGAGGTGCCGTTGCCCGAGGACGCCATGGTCAGCTTGCGCGGCGCCGCCTTGGCCTCGGCGATGAATTCCTGGACATTTGTCGCCTTCACGGTCTTGGGGCTGACCACCATCAGGTTCGGCACGCCGGCCACGTAGGCGACGGGTGCGAAATCGTTGAGCGCATCGTAGGGCATCTTGGCGTAGAGGCTCGGATTGATGGCGTGGGTGCCCACCGTTCCCATCACGAGGGTGTAGCCGTCGGGATCGGCCTTGGCGACCGCATCGGTCCCGATGTTTCCGCCGGCGCCGCCCCGGTTTTCGATGACGAATTGTTGCCCCAGGGATTGGGACAGCTTTTCACCCACGAGCCGGGCGAAGATGTCCGTCGTGCCGCCGGGCGTGAACGGCACGATCAGACGCACGGGCCGGGACGGATAGGCGGCCGGCTGGGCGAGCACGGCGCCGGAAGCCAGACAGACTGAGGCACTCAGAGCAAGGCCGAGCAGGGCCCGGCGCGTGGGGCTGGAGAGGATTGGCATTGCGGCTCCCTGGACGATCGATGTCGTTGGCCGCGCCGACGTGCCGGAGCGGCAACCATCATGAGAGCGCAAGGTCCCGAGAGAGGCAACGGCTTTCGCGCCGCCTCGCGATGGCGCCGAGGGCTCAGGAGCTGAAGAGTTCCGGGTTCTCCGCCTCGACCCGGGGCAGGGCGCGAAGGATCTCGGTAAGATGCCGGCGCATAGCCTCGGCCGCGGCATCCTCATCGCGGCTGTCGATGGCCGTCATGATGGCGCGGTGCTGGTCGATCAGGGGCAGCATGGCCTCCGGGCTCGGCAGCGTCAGCTGGCACACCCGGTCCATATGGGCCTTGATGTCCTGAACAGCCTCCCAGGCCAGCGGGCAGCCGGCGCCCTCAGCCAGGGCGATGTGGAACAGCTCGTCGTAGCGCTGGAAGGCATCGTGGTCGTTCCGCCGGGCCGCCTGCTCCTGCATTTCGAGAAGATTCTCGATCCGCTCGCGGCTCTGCGGGTCGAAGGACGAGCAGGCGCGGCGCACGACCGCCGTCTCAATCGCCTCCCGGACGAACCGGGCCTCCATCATCTTGCGCACCGAGATCTTTACGACCGTAGTGCCGCGCTGCGGCTGGATCTCCACCAGCCGGGTCCGCGCCAGGCCAATCAGCGCCTCCCGCACCGGCTGGCGCGACACCCCGTGCCGCTCCGCGATGTCCTGCTCGGAGAGGCGGCTTCCGGGGGGAAGCTCCAGGGCGATGATCAGGCGGCGCAACTCGCTCTCGATGCGCTGGGCGGCTGAGCCCTGGCCGACAGGAAAAGGCGTGTTCACGGCACTCTCATTCTTTTGGCGGGTTGCGTAACATATAAGTGCATACTACCATACAATCGTCGACCAGGTAAGCCGCGGCAAGCAGCGACTGGTCCCGTTCCGATGGGTGCCATGGCCCGGGGGCGCAGGACAAGCCGGCCGAAGGCTTGGTTCGAACCAATAAAGCATACGAGGAAGCCTAAGGAGGAAGATGATGTTCACCAGGAGAACTCTCGCTGCGACCGCCCTTGGCGTGTGGGCGGCATTCATGAGCGGCGCGGCCGGCGCCCAGACGACCCTTCGCTCGGCCGACATCCACCCGGACGGATATCCCACAGTCGAAGCTGTCAAATATTTCGGCTCCCTGCTCGAGAAGAAGACCAACGGCCGGTACAAGGTGCAGGTGTTCCACTCCGCGCAGCTGGGCCAGGAGAAGGATACGATCGAGCAGACCCGCTTCGGTGTGATCGACCTGAACCGGATCAACATGGGTCCGTTCAACAACCTCATTCCCGAGACGCTGGTCCCGTCGCTGCCCTTCATCTTCCGGTCGGTCGACCATATGCGCAAGACCATGGACGGTCCCGTAGGCGATCAGATCCTAAAGGCCTTCGAGCCCCATGGGCTGGTGGCGCTGGCCTTCTATGATTCGGGCGCCCGGTCGTTCTACAATTCCAAGCGCGTCATCAACACGCCGGCCGATCTCAAGGGCATGAAGGTGCGCGTGATCCAGTCGGATCTCTTCCTCGACATGGTGAACGCGCTCGGTGCGAACGCGACTCCGATGCCTCCAGGCGAGGTCTATTCGGCGCTCCAGACCGGCGTCGTGGACGGAGCCGAGAACAACTGGCCGAGCTACGATTCCTTCCGTCACTTCGAGGTGGCGAAGTTCTACTCGCTCACCGAGCATTCCATGTCGCCGGAGGTGCTGGTGATGTCGAAGAAGAGCTTCGACAAGCTCTCGCCGGACGACCAGAAGGCGGTGCGCGAGACGGCGAAGGAATCCGTCGTGAAGATGCGCGAGCTCTGGGAAGCACGCGAGAAGGAGGCCGAGAAGAAGATCCGGGCGAGCGGCAGCCAGATCAACAACGTCGACAAGCAGCCCTTCATCGACGCCATGAAGCCCGTCTATGAGAAATACGCCAAGGACGCGAAGGTGAAGGAGCTCGTCTCCCGCATCCAGGCGATGAACTGAGCGGACCTGCACGTCCGCTCCCTCGGACCGGCTGGCGCAGCGTGCGGAAAAGTGGATCCGGTTTTCCGCATAGAACGATGTGCCAGCCAAGAATGAGCATCGGTTGGATCCCGAAAGTGCAAGTCCACTCTTGGGTCCGATGCTCAAGCCGGTCCGTCCCTGTCCCCTGGAGATCTTTACCGATGCGCGCTGAACTTGCCGCGCTGTCCCGCGTCCTCGCCGTCGTCAATCGGGCGGCGCTCTGGATATCCGGGATCGGCCTCATCCTCATGACCGCCTTCGTCGCCTGGCAGGTGTTCGGACGTTACGTGCTGAACGAATCGCCGAGCTGGACGGAGCCCGCCTCCCTGCTCCTCATGAGCTGGTTCATCCTGCTCGGCTCCGCGGTGGGCGTGCGCGAGGGCAACCATCTCGGCTTCGAGATCGCGCTGCACTATGCCCCCCATGGCCTGCGCCAGATCATGCTCGCCGTCACCGAAGTGCTGGTGATGTTCTTCGGCGGCGCCATGGCGTGGTACGGCACGATGCTGGCGGTCGAGACCTGGTCGGCGCTGATGCCGGGCCTGCCGATCCCGCAGGGGTTCGATTACGTCCCTCTCGCCGTAGGCGGCGTTCTGATCGCGCTCTTTTCCCTGGAAAAGCTCGTGCGCCTGCTTCTCGTCGGCGAGGATGTCCCGATGGTGCGCGTGGACGAGCCGCATCTCGTTGCCGTGAAGGATTGAAGTCATGGAGATCTGGGTTCTCTTCGGCGTCTTCACGCTCCTGCTCGTCATCGGAACGCCGGTCGCGTTCTGCCTCGGCATCGCGTCGCTGGCTACCGTGCTCTACATGCAGCTGCCGCCGGTCGTGGTGTTCCAGCAGCTCAATTCCGGCATGAACGCCTTCGCCATGATGGCGATCCCGTTCTTCATCTATGCGGGGGATCTGATGATGCGCGGCGGCATCGCGGATCGCCTGATCCGTCTGGCAGCCGGCTTCGTCGGCCACCTGCGGGGCGGTCTCGGGCAGGTGAACGTGGTGGCCTCGACCCTGTTCGGCGGCATCTCGGGCTCCGCCATCGCGGATGCCTCCGCCATCGGCGGCATCATGATCCCGCAGATGGAAAAGCGCGGTTACGCGAAGGATTACAGCGTCAACGTGACGGTGAACTCCGCCATCATCGCGCTGCTCATCCCGCCGTCGCACAACATGATCATCTATTCGATCGCGGCCGGGGGAACGATCTCGGTGGCGGATCTGTTCACGGCGGGTGTCCTGCCGGGTCTTCTTCTGGCCGCCGCCCTGATGATCACCGCCTATGTGGTGGCCGTCCGCCGCGGCTATCCGGCCGATCCGTTCCCCGGCTTCCGGATGCTGGCCTATTTCCTGGTCTCCGCCGTGCCGGGTATCCTGCTGATCTTCATCATCTTCGGAGGCGTCCGCTCTGGCGTCTTCACGGCGGCGGAGAGTTCGTGCATCGCTGTCGTCTATGCGCTGCTCGTCACGCTCTTTGTCTACCGCGAGATGAACTGGGAGAGCTTCGTCGAGGCGACGCTCGGGGCCGTGCGCACCACCGCCATGGTGCTGCTCGTCATCGGGACGGCGAGCGCCTTCGGCTGGCTCATGGCCTTCCTGCAGGTGCCGCAGGCGACGATCGAGCTGATGCGGACCGTGTCCGACAATCCGATCGTCGTGCTCCTGCTCATCAACGTGATCCTGCTGGTGCTCGGCACCTTCATGGACATGGCCCCGATGATCATCATCTGCACGCCGATCTTCCTTCCCGTGATCAAGGCCTTCGGCATCGATCCGGTGCATTTCGGCGTGATCCTGATCCTCAATGCCGGCATCGGTCTCAATACGCCGCCGGTGGGCTCGGTGCTCTTCGTCGGTTGCGCGGTCGGCAAGATCACCATCGGCGAGGCCATGAAGACGATCTGGCCCTTCCTGGGCGCGAGCGTCTTCGTCCTGCTGCTCGTCACCTACATTCCGGGCCTGTCGCTCTGGCTCCCGGCCCTGTTCCGCTGATCCCACGTATTCACGAGGTAACGATGACCATCGAAATTCGGCAGGTATGCCACCCCGAGGCCGTGCGCCATTTCAGCTCGGCCGAGCTGCGCCGCCATTTCCTGATCGAGACGCTGTTCGTTCCCGGCGCGGTGAAACTGACCTACAGTCATATCGACCGGCTCGTGGTCGGTGGTGCGACCCCCACCGCCGGGGCGATCCGGCTGGAATCGCACAAGCAGATCGGCTCGCCGAACTTCCTGGACCGGCGTGAGCTCGGAATCGTCAACCTCGGCGGCGCGGGGCGCGTTCATACCGATGGAGAGATTCACGATCTTGCTCCGCGCGATGCGCTCTATGTCGCCATGGGCACGAAGGATGTCGTCTTCGAGAGCCTCGACGAGGCTACGCCAGCGAAGTTCTACCTCGTCAGCACGCCCGCCCATGCGCGCTTCGAGACGGTGAAGATCGGCCTCGACCGGGCCCGCCGGGTCGATCTGGGCGATGCCGCGAACGGCAATGTCCGGACGATCTTCCAGATGATCCACCCGGAGGTGTGCCGCTCGGCCCAACTCGTCCTCGGCATGACCCAGCTGAAGCCCGGCAGCATGTGGAACACCATGCCGGCGCATCTGCACGACCGCCGCTCGGAGGTTTATGTCTATTTCGACATGCAGCCCGACACGCGCGTGTTCCACTTCATGGGCGAGCCCGACGAGACGAAGCATCTCGTGGTCGCCAACGAGCAGGCGATCCTGTCTCCCGGCTGGTCGATCCATTCCGGCGTCGGCACCAGCAACTACACCTTCGTGTGGGCCATGGGCGGCGACAACCAGGACTTCACCGATATGGATATGGTGCCCATGGAGTCGCTGCGGTGACGGCCTCGTTCGATCTGACCGGCAAGACGGCGATCGTGACCGGGGCCAATACCGGCCTGGGCCAGGCCATTGCCGTTGCCCTGGCGCAGGCCGGCGCCTCCCTCGTGGCCGTCGGCCGCTCCGCCATGGACGAGACCGAGCGCCTGTGCCGCGAGGCCGGCGCGGGCTTCCATGCCGTCCAGGCGGACCTGTCGAGCCTGGAGCCCATCGAACGGATCGTCGCCGAAGCGGTCTCGGTGACCGGACGGATCGACGTCCTCGTCAACAATGCCGGCATCATCCGCCGGGCGGATGCCATCGGGTTCACGGAGAAGGACTGGGATGATGTGATGAACGTCAATCTCAAATCGACCTTCTTCCTGTCGCAGGCGGTCGCCCGAACCATGCTGGCGGATGGGCACGGCGGCAAGATCATCAACATCGCGTCGCTGCTGTCATTCCAGGGCGGCATCCGCATCCCGTCCTATACGGCGAGCAAGAGCGGTCTGGCCGGACTCACGCGGCTCCTCGCCTGCGAATGGGCCGCGAAGGGCATCAACGTGAATGCCATCGCGCCGGGCTATTTCGTCACCAACAACACCGAGGCGCTCCGCGGCGATCCGAAGCGAAGCGCCGACATTCTCGCGCGGATCCCGGCCGGACGGTGGGGGGATCCGACGGACCTCGCCGGCGCCGCTGTCTTCCTGGCATCGCCCGCGGCAAACTACGTCCACGGCATCGTCCTGCCGGTGGACGGCGGCTGGCTGGCACGCTGACCCATTCTGGAGGAACCATGAACCGTATCAACGAACCTTTCGCCTTCGACAGCACCATCGACTGGGAGCCCGCAGGCGAAGGCATCCGCCGCAAGGTCCTCACGTACAATGCGGAGGTCATGATGGTGCGCGTGGCCTTCCAGGCCGGGGCCGTGGGCACGCCCCACTCGCATCCGCACATCCAGTGCAGCCTCGTCGAGGCGGGCGTCTTCGACGTGACCATCGCGGGCCGGACCGAGCGGCTGAAGCAGGGCGACAGCTTCCTCGTGCCGCCGAACGCGATCCACGGGGCGGTGTCCATCGAGGCCGGCGTGCTGCTCGACGTCTTCACCCCTATGCGCGAGGATTTTGTCTAGCCGGCCCCGAAGCCTGCGCTTCCTGGTCACGTCTCAAGCCGCAACAAACATGTTGCGGCTTGTTTTGCTTTGGGCTCTATGCAAGGCCCGAAATCATTAACTGCCGCAGCGTCAATCTAGGCGTAGAGGCCAGAAAACATGCCGAGACGTTCAGGTCGGGGCGTGATGATGCCGATTGGCCCGGACGACGGTGACGTCTCCCGGATCCACAAGTTCGCCCTATCCTAATACAACATTACGATTAACCGAACTGGCACAAAATTGTCTCGGGGCGGAACTCTCGCGCTTGAAAAGCGTTAAACGGGGTCGAATTCCATCCGAAGACGAACACAATAGCTTTGGGACGTCGGCACATGGGGATCCAGGTTGAGGGTTTGAGCCTGGAACAGCGTAACGGGGGGCCTTATGTCACAAGTCGAAACCACCACTTCGCAGCTTGATCCCAGGCTGCTGCTCAAAACCTTGCGCGCCTTCAGGAAAGGCGATTTCTCGGCTCGTCTGCCGTCCGATCTGACCGGCATCGACGGCGAGATCGCGGAGGCTTTCAACGATATCGCAGAGCTGAACCACGGCCTCGCCCAGGAACTGGAGCGGGTCGCCAAGGTCGTCGGTAAGGAAGGGCGGATCGAGGAGCGCGGGCGGCTGGCGGGGGCGACCGGCTGCTGGAGCGAATGCGTCGATTCCGTCAACGCCATGATCGGCGACATCGTGCAGCCGACCGTCGAGGTCGCACGCGTGATCGGCGCTGTCGCGAAGGGCGACCTGAGCCAGACGATCGACCTCGCGACGGACGGACGTCCGCTCCGGGGCGAGTTCCTGCGCATCGGCAAGGTGGTCAATACCATGGTGGGGCAGCTCGGCAGCTTCGCCTCCGAGGTGACCCGCGTGGCCCGCGAGGTTGGATCGGAAGGTAAGCTCGGCGGCCAGGCGAAGGTGAAGGGTGTCGCCGGCACCTGGAAGGATCTGACCGAGAACGTGAACCTGATGGCGGCCAATCTGACTGGCCAGGTCCGCAACATCGCCGAGGTCACTACCGCGGTGGCGAACGGGGATCTCTCCAAGAAGATTACTGTGGACGTAAAGGGCGAGATCCTGGAGCTGAAGGACACCATCAACACCATGGTGGACCAGCTGAACTCGTTCGCGTCCGAGGTGACCCGCGTGGCGAAGGAGGTGGGCTCCGAAGGCAAGCTCGGTGGCCAGGCCCAGGTGCGTGGGGTCGGCGGCGTCTGGAAGGATCTGACCGACAACGTGAACATGATGGCGGCCAACCTTACCGGCCAGGTGCGCAACATCGCCGAGGTGACCACCGCCGTCGCCCGGGGCGACCTGTCCAAGAAGATCACCGTGGACGTGAAGGGCGAGATCCTGGCCCTCAAGTCGACCATCAACACGATGGTCGACCAGCTGAATTCGTTTGCCTCGGAAGTGACCCGTGTCGCCAAGGAAGTGGGCTCCGAGGGCAAGCTCGGCGGACAGGCGCAGGTCGAGGGCGTCGGCGGCGTCTGGCGTGACCTCACCGAGAACGTTAACATGATGGGCTCGAACCTCACCGCGCAGGTTCGAAACATTGCCGACGTGACGACCGCGGTGGCGAACGGCGACCTGTCCAAGAAGATCACCGTGGAAGTCCGGGGCGAGATCCTGGAGCTGAAGAACACCATCAACACCATGGTGGACCAGTTGAACTCCTTCGCGTCGGAAGTGACTCGTGTGGCGAAGGAGGTGGGATCGGAAGGCAAGCTCGGCGGCCAGGCGCAGGTGCGCGGCGTCGCCGGCACCTGGAAGGACCTCACCGACAACGTGAACCTGATGGCGGCGAACCTGACCGGCCAGGTGCGCAACATCGCCGAAGTGACCACCGCCGTCGCGAACGGCGACCTGTCCAAGAAGATCACCGTGGAGGTCAGGGGCGAGATCCTGGAGCTGAAATCGACCATCAACACCATGGTGGATCAGCTCAACTCCTTCGCCGGGGAAGTGACCCGCGTCGCGAAGGAAGTGGGCTCGGAAGGCAAGCTCGGCGGCCAGGCCCGCGTGGAGGGCGTGGCCGGCACCTGGAAGGATCTGACCGACAACGTCAACCTGATGGCGGCGAACCTGACGGGCCAGGTCCGTAACATTGCCGACGTGACGACGGCCGTCGCGAACGGCGATTTGTCCAAGAAGATCACCGTCGATGTGCGCGGCGAGATCCTGGAGCTGAAGTCGACCATCAACACCATGGTGGATCAGCTGAACTCCTTCGCGGGCGAGGTGACGCGTGTGGCCCGCGAGGTGGGCACGGAAGGAAAGCTCGGCGGCCAAGCCCAGGTGCGTGGGGTCGGCGGCGTGTGGAAGGACCTCACCGACAACGTGAACATGATGGCGGCGAACTTGACCGGTCAGGTGCGTAACATCGCCGAAGTCACCACCGCAGTGGCGAATGGTGACCTGTCCAAGAAGATCACCGTCGCGGTCGAGGGCGAAATTCTCGAGCTGAAGTCGACCATCAACACCATGGTGGATCAGCTGAACTCCTTCGCGGGCGAGGTGACGCGTGTGGCCCGCGAGGTGGGCACGGAAGGAAAGCTCGGCGGCCAAGCCCAGGTGCGTGGGGTCGGCGGCGTGTGGAAGGACCTGACCGACAACGTGAACATGATGGCGGCCAACCTGACCGGCCAAGTCCGCAACATCGCGGAAGTGACGACAGCGGTGGCGAACGGCGACCTCTCCAAGAAGATCACCGTCGATGTGCGCGGCGAGATCCTGGAGCTGAAGTCGACCATCAACACCATGGTGGATCAGCTCAACTCCTTCGCGTCCGAGGTGACCCGCGTGGCCCGCGAGGTGGGCATCGAGGGCAAGCTCGGTGGGCAGGCGCAGGTGCGCGGGGTCGCCGGCACCTGGAAGGACCTCACCGACAACGTCAACATGATGGCGAATAACCTCACCGGCCAGGTGCGCGGCATCGCCAGCGTGGTGACGGCGGTCGCCGAGGGCGATCTCAAGCGCAAGCTGACGGTGGATGCCAAGGGCGAAATCGCCGCGCTGGCCGAAACCATCAACGAAATGATCGACACGCTCGCCACCTTCGCCGATCAGGTGACTAACGTGGCCCGCGAAGTGGGCGTGGAAGGCAAGCTCGGCGGGCAGGCGAGGGTGCCGGGCGCCGCCGGCCTGTGGCGCGATCTCACGGATAACGTGAACCAGCTCGCGGCCAACCTGACCACTCAGGTGCGCGCCATCGCGGATGTGGCCACCGCCGTGACCAAGGGCGATCTGACCCGGTCGATTTCGGTGGAAGCCTCGGGCGAGCTGGCCTCGCTCAAGGACAACGTCAACGAGATGATCCGCAACCTGCGCGACACGACGCTCAAGAATGCGGAGCAGGATTGGCTGAAGACCAATCTCGCCAAGTTCACCCGCATGCTGCAGGGCGAGCGCGATCTCACCACCGTGTCCAACATGATCCTGTCGGAGATCGCTCCGCTCGTGAACGCGCAGCAGGGCGTGTTCTATACGGTCGAGACCGACGGGAGCGAGCCCATCCTGGAGATGGTTGCCTCATACGCATTCACGGAGAGAAAGCACCTCAACAACCGGTTCCGTCTGCGCGAAGGTCTGGTCGGGCAGGTCGCCTACGAGAGGAAGAGGATCCTGCTCACCAACGTGCCGGGCGACTACATCACCATCAGCTCGGCCCTCGGCGAGGCGCCGCCTCTCAACATCATCGTACTGCCGGTGCTGTTCGAACAGGAGGTGAAGGCGGTCATCGAGCTCGCCTCCTTCAGCCGGTTCTCGGAGACGCACCAGTCCTTCCTCGAGCAGCTCACCGAGTCGATCGGCATCGTTCTCAACACCATCGCGGCGAACATGCGGACGGAGGGCCTGCTGAAGCAGTCGCAGCTCCTGACCACCGAGCTGCAGAGCCAGCAGGAAGAGCTGCGGAACACCAACGACCGTCTGGAGCAGCAGGCTGCAACCCTGCGTCAGTCGGAAGAGCTCCTGAGGCAACAGCAGGAAGCGCTTCAGAAGACCAACGAGGAGCTCGAGGACAAGGCGCAGCTGCTCGAGCTCCAGAAGCGGGAGGTCGAGACCAAGAACCAGGAAGTGTCCGTCGCCAAGACGGCCCTGGAGGAGAAGGCCGAGCAGCTTTCGCTGACCTCGCGCTACAAGTCGCAGTTCTTGGCCAACATGAGCCACGAGTTGCGGACGCCGCTGAACTCGCTTCTGATCCTGTCGAAGCTGCTGACCGAAAACTCGGACGGCAACCTGACCGACAAGCAGAGGGAGTTTGCGAAGACCATCCACGCGGCGGGATCGGATCTTCTCTCGCTCATCAACGACATCCTGGATTTGTCGAAGATCGAGTCCGGCACTGTCAGCCTGGAAGTGTCGAGCGTCGCCTTCAAGGACCTGGTCGACAACATGGAGCGCACCTTCCGCCAGGTGGCGGAGGAAAGAAGGCTCGACTTCCATGTGGAGGTCGATCCCAAGCTGCCGCCCGCCATCCGGACGGATTCGAAGCGGCTGCAGCAGGTGCTGCGCAACCTCCTGTCGAACGCGTTCAAGTTCACGGAGCGCGGAGGCGTGACGCTTCAAATCGGATCGGCCGAGGGAACGCCCTTGAGGGCGGGAAGCCAGTGGATCGCTATGTCGGTGACCGATACGGGCATCGGCATCCCGGAGGAGAAGCAGCGCATCATCTTCGAGGCCTTCCAGCAGGCGGACGGCACGACAAGCCGGAAGTACGGCGGAACCGGTCTGGGTCTCTCGATCAGCCGCGAAATCGCCCGTCTGCTCGGCGGCGAGATCGTGGTGTCGAGCACGCCGGGGAGCGGCTCGACCTTCACGCTCTTCGTCCCGGTCGATCCTCCGGCCAGTCACGGAATTGCCGGCAGCGAATCCGCCGCCAGACCCAACGGAAATGGAGCAGGGCAGTACCTCGCCTCCGACGAATCGGCCGGATCGATGATCCGTCAGCCCTCGGCCGCAATGGCCCTTTCGGCCTCGCTCGACGATCGGCACGCGATCACCGGTGGTGATCGCGTGGTGCTCATCATCGAGGACGACGCGATGTTCGCCTCCGTCCTGCTGGAGCTCGCCCGGGAGGAGGGCTTCAGGGGACTGATCGCCATGGACGGGGCATCGGCCCTTGCCCTCGCGCATCGCTACAAGCCCCATGCGATCACGCTCGATATCGGACTTCCCGACATGGACGGCTGGGCACTCCTCGATCTGCTCAAGCACGATCCTCGCACCCGGCATGTGCCCATCCACGTGATCTCGGTCGACGATCAGAAGAAGCGCGGTCTCAAGGCCGGTGCCTTCGGGTTCCTGGAGAAGCCCGTCGACCGGGAAGCTCTCATGGGAGCGCTCAACCGCACCAAGGAGTTCATCGACCGGCCCGTGAAGAAGCTGCTTCTCGTCGAGGATGACGACAATCAGCGCATGAGCCTGTCCGAACTCATGAAGAGCGAACAGGTCGACGTGACCGCGGTGGGAACGGCCGAAAGTGCCCTGGAGGTGATCCAGGCGCGGCAGTTCGACTGCGCGATCGTCGATTTGGGTCTTCCCGACCTTCCCGGTGCGGAGCTCATCGAGCGCATCCGCAAGACGAAGGGAGGCGAGGAGCTGCCGATCGTCATCTATACCGGTCAGGACCTGACGAAGTCCGATGAGCGTCGGCTGCAGGGCATCGCCGCGACGCTCATCGTCAAGGGCGAAGGCTCGTCCGAGCGCCTCCTCAACGACACGGCTCTCTTCCTGCACCGGACGATCAGCGCCATTCCGGAAGAAAAGCACATCATCGTCGAGCGGCGTAGCGACAGTTCTCTCGAAGGCCGGAAGGTGCTGATCATCGACGATGACATGCGCAACATCTTCTCCCTGACGAGCGCACTCGAGCAGCATGGAATCTCGGTCGTCTTCGCTGAGAACGGACTGGAAGGCATCGAGAAGCTCCAGGCGAATCCGGATCTCGACGTGGCACTCGTCGACATCATGATGCCCGAGATGGACGGCTACGAGACCATGCGGGCCATCCGGAAGATTCCGCGCTACCGTGACCTTCCCCTCGTTGCGGTAACGGCGAAGGCCATGATGGGTGATCGCGAGAAGTGCCTCGAGGCGGGTGCGACCGACTACGTGTCGAAACCTGTCGATGTGGATCAACTCCTGGCCGTCTTGCGCGTTCAGCTCAGCCGGAGCACATATATCCCGGACGGGAGGATTGCTCCCAATGGTGCCGCAGAGACCGGGCTGAACACATGACGGAAGACGTAAGGCGAGGGGAGTCGGGTCTGGAACCGGACGATTTTCATCTCGTGTCGGCGCGTCCTCTTTCGGATCCGATACCGGCCAAAATTCTGGTTGTCGATGACGACCCCCGCAATCTGATCGCCGTCGAGGAGGTGCTCCGTTCTCCAGGCGTCGAGATCGTCACCGCCGATTCGGGTGAAGGAGCCCTGCGGCATGTGCTGAAGGACGACTTCGCCGTCATCCTTCTCGACATTCAGATGCCGCGTCTCGATGGATACGAGGTTGCGAGCCTGATCAGGAACCGGCCGCGTTCGTCGCGGGTGCCGATCTTGTTCCTGACGGCCTTCAACAAGGACGACATGCACGTCTTCAAGGGATACTCGGCAGGGGCGGTTGACTATGTCTTCAAGCCCATCGAGCCCCTGATCCTGAAGTCCAAGGTCGACATCTTCGTCGACCTTTACCGCAAGACCGAAGAGATCCGCCGGCAGGCCGAGCAGGAGCGGCGCCTGCTGATGGACAACCTTCATGTCCGCAGCGAAAAACTGAAGGCGGAACAGGCCCTGCGCCGGCGCGAAGAACATCAATCGATCGTCCTGCAGTCTCTGCCGATCGCGCTCTATACGGCTTCGGTCGAGGAGGATCACCGGCGTCTGCATTTCACCAACGAGAGCATCGAGCGCATCACCGGATTCGGTCCGGCGGCCTTCCTCGAGCGGCCCGACTTCTGGTCCTCCCGGATCAACCCGGAAGATCAGGAACGCGTCCTGATTCAGCTCAAGCGTCTAGGGGAAGAGGGAGCTGTCAATCTCGAGTACCGGTGGCGATGCGCCGATGGCGTCGAACGGTATTTTCTCGATCAGACGGTGCTCATGCGAGATGAGGACGGACGACCGCGTGAGTTCTTCGGCATGTGGTTCGACATTACCGAAAGCAAGCAGATGGAGCAGAACCTGCTTCACGCCAGCAAGCTCGAGGCCGTCGGCCGTCTCACTGGCGGAATCGCGCATGACTTCAACAACATGCTGAGCGTCGTGATCGGCAATCTCGACCTGCTGAAGAAATCCATTCAGGGCAACGAGAAGGCCGAGCGTCGGGTTCGCATGGCCCTGGAGAGCGCCCAGCATTGTGCGGATCTCACGTACAGGCTCCTGACCTTCTCGCGGCGTCAGGCGCTGCAGGTCTCGACGATCGACGTCACGAGCCTGATGCCGAGCCTTCTGGAACTGATGCGCAGAACGCTGGGCGAACATATCAATGCAAGCTTCCGTTCTGGCGACGGCATCTGGCCGATTCAGGTCGACCGTGCTCAGTTCGAGGCAGCCTTGCTGAACCTCGCGGTCAATGCGCGCGACGCCATGCCGGACGGCGGCGATCTGACGATCAGCATCGAGAACCAGGCTGTGGAGGAGGGCAGACCCACGCCCGGCGGCGAGTTCGTCGTGATTTCGGTCAGTGATACGGGCATCGGCATGCCGCCCGAGGTGCTCGAGAAGGTCTTCGAGCCCTTCTTCACCACGAAGGAGAGCGGCAAGGGGACCGGCCTGGGCCTGAGCATGGTCTATGGCTTCGTGCAGCAGTGCCATGGCCATGTGGAGATCGACAGCACGCCGAACGCCGGTACGACGATCCGCCTCTTCCTTCCCCGTTCTCATGAAGCTGCGGAAAGCGGGCCGGATCATCAACCAAGCATGGCTCATCCGTTCGGGGACGGGCGCACGGTGCTCGTGGTCGAGGACAACCCGGCAGTACGCCAGGTGGCGCAATCCACCCTTCATTCCCTCGGCTTCAAGGTGCTCGAAGCCGAGACCGGCGACGAGGCCGCCCGGCTCCTGAAGGCGAAGACGGACATCAAGCTCGTCCTTTCCGACGTTCGGATGCCGGGAGAACTCAGCGGCATCGACTTGGCGCGGCTTATTCAGCGGGAGCAGCCCGAGATCCAGGTTCTCCTGACCACCGGCTACTTCGATGGCGACGACAAGCTCGAAGACCTCAATCTTCTCTACAAACCCTATCGGGCAACGGACCTCGCAGAAAAGATCCAGTCGCTGATGAAGACGCCGCAGAGCGTCGAGTTGGAGAACACGGCGATCCACCAGGCTGCAGCTGTCGCTTAGCTCGATTCAGACTAAGGTCGGGGGAGGAGTGTTGGCGTAGAAGATCATGCCTTCGAGCCCCGGCGCTTGCCCGCCCTCAGTCGTGCCCAGGGATGTTCGGAAGTCTCAAGAATGCACTCACGCCTCGGCGCTGAGGCTGTCCCGCCCCCCGCACCACGCCGTATAGAATTCGCCAGTCCGATCGAGAACGAACACGGTCGGACGGTTCGATATGGCCGACCAGCATGCGGACTCGACGGCGAATTTCAGGGCCTTCGCGCGAAAATGGAACGATCCAAGATCCCGTCCGAATTGAGAAACAGTCCAGCGATCATGCTTAAATGCAACGCAATACGCTCCGTGGGGCATGAAGCACCTCCCAAGTAGCTTTCCGGCAAATCACAGGTGACGTTGCTAACCACCCTGCGCCGAGATGGCAACCGCCAATGGCGATCTACGGCTCAAACGTTAACGCCAGGTTTCGGTGTCGTTCAGAGGGAGGCCGTCACACCGCCATCGACGTAGAGGATCTGCCCGTTGACGAAGTTGGCGGCATCGGATGCGAGGAACACGGCCGCTCCGATGAGATCCTCCAGCTCTCCCCAGCGGCGGGACGGCGTACGGGCAATGAGCCAGTCGGAGAAGGCCTTGTCGTCGACCAGGGCCTGATTGAGCTCCGTCTTGAAATAGCCCGGGCCGATGCCGTTGACCTGAAGGCCATGCTTGCCCCAGTCGATCGCCATGCCCTTCGTCAGCATCTTGACGGCGCCTTTCGTCGCCGCATAAGGGGCGATCGAGGGGCGGCCGAGTTCGCTCTGCACCGAGCAGATGTTGATGATCTTTCCCCGACCGCGCGGAATCATGCGCCTGGCAACCGCCTGGCTCACGTAGAAGACGCTGTCGACATTCGTCGTCATCAATTGGTGCCAAGCTTCCTCCGGGTAGTCCTCGAGCGGCCCGCGACGCTGCATGCCCGCATTGTTGATCAGGATGTCGATGGGCCCGACGTCGACTTCAATTTCCTCGACGGCCGCCATCACGGCGGCCCTGTCCGTCACATCGAAGGCCATCTCGAAAACCAGTGCGCCCTCGTCCCTAAGCTTCCGTGCCGCATCGGCGACTTTCTCGGGTCGGCGCCCGTTCAGAACGACCTGCGCTCCTGCTCGCCCGAGTCCGCTCGCGAGTGCGCAGCCGATCCCGGCGCTCGATCCGGTCACGAGGGCGATGCGACCTGACAGATCGAAGAGCTTCTCCATGTTCCTCATCATCGTCGGCCCCTGGTTGGCCCCGTACGTTCGGCAGAGAAGAAGACCTGGGTCGACGGCGTGCAGCGTGCGCTTCGCGTTCACCATCGGGCCGGGTTCGATTCCGCCGCACCGATCGCATAAAGGCCCGAATCCGATCGTCGATCAAGACGTCGCGTGCAGGCTGAAAGGACGAGACGCGGGATGGGCAGCAGGCTCGGTGGACAGGCTCCCGTACGTGCCGGCGTCCATGTACGCGGCACTGGACAAGGTTCGGCAAAAGTGACCTATTCTTCCTGAGCGAAACAGCGCCGCTGAATGGGTTTAATCTGCAGCGGCGGCGTCAACCCACATTTCCGACCTGGACGTCCATTGCGGTGACCGGGCATGACCTGAAAGGATTGCTGATCGATGCGGATCCTCATTCTCGGAGCGGCCGGCATGGTCGGCCGCAAGCTTACGGAACGCCTGGTGAAGGATGGCCGGCTGGGGCGAGAGGCAATCACGCGTCTCGACCTCCACGATGTGGTCGAGCCCGAGCGCCCCGATGCTCCCTTTGCGGTCGAGACGATGACGTCGGATTTCTCCATGCCGGGAGAGGCGGAGAAGCTCGTTGCCGGCCGCCCCGACGTAATTTTTCATCTCGCGGCCATCGTGTCCGGCGAGGCCGAGGCCGATTTCGACAAGGGATACCGGATCAATCTGGACGGCACCCGCTACCTGTTCGACGCGGTGCGGGTCGTCGGAGGCGGGTACAAGCCGCGGCTTGTCTTTACCTCCTCCATTGCGGTTTTCGGCGCCCCGTTCCCGGATGCGATCGGGGACGAGTTCTTCCTGACGCCGCTGACGAGCTACGGCGCGCAGAAGGCGATCGGCGAGTTGCTGCTGGCCGACTACACGCGACGCGGGTTCTTCGACGGCGTCGGAATACGGCTTCCCACGATCTGCGTACGCCCCGGCAAGCCCAATAAGGCCGCTTCAGGTTTCTTTTCGGGCATCATCCGCGAGCCGCTCAACGGTCAGGAGGCGATCCTGCCGGTCTCGACGGATGTCCGGCATGCCCATGCCTCGCCCCGGTCGGCCGTCAATTTCCTCATCCATGCGGCGAGCATGGACACCTCAAAGATCGGCCCTCGCCGCAGCCTGACCATGCCGAGCGTGTCGGTGACCGTGGGCGAGCAGATCGATGCGCTCCGGCGGGTCGCGGGCGACGAAGCCGTCGCCAGGATCCGTCACGATCCCGATCCCGCCATCATCCGGATCGTCGAAGGATGGCCCCGTCACTTCGATGCCCGCCGCGCGGAGAGCCTCGGCTTCCGGGCCGAGTCCAGCTTCGACGAAATCATTTCCATCTACATCGAGGATGAGCTTGGGGGCGTCAAGCCGAGGTGAGCAGCAGTCCTGAGCGACCCGGGCGGCTGGTCCTCGCGACGGGCCTCAGCCCCTCGGGCGCTCCGGAAAGAACCATTGCCGGAAAGAAGCCCATTTCTGGATCGCCCAGAGGGTGAAGCGACCGACCGGCTTCTGCAGGAAGGGGATGTCATAGGCGATCAGCAGCAGGCCCAGGGGGAGCATCCAGAGACCGAGAAACGGCAGGATCGAAAAGATCCCGCCCAGGATGAGCAGGATGCCCGCGGGAATCCTCACCCAACGCGAATCCGGGTGACGGAGGCTGCGAAGGACGCGGGCAACCTTGCCCGGCACCTCCTGCTCCAGCCGCCTGAATGCCCGCCTTAGAACGGCTCTTCCGCTTTCATGTTCCATGCTCTTCGAGACATCCATCCGCGAGAGGAGTTCCAAGACGCACCGGCAGGATTGCCGGGCTCTTCCTCGAGCTCAGCTCTTCTGGGCCGCGGACCTTGAACGCGACCTGAATCGGCACCTGCCGTCCGGCGGGACGGGATGAAAAGAACTCCGCTCCTCCGGGATGCGCTTTAGATCTCGAGCCCCGAGAGCGCGTCGGCGACCGCCCGCGTGCCCTGTTCCCGAGCCCTCATGAGCCTGAGAGCCCGCTCTTTCTGTTCGAGACGGTAGAGATATGGGTCGAATTCGAGCGGAAGCGCAGTATCACCGAGGTAACGCGGCTTTTCCGTCCGCTCATAATAATCGGCTCTCAACATCTGGCCGAGATGTTCCTGTACCGCATGGGGAAGCGGCGGCACATTGTGCCGCGAGGGAAGCGTCCGCGAACCGGAAAGGGAGGATCCTGAATAATCTGCAATGTTATCGAGCATCTCGAAGCCCCGCAAAACCGCTAAGGTTAACGCTTGGTTCATGGAATGGTTTCAGCGTGGATAGGTACAAACTGACGCAGATCACGGGTCACTGCCCCGGGTTGGCAGTCAGCTTCGGCCAAGCATGGCACCTTAGAGATTTCCCCAATTGCCGAATCCTGAGGAAGTCCATTGCAAAATGATTCATTGCTCGCTGAGCGGCTCGCGTTCATTGGAATCGATGGAAGGGTGTGCCACGATCTTCCCGTCATCTGGAAGGACATCTCGTCCGAACTGCCCCGGATCCTTGAGCTGTTCTATGCCCATATGCATCGGCAGCCGCACCTGTCGAAGATGATCGGAACCCAGCAATCCAGGCTCGTGTCCGCCCAGATGCAGCATTGGGGCCGGCTGTTCAGCGGCAGGTTCGATGCGGCCTATGTGGAGGGGATCCAGCGCATCGGGCTCATTCACAACAAGATCGGCCTGGAGCCCCGGTGGTACATCGGAGGCTATGCTTTCATCATGAACGAGCTGGTGAAGGCGCTGTCGAAAAAGCACCGCTTCAACGGAGCAGCGCTCGCGCGCAAGCTGGCGGTGGTGAACCAGGCGGTCATGCTCGACATGGATTTCGCGATTTCCGTGTATCAGGATGCTTTCGTCCAGGACCGCCAGAAGAAGGGCGAGGTTCTGTCGCAGGCCGTCGCCGACTTTTCGGACGCCGTGCAGGAGAGTCTCGATATCTCAGGCCAGGCAAGTGGTGCCTTGTCGGAGAGTGCGATGGTTTTGGACGAAGCAACCGGGAGCGCCAGCAGCCTAGCCGTTCAGGTTACGACAGCGGCCGAGCAGACGGCGTCGAACATGCAGTCGGGAGCCGCCGCAACGGAGCAGCTTGCGTCGTCCGTGCGTGAGATCGGGCAGCAGGCGAGCCGCTCGGCCGACGTCGCGCGACATGCCCTGCAAAGCTCCCAACGTACGAAGGAATCCGTCAACGGATTGGCCGAGCAGGCAAGACAGATCGGAGATGTGGTCGACCTGATCGAGCGCATTGCGGCTCAGACCAATCTGCTCGCCCTGAACGCCACGATCGAGGCGGCCCGTGCGGGAGAGATGGGCAAAGGCTTTGCGGTCGTCGCGCAGGAAGTCAAGACCCTTGCGAACCAAACCGCCAAAGCCACGACGGAGATCGGCTCCCGCATCGGCGCGATCCAGGAGGCGACGCAACGCAGCGTGGCCGATATCGATGACATCGGCCGCATCATGGAGGAACTGAGCGGTATCGCCACGGCCATCGCCGCCGCGGTCGAGGAACAGGCCGCGGTAACCTCGGATATCGCGGTGAACGTCAGCCAGACCACCGATCATACGCATGCGGTCGTTCGCAGCATCGAGGCACTGACCGGATCGACGGCATCTGCGGCAGCAGCGGCGCAGCACGTCTCAAGCGCGAAGCAGACTCTGGATCAGCAGCTTGGTCGCCTGAGGCAGGACATCGGTCGGTTCCTGGCGACGGCGAGGGCTGCCTGAGCACCGTGCGAGAGAAGGCGGTCGTGATCCGTCAGCCCGGCTTTGTCCGATAGCTTGGACACGTGGAGTGCTCCAGGAGAAGGGCGTCGGATCAAGCGGCGAGGCCTTTGCCCTGCCCCGCGCGGGAAGGTCTTCCGACCCGCATTTGCGGCAGAATCGTGTCTTTTTGGGTACAGACACGAGTCCGCAAATCAGACACCTTGCCGACAGTTGCAGCCGAAAGTGCTTTTCGGAGCAGTTGACGGAGCCGTAAGGGCTTCTGTGGGGGCACAGGTGGATCAGACGGACCAGGAAATCGAGCAGATCGCTCGGGCATTCTTCGTCGCTCGGCATGAAACCGGGGTTTGGGAAACTGCGTCGCGGGTTCTGAAGCACGAGTTTCGTCTTTATGCCCGGCACGCGCTGCGCACACTCGAAAAGAAGCAGGAGCAGATCTGGGTTGAAGCCCAGAGCGTGGCTGTTATGGAAACCCGCGAGGCGGCGTAACGTACCCTCTGCCTTCACCACGTCGGGCACGTCGCGAAGTTGCACATCGTTGCCGGATCCTCTGCCTGGTGACGGGTTTTTCTGCGTCAAAAGGGGGAGGCCTGTTGAAGGCGCCGCGTTTCCTGCCATTTTGAAGGGTGCAGGTTCTCTGCCGGGAGCCTGAGGAGCAATTCATGCAATCACCCGACGAATGGGAAATCCCTCCTGAGTACCAGCCTGATCCGCGAACCCTCGACTATGATCTGAAGAATGCCCTGGCGGCCGTGGTTTCCCTTAGGGCGCGGGTGCCCGACGATGCCTTCACGGCGGAAACGCTCGGGACGGAGCGGGCCGGGCAGGGCGTCGTCATCCGGGATGACGGCTTGGTCGTCACCATCGGGTACCTGATTGCCGAGGCGGAAGAAGTCTGGCTCACGACCAACAAGGGCCGTGTCGTTCAGGCACATGTGCTCGCTTACGACTATGAAAGCGGCTTCGGATTGGTGCAGGCGCTCGAGCCCCTGGGCGTGCCGGTGCTGACCCTCGGGGATTCTCGACGTTTGCAGCCCGGTGACCAGGTCGTCGTCGGAGGCAGCGGGGGCCAGAGCCATTCGCTTGCCGCACAGGTTGTCGCGTGTCAGGAGTTCGCCGGTTACTGGGAATACCTGATCGATCCGGCCATCTTCACCGCGCCGGCCCACCCCAACTGGGGCGGAACGGCGTTGATCGGCCCGCGAGGGGACCTGATCGGCATCGGGTCTCTCCAGCTCCAGCACCAAGCTTCGGGCGGTACCGTCGTTCCTCTGAACATGAGCGTGCCCGTCGATCTCCTGAAGCCGATCTTGGACGAGCTCCTGACTCATGGGCGGACCAGAAACCAGCCAAGGCCGTGGCTCGGATTCTATGTCGCGGAGGCGGAGGACGATCAGATCATGATCATCGGGCTCGCCGGGGATGCCCCCGCACAGCGGGCGGGCCTGCGGGCTGGAGACCAGATCCATGCGGTTGCCGGTCAGCCGGTGACGTCGCTGGCCGAGTTCTATCGCGCCATCTGGGCTCTTGGCGCCGCCGGCGTCGATGTTCCCCTGACCCTTGAGCGGGAAGGAGACAGGTTCGATGTGACGGTACGATCTGCCGATCGGGGCCGCTTCATGAAGGGCCCTCGTCTGCAGTAGCAATCCAAGGGCCGGCACAAGCGCCAAAGCAGTGCGGGCACCATTGCTTTCCGTCAACGCTCGTGCCGCCCCGACGAGCATCATCCCCGACGAGGAGGTTGCGACATGAGCCTCAGTGCAATCCTGCCAGGAGGCGAGACCGTTCCGGCCCTAGGGCAGGGAACGTGGCAGATGGCCGAGCGGGCGGGCAACCGCGCGGAGGAGGTCGAAGCGCTTCGCCTCGGCGTCGAACTCGGCATGACGCTGATCGATACGGCCGAAATGTATGGAGACGGAGCCGCGGAGGAACTCGTGGGCGAAGCCCTTGCCGACCAGCGCGATCGTCTCTTCCTGGTGAGCAAGGTCTATCCCCACAATGCTAGTCGTCAGGGCGTCGTCGAGGCGTGCGAGCGGAGCCTCAAGCGCCTGCGGACGGACCGGTTGGATCTCTACCTCCTGCATTGGCGCGGCGGCGTGCCGTTGGAGGAGACCGTAGCCGGCTTCGAGGAACTCCGGCGCTCCGGCAAAATCCGCCATTGGGGGGTCAGCAACTTCGATGTGGATGACATGGAGGAGCTGTTTCAGGCACCCGGAGGGGCGACCTGTGCGACCAACCAAGTGCTCTATAACGTCACCCGGCGTGGACCAGAATTCGATCTCCTTCCATGGATGGCCGAGCGCCGCATGCCGCTCATGGCCTACAGCCCGGTCGAACAGGGCAGGCTCCCCCGCGGGGGCGTGTTGCAGACAATCGGTCAGTCTTACGGCGCAAGCCCGTTCCAGGTCGCGTTGGCCTGGCTTCTGCAAAAGCCGAACTTGATCGCGATCCCCAAGGCCTCCCGTGCCGAGCATGTACAGGACAATCATCGAGCGCTTGAGATTCGGCTCAGTCCGGAGGATCTTGCAGCGATCGATGGAGAATATTCTCCGCCCCGGCGCAAGCGCCCACTTGAGATGATCTAGCAGGTTGCCGAGAAACAAGAGGGATACCAGACGCTCATGACCTTTACCCGAGCCGATGCACTCGACGTCGCGCATATCCTCAGGACGACGGCTCAGGCCGAGATTCTGCCGCGGTTCCGCAACCTGTCTGCTGACGCCATCCGGACCAAGTCTTCGCAGCTCGACCTCGTGACGGATGCCGACGAGGCCGCCGAGCGCGTCATCGAAGCCGAGCTCCTGCGCCGGTTCCCGGGAGCTCTGGTCATCGGCGAGGAGGGCGTGAGTCGCAACGCGAGCCTGCTCGACGGGCTCGGTGACGCTGACCTCGCGTTCATTCTCGATCCCGTCGACGGCACGCTGAATTTCGCCTCCGGGCTGCCGCTCTTCGGTGTGATGGCCGCTGCGGTGATGAAGGGCGAGATCGTCGGCGGCGTGATCCTCGATCCGATCTCTGACGATTGGGCCATGGCGGTCCGCGGCGAAGGGGCGTGGATCCAGCGCCCGGACGGCAGCAGCAGCCCGCTTCAGGTTGCCGCACCGACGCCCCTGTCACAGATGGCGGGTAATGTCTCATGGCGTTATCTGCCCGAAGACCTCCGCCCTGTAGTGACGAGGAATCTGCCGAAGGTCGCGATGGCGGCCGATCTCCGCTGTGCGGCCCACACCTACCGCCAGACCGCGGCCGGCTACCTTCACTTCTCGTTCTCATCGAGCGTGATGCCGTGGGATCATGCAGCTGGATGGCTGATTCATCAGGAGGCTGGCGGCTACACGGCGCATTTCGACGGTTCGCCTTACCGTCCCGTGAATCGCAGCGGCGGTCTCATCAGCGCGCCGGACAGGGAAAGCTGGCAGGCCATTCGCGACGCGCTCCTGCCGCCTCAGGCCTGATCCTTCTTGAGGTAGTTGTAGACCGTGGCACGGCCGAGACCGAGCACGCGGGAGATATAGGCCGCCGCGTTGCGCCCGCCGAACGCTCCGTCACCGGCCAGATCCGCGACGAGCTGCTGCTTCTGTGCGCGGCTCATCTCGGTGATGGTGAGACCGCGCGCGCGAGTCCAGGACTGGATGTACTCGTTGATCCGTTCATGCCAGTCCTCCTTGAATAGCGAGGCTGGCTTCTCGGGTGATTGCGGCACGGCGACGAGCGCATTCAGCGTCTGCATGACGGCATGGAAGTGCGAGACGTCCACATTGATGCACAGGATACCGATGGACTTCCCGTTCGTGCGCAGGACGGCGCTGACAGATTTGATGCGCCGGCCGTCCCAGTTCACTTTCTCATAGGGCCCAATGATGATGTCGGACGGTTTGAAGTCGATCTCGTGGAGAAGGGACGGCTCGCCGAGTTCCCGCTTGGAGAACGGGTTGGAGAGATGCACCACGGTCTCGGTCGCGAGATCGTGGAGCACGACTTCCGCGTAGGGCTGGAAGAGAAGGGCGATGGCGTCGCAGACCGGCGCATAGCTCGCCAGCTCAGGTGTGAGCGCCACTGCGTCGCTCGCCTTGCTCGCGCGGCTCATCTGTTCTGTGCGCGCACGAAAGCCGCGAGCCTTTCCAAGCCGGCTTCCAGATGATGGGCGGGAGCTCCGATGCCGACCCGGATGTAGTGATCCATGCCATAGACGTCACCCGGCAGGAGCATGATGCCGCGCTCTTCGCGCAGGCGGTGCACCAACTCGGTCGAATTCATCGGCATGGCATAGCGGACGAAGGCCATTCCGCCGGCCTTGGGTGACACGAAGGAGAACAGGTCGTTGTTGTGATCGACCCAGCGCTGCAGCAGCGCGAGGTTCTCGCGCAGGATGCGCTTGCTGCGGGCGAGGATCTCCTGGCGCTTGGCGGGCTGCACGGCGATCTCCGCCACGAACTCGCTCACGGCGCCTGTCGTGATTGACGTGTAGTCTTTGCGCTGCCAGGACGCGTAGATCTCCTGAGCTGGTCCGACCAGCCAGCCGATGCGCAGGCCCGGAAGCGCCATGGCCTTCGACAATCCACTCGTGATAATCGCTTTCTCGTAGAGATCCGCGAAGCTCGGAGGCTCGTCCTGGTCTAGCTCCGCGCCCTTGTAGACCTCGTCAGCGTGGAGGTAAATGCCGTGTTGGCGCGCGATCGCCACGAGGCCATCCATCGTCTCGCGGGACAGGACGGCCCCGGTCGGGTTGTTGGGATTGCAGATGGTCATCATCTTCGTGTGGCTGGAAATCGCCTTGCGGACGTCGTCGAGGTCCGGGGTCCAGCCGAGCTCCTCGCGAAGCAGGACCTCCTTGACGGTGACGCCGATGGCGCGGGCCCAACCCCAGATCTGCAGATAGTTCGGGACGAAGACCACGAGTTCGTCGCCGGGCTCCAGCACGGACATCACGAGGAGAAAATTCGCCTCTGCCGAGCCATTGGTGACGATCACGTGGTCCGGGTTGCGGTTTGGATGGAGATTGGCGATCGCCCGCCGCAGCTCCACGCGGCCGTTCGTCCAGCCATAGCCCAGTTCCACGTCGAGCACCTGGGCCTGCTGCTCCGGGGTCAAAAGTTCGCGCAGCGAATAAGGAAGTACGCCGCTGTCGGACAGGTTGTACTCAACCGTGTTCTCATAGAGCGACTGGATGCGCTCGAGCGTGAACTCTTCGATCTTCATGGCCATCCCCGCACTGCAAAGCAACGTACCGGGTCTGTAGCATCAGGCTTTTGGACTTCATAGTCCAAAATGGACTTGACTGTTTAATTGCTTGGCTGCCATGGTCCGGTCTCCCGAATGCGCGCCTGAGATCCGCTGCATCCGGAGTTTCTTCCTCATCCCGAATGGAGCCTTGAGTGCAGTTCGATACCTTCCTGATGGAGCGGAACCAGACGCTGTACGAGAACGGTGTCGAGATCAATCTGACGGAAAGCGGGGTCCATCCCTGCACCATCGAGGAGATCTTGCCGGCCGATCACGCGCAGGCGCTGCTGCGCCAGCCGCTCGGCTACGGCTGGACGGACGGGAGGCCGGATCTCAGGGCCGCCATCGCCAACTGGTATCCGGGCGCCTCGGCGTCCAACGTTCTGGTGACCAACGGATCGTCGGAGGCGACGATGATCGCCCTGATGGCGCTGGTCGATCCAGGCGACAAGGTGCTCTTCGCGGTTCCCAACTTCATGCAGGTGGATGGACTCGGGCGGGCCCTGGGCATGTCCATCGAGCGCCTTCCCCTTCTCGCCGATCACGGCTGGCAGATCGATCCGGAAGGTCTGGGTGCCGCCATGGACGGCGTGAAGCTGATCTGCGTCACCAATCCCGGCAACCCGACCGGTGTGGTCCTGTCGTCCCGGAGCCGCGATGCGCTGCTGGCGGCCGCGCAGAAGGCGGGCGCGTGGCTGATGGTCGACGAGATCTATCGGGGCGGCGAGATCGACGGGGCGGAGACGGAGACATTCTACGGGGGCTATTCCCGCGTCATCGTCACCAGCAGCCTGTCCAAGTCTTTCGCCTGTCCGGGCCTGCGTCTCGGCTGGATCGTCGGGCCGGAGGGCGTCGTCGAAGAGGCGGCCAAGCGGCAGGACTACACGACGATCGGCAGCGGGATCCTGAGCCAGATCCTGGGGGCGGCCGTTATGGAGCCAGGGAATCGCGAGCGCATCCTGGCGCGAGGGCGGACCCTCCTGCGCGCGAACGCCGACATCGTAGAGGGCTGGGTCGAGAAGCGGAACCGCTGGTCCTGGCAGCGTCCTGCGGCGGGCGGCATGGCGTTCCTGCACTACGATTTCGACATGCCGTCCGAAGAGTTGTCGAACAGGCTGCGGGAAGAGGAAAGCGTCTTCGTGGTGGCCGGGGCCTGGTTCGGAATCGAGCGCCACATCCGTCTCAGCATCGGCGTAAAGACCGAGGATCTGGTCGAGGGGCTGGCTCGCCTCGACGCGTTTCTCGTCCGCCACGGTCTAGGGTAGGGCCTACACGCGATGCGGCGGAACGACCACTTGCTGCGAGCCGCGACGGATCTCCGCCGCCTCGTCGCTATTCCATCGGTGAGCGCGCGGGCTCAGAATCTGCCCGAATGCGCCGAGGCCGTGCGCGATCTCCTCGACGGCGCCGGCTTTCAGACCGAGATCCATCCCGGCGGGATCGGCCCCTTCGTAGTCGGCGAGATCGGCGAGGGGCCTTTGTCCGTAATGGTTTACAACCACTACGACGTGCAGCCGGAGGATCCGCTGCCCTTGTGGGACAGCCCTCCGTTCGAGCTGAGCGAACGCGGCGGGCGCTGGTACGGACGGGGTGTCGCCGACGACAAGGGCGAGTTCGTCAGCCGCCTCGAGGGCTGGCGCCTGTTCCGGGAACGGTATCCCGAGCCTTTGCCCTTCAAGCTCATCTGGCTGGTCGACGGCGAGGAGGAGATCGGCAGCCCGTCGCTCGAAGCATTCCTGAAGGCTCGCTTCCAGGACGAGAAGGTCGATGTCTGCTGGTGGGAATACGGCGAGATCGACTCGAGCGGCCGGCCCATCATCCTGTGCGGCTTCAAGGGCGTGATGGCCGTCGAGCTGCGCTGCCGGACCGCGACGGCCGACCTGCATTCGAGCTTGGGCGTGATCTTCGACAACCCCCTTTGGCGGCTTGCCGCCGCGACCGCTTCCCTGCGCGACAATGCGGGCCGCGTTCTGATCGACGGGTTCTATGATGCGATCCGGCACCCCGCACAGGAGGAGCGGAGGCTCGCCGGCACGCCGCCGTTCTCGTTTCGCAGCCTCGTTCAGGCGACCGGCGGGCAGCGGGTTCTCCAGGGCATCGACGAGGAGAATTTCTACACGGCTTTGAATTTCTCCCCATGCATGAACGTCAATGGCTTTTCCGGCGGCTATACGGGCGAGGGAGCCAAGACGGTCGTGCCGGCGCAAGGCTTGGTCAAAGTCGACTTCCGCCTCGTTCCCGACCAGGATCCGCAGCAGATCGTGGGTCTTCTGCGCGCGCATCTCGACCGGCATGGCTTCGACGACGTCGAGCTCATCGTTCACGATGCCAACGTGAAGCCTATTCGATCGTCGACCAATCACTGGTTCATCCAAGACGCGAAGACAATCCTGGAGGAACACTTCGGGCAACCTGTCATCGTGCAGCCGAGTTCGCCGGCCTCCGGCACGGCTCATCCTTTTGTCGAGCAGCTCGGCGCGAGTATCGTCGGCATCGGCATCACCCATCATGGGGCGATGCTCCACTCGCCGAACGAGAACATCATCATCAGCCAGTTCGAAGCCATGATCGAATGCTCTGCCGCGCTCTTCCAAACGATCGCCGAGCGAGCGGCGGGACAGAGGCCGATCCCTGCGGCGAGTTCCGTCGAGTCGTCGAATGAGGTGACGCCATGAACAGCATCGTTCTCGAAACCGCCGCGCGGTCGGTCCAGGCGCGCCGGCGCATCCGACCGCACATCTTCGAAACGCCTCTGCTGCCGTCCCGTCAGATCGGCCGCGAGACCGGATCCTCCGTGTACTTCAAGGCCGAGAACTTTCAGCTCACCGGATCCTTCAAGATTCGGGGTGCCGCGAGCAAGATGACATCGCTCGGACTCGACCGTGGCGTCATCACAGCCTCGTCCGGCAATCACGGCATCGCAACGGCGCAGGCGGCGAGTTCCATCGGGCAGGTCTTGACTGTCGTCCTGCCTGAGACGGTTTCGCAAGCGAAGCTCGAGCGGATCCGCTCCTTCAACGTCAATGTTATCCTGCATGGTGCCGAGAGCGGGCTGGCAGAACTGCACGCCCAGCAGGAGGCAGCCTCCCACGGCCTGGTCTATGTCTCTCCCTATAACGATCCCGAGGTCGTGGCCGGGCAGGGCTCTATCGGACTGGAGCTCCTCGAGCAGGCTGACAGCATCGACAACGTCTTTGTCTCTATGGGAGGCGGAGGCCTGATCGGCGGCATCGGATCCGTGCTCAAGAGTTTCAGCCTGCGCACGCGGATCTTCGGCGTAGCGGCTCAGAACTCGGCGGCTCTCGCTGCGGCCATCGAGGCGGGACGTGTCGTCGAAACGGAGCATCTGGATACGCTTGCCGACGGCGTGGCCGGCGGTATGGACGAGGACAGCATCACGCTGCCGCTTGCGCTCTCCGTGATCGACGGAGTCGTGGCATGCACGGAAGCCGAGATCGCCGGAGCTCTTCGGGATCTGGCCTTCAAGGAGAACCAGATCGTCGAAGGCGCCGCGGCCCTTGCTCTTGCCGGGTTTCTCAAGGTTGCGGAGCGCTGCAGGGGGCAGACCAACATCGTGGTTCTCTGCGGGGCCAATTTCGACCGCGAGAAGATCTTCTCCATTCTGAACGATTAGAACTGGAAGCGCCATGGCGCCTGCATCCCGCATCACCTTTCTCGAGCTTCCGCAGATCGAAGAGCGCCTCAAGGGGCTCGATCTGGTTGCCCTGATGGAAGAAGCTTTCGCGGCCTTCTCGCGAGGCGAGGCGGTGGTGCCAGCGCCCGGTGAACTGCTTCTCGACGATCCGCCGGGCGAGGTGCACATCAAGTATGGGTATCTGACGTCAGGCGGCACTTACGTGATCAAGGTGGCCTCCGGGTTCTGGAACAATCCGGCGAAAGGCCTCAACAGCAGCGATGGTCTTCTCCTCATCTTCAGGAAAGAGACGGGAGAGCTCGCCGCGGTGCTCAACGATCGGGGACGTTTAACGGACCTGCGCACCGCCGCCGCCGGAGCGGTCGCGGCCAAACACCTGGCGCCCGCGAGAGTGGATGCCATCGGTGTACTCGGTTGCGGCATTCAGGCCGAGCTGCAGGTGCAGGTGCTGCAAGCCGTTCGGCCCTGCCGCAACATTGTGATTTGGGGGCGAAACCCCAAGCATGCACTCGCTTATGCAGAGCGCATGCGGAGCAGGGATTTCTCTGTCGAGATTGCTCCATCTCCGTCAGAGGTAGCGTCCTGCTGCCGGCTGATCGTCACCGCAACCGCCAGTCCGTCACCGCTCCTGCGGTGGAGCGATTTGTATCCTGGGACCCACATCACGGCCATCGGCGCCGACAGCGCCGAAAAGCAGGAATTGGACGAAGCGATCATCCACAATGCCGACATCGTTGTAACGGACAGCAGGCGCCAGGCCGGGTCGCGGGGCGAGCTGGGACGGGCCTATGGCCCAGACGCGACTATGAGCAGAGTGCTGGAGATCGGCGAGATCATCATGGGCACGGCGCGGGGACGCGCGACGCCAGATCAGATTTCGGTTTCGACCTTCTCCGGATTGGCCGTTCAGGACATCGTGATGGCGTCGGCGGTTCTGCAGCAGCCCTAGAGGCTGCGCGGACCGATCAGCCGGTCAGTTCGATGCGGCCGATCAGGGCATCGATCTCGATGATCTTCTTGAGCCGGCGCTTGCATTGCCTGTCGAGATACCAGGCTCTTCCGATGCTCAATCCTAGAAACGGCAGGGCCCAGACAATGCTGACCGCCTTCAGGAGAACCAAAGCAAGGAACGCAACAGAGAGGATCCAGGCCTCGATCCGCCCGAAGCCTTCCGTGAGTTCGTTCTTCACGAGCAGGTGCTGCCGCTCGATCAGAAGCTGACCTCGCGCTCGGTCGAGCCTGTCCCGTTGCGCCATGGACGGGAGGGCGCTGCGTAGGGTTTCGAGAGAGCCCTTGATCTGCGTCAGGTGCGGTGCTCGTTCCGCCGTTTCGTGCTCGCGTGCAACTGGCACGAAGGCTGCGGTGATGCGGCGATAGAAGGCCACGAGCGCGGGCGGGTGATTGTCCTGCTCGGTCTGGACCCCGTCGGGAGGGAATCGGGCCGTGATGCGATTGCGGACGAAGGAGGTGAGCGAGGCGGCCTTTTCGTTCCGGGCCGTGCGTCCGAAGGAGTTCGCAACGTGTTCGGCGATAGCGGGTTCTACCGCAGCCCCGACTCTGTCCGTCGACATCAACAGCTTCCTTCACGTCTGCGCCTGGGACAAGGATGCGCCGTGTCGTTGAGCCGATGGCTCAGGCCACTACACGTTCCCATTCCACTGCGGCTTTCCTCACCGTGAAGGAGTATGGTTAATGAACGGTTAAGCATGGCCCCGGTAACCGTGCGCCGGGGAGAGCCTGCGCCTCGCAGGGAGTTGCAGCCTGTATCAGCGTTGTTCGTCCGAAAGCATGCCGGCGAGATCCTGCAAAAACTTGATGGATGCGGGCGGGCGGCCCTCCTGTTCGGCGATCTTGATGATGTTGTTCAGGATGTGGGCGATTTCGCTCAGCTTGGCGACACGACCTGCCGAGAGAACGTGGAAAAAGGTCGAGAAGGCGACGGCGATGGCCTGATCGTGCTCTTCGAGGCGGCGGCACTGCTCCTTGAGCGCCTTGATGTCCCTTTCCTGAGCCGAAACGATCTCGACCAGGGTCAGCATCTGTTCGGCCAGGGTATCCACTGAAGCGTTCATATCGGATGGGCGTCCCAATTCTTCGATTCTGGTGAGAGGAAGCGGCTGAAAATCTGCGGCGACTTGGAGGCGGAGCGACTCGCCGACGGCGTGCAGCGCGGATGACAGGCGATCTGGTGCCTCCGATTGGGGGGCGACGGTCGCGGATGGTGACGGACCAGGCACAGCCTCAGATTCATCCGCGGTGATCCTGGGCAGACCTGTCGCGCGGGTGAACCCGGACATCGCCTGTCGCACGAATCGACGCACCTTCACCTGAACATCGGCAATCACGATCCCACGTCTGCTCCCGCCAACCTGCACGCAGCCTCCTCGAGAGAAAGGCGCCTGACGGTACCATGACTTCCGAGGAAATGCTTCAGGAAGCTCTCGCACGTGCGAGACAGGTTATCCTCTTGCGTAGAGAAGCCGCGCCCGAATGGTCCCGTCGAGTGCGCGAATCTCGTCCAAGGTTTCCCGGCTTTGCTCCGGCAATCCTTCCGCTTCGATCACGACATAGCCGATCTCGCCGTCGGTTTGCAGATGCTGGCCCGTGATGTTGAGGCCGCGCTGCGAGAAGGCGTTGTTGAGGCGGCCGAGGATGCCCGGCACGTTGCGATGCACATGGATGTAGCGCGTGCCGGCGGCGCGGGACGGAAGCTGGACCTGTGGGAAGTTGACGGCCCCGACCGTCGTTCCGACGTCCGAATATTCGACGAGTTTCTTCGCAACCTCGGCGCCGATCCGTTCCTGCGCTTCTTCCGTCGATCCACCGATGTGAGGTGTCAGAATAACGTTTGGGAGCCCCTGCAGGGGGGTCACGAACGGCTCCTTGTTGGAGGTGGGCTCGGCCGGAAATACGTCCACGGCCGCGCCGCGGAGGTGTCCGCTCCTCACAGCCTCCGCGAGGGCGTCGAGATCGACCACGGTGCCGCGACTGTTGTTGATCAGATAGGCGCCCTTCTTCATGGCGGCGATCTCGGCGCGCCCGATCATGCCGTGCGTGGCGGGCGTCTCCGGAACGTGAAGGCTCACCACATCGCTCTGGTTCAATAGGGCGTTCAGGCTATCGGCAGGTTCGGTGTTCCCGTGGCGCAGCTTGTCCGTCTGATCGAAGAAGATGACCCGCATTCCCATCGCCTCGGCCAAGTAGGACAACTGGGAGCCGATGTTGCCGTAGCCCACGATGCCGAGCGTCTTGCCGCGGACCTCGTGGCTGTCGACCGCCGACTTGTCCCATTGCCCGGCATGAGCGGCGGTGGATTTGGGAAATGTGCGCCGCAGCAGCATGACGATTTCGCCGATCACCAGTTCGGCGACGCTTCGGGTATTGGAGAAGGGGGCGTTGAAGACGGGAATGCCCGCATGGCGTGCGGCTTCCAGGTCGACCTGGTTCGTGCCGACGCTGAAGCAGCCGATAGCGATCAGCCGGTTCGCGGCTTCAAGGACCTTTCGCGTCAGCTGTGTTCTTGAGCGGATCCCGAGGAGATGGACACCCTGCAACGCTTCAATCAGGTGATCTTCGTCGAGAGCCGTCTTGAGATAGGTCAGGTTCGTGTAGCCGGCGCCTCTGATCAGCTCGACAGCGCTGTCGTTCACCCCCTCGAGCAAGAGAACGCGGATCTTGTCTTTCTGAAGAGAGAACATCTCGGACATGTCAGCTCCAATTGGCCTTGCGCCGGCATGCCATACCCCGCCTCAGCGGTCGCGGAAATCCCCTTCCGTGCATTGAGCCCATGCCTGGCGGAGAGGCGCCTCGACCGGAGGAGCCTCATACCTCCTATGCGCCGTCCTCCCAGAGTGGGCCTGGAGTATCATGACTCAATCCGGCTGCGGAGGCGGCCGGTCAAGGAGACGGGAGCCGTTGCCGGATGTACGCACGGCTCCCGTTCCATTGTGGCACGGGTCTTGTCATTCTAATCCCGGTCGTCCCCGAACCTAGGCGTCCGCGCCGAAATTCCCTCGAAAATCCTGCGGTGCGCCGATGAGACGTCGTCCTCTCGGTGCATGCCTGGGTCCCATCCTGCTCAGCACCGATCCATTGCCGCGAAGCTGACCCATCGGCTATCCTGGGTCAGCGCCGTCAGGGTTCCGCTCCCCGGCAAGGGGCAGGTCACCATTGGGCGATCCAGCCGAACCGGGAACGTCGGGCCCTGTTTGAACTAGTAATGCTGTTGCGGATTGATTGCTGATGTGGCTGCTATTGGGAACGCCCGGGCACACGTTGCAGAATCCCCAAAGATCGAATTGTCAAATCGAAGTATCGAAATTAAGAGATCACGCATGTTTGCTGAATATAGACCTGCCTATAAGCAAGAACATGCGGAAGACATGCTAAGTCTTGCGGGCATCGAAGAGCCCGAGACGAGGCAACTTACAGAAAAAAGCCGTCGCCTCAGCGTGCATCTCGACAACATTGGGCATGGTCTGATCGTCAGCCTGCCGGTGGCCATGGTGGTCGCCAACCGGTCGTCTCCCTTGCTTCTCACCTGCGCGGCTCTTTTTATTCTCGCCGCGCGATTGATCTCCGGAACTGCGGCTCCGCACCGTTTGGCCGTACGGAGGCCTCGAACAGGTGTCCTCATCCTCGTCCTCTGCGGGGTCGCCTACCCACTGGTCACGCTCGGCTGGGCCATTAAACCGGCCGTGGGGCTGTTTTCCTGGGGCGAGGCTGTCCTTCCGGCCGTATCGAGTGCGATCCTGATCCTCAGCTGGCGCGCGGCGCCCCCGCCCCGGTGGATGGCCAAAGGCTTGGCGCTGGCACTGATGATCGCGGCAGCACTGATCGCCGCGGAGCTCCTGCTCAACTTCCCCTTGCGGCATATCCTCCGCGACCGCGTAGGGACCTTCATTCACAACAGACCAACCGTGACTCTGTTTCTGCTGCTTGGGCCTGTGATCGCCCTGCTCGGGTTCCGAAAGCGGCGGACGCTTTGCCTTGTGCTGTTGCTGGCAACAGTTCCTACGATCGTCATCTCCGACAGCGAGGCCGCGAAGCTTGGCCTGCTGGCTGCAGTCGGGACTCTCGCGCTCAGCTACGCCCCCTTCGCCTGGGTGAGGCGATTCCTGACGGTCGCGCTTCTCTGCCTCATCTGGGTGCAGCCGTTTTTCGGCGGTACCGTTGCCAGATCCGTGCCCGACAGCATGGTCGAGGCGACCAAGGGGGCCCACACGCGGGAGCGCATCGAACTCTGGCAGGCCTTCAGCGACGTCGCTCGCCGGTATCCCGTCTTCGGAACAGGCTTCGCATCATCGCCGCATTTGGGCAATCATCCAATCGCCGCTGAAATCAATCCTGCTTATCGTGAGATGCTGAAAGTCGGCCATCCCCATAATGCTTTCCTCCAGGTGTGGGTCGAGCTGGGGGCGGTTGGCGCTCTCTTATTGAGCTTTCTCACCCTGTGGGTGATGCGGTGTCTTGCCACCGCGCCGGCCGATATCCGCCGTGTCGGACTGATGACCCTCATGTCGGCGAGCGCGATCGCGCTGGTCAGCCACGGCGCATGGCAGGGCTGGTGGGTTTCCGCCGTGACTCTGGCGGCCGCACTCCTGACCCTTCGCTCGACATCCCGGAGGAACGCGCAAGGCCCCAAGTAACAAGGCCCCAAGTAAATTGTCAGGCTTGGCCGGGATCCAAGCCGCCAGGGTGTGTGTTTGGCTTCAAACCGTTTTGATCGACCTCCCGAAGCGGCCGCTTTCACGGGGTGGCATGACGAGAGGGGGCCAAGTGCCGCGTATCATGACCTACAACGTGCACCGCTGCCTCGGGACGGACGGTCGTCTCTCGCCGGCACGGATTGCCGGTGTGATCGCGGCCTACGAGCCCGACGTGGTCGCGCTTCAGGAGCTGGATGTGGGGCGTGTCCGGACCGGCGGGATCGATCAGGCTCATGCGATCGCCCAGGCCCTTGGAATGCAGGTGCATTTCCACGCCAGCCTGAAGGCCCTCGAGGAGGAATACGGCAATGCGATCCTGACCCACAGACCCTCGCATCTGGTGAAGGCGGAGGCGCTGCCTGGCTGGGCGCGCAAGCCGGGGCTCGAGCCGCGGGGAGCCCTTTGGGCGGAGGTCCAGATCGGCGGCACCGGGGTCCAGGTGATCAACACCCATCTCGGCCTGCGCCGGCACGAGCGCCTTGCCCAGATCGAAGCCCTCCTGAGTCCCCGTTGGCTCGGGCATCAAGCCTGTCGGGAGCCGGTGATCCTGTTGGGCGACCTCAACGCGACGCCTCGCTCGCGGGCCTACCGGCGGCTCGCCTCGCAGCTCTGGGATGCCCAGGCCCGGCTTCCGAAGCCTAGGGCGACTTTCCCGTCCCGCCTGCCGTTCCTGCGCATCGACCATGTTTTCGTCAGCCGGTCAATCCGCGTCATGCGGGTCGAAACGGTGCGGACCCCGCTTGCCCGCATTGCTTCGGATCACCTGCCCCTCCTGGTCGAGTTCCAGGTGGCACATGGACAGGTCAACAAATCCAGCCTTGCCCATGCACAGGAATAGTTCGAGGCAGGGCGGCTGCGGCGGATCGCCCGGCTCGCCACCGCGTTGGGTTCGATGGAGCTCGGCGGTTCTCCGTGGGCCGGATGGATGGAAGCAAGGAGCCTGGATGCGGTACTGGAAATACGTGATTGCTGCGGCGGCCATCAGCCTGGCAGCCATTCTGCTCTACCGCACGCTCAGCCGCTACAGCCTGGACCAGCTGATCGCCGCTGTGGCAGCCGTTCCCGGTCCCAGGCTCCTGGGTGCTTTCGGCTTCGCTGCCGCGAGCTACCTGTCCCTGACATTCTTCGACTATCTGGCCCTGTATTACGTGAAGCGGCCGCTGCCTTATCCAAAGGCCGCCTTGGCCTCGTTCACGGCCCTGTCCCTCGGCCATAACATCGGCCTGGCCGCGTTGAGCAGCGGGGCAGTCCGCTATCGGTTCTATACCCACTGGGGCTTGAAGACTGCCGATGTCGCCAAGGTGATCGTGTTCTGCGGCGTCACGGTCGGGCTCGGTCTCCTGGTCCTTGGGGGCGGCGCGCTCCTGTTGCGCTCCGGGCTGGCGATGGAGATCACCGGCCTCTCGCGGCCTGTCGTCTTGGCGCTGGGCGCCGGCTGCCTTGCGCTGCCGGCCCTCTACCTGGGTCTGTCCGCCGTCGTCCGCACGCCCTTGAGGATCAGGCGGTGGACCCTCGAGATGCCGCCGCTCAAGCTTGCCATAGGGCAGGTCCTGGTCGGCTCCATCAACTTCGCCTTCGTGGCGGCCTGCCTCCACCAGGCGCTCGCGGCCGTTGCCGACGTGGCTTACCTCGGCGTGGCGTCCGTCTATGTGATCGCCAACGCCACGGCCCTCGTCAGCCATGTTCCCGGCGGCCTGGGGGTGATCGAAAGCGTGGTCATGTATCTGCTGCCGCAGAACGATCTGATCGGGCCGCTCCTGGTGTTCCGGTTCGTCTACTTTCTTGTGCCGTTGGTTCTGGGGATCATCCTGTTTGCCGTGACGGAGCTGGTCTACCGCCGCCGCGCTGCAGCCTACTCGCCCGGTGCAGACATCGAAGCGAAGGCCTGACGGCTACTCCTTGCGGCGGCGGAACAGGGACAGGGGCTCGAGAGGATCTAGGAGCCCCGTCCCGGCGGCCGGCACGTCGGGCCCGTCGTCCGACATCGCTCCGAACGCCCGAAGACCACGGGTGCCGGTGTTAAGCTGCTCGATGGCCGCGAGGGCGGACCCGTTCGCGCGGTCCACGGCTTTCATGAACATCTCCGGGCTGGTGTCCAGGTGCTCCGCCAGCAGACGGTCCCGCAATTGGACGATCGTCCGGCGCATCTCCTCGGTTATGGCTTCGATCGCCACGTCGCATTCGCTGTCGAGGCCGATCGAACGGTTGTTGAGGTTCGAAGACCCGATGCGCAGAAACAGGTCGTCGACGATGATGAGTTTGGAATGGATCAGGACCTGGCATTCTCCACCCTGGTCGTTGGGAATGACAGGGAAATAGACCCGCAGGCGGTCATGATGGTCGCACTTGCGCAGGCGGCGGATCAACCGGTCCCGGTTGGTGCCCATGACCAGTTCCTCGGCCCACCCATGAGATTCGTGGGTCTGGATGACGACGATCTCGGGGCCGTCAGGATCGGCGAGGTGCCGCTCCAGAACGTCGCCTATGGCAGGCGCCGTCATGTACTGAGCTTCGATGTAGATCGTCTTGCGTGCCGCCGCGAGGGCATCCAGGGTCAGGGCGGCGGCCTCGTTGGCCGCGGGCTGCTCTCCCCAGGCCGGATAGGTCCGGGCGACGGCAATCGGCACGTGGCGGAAATCGGGATCGAGGCTGGGCGGCCAGGGATCGGAGCCCGCGGCCGTGGGCGCCAGTCCTTCGCCAGTGGCGAATTTCCAGCGTCCGTAACCAACCTCGGCGATAGCCCGAGCCGCATCGCCGTCGAGGGCCATTTGGAGGTCATGGACGGGCTCGTAGATGGTCCCGTCATCCTTCAGCCGGATCGGATCGTTGCAGGCATGGCGATGGGTGTCCCACCGCTCGACGGTTAGATCCATGCCGCCGACGAAGGCCAGAGCGTCATCGATGCAGACAATCTTCTGGTGATGGGCCGCATAGAGCGGATGGTGCGTATCGAGCTTGAGATGCAGGCGCGGATGGTTCTGCCAGTCGGCGCCGAAGATCAGCGGCCCGGGAGCGCCAGGCGCATGCACAACGGCAACGCTCCACACGAGGATCCTGACCTCGAGGTCGGGCTTCTCCTCGACAAGCGAGCGTAGCAGGGGGCCGAGCGGAGGCGATTCCTCGATACTCGCGTCCGGACGCAGCCGGATGCTGCCGTCGAAATCCCAGCCGATAATGAGGATCGAACGCCGGGCCCGGCGCAAGGCGGCTTCAAGATGCGCGAAATAGGGCGCTCCGTCGATCAGCACGCTGGCCCGGTCGGCCTGAGCCACGCGCCAGCAATTGTCGCCCGGGCGCAGGATCGGTCCCACCGCCCCGCGTGCAGCCCCATGGCCTAGGTCGAGCGCCTGCGCTCCCGTTGATTCGTCCAAAAGTTGCACGTCAGCCACGTTCTCGAACGGAATATTCTGCCAACTCAGGACTGAAGCCAAGGTTCCGGGCGGAGCCGGGCCAGGATTCGAGCACTGCCGCTGTGGATCGGGCGTGCACATGGGCCCATATAGGGCCCGCAACTCTGCCTTAAGGGATGGTGAACCCCCGTGTTCGATTGGATTGTCAGCCTCGTCGATAAGGCCGGTTATATCGGCATCGCGGTTCTCATGCTGTTGGAGAACGTGTTTCCGCCGATCCCATCGGAGGTGATCATGCCCCTTGCGGGCTTTTCCGCAGCCAAGGGAACGCTCAGCTTCACCGGGGTCGTCGCCTCGGGGACGGCCGGGTCTCTTGCGGGCGCCTATTTCTGGTTTCTGATCGGGCGATGGATCGGTCCGAAGCGACTGAAGCGGTTCGCGGCGCGGCACGGACGCTGGCTTACGATGCATCCCGACGAGGTGGAACAGGCCCGGGCCTTTTTCGCCCGTCATCAGGCCGTGGCGCTCTTCCTCGGCCGCCTGATTCCCACCATCCGGTCGCTCATCTCCGTTCCGGCCGGCGTGAACTGCGTTCCGGTCTCGGCCTTCCTTTTGTGGAGCTCCATGGGCACGGCGCTCTGGACTTTCCTGCTGGCCGGTGCGGGCTATCTTCTGGAGAGCCAGTACGAGCGAGTCTCGGAATGGCTCAATCCGGTCTCGAATGTCGTCGTCGCCGGATTGGCGATCTGGTACGGATACAGGGTCTTGCGCTTCAAGGCCCAGGAGGCTTCCTGATCGAGCCGCTGAAAACTTCCTCGACGATGGTTCGAGTGTAGGCAGACATTTGCCGCAGATTCGGTATGCAGCCGTTGCTATTCGCGGGAACCGCCTAATAATTTACACAGTTCATATCCGATGGACGCGTAACCTTGTGACTGACCGGCGGGTCCGGTCGGTTCGGCGCGTCCTTGGGGCGAGGCACGGTATCAGGTTAAAGGGCAATCATGGACAAGCGAACCGAAGAAAGAATCCGTGAGCGGGCATATGAGCTCTGGATGCGGCATGGGAGCATTCATGGCCGCGCGGACGAATATTGGTATCAGGCGGAACGGGAGGTTCTTGGCGAGGGCGAAGAGGGGGACGCCCTGCAGGCGCCGATCATCGATCCGGCACCCCTGGGCATGACGAGCATGACGGCGGACGAGGAGCTTTCGAGCCCAGTCGCCCCGAAAACCCGCAAGAGACGCAGCCCGGCCGCCGTTCCGGTCACGGAAGAGGCGGCAGAGGCCAATGAGATGCCCGTGGCAGCGCCGAAGCGTCGGCGCACGACCCGGGTATCCTGAAGCAATTCGTGATACGAGCCTCCGACCCGTGCGGACGGAGGCTCAAGGGGCAAGAGCAAAACTGAATCCGGAATACATCAGCGAGAACTTGCGGCCGGGTTCAGCGTCTACAGAGCGGGGCAGGTGGCTGCCTTTGATGTGAGGACCCGGTCTTGCCGAATTCCAGCGTATCCCACGCACCTCTCTCCCGCCATGCAATGGCGTATGTTCTCGCCGGCGGGCGCGGCAGTCGGTTGATGGAACTGACCGACATCCGCGCGAAGCCCGCTGTCTATTTCGGCGGCAACACACGGATCATCGACTTCGCCCTATCGAATGCTTTGAACTCCGGAATCAGGCGTATCGGGGTGGCGACGCAATACAAGGCGCACAGCCTCATCCGCCATCTCCAGCGGGGCTGGAACTATTTTCGTGCGGAGCGGAACGAGAGCTTCGACATTCTGCCCGCCAGCCAGCGTGTATCCGAGACAATGTGGTACGAGGGCACGGCCGATGCGGTGTATCAGAACATCGACATCATCTCGAGCATCGACCCCGAATACATCATCATTCTGGCAGGCGACCACGTCTACAAGATGGATTACGAGATCATGCTTCGGCAGCATGTGGATTCGGGAGCCGATGTGACCGTCGGATGTCTCGAGGTGCCACGCATGGAAGCAGTCGGCTTCGGCGTGATGGCCATCGACGAGACCGACCGCATCATCTCGTTCCTCGAGAAGCCCGCCGATCCTCCGGGCATGCCGGACAAGCCCGACATGGCGCTGGCCAGCATGGGCATCTACGTTTTCAACACTCGGTTCCTCTTCGAGCAGTTGCGGCGCGATGCGGCAGTGCCAGGCTCGAACCGCGATTTCGGCAAGGACATCATCCCCTATCTGGTCGAGCACGGAAAGGCCGTGGCGCACCGCTTCACGACCTCGTGCGTTCGCTCGGGTGCGGAGGCCGGCGGCAGCAACGCTGAGGCCTATTGGCGCGACGTGGGTACGGTCGACGCCTATTGGGAGGCCAATATCGACCTGACTGCCATCGTTCCATCGCTCGATCTCTATGATCGAGATTGGCCGATCTCGACCTTCTCCGAGACATGGCCGCCAGCCAAATTCGTTCATGACGAGGAAGGCAGGCGCGGGCACGCGATCAACTCCCTGGTGTCGAGCGGCTGCATCGTGTCCGGTGCGTCCCTGCGCCGGTCGCTCGTCTTCACGGCCGTGCATCTGCATTCCCACGCCGATGTCGAGGGCGCAGTTCTGCTGCCCTATGTCGAAATCGGCCGCGGAGCGCGGTTGAGGAACGTGGTCGTCGACCGCGGCGTGCGCATCCCCGATGGACTGGTGGTCGGTGAAGATCCCGAACAGGATACGCAGCGGTTCCGCCGCACCGAAAAGGGCGTCTGCCTCATCACCAAGCCGATGATCGAGAGACTGGCCGGATGAAGCCTCTGAGCGTTCTGTCGGTCACGTCGGAGGTCTTTCCCATCATCAAGACAGGCGGCCTAGCTGATGTGGCCGGAGCCCTTCCGTCCGCTCTCGCACAAGAGGGCGTGACGGTCGTCACGCTCGTACCGGGCTATCCTGCGGTTCTGACGGCTCTCGAACGTCAAGAAGTCCTGCACCAATATCCCAGCTTCTTCGGCGGAACGGCCCGTCTCCTCTCCGGACGGGCGGGAGGCCTCGATCTCTTCGTCATCGATGCTCCTCATCTTTTCGAACGTCCGGGCTCTCCCTATCTCGCGCCGAACGGCCGCGACTGGCCGGACAATGCTCGGCGCTTCGCAGCACTCGGGCGGGCTGCGGCCGATATCGGCCAGGGGCTGACCCCGGGCTTCGTTCCCGAAGTGATTCACGCCCACGACTGGCAGGCGGGTCTCGTGCCGGTCTATCTGAGCCTCGGTGACAGCCCGCGCCCGGGCACGATCATCACCATTCACAACATCGCTTTCCAGGGCATTTTTCCGGCCGATCTCCTCTTCGAGCTCGGCCTGCCCGCCAGCGTGTTCACGGTGGACGGGGTCGAGTACTACGGACAGATCGGGTTCCTGAAGGCGGGCCTGCAGCTTGCGGACCGCATCACGACCGTGTCGCCGACCTATGCCAAGGAGATCCAGACGCCCGAAGGCGGAATGGCGCTGGACGGATTACTGCGCGCCCGCTCGAATGTCGTTTCGGGCATTCTCAACGGCATCGACGACAAGGTATGGGATCCATCAGCAGACGCGCACCTAGCGCAATCCTACGACCGTGACAGCCTCGAAGCGCGAGCGGCCAACAAGAGAGCGTTGCAGGAGCGCCTGGGGCTGACACCCGACCCGGATGCCCTCTTGTTCGGCGTGGTCAGCCGGCTGTCGGAGCAGAAGGGGCTCGATCTCGTGCTCGCCGGTCTTTCGCGTCTGCTCGCGGACGGCGCGCAATTGGCTCTGCTGGGCGCGGGAGACAAAGCTCTCGAAGACAGCTTTGATACGGCGCGTATCGTCTATCCCGGCCAAGTGGGTTGCTTCCTCGGCTATGACGAGGCGCTGGCTCACCAGATCCAGGGAGGGAGCGACGCACTTCTCGTCCCATCGCGGTTCGAGCCCTGCGGCCTGACGCAGCTCTGCGCCATGCGCTACGGCAGCATCCCGATCGTCTCGCGGGTGGGAGGGCTGGCCGATACCATCATCGACGCGAACGAGATGGCCATCGCCACCGGGGCGGCAACGGGATTCCAGTTCGGGCCCGTCACACTCGGCGCGGCGCTCGATGCCTTCGACCGTGCAAAGCACCTGTGGCGCGACAAGGATGCTTGGCAGCGTCTGCAGGTGAACGGCATGGAGGCCGATGTGAGCTGGCATCGTCCGGCGAGGCAATACGCCGATCTCTATCGCTCTTGCGCCAGAGCGCCAGGAGGCGAGAAGGCCGCCACTCCGTACAGGTGAGTGGGGCCACGACGGAGCCGACGTGAGTGCGACCTATTCCTCAAATCGGCTCGTGCCGTCGCGGTTGCGGTCGTATCGTTTCCTGAGCGGGAACAGCGGCAGCCAGGACTCGCGGCGGATGGTCCAGAGTTCGTAGGTTGGCATCAGTTGGTCGGGAGCATCCAGGGATCCCAGGTTCACTTCGATCTCGTCTGCGCTGCGCGCGAACACGGACGAGCCGCAACGGGGACAGAAATGCCGGCCGGCATAGTCCCCCGTCTCGCCGCAGATCGTCACCGCTTCCTGAGGGAATATCGCCGAAGCGTGGAAGAGGGCCCCATGATGCTTGCGGCAGTCGAGACAATGGCAGAGGCCGACACGATAGGGTCGCCCTGAGGCCACGATGCGGACGTTGCCGCACAGGCAACCGCCGGTGAAACGGTCCATGCTGCGTCTCCTCCAGATCCAAGGAAGCGGCTTACGATGGACAGCGCTGCCCATCCTGGTCAAGTCACCTAAGCGATCCGGCACACCGCGTGGGCGCGAAAGGTCCGCCCGCGCTCTCCCGCGTCAGTGAACTCGGAGGCGGCCCGCCGCGCCCTCGATGCTCCGTTCAGGCGCTTTTCTTCTTCTCCGCCCTGCGCTGCCTTTCCGGCTTGAGTTGGAAGAGAAGCAGGGAATGAGCCGTCACGGTATATTCCTTCCCGAACCTGAACTCGGTCGGCACCTCCAGGTCGGGCTGATTGGTATCGATGTGGCACATCCAGGCTTCCCCGCCGACCACCTCGGGCAGGGTGCACTTCACCACGTCATGGTGCGCGTTGAGGATCAGCAGCAGGGTCACGTCCGTGCCGCGCCGACGGATGCCGGTCGGCTGGGCGCGGCCATCGAGCAGGATGCTGATGCAGCGGGCGTTCGGATCCTGCCAATGGTCAGGCGTCATCTCGTCTCCGGCAGGCGTGAGCCAGGTCACGTCCTTGACGTCGAGCTCCTCGTTGTAGACGCCGGACAGGAACCGTCCCCTACGCAGGATCGGCAGATCCTGGCGAAGCTGGATGAGTTTGCGGGTGAACTCGAGAAGCTCGATGCCGTCATCGTCGATTCCCTCCCAGTCGATCCAGGAAATCTCGTTGTCTTGGGCATAGGCGTTGTTGTTGCCATGCTGAGTCCGGGCGAACTCGTCGCCGGCGAGCAGCAGGGGCGTTCCCTGCGAGAAGAGCAGGGTGGCGAGCATGTTGCGCATCTGGCGTAGCCGAAGCGTGCGGATCTTCGGGTCGTCCGTGGGACCCTCCGCGCCGTAGTTGAAGGACAGGTTGTGATCGTGACCGTCCTTGTTGTCCTCGCCGTTCGCCTCGTTGTGCTTGTCGTTATAGGAGACGAGATCGTTCAGCGTGAAACCGTCATGGGCGGTGATGAAATTGACGGAGGCCCACGGCCGGCGCCCGCGCTTGTTGAAGATGTCGGCCGATGCGGTGAGGCGGGAGGCCAGTTCCGGCAGCTTGCCTTCCTCCCCCTTCCAGTAGGCCCGCACCGTATCGCGATAGCGATCGTTCCATTCGGCCCATCCGGGCGAGAAGCGGCCGACCTGATAGCCGCCCGGCCCACAATCCCAGGGTTCCGCGATCAGTTTGACCTGGCTGAGCGCCGGATCCTGGCGGCAGGCGTCCAGGAAGCGTCCATCCTCGTCGAATCCGTGCGGCTCGCGGCCGAGAATGGTCGCAAGATCGAAGCGGAAGCCATCGATCTGCACCTCCTGGGCCCAGTAGCGAAGGCTGTCCGTAACCATCTGGAGCACGCGCGAATGGCTGAGATTGACAGTGTTCCCGGTGCCGGTGTCATTGATGTAATAGCGCTTGTCCGGGGCCAGCCGGTAATAGGATGCGTTGTCGATCCCCTTGAAGGACAGGGTCGGCCCCAGCTCGTTGCCCTCGGCCGTATGGTTGTAGACCACATCCAGGATGACCTCGATGCCGGCATCGTGGAGATGGCTCACCATCTCCTTCACCTCGTTCACGAAAGGAGTGGCGAGGTAGCGTGGCTGCGGGGCGAAGAAGCCGATGGAATTGTAGCCCCAGTAGTTCCGCAATCCCTTCTCGATGAGATAGCTGTCATCAACGAAAGCGTGGATGGGAAGGAGCTCGACGGCCGTGACCCCGAGATTCCTGATGTATTCGATCACCTCGTGCTGCATGAGGCCCGAGAAGGTGCCGCGCAGCTCTCGGGGCACGGCCGGGTGCTGCATGGTGAAGCCGCGCAGATGAGTCTCGTAGATGATCGTGCGTTCCCACGGAGTCTGAGGCCGGCGCATGCGTCCCCATGTGAAGGCCGATTCCACGACCCGACATTTCGGCATGAAGCGCGCGCTGTCCCGTTTGTCGAACGACAGATCGGCATCCGGCGAGCCGATGGTGTAGCCGAACAGGGCCGGGTTCCAGACCAGATCGCCGACGAGCTGCCGGGCGTAGGGATCGAGCAGGAGTTTGTTCGGGTTGAAGCGGTGACCCTCCTTCGGATCGTAGGGACCGTAAACCCGGTAGCCATAGGTCGTCCCCGGCCGCGCATCCGGCAGGTATCCATGCCAGACCTCGTCCGTATATTCCGGCAGCTCGATCCGCTCGAGCTCGTTGCGCCCCTCCAGGTCGAACAGGCAGAGTTCCACCTTCGTGGCATTGGCGGAGAAGATGGCGAAGTTGACGCCCAATCCGTCCCAAGTCGCCCCGAGCGGGTAGGGCAGTCCCTCCCGCACGCGGGAAGTACGCCTCACGTTCGGAGCGACGATCTGAGCAGCCGGGAGCTCACGGGTATCGACTTTGTCGTTCATCTGGAATCTCGGGAACCAAGCGGAGCAAAACGTTCACTTCGTCAACGCACGAAGCTTGGGGAAGTCCCACGCAAGCGGGACTATATGTTCGCGCCCGATCCATCCTGGTCGAGGACGAGAATGACCGTCGCGAGGGGCGGAATCGTGAGGGTCAGAGAGCAGGGCTGGCCATGGCTCGGCGTGCCCGCGGCCACGACCCCGCCGAGATTGCCCACGTTGCCGCCGCCATACTGGGCGGCATCCGTGTTGACCGCTTCCCGATAGGAGCCCGGCAGCGGAACACCGATGCGATAACCTTCCCGGGGAACGGGCGTGAAGTTGGACACGACGATGGCAAGCGACCTCTCGTCGTCGCCCCGGCGCGCCCACGCGATGACGCTGTTGTCGCGGTCATCGGCCACGAGCCACTCGAATCCCTTCGCGTCGCAATCGCGTTCATGCAAGGCGGGAATGGCACGATAGGCGCGGTTCAGGTCCCCAATGAGCGTCTGCATGCCCTTGTGGTAGGAGTCACCCAGGAGATGCCAGTCGAGGCTCTCGTCGTGGTTCCACTCCCGCTCCTGGGCGAACTCGCCTCCCATGAACAGAAGCTTCTTGCCGGGATGCCCCCACATGAAGCCGAAATAGGCTCGAAGATTGGCAAATTTCTGCCAGCGATCGCCCGGCATCTTGCTGATGAGCGAGCCCTTGCCATGGACGACTTCATCGTGGCTCAGCGGCAGGATGAAGTTCTCCGAGAAGGCGTAGAGCAGGCCGAAGGTGAGGTCATGATGATGGTATTGCCGGAAGACAGGATCCTTGCTGATGTAGCGAAGGGTGTCGTGCATCCAGCCCATGTTCCATTTGAATCCAAAGCCGAGGCCTCCCGTGTAGGTCGGCTGCGAAACGCCCGGCCAGGCGGTGGACTCCTCCGCGATGGTGATCGCGCCCGGCGAGGTGGCGTAGGCAACCTCGTTCATCTTGCGGATGAAGTCGATGGCGCCGAGATTCTCGTTGCCGCCATAGCGGTTCGGGATCCACTCCCCGGGCTTGCGCGAATAGTCGAGGTAGAGCATCGACGCGACCGCATCGACCCGCAACCCGTCGAGGTGGTAGCGCTCCAGCCAGAAGCGGGCGTTGGCCACGAGGAAGCTCATCACCTCGCGGCGTTCGAAATTGTAGATGTAGGTGCCCCAATCCTGGTGAAATCCCAGTCGGGGATCGGCATGCTCGTAGAGATGCGTCCCGTCGAAATAGGACAATCCATGCGGATCATTCGGGAAATGCGCCGGCACCCAGTCGAGGATGACCCCAATTCCGGCTGCGTGCGCCGCCTCGACGAACGCCGCGAAGTCCTCCGGCGTGCCGAAGCGGCTCGTGGGAGCATACAGTGAAATGGTCTGATAGCCCCATGAGCCGTCGAACGGATACTCGGTGATCGGCAGAAGCTCGATATGCGTGAAGCCGAGGTTCTTCACGTATGGGATCAGCCGCACGGCCAATTCGCGATAGGTGAGATAGCGATTGCCTTCCTCGGGAACGCGGGCCCAGGAGCCGAGATGACACTCGTAGATCGACATCGCGGCCTTGCGATGATTCTGCGCGGACCGCGAGGTCATCCACGCGCTGTCCTGCCAGTCGAATGCTGGTGTTCGTCTGAGAATGGAGGCCGTCGCAGGCGGGTGCTCCGCGGCAAACGCGATGGGATCGGCCTTGAGGGCGAGAAGGTTGCCGTGCAGTCCGATGATCTCGAACTTGTAGCGCTGATCCGGCCGCACGTCCGGAATGAACAATTCCCAGATTCCACCCTCATGGCGGCGGCGCATGAGGTGGCAGCGCCCATCCCAAGCGTTGAAATCACCTACGACGCTGACCCGGCGGGCATTGGGCGCCCAGACGGTGAAGAGGAAGCCGTGGATGCCACCGAGGTCGAGAAAATGAGCGCCGAGCTTCGTGTAGACGGCATCGCTTGTCGGATCGCCGATCCGTACGAGGTCGTCATGCGACAGGAAGGTTCCGAAGCTGTAGGGATCGTGTCGGATCTCGGTGTTGCCCTGCCTCTCGATCCGCAGCCGGTAGTCGGGCCGGTCGGTGGCGCTGAAGGAGGCAACGAGGAGACCATCCGGCGGCATCCGCTCCATGGTGCCGAGAACCGTCTGTCCGTCCCGGTCCACAACCGACACGACCTCGACATCCGGCACGATGGCACGGATCTCCCACCGGCCCGGAGAAACCTCGTGCGGACCGAGAACCGAGAATGGATCGCCCGAATTGACGATCTCGGCAACCGATGGCGGCTCGACCGGGCGCGTCGGAGCGCTCTGCGATCCACGGCGGTGCTGATCCATTCGGCTGTTCCCCTTCATATGCTGTCCCGTGGGCGCCGACGAGCGGCATAGGCCCATGCAATCCGTTGAGAGATCTCATTATGGAGCAGGCCCAGGCTCGGACCAGAACCATCTGGGTCCTCTCATGGATGTTGCGGCAAACTTTGTTAATGCGGTGCGCCGTCCGCCTCACTCACGCTTTAGGACGACCAAGGGAAGGGGAGACATGAGCGACGCGATCTGCTGCCGATCACCGTCGATCACAATATCGTCTCCTGTGAGGATGTTGCGCCAGCGTCCGTGGGGCAAGGTAACGGTGGTGCCGCCCCAGGCGGAGGGATCGACGACCTGGCTGTCTCGGGGCATCAGCCGACCCCAAAGGCGAGGCACGACAGCGGCCAGAGCCGTCTCGCCGTGCTGCCTTCCGAAGGCGATCAGGCGAGACGTCTGTTCGCCCTCGACCGACAGTGGCTGGTAGCTGCCCTCGGCATAGAGTGTGGGAGATTCGGCACGATCGTGAAGCAGTCTCATCAGGACATGCTGCTTGATCCGCCCGTCCGGCCAGGTTTTCAGGAGCGTTGCCAAGGGCTCGTTCGAGGCGAGCGCCGCCATGCGGGCTTCGTAGTCCACCGGGCGGCGGTTGTCCGGATCGACGAGGGAGAGGTCCCAGAACTCGGTGCCCTGATAGATGTCGGGTACGCCCGGCAGCGTCATCTTCAGGACGGTCCGCGACAGACCGTTCAGCATGCCGAGTAGGGCAAGGCGTCGGGCGAGAGGCTGAAAGCGACCCAGGATGGGAGTAGCGGGATCGAGGGCGACCTGCAGAAGCTTGCGGGCCGCGTCTTCATAGGCTTCGTTCGGGGCCACCCAACTCGTATGCCGCTTGGCCTCCCGGAGAGCTTTGGTGAGGTATTCATTCACACGCTCGTGAAACGCGGCAAGCTGCTGGCCGTCGAGCCTTTCCACAAGCTCCTGGGGCCAAGCGCCGAGCAGGGCCTGGAGCAGGATCACCTGGTCGTTGGCGTCGGGCGCGGCTACACCATCCATCTGCGACAGATGAGGGGCGGCAACCTCGCGCCAGAGTTCGAGCGCCTGCTCCCATTCCTCTGGCATTTCCGACAGGGCGAGAAGGCGCGCCCGCGCATCCTCGCCCCTTTTGGTGTCATGTGTCGCAGTGGCGATCATCGCATGTGGCCAATTTCGGGCGCGGTCCGCATTCGCCTGATGGAAGGCGTCGGGGGACAGGCCGAAATGGCCCGGGTCCCCGCCGACTTCGTTGAGGGCGATCAAGCGTCCATAGCGGTAGAACAAGGTGTCTTCCAAGCTCTTGGCCATGACGGGACCAGTCAGCTGCTGGAACCGCTGCCGGAACCGGTGGATGTCGGCCGGGTCCGCTGCCGCCTCGCCGAGCAGCGCGGAGGCGACGAAGGCGTGGACGCTTCGATCGGCCAGGGTGCTTGATCGCTGAGCGGCCCGGACGGTCTCGCCGATCAACTCCATATCCGCGACCTCAGGCTCCGCGTCGCCGAGATAGCTGCGGTAGACTGGGAAAGCGGCAATAATCTCGATCAGAGCGCGGCGGAGGGAGAAGGCCGTATAGTCCCGCGTGCGCCGGTCGGCATCGGCGATCGCCTTGATGTCTGAGACCAGAGCCTCCAACTCGCTAGCGAAGTTCTTCTCGGTGATCTCGACCTTCGCGACTTTCAGCAGTTCGTCATAGGAGCCCTGAAGTCCCGAGGCTTGACGATAGATGTGCTCGAACCGTTCGCCGGCCTCCGCATTCACCAGGACGCCGTCGATCACGTTGAGCACGTCGTAGCCGGACGTTCCGGCGACCGGCCAGCGACGCAGCTCCTCGCCGGGCTCCAAGATCTTCTCGACCGCGACGTAGAAGCCCGGTCCCACCTTCTGCTGGAGGGCGCGGGTATAGCCCTCCGGATCGGCGAGACCGTCGATATGGTCGATTCGCAGACCGTGGACGAGGCCCTCATTCACGAGACGGACGATGAGCTCGTGCGTCTTGTCGAAGATCTCCGGGATCTCGACCCGAATGCCCGCCAGGGTGTTAATGTCGAAGAAGCGGCGGTAGTTGATGTCGCTCGATGCCACCCGCCAGTAGGAGAGGCGATAGGCCTGTGCTTCGAGGAGTCGATGCAGGGTGTTGAAGCTCTCAGGCTGTCCAGGGACGCCGTTGACGGCTGCGACGGCGCTCTCGATGGCCTTCTTCAGTCGAGGGGAGGCGCCGACTGCCTGCGCAAGGTCGCGCTTCAGCTGTTCCCCCTCGTCCGGTAGGTCGTCTTGGCCACCGCGTGATGTGGGATTCTCCAGCGCCCTCAGGCGCTCGGTGATGCGACGCAACTCTATGGCTTCTGCTGGATCATCGAGGATGGCAAGCGCACGGTCGAGCACGACCGGGTATGTGGTCGGGCGGATCGGAAACCTGTGCTCCCAGTGCCAGACGCTCAAGGAGCCCTCCGCCGCGTCGAATTTCAGCTGGAGCTCGCCCTCCTCCAGGACTTCGCCGTAGAGCCCGCCCAGGGACGGGACAACGAGCTTGCCGTCGGCGCCGGGCCGCTCCCAGTCGATGTCGAAGGCTTGAGCGACCGGGGAGAGTTGGCCCCATTCCAGCACCGAGAGCCACCAGCCGTTGTCCTTCCCGCCCACGCCCATGTGGTTGGGCACGATGTCGAGGAGGAGCTTGAGACCGTGCTCCTTCAGGGCGTTCGAGAGGCGGCGGAAGCCGGCCTCGCCGCCGAGTTCCGGATTGATCGTCGAATGGTCGACGATGTCATATCCGTGGGTTGATCCTGGGGCCGCCGTCTGGATCGGCGACGAATAGACGTGGCTGATGCCGAGCTTCGCCAGATAGGGCACGATCTTCACCGCATCGTCGAAGGTGAAGTCCTTGTGGAACTGCAGCCGGTAGGTCGCTCTCGGCGGGGGCGAAGCGAGAGCGTTCCGGCGGGCGCGGACGTCCCGTCCTTCCTCGGCCAATGCGACGGCGAGCCTAGGCATCAGGCTGCCGGGCGCACCGATGGCCTCGATCGTGTTCGACAGGCGCCGGCGCCAGTTTGGGTGGCCCATATCCATGCCCGGCATGTTGGGCTGATTCAGCTCGCCCGAAGCGTCCTCGATCTGCAGAGCCGTGAGGACGGACGACGTGCGGCCGAGATAGCGGACCGTTTCCTCGAGGGGCGGCATCTCCGGAATCTGCCGGCAGGGGAGAAGGCCTTCCCCTGCAAGAGCCTCGGTCAGGTGGCGCTTGTCGGCTGCCCGTCCGAGGCGCTCGTCGGCCGCCCGCGCGGGCTCGAAGATGCCCAGCGTCTGGCGCAGGTCGATATCGAGGCCCCGCCACCAGCCGGCGAAAGTCGGCAGGTCGTGGGTGGTCAGGACGGCCAGCGCCGAGCGGGGATAGTCACCCGGTGTATTGAAGGCCGCTCCCTCCCGTTCGAAGGGCAGCACCCGGTAGCTGAGGACGCCCGATTCCATGATGGCGTCGGAGAAGCCTTCCGGGGCCGTACCCAGATCCTCGGCGATCACCAGGCATTGGGCGCGGTGGCTCTCCACGCGCAGAACCGCGAGCATCGCCTCGAACGGGTAATCCACATAGGCGCCCTGGGACGCGGGGGCTCCCGACGGGATGAGGAACAGCCGCTGCAGCTGGAACGCGTGGTCGATCCGGATCGCGCCCGCATGGCGCATATTGGCCGCGACGAGATCGCGGAAGGCGGCCAGCCCCTGCTCCTCCAGGGTAAGCGGGTTGAAGGGCGGCAGACCCCAGTCCTGGCCCTGCGGGCCGAGCGGATCCGGCGGCGCCCCTATGGAGAGTTTCGGGGCGTAACGCTCCGGCGCCGCCCAGATCTCGGATCCGCTACCATCGGCTCCCACGGCGAGATCCCGGTAAAGGCCGATGGGCAGGCCCGCCCCCCGGGCCCGCTCGGCCGCCTGCGCGAGCTGGAGGTCGGCAAGCCATTGCAGCCAGGCATGGAACGCCACCCGATCCGGGTGGTCCAGGCGGAAGCGCCGGACTGCCACGGAATGAACCGAGCGGTACTCCTCCGGCCAGTCGCCGATCCAGAACCGCCCTTGACTCTGGAAATGTTCGGACAGCGCCTCAAAGGTGGCGTGCGCCTCCAGTGCCTCGCCGCCCGTACGCCGGAAGGCCTCAAAGGCGGAATGGTCGCCTGACGTCCGATGATGCGCCCACAGGGCCTCGAGCAGCGGACGCTTGACCGCCCAGACCTCGGCATAATCGATCAGCTGAGCGCGTCTAAGCTGGGCGAGCCGCTCCTGCAGGTCTGGACTTTCGAGGAGCTCCTGGGCGCCGCTCTCGACGAAGCCCTCCACGGCGGTCGGGTCGAGATAGAGAGATTCGAGGAAGAGGCGCGAGGACGGTGAATAGGGCGATATCTTGGAGCGATCCGAGGCGAAGAGCGCGTGAACGGGGCTCAAGCCGAGGAAAGCGCCGCCGAGGCGGCCGACATTCTGGGCCAGAAGCGCCACGTCGGCATAGTCGCCGATGCCGAAGTCCCGCTCAGAGCGCAGAGAATAGATCTGGGCGGCCGCGCCCCAGAGCCGGGTCTCTCCTTGGAGGGCCTCGGGCTCGAAGCATCGGGACGGGGCCGCGATGATCGTCGTCTCCTGGTCGCCGAGCCGGAACCGATGATAGCCCATCTGCAGGGTGGGAAGGTCGAGGGCGGTGTCGTTCCTCGCAAGGCGTCCTTCATGGACCGCTCCATCCTCCTCGATCAGGATCCAGGACATGGGACCGGGCGCGGCGCGGAAGGCGAGGGTCGAGGCCCTGTCCGCATCGACCGTGATGACGGCCGGGACCGGCCCATGCCTCAAACGCTCCAGCCGGGCCAGGCTCTCCTGTGCGCCCGCCTCGGATGCAATGTCGAGGCCAAGAGCCGCCAGCAGCGTCCGCCGGGTCGACGGGCTGGTCTCGACGCTCTGGCCGAACGCGTCGGTGTAGTCTGGGGAGATACCGACAAGGGCGGCCATGCGCTCCACGAGAGCGTCCAGCTTGCTCATGCCGATTGTCCTTTCATGATGATGCCGGACCAGGGGGGAAGTTGCAGGTTCGTGCCGCCCGGGTCGAGACCCGGACTGGACCAGAGCACGCGGGTCCCGTTCTCGATGGCCCCGTTCGCGGGAGCGTCGCCGAAATTCGCGAGAAGGCGAAGAGATCCACCGGCGAAGGTCCAGGTCACGTCGAGGGTCCTGTCAGGCGACAGCGTGTAGTCCGAGCCGCCGTAACCGCCCTTGAGCAGCGGAACGATCTCGGTCCGCCTCAGATCGAGCAGATGACGGGTCTGCGCGAGAACCTCCCGGTGCGGGGACCGGTCTGCCTCCGACCAGTCGATCCGCGACTGCTCGAAGGTTGCCCGGTCCGTCGGATCGGGGATCCTCTGCGACATTTCCGGATCCGTGAAGGCCTTGAAGCGCTTGAACTCGCCCCGCCGCCCGTCCCGGACGGCCCTGGCCAGGTCGGGCTCGCTTTCAAAGTCGACGAAGAACTGGAAAGGCGTCGAGGCACCCCATTCCTCGCCCATGAACAGCAACGGGATCTGCGGCGAGAGCAGGAAAATGCCTTGAGCGAGGGCGAGCCGCTCCGGCGGGATGAGGTGTGCCAAGCGCTCGCCGAAGGCGCGGTTGCCGACCTGGTCGTGGTTCTGCAGGAACGCCACGAAGGCGCTCGGCGGCAGATGGCCCGATTTCTCGCCACGAACAATGCCGTCCTTGTGCGGCGAGGGATCGCCCTGATAGGCGAAGCCTTCCGCTAGCGCACGGCCGAGATGCTGGAGCGGCCTGTTCGCATAATCCTCGTAATAGCCCTCGTTCTCGCCGGTCAGGAGGGCGTGCCAGGAATTGTGGATGTCGTCCGCCCACTGCGCCGTGTGAAGCCTCGGCTTGTGGTTGTCGTCGCGGTTGAGCCAGCGTGCCTGGTTGGCTTCGTTCTCGAGAACGAGATGGACATGGCGGCCGGGGATCGCCTCGCGGATGCGGTTTGCCAGCTCTTCGATGAAGTGGGGATTCCCATCGTCGGTGATGGCGTGGACCGCATCAAAACGCAGGCCGTCGATGTGGAATTCCTCCAGCCAGTAGAGCGCGTTGTGGAAGAAGAAGTCGCGCACCACGGAGCTGCCTTCTCCGTCCACGTTGATGCCGGCGCCCCAGGGAGTCGGATGCCGTTCGGTGAAGAAGGTCTTCGCATAGGCGTGGAGATAGTTTCCCGAGGGGCCGAAGTGGTTGTAGACCACGTCGAGGAACACCATCAGGCCGAGCTCGTGCGCCCGCTCCACGAGACGCTTGAGATCCTCCGGGCTGCCATAGGCCGCATCCGGTGCGTAAGGCAGGACGCCGTCATAGCCCCAATTGCGCCGGCCCGGGAACTCGCCGATCGGCATGAGCTCGACCGCCGTGACGCCGAGGTCGCGCAGAACCTCGAGCTTGGTCATCAGGCCCGTATAGGTGCCCTCGGGCGTGGCCGTGCCCACATGGACTTCATAGAGAACGGTTTCCTCCCAGGGTCGTCCCGTCCATGCCGTGTCCGACCATTCGTAGGATTGAGGATCGACGACGAGGCTGAGCCCATGGACGTCGTCGGGCTGGAAACGGGAAGCGGGGTCCGGAACGGTGAGGTTGCCCTCGATCCTGTAGCCGTAGCGGCTCCCGGGGTGAGCGTTCGCCGACACGACACGGTACCAGCCGTCCTGATCCGCACTCAGCGGCAACTCGGACCCGGCGAGAACAAGACGCACATCGCCGGCCGTTGGCGCCCACAGGGCAAAGCGAACGCCATCGGGGGTTATCTCAGCCCCAAAGGGCATGGAGTGAACACGCCGCATCTGATCTCCGGAAAACATCGAGGAAAGCACTTGCGAACGAGCATGAAAAGGCAATGTTCCAAGGGCCGATAAAAAAACGGCCAAGCTCGCCTCCGGGCCACGCAAGCTATGCAGTATGCGAATGGGAAATCCGTCCGATCGAGCTAGTCAGAAATTTCGCGAAATTTTTTCGGAACCTTTTCGCAGGTGCGAGAGTTAGACAGCGCGACTGCCTGTGGCGCGGGGGTCGCTGGGGATCGCGCCGCCTGAGCGAACATGCTGGAATCATTTCAACTGGAAGCCCGTGGGGCTTACCCGACAGTGGCGCATGCCGAGTTGCAGGGCGGCGTCCAGCCGTCGATTTCGGTCACACGCCGTCAGTCTATTCTCTTTGTGACGTCCGAGATTGCCGATTACATCAAAGCCGGCGGCCTCGGCGAAGTGTCGGCCGCCTTGCCGCGCGCGCTCCGTCACCATTACGACGTGCGCATCCTGATCCCAGGCTATCGTCAGGTTCTGTCGCAGATCGGCCACGTCGAGGAAATCGCGCGGTTGCCGGCCTCTTTCGGAATTCCCGCCTGCGGCCTGGGGCGCGGCACGACGCAGGACGGCTTGACCGTATACGTTCTGCTCTGCCCGGAGCTCTACGATCGTGACGGATCGCCTTACGTCGACAGCTTCGGCGCGGACTGGAGCGACAACGACATCCGCTTCGCGAGGCTCGGCCTCGCGGCCGCCGACATCGCCTGCGGCAACGGCGACCATCTGTGGCGCGCCGACCTTCTCCACCTCAACGATTGGCCGTCCGGTCTCGCATCGGCATATCTCGCCTGGCGCGGGCAGCACATCCCGACGATCCTGACTATTCACAACCTTGCCTATCAGGGCATCTTCGACCGCAATCGATTGTCGCATCTCGGCATTCCCGATGCCGCGTTCCAGATCAACGGCGTCGAGTTCTACGGCAAGCTCTCCTTCCTGAAGGCGGGCATCTATTATTCATCTCACATCACGACGGTCAGCTCCACCTATGCTCATGAGATCACCCGGCCGGAATTCGGCTGCGGCCTCGACGGGCTTTTGCGGACCTGTGCGGAGCAGGGAAGGCTGGACGGCATCATCAACGGCATCGACGCGAGCTGGGATCCGAGCACGGATCCGTATCTCGTCAGCCCCTTCTCGGCGGAGAATTGCCGGGGCAAGCGGGCCAATGCCAACAACGTGCGCGAGAATTTCGGCCTCGCACTGTCGAGTGGGCCTCTCTTTGCGGTCGTCTCCCGTCTGGTCCACCAGAAGGGGGTTGATCTTGCCATCTCGGCGGCCGAGACCATCGTGTCGCAGGGCGGCCAGATCGCCGTCATCGGCCAGGGCGAGCCGCGCTTCGAGGCCGAGCTTCAGGCCCTTGCAACCCGTCATCCGGGCTCCGTGGGCGTGAAGATCGGCTATGACGAGGGAGATGCACGGCGCATGTATGCGGGCAGCGACTTCCTGCTCATGCCGTCGCGGTTCGAGCCCTGCGGCCTCAGCCAGATGTATGCGCAGCGCTTCGGCTCTCTGCCTATCGCCCACAAAACCGGCGGGCTCGCCGACACCATCGAGGACGGCGTCAACGGCTTCCTCTTCGGCGAGCCCTCGCTGAACCGTTTCAAGGACGCCATCAAGCGCGGGCTCGAGGCGTTCCGCTCGCGCCCGCGCCTGACCGCCATGCGCCGTGCCGCGATGAAGCGGCCGCACGGGTGGGATCGCTCCGCATCGCGGTATCAGGAAGTCTACGAACGGGCACGTCAGGCGGCGCTCGCGTGACCCTTGCTGCACATTGATCGTTGAGAGAATGGGCTGAACGCGCGTCGGCCCATTTTTCGTGCAACACGACCATCCGACGATCATCGTTGTCATGATGTTGCAGCCTTATTCTTAAGCCTTTGACGCTTTTTCGGGCAAAGCACGCGCGTTCGCGTTTCCAGCCCCGTTCGTCCCGCGGCTCCGGCACTCTGCGCGATTAGAGAAGATCGCTGCTGGCATGGTTCTTGCGTTAGGTCCCGCTGCTGCACCTGAAACAGGGCAGCCAAGGGAGAGGACCTATGTCGATGTTGAATGTGACCCGCAGACACCTCATGGCGCTGGCCTCTGCCGCGCTGGTTTCCGGCGCCGTGATAGGAACGGCGCAGGCGCAGGAGACCATCAAGGTCGGTGTTCTGCATTCTCTGTCCGGCACGATGGCGATCAGCGAGACGACCCTGAAGGACGTCATGCTGATGCTCATCGAGGAGCAGAACAAGAAGGGTGGTCTGCTCGGCAAGAAGCTCGAGGCGGTGGTGGTTGATCCGGCCTCCAACTGGCCGCTCTTCGCCGAAAAGGCGCGCGAATTGATCAGCCAGAACAAGGTCTCGGCCGTGTTCGGTTGCTGGACATCCGTGTCGCGCAAGTCCGTGCTGCCGGTGTTCAAGGAATTGAACAGCATCCTCTTCTACCCGGTGCAGTACGAGGGCGAGGAGAGTGAGCGCAACGTGTTCTACACGGGCGCTGCGCCGAACCAGCAGGCGATCCCCGCCGTCGATTACCTGGCCAAGGAAGAGAAGGTCGAGCGCTGGGTTCTCGCCGGAACCGACTACGTCTATCCGCGCACGACCAACAAGATCCTCGAGGCCTACCTGAAGTCCAAGGGCGTGAAGGTCGAGGACATCATGATCAACTACACGCCGTTCGGCCATTCGGACTGGCAGACCATCGTGGCGGACATCAAGAAGTTCGGCTCGGCCGGCAAGAAGACCGCCGTGGTCTCCACCATCAACGGCGACGCCAACGTGCCATTCTACAAGGAGCTGGCGAACCAGGGCGTGAAGGCGACGGACATTCCGGTCGTGGCCTTCTCGGTCGGCGAGGAGGAACTCGCCGGCATCGACACGAAGCCGCTCGTCGGCCACCTCGCGGCCTGGAACTACTTCCAGTCGGTCGATACGCCGGACAACAAGGCCTTCATCGAGAAGTGGAAGGCCTTCACCAAGAACGACAAGCGCGTCACCAACGATCCCATGGAAGCGCACGTGATCGGATTCAACATGTGGGTGAAGGCGGTGGAGAAGGCAGGCAGCATCGATCCGGACAAGGTGATCGACGCGATCGTCGGCGTCGAGGTCCCGAACCTCACGGGGGGCACGTCCAAGATGCTCCCGAACCACCACATCACCAAGCCGGTCCTGATCGGCGAGATCAAGGAGGATGGGCAGTTCGAGACCGTCTCTCAGACCGACGCGCTCGTTCCCGGCGACGCATGGTCCAAGTATCTCGACGGTTCGAAGGACCTGATTGCCGACTGGAAGGATCTCAAGTGCGGCAACTACAACACGGTCACGAAGAAGTGCGGCGCCTGACCGCCTGACGAAAATGGGGGCGGCCGTCGCGGCCGTCCTCACCTTGTCCTCCTTTTGAAGAAGATTGCATGACCCGCTTGCGCTGCCTTCTGCAGGCCTTCGTTCTGCTGATCGGAATGGCGTCCGCCGTCGTGGCGGGACCCTATGAAGACGCGTTGCCCAAGTTCGCGGCGGACAGCTATTCCGATACGGAGGCCGCGATCGGCGCCGTTGCGGGGAGCGGTCACCCGCAGGCGCTGAACCTCGTCGAAGCCTTGCGCGATGGCCGCCTGATGGTTGCCGCCGGGCAGGTGTACATTCGCAACTCGGCCGGCCAATTCGCGGAAGCGGCGACCGGACGGTCGATCGAATCTCCCGCAGGCGCCAAGCCCGTGCGCGTCAACAACCGCGTCCGGCGCGCTGTCGAAGCGGCGTTCGGCAGCATGACTCTGCTCAGCCCCGATGCCGGAATACGCCTCGATGCCGCCCGCGCGGTGTTCCGCTCGCGTGATGGGGCAGCACTGCCGACCCTCGAAACCGCCATCGCGCAGGAGAGCGACGCGGCCGTAAAGGGAGCTCTCGAGAGCGCTCGCGCGGCCGTCCTCCTGGCCAAGCCAGATGCCTCGTCGTCCGAGATGCTCGCAGCCATCGACACCCTGCGCGCCCGCGGCGATCAGGATGCGCTGGCGCTTCTCTCGTCCCTGCCTCAGGGAACACCTGCGGATGTGTCGGACACCGCCACCAAGGCGGCCGAGGGGATCCGCTCGCGGCTGGCGGTCTGGAACGCCGCGCAGAACGTCTGGTACGGCATCTCCCTCGGGTCCGTCCTGCTGCTCGCAGCCATCGGCTTGGCCATCACCTTCGGAACCATGGGCGTCATCAACATGGCCCATGGCGAAATGGTCATGATCGGCGCCTACACGACCTTCCTGGTCCAGGAGACGATCCGCACCCACGCGCCCGGCCTGTTCGGCGTATCGCTCTTCATCGCGCTGCCGCTCGCCTTCCTCGTGGCTGGCCTGATCGGCATCCTCATCGAGCGCACGGTGATCCGCTTCCTCTACGGTTGGGCGCTCGAAACGCTGCTCGCAACATGGGGCATCTCGCTCATCCTGCAGCAGGGCGTGCGCACGATCTTCGGCCCGACGAACCGCGAGGTCGGAACCCCCGCCTGGATGAGCGGCGCACTGGAGATCGGGGGGCTGAGCCTCACCTACAACCGCATCGCCATCGTGGTCTTCTCCTTCGCAGTCTTCGCCACCCTGCTGCTCGTCCTGCGCTACACGTCGCTCGGGCTCTATGTCCGTGCCGTCACGCAGAACCGGCGCATGGCGGGCTCCATGGGGATCCGGACGAACCGCATCGACGCGCTCGCCTTCGGCCTTGGATCTGGCGTCGCCGGCATCGCCGGCGTGGCGCTCTCGCAGATCGACAACGTGAGCCCCAATTTGGGTCAGGGCTACATCATCGACAGCTTCATGGTGGTCGTGTTCGGCGGCGTCGGCAATCTCTGGGGCACGCTGGTCGGCGCCATGACGCTCGGCATCGCCAACAAGCTGCTCGAGCCCTATGCGGGCGCGGTGCTCGGCAAGATCGTGCTGCTCGTCGCGATCATTCTGTTCATCCAGAGGCGTCCGCGCGGGCTCTTCGCGCTGAAAGGCAGGGCGGTCGAAGCATGACAACGCAATCCGTGCTCGATCGTCAGAGCATCATCGTCCTCCTCCTGCTCGCGGCGGCCGCCGTGCTGGTTCCCGTCCTGAACGGCGCGGTGGTGCCGGGATCCCCGCTCCACCTGTCGGATCACCTCGTGCCGCTGCTCGGCAAGTACGTGTGCTTCGCGCTGCTCGCCCTCTCGGTCGATCTGATCTGGGGCTTCTGCGGGATCCTCTCGCTGGGCCACGGCGCGTTCTTCGCCCTCGGCGGCTATGCCATGGGGATGTATCTGATGCGCCAGATCGGCCCGCGGGGCGTCTATGCCGATCCGGTCCTGCCTGATTTCATGGTGTTCCTGAACTGGAAGGAACTCCCCTGGTTCTGGCAGGGCTTCGATTGGTTCCCGTTCGCGGCCCTCATGGTGCTCCTCGTGCCGGGCATCCTCGCCTTCGTGTTCGGCTGGTTCGCCTTCCGCTCGCGGGTGACGGGCGTGTATCTGTCCATCATCACGCAGGCGATGACCTTCGCCCTGATGCTCTCGTTCTTTCGAAACGACATGGGCTTCGGCGGCAACAACGGACTGACCGATTTCAAGGACATCCTCGGCTTCCCGATCCAGGCTGCGTCCACACGCATCGTCCTGTTCGTGCTCTCGGTCGCGGCGCTCGCCGCCGGTTACCTCATCTGCCGGTGGGTGGTGAACTCCAAGTTCGGCAAAGTTCTCGTGGCGGTGCGCGACGCGGAGAGCCGGACCCGCTTCCTCGGCTACCGGGTCGAGCACTACAAGATCGCCGTCTTCACCCTCTCGGCCATGCTGGCAGGCGTCGCGGGCGCGCTCTACGTGCCGCAGGTCGGCATCATCAACCCGAGCGAATTCGCGCCGGCGAACTCCATCGAGGTGGTGATCTGGGTGGCGGTGGGCGGCCGCGGCACGCTCGCCGGCCCGATCCTCGGCGCCCTCCTGGTCAATGCGGGCAAGACTTGGTTCACCGGCATGCTGCCGGAGTTCTGGCTGTTTGCGCTCGGCAGCCTCTTCGTCTTCGTCACGCTCCTGATGCCGCGCGGCATTCTCGGCGCGGCCAAGGATCTTTATGCCCACGCCGAACAGCGGCTGAAGCCGAGGCCCCTGTCCGAGCCGGTCTCGCAGGCGGCGGAGTAACCCATGAGCGCACCCGTCACTCCGACCCTCCTCTACCTCGACAACGTCTCCGTCTCCTTCGACGGTTTCCGCGCCCTGAATGCGCTGTCGCTTGCCGTCGACCATTCGGAGATGCGTGCCATCATCGGGCCGAACGGCGCCGGCAAGACCACGATGATGGACGTGATCACCGGCAAGACCCGCCCCAACGAGGGCACGGCGCTGTTCGACGGCTCCCACGATCTGACGGCACTTGATGAGGCCGCCATCGCGGAACTCGGGATCGGCCGCAAGTTCCAGACCCCGACCGTCTTTGAGATGCACACCGTCGAGGACAACATCCTGCTCGCCCTCAAAGAGAACCGCTCTCCCTTCGCAACCCTCCTGTCGCGGCGCACGGCCCGCGAGCGCGAGCGGATCAACGCGCTGCTGGAACGCGTGCGATTGACGGGCCACCGCCATCGCAAGGCAGGGGAATTATCGCATGGCCAGAAGCAATGGCTCGAGATCGGCATGCTGCTGGCGCAGCAGCCCAAGCTCCTCCTGATCGACGAGCCTGCTGCGGGAATGACGGATCAGGAGACCGCCGACACGGCCGATCTCCTGCGCGACATTGCCACGACGCAGGCGGTTATCGTGGTGGAGCACGACATGACCTTTGTGCGCGACCTCGGCGTGAAGGTCACGTGCCTGCACGAGGGCTCGGTGCTCGCCGAGGGATCGCTCGACGCGGTAAGCGCCAACGAGCGAGTGGTCGAGGTCTATCTGGGGCGATGACGATGCTGTCTGTCGAGAATCTATCCCTCTACTACGGCGCCGCGCAGGCGCTGCGCGGCGTATCCGTCGCCGCCTCCGTGGGCGAGGTCACCTGTGTGCTCGGCCGGAATGGCGTCGGCAAGACGTCGCTCCTGCGCGCCATCGCCGGCCACCGGTCGATCGCGGGCGGCAGCATCCGGTTCGACGGCCGGGACATCGCACGCCTGAAGCCGTTCGAGCGGGCGGCGCTCGGCATCGCCTACGTGCCACAGGGCCGGGAGATCTTTCCGCTCCTCACGGTCAAGGAAAACCTCGAGACGGGCTTTGCCCCATTGAAGCGTGGCGAGAAAACGATCCCCGAGGAGGTCTTCGAGCTGTTCCCGGTGCTGAAGTCGATGCTGGGCCGCCGGGGCGGCGACCTGTCCGGCGGGCAGCAGCAGCAGCTCGCCATCGGTCGGGCGCTCGTCACCCGTCCGCGCCTGCTCGTGCTCGACGAGCCGACGGAAGGGATCCAGCCGTCGATCATCAAGGATATCGGCCGGGCGATCGCCTACTTGCGCGAACGGAAGGATATGGCCATCCTCCTGGTCGAGCAATATTTCGACTTCGTGCGCGACCTGGCCGACCGGTTCGTGGTGATGGAGCGCGGCGAGATCGTGCAGGATGGCGACCGCTCGGCGCTCGAGGGAGACGATGTACGTCAGCGCTTGGCCATTTGATGGTAATTCCCCGCCGGTCTCTCAAGAGCGTCAGCGTGCCGTCGGTCGTGTCGCGTTCAGCGCGACCGGCCTGGGCGGCCGTACGCGGCCCATGCGGATCGAGGAGAGCGGATCCATGCGGATCAGGCTTCCGAAGGGCGAGGGACGAGGGCTCGATGCCGTTCTCGTCAACACGGCCGGAGGCATCGCGTGCGGCGATCGCTTCTCCGTCGCGGTCGAGGCGCGCACAGGCGCCGCCGTCACCGTTGCGACACCGGCCGCCGAGAAGGTCTACCGCTCGGACGGGCCAATCGCGGAGCTGTCGGTCGATCTCACGGTCGAGGCCGGCGCGCGGCTCGATTGGCTTCCGCAGGAAACCATTCTGTTCGACAGGGCGCGCCTACGCCGCAGCCTCACGGCCGACATGCCCGAGGATGCGCGGCTGACCGTGTTCGAGGCTGTCGTGTTCGGGCGCGAAGCGCGCGCCGAGCACATCACGGACGGCCTCTTCGAGGATCGCTGGCGCATCAGGCGGGCAGGACGCCTCGTCTATGCCGACACGCTGCGCCTCGATGGGCCGATCGCCGATCGTCTCCGGAAACCCAGTGTCGGAAAGGGCGCCCGTGCCTTCGCCACCATGGTCCATGTGGCGCCGGACGCCGAGGCGCGGCTCGACGAGGTGCGCAACCATTTGTCCTCTAGCGGCGGCTGCGAGTCTGCGGCGGGTGCCTGGAACGGGCTTCTCGCCGTCCGCTTCTGCGCCATGACCATCGAGTCGCTGCGCAAGGCCGCTGTTCCGTTTCTGCTCGCCTTCCGCGGTGCGCCTATGCCGCGCGTCTGGCTCAGCTAGGGTCAAACCATGCAACTCACTCCTCGCGAAAAAGACAAGCTCCTGATCGCCATGGCTGCCATGGTGGCCCGCCGCCGGCTGGAACGCGGCGTCAAGCTCAATCATCCGGAAGCCATCGCGCTCATCACCGACGCGGTCGTGGAGGGCGCGCGGGACGGGCGCTCCGTCGCTGAGCTGATGGAGGCCGGCGCACATGTGATCACGGTCGACCAGGTCATGGAGGGCGTCGCCGAGATGATTCACGACGTGCAGGTGGAGGCGACCTTTCCCGATGGCACCAAGCTCGTGACCGTGCATCACCCGATCCGCGGCGCAGCCTCGAAGGACGTGCCCGGCGAGGTGACCGCGCAGCAGGGCGAAATCGTCTTCAACGAGGGCGCCGAGCGTACCGTCGTCACCGTGGCGAATACCGGCGACCGTCCGATCCAGGTCGGCAGCCATTATCATTTCTTCGAGACGAACCCCGCCTTATCGTTCGATCGCGAGAAGGCGCGCGGCATGCGGCTCGACATCGTGCCTGGCACGGCTGTGCGCTTCGAGCCCGGATCCACCCGCGAAGTGGTGCTCGTTCCGCTTTCCGGCAGGCGCGAGGTCCACGGGTTCCGACAGGCCGTGATGGGAGCGCTCTGATGTCGAACGCGAGAAAGCCTGCTTCGCTCCCACGCTCGGCTTACGCCGACATGTTCGGCCCCACCGTGGGCGACCGCATTCGCCTGGCCGATACAGCCCTGGTGATCGAGGTGGAGAAGGACTTCACCACCTATGGCGAGGAGGTGAAGTTCGGCGGCGGCAAGGTCATCCGCGACGGGATGGGGCAGTCGCAGGCGACCCGCGCCCATGGCGCCGTCGACACGGTCATCACCAACGCGGTGATCCTCGACCATTGGGGCATCGTGAAGGCCGATATCGCCATCGCGGGCGGGCGGATCGCCGCGATCGGCAAGGCCGGCAATCCGGATGTGCAGCCCAACGTCGACATCGTTATCGGGCCGGGCACGGAGATCATCGCGGGGGAAGGCAAGATCATCACGGCCGGCGGCTTCGACTCGCATATCCATTTCATCTGCCCACAGCAGATCGACGAGGCGCTGATGTCGGGCATCACCACGATGCTCGGCGGCGGCACGGGACCGGCGACCGGCACCTTCGCCACCACCTGCACGCCGGGTCCGTGGCACATCGCCCGCATGATCGAGGCCGCCGATGCCTTTCCGATGAACCTCGCCTTCACGGGCAAGGGCAATGCCTCGAAGCCCGGCGCCCTGGAGGAGATGATCGAGGCCGGCGCCTGTGCGCTCAAGCTCCATGAGGACTGGGGCACGACACCGGCGGCGATCGACTGCTGCCTGTCGGTGGCCGATGCCTATGACGTGCAGGTGATGATCCACACCGACACGCTCAACGAATCCGGCTTCGTCGAGGACACGATCGCGGCCTTCAAAGGCCGCACAATCCACGCCTTCCACACGGAGGGCGCGGGCGGAGGGCATGCACCGGACATCATCAAGGTGGCTGGACTGCCCAATGTGCTGCCGTCCTCCACCAACCCGACGCGGCCCTATACGGTGAACACCATCGACGAGCATCTCGACATGCTCATGGTCTGCCATCACCTGTCACCATCAATCCCGGAGGATCTCGCCTTCGCGGAGAGCCGAATCCGCAAGGAAACAATCGCCGCGGAGGACATCCTGCACGATATCGGCGCGCTGTCGATGATGTCGTCCGACAGCCAAGCCATGGGGCGCGTCGGCGAGGTCATCATCCGCACATGGCAGACCGCGCATAAGATGAAGGTCCAGCGCGGCGCGCTTCCCGGTGAGAGCGGCGGCAACGACAACCTCCGCGCCCGGCGCTATGTGGCGAAATACACGATCAACCCGGCCATCGCCCACGGCGTGTCCCGACACATCGGATCGGTCGAGGTCGGCAAGCTCGCCGATCTCGTGGTCTGGACGCCGGCCTTCTTCGGCGTGAAGCCCGATCTCGTGTTGAAAGGAGGCGCAATCGCGGCCGCTCTGATGGGCGACCCCAATGCGTCGATCCCGACACCGCAGCCGGTGCATTACCGGCCAATGTTCGGCGCCTACGGCCGGGCGCTCGTCACCACGTCGCTCACCTTCGTGTCGAAGGCCGCGGTGGAGAACGGGCTTGCGGCAAAGCTCGGCGTCCAGAAGCCGCTCGTCGCGGTCGAGAACGTCCGCGGCGGGATCGGCAAGAAAGACATGGTGCATAACGATGCGACCCCGGTCATCGAGGTCGATCCCGAAACCTACGACGTCCGTGCCGATGGCGAGCTGCTCGTCTGCGAACCCGCAACAATCCTTCCCATGGCTCAACGATACTTCCTGTTCTGATATGATCCGCGCCACATCCATCATTCGCCGTGAGGCCGTCGAGCAGGACCGCATCGTCGACGTCATCACCCTCGATCATGGCGGCCGCCATCGCCGTCGCATCATGCTCCATGCCGAGGGCGGAACCGCCTTCCTGCTCGACCTCGACAGGGCCGACGTGCTGGAGGACGGCGACGCCATCCGGCTTGAGAGCGGCTGGCTCGTCGAGGTGCGGGCCGCGCCCGAGAAACTCGTTGAGATCACCACGGAGAAGCCGCTCGACCTCCTGACTCTCGCCTGGCATATCGGCAACAGGCACGTGCCCGCGGAGATCACCCGCACGGCGATCTATATCGGCTACGATCATGTGCTGGTCGACATGCTGATCGGGCTGGGCGCCCGGGTCGAGATCGTCGAGCGGCCGTTCCAACCGGTCCGCGGTGCCTATCATCACCACGAGCAAGGCGGGCATTCACATCACCACGGAAATGGCCATGGATGATGTATCCGTGACAGTAAGGGCTCAAGGATCGGAGGCAGCGATCCTGCCGCTCTTCGCCTGGCTGTCGCCCTCTTATCCGGTCGGCTCCTATGCTTATTCGCACACGCTCGAATGGGCCGTGGAGGCCGGCGACGTTGCCGACGAGGCGACGCTCGTGGCTTGGCTGACCGACCTCCTGACGCTCGGCATGGGGCGCAACGACGCCATTCTCCTGAGCCATGCCTACCGGGCCATCGAGCAGGATGATCGAGACGCTCTCGAGACCGTCAACGAACTCGCGCTTGCCCTGTCGCCCTCCGCCGAACTCTATCTCGAGACCAGCCAGCAGGGGCGCAGCTTCCTGGATGCGACGCTCGCCGCATGGCCGTCGCCCCGGCTGACGCCGCTCGAGGGCGATGTCGCCTTTCCGGTCGCCATCGGCATGGCGGCGGCGGCCCATGCCGTTCCCCTGCCGCTCACATCGCCCGCCTATCTCTTCGGGCTCGTGCAGACGCTCGTGTCGGCGGCCATCCGCCTCGCGCCCATCGGCCAGACGGCAGGCATCCGCGTGTCCGCCGCTCTTGCCGACACGGTGCAGACGGTTGCCAGAGAGGCCATGGCTCTCACGCTCGACGATATCGGCGGCTCGACCTTCCGGGCCGATCTCGGCTCTTTCCATCATGAGAACCAGTATACGAGGTTGTTTCGATCATGACTTCTCACACGGGACCCCTGCGGGTCGGCATCGGCGGACCGGTCGGGTCTGGCAAGACGGCCCTGATGGAGGCGCTCTGCAAGACCTTCCGCGAGCGCTATGACATCTGCGCCATCACCAACGACATCTACACCAAGGAGGATGCTCGGCTCCTGACGGTTGCCGGCGCACTGCCGGTGGAGCGCATCATGGGCGTGGAGACGGGAGGATGCCCACATACGGCGATCCGCGAGGATGCGTCAATCAACCTTGCCGCCATCGCCACCATGCGCAAGCGCTTCCCGGCCCTCGACATCGTGCTGGTGGAATCCGGCGGCGACAACCTGGCGGCCACGTTCTCGCCCGAGCTCGCTGATCTGACGGTCTACGTCATCGACGTCGCCGGGGGAGAGAAGATCCCGCGCAAAGGCGGTCCCGGCATCACGCGCTCGGATCTCCTGGTGGTCAATAAGATCGATTTGGCGCCCCATGTCGGGGCAGACCTTTCGATCATGGAGGAGGACACGAAGCGCATGCGCGGCCAGCGTCCATACGTGTTCAGCAACATCCGCGACGGCGTAGGCGTCGACGCCATCGCGGCATTCATCGAGCGGGCCGGCGGTCTGTCGGCCGCGGCCTAATAGGGGATCTTCAAAATGTTCAAACGCTCGGTTCTTGCCACGCTGTTCATCGCGGCAGCCATGCCGGCTTTGGCCCACACGGGTCATGCTTCTGCATCGGGCTTCCTGTCCGGATTCTCGCATCCGCTGGGCGGGATCGACCATGTGCTGGCCATGGTGAGCGTCGGCCTCTTCGCGGCCCTGCTCGGAGGACAGGCCGTGTGGGCGTTGCCGACGAGCTTCGTCGCCATGATGCTGGCGGGCGGAGTCTTAGGCCTGATCGGCATCGCGGTTCCAGCCGTCGAATCCGGCATCGCCCTGTCCGTGGTCGTGCTGGGCGCCGTCGTCACATGGGGGCGGCGATGGCCGGTCCAGGCTGCGGCCGCCCTCGTCGGCGCCTTTGCGGTGTTCCATGGCCATGCTCACGGGATGGAGATCCCGTCCGGGGCCAGCGTCGTGCTCTACAGCCTCGGCTTCACCCTGGCGACCGTCCTGCTGCTTGGAGCCGGCATGATGTTCGCAACGATCACAGCCCGTCAGATGCATGTTAGCCGATTGGCCGGCGCTGCGGTTGCGGTCGCAGGCTTTGTTCTCCTGATTGGATAGAATACGCAAGTTTGGGCTCAGGCGATGTTCTGAACCGACCCGTTGAAACGAAGGCGTGATCGCACCATCCAGGTCCTTGGCTGAAGGCGTCAGCCAAGGACCTGTCGCATGGGGCTCACGCCGCGTCAGCGCTTGCCGCCGCCACTGCCACGTCCACCATTCCCGGCAGGGCCGTCCTGATCGGTGCCGTCGCCGTTGTTGGAGCGGCCCGGATTGGACGAGTCGTTGCCGTCGTCGTCGTTCCCGTGGCCATTGTTGCCGTGGCCGCCGTTTCCGCGATTGTCACGTCCGGCGCGACCGTCGTGATCGGTCCCGCCGCCATTGTTGGAGCGGTCCGGATTCGAGGAACCGTTGCCGTGGCTGCCGACGCCGACATCAGCGTTCCCGCCTGCGCCGCCGCCGACGGACGAGCCAGCCGACCCACTCGCATTGCCACTGCTACGACCAGTGCCGGGGCTGGCCGTGCCGGGAGTGCCGCTGTCTGCCACAGCCCCGCTACGGCCCGGGCTCGCGCCGGCCCCGGCAGCACCCGTGTTGCCTGCACCATGTGTGCCGCTGCCGATCGTGCCGGAAGCACCGCGATCAGACCCGGGAATAGCGGCAGGGCCGCTGCCGATGGATCCGGTCACGGCGTCGGACCGGTCCCCATCCACCGGATGGTCCAACCGGTGCATCGCTTGAGGTCGAACGGCGCAGCGACAGGTTTCCTGACCGTGGATGATATGGAGCCGGCAGTTTCGGTACAGCGAGGCATCGGCAACAGCGGGCACGCATTGCCGGCCGGCTCCGACGCTCTGGGCATCGGACGGCGTTGCCAGGACGAGGAGGAGGGTGGTGCTGGACAAAGCAAGAGCGCATGAACGCTTCATAGGGTTCACCTGCATAGAACGAGTTTCGGTGATGAGCCGCATCGCGGCGGCCCACTTGGCTAGAAGACGCATATCACGAAATAACGTTCCGTTCTCTCAGCAGAATGATGTTCGTTTCGAAATGGAAGGTTCGTCGACACTTGAGGCGGCTGAGCTAAGCAGCAGTGCTCAATGTGAGATACGGCTTAGTTTGATCAAGCTTGAACGGGACATTCTGCTCCGCAGGCCTCGGCCATGCCGCGGATCTCGGTGAGCTTCGACCTGAAGGCCGACCAGTCGTCCGCCGCGGCGATCGGTGCCCAGAGCGCTTCGACCTCATCGATCAGCATGGTGCAGGGCGTGGGACGGGCAAAATAGGGATGGTCGAGCCGGAGTCCCGGTGCCGGATCGAAGGTGCCGAGCGCCGTGCGAACGGGCTCGAAGGAGGTCTGTGCGTAGAAGTTCGCGGACGGGCTTGCGGCGGCCCGCTCCGCACTTGCACGACCACCGTGCCAATCGAAGAAGGTCTGCTCGAAGGGCGCCTTGGTCTCATGGAGAAAGGTCCACAACGCCTTGGCCAAGGCTCCATCCTGCTCGAAGCCTTTCGATCGGAGCCCGAGGCGCCGCATGACGGCACCGGTGAACTCCCGGTGCAGGGCGGGCTCGAAGGCGCCCAGCGCCTGCTCGAGGCTGCTCTGCTCGGCGAGCGGAAGCAGGCATTCCGCGAGGCGGAACAGGTTCCACAGCAGCGTGTCGGGCTGGCGCCCGAAGGCATAGAGACCGGTCTCGTCGAAGTAAGCGGCCGTGAAGCCGGGTTCATAGACGGGGAGGAAACGCCACGGACCATAATCGAAGCTTTCGCCCGTGACGTTGATGTTGTCGGTGTTGAGAACGCCGTGCACGAAACCGGCCGCCATCCACTGCGCTCCCATGCGGGCCACGCGCCGGCAGACCTCTTCCAGGAACGCCGATGCACGACCGGCTTCCTCGTCGCGCCATGCTTGCGGCATATAGGTCCGGATCGTGTAGTCGAGGAGCTTGCGGAGATTGGCGGTGTCGTCCAGGTACAGCAGCCGCTGGAACGTTCCGATGCGGATATGGGAATGGCTGAGGCGCACGAGAACCGACGAGCGTGTGGGTGAAGGTTCGTCGCCGCGCTCCAGTTCCTCGCCCGTTTCCACCAAGCTGAAGGTTTTCGAGGTCTCGACGCCGAGCGCCTCTAGCATTTCGGTCGCCAGCACTTCGCGCACGCCGCCCTTCAGGGTCAGGCGGCCATCCGCATGGCGCGACCACGGGGTCTGACCGCTGCCTTTCGTGCCGAGGTCGAGGAGCCTGCCATCCTGCCCGTCGTGGAACTGTGCGAAGAGGAACCCGCGTCCGTCGCCCAGATGCGGATTGTAGGTCCGGAATTGGTGTCCGTGGTAGCGCAGGGCAAGCGGCTGTTGCAAGCTGCCGGGAAGCGGCTCGAAGCGCCCGAAATGGTCGAGCCACTCTTCGTCAGCGAGCGATCCGAGCCCGACCCGCTCGGCCCAGCGCTGGTTGCGATAGCGCAGAACATGCTGCGGGAACCGCGCCGGCTGAACGATGTCGTAGAAGTCCGGACCGAGTTCCTGATGGAGCGTCGAGGCGCGGTATTCGGCGGAGGGCGGCATGCATCGTATCCCATGAACCTGTGTTCAATCCCACGGCGCTCGAAATGTTCAGATGTTCCGAGCGAGTTCAAGCGGGTGATCCGGCGAACGGCGATCGCGGCCCTGGGACAACCCCCTGACAGGATGCCGATCATCTCAGAAATCGGCAGTACAATATTACGATCCGTTGCGCTGTCCCGCTTTCGGAAGTCCGTGCGCAAAAATAGTGCACAGGTTCGCGAGGGCGAAAAGCTTCGCATTTTCCTCACGTTCCGCCTTGTTTTTCATCTGCCCAGCTGGAGCCGTTTCGACAATCTGTGCGTTTGTCTCTTGGCTCCCAACGAGAGGTCCCTTAGGATTCTATCAACAAAGCAGACGGGAGGAAGGTTTATGGCATACAAGGATGTGCTGAGCCTTTGCGGCCGAATTGGCCTGATCGTAGCTGCGTTCGCGTTCGTCGCTGGAATTATTGCAGGTCCCCTCCTTGAGAGAGTGTGGTCGTCCCGCCTGACGGTCACCCAGAACAGCGGTGCGCCGGTCCCGGCACCACCCAAGGTCCCTGTCGAATCGCAGGCGGGGCAACCGGGCTAACAACTTTTTAGAGGTCTCTGGGCCATACCCCATCGTCGCCGGTCCCGGCGCGAATGCGGCTCCTTTTCGGATAAGGATGCGATGAGCAGCGAGACACTTTTGCGGCAGGAGATCCGTGACTCTCTCGGGTACGTCCGCAGCATGATCGATCATTATTCGGGACTCTACACGGGTGAGAATCTTACCCAGGACGTGCTCCGATTTTGCGACGAATTGGCGAGGTCCACAGACCCGAATCCCCGTCTGAGGGAAGCGCGTCGCGTCGTTGAGGAACGGTGCCGTCAGCTGGCTCATGCGACGGACCGGTTTTCGCCGCGCGATCCGGCTTGGATTGCGGCCGTGCGGGCACAGGCCGTCGCCGCGATCGACGTGTTCCAGGATGCCGCCTTCGAGTCGCACAAGGCCCGCGCAGTCGTTCCGTCATCCGGACGGCTGCTGCGCCGGAAAAGCCTCTAGCCAAGGCGCATCAGAGGCGCTTGGGCTTGATGGACGCCGTCGCGGGCACATCGACGATCTGAGGCTCCAGAACGGGATCGCTCTTCGCCATGTCGAGTCCATAGACGTCGTCTCGGAAATGCACGGCGCCGTCTGCCGTCGCATAGCCGGTCAGATAGATCCAGGCGACGGGAACCGGCTTCTCGAGCCGGATGTCCTGACGGGTCGTGTTCGATATGGCCGTATTGATCGCGTCCCTTGTCCACCCGCCGGCCTGACCGTTCGTGCCGCGCAAGAGCCACTCGGCGAAATCGGCGACTTCGGCCACGCGGACGCAGCCTGAGGAATGGAAGCGGGCATCCTGCGCGAAGAGCTGCTTCTTGGGCGTGTCATGCATGTAGACGGCATGCTTGTTGGGCATGTCGATGCGGATCTGCCCGAGCGAGTTGATCGCGCCGGGATCCTGGCGGAGCGTATAGTTCACCGCATTGTCCGTCGACCAGTCGAGGGTCTTGGGGTCGACTTCCTGGCCCTTCGCATCGAGAATGCGGATCTTCATCTTCTCCAGATATCCGGGATCCTTCCGAACGTGGGGGATGATGTCCTTCTTGATCAGGGAGACCGGCACGGTCCATGTCGGATTGACGTTGACGGCCGTCACGCGGGTCTCGACGGTCGGCGAGGGACGGTCGACCTTTCCGGCGATGGCCACGTAGCGCCGGGCGACCTGTCCGCGCTCCACGGCTTCGACGGCGGCCGATGGAATGTTCACTACGACGTAGCGGTCGCCGAACGAAAACGTGGATCCCGCGAGCCTTTGTGCGGAGGCGGTCAGCTGGCGGTGCCGCACGAGCGCCGGGACGTTCAGCGCATCCAAGGTCCGTGCCCGGACCGCTCCGGATTCCGGTAGGCCGTGACGGGCCTGGAAGCGCTTCACCGCCCCGGTCAGATCGGAGTCGAAGATCACGCCCGAACTCAGATCGGCCGGAAGATCGCCCTCCGCGGCGAGCCGCTGCCGCAGGGTCGCGACGAGCGGGCCCTTGTCGCCCGCCTTGAGAACCGTGCCCGCAGGCAGATTTGGCCACCCTCCCGCTTCGGCGATGCGCTTGTAGGTCCAAGCCGCTCGCATCGTATTGATGAACGTGCTCCCGTCCAGGGTCGGACGGGGATCCTGCGAGATCGAGATCACCGGCGTGGGCACGGTCTTCTCCGCGGGCTTGACCGGTGCCGCAGGTGCTGCTTTCGGCCGCAGATCGGTTCCTGCCACGGGAGGAGCCGGGTTGCTCTGCGATGCCTGAATTGGACCGGAAGGGTTTGGATTTTCAGCAGCCGCAAAGGCATCCGCATGGCTCCCGAAGGTGGAGCACGAGAGCAGAGCCAGTCCAAGGCAGAGACGTTTTGCATTCCCATAGGTCATGTTCCGACTATGGACAAGGATGGTTTACAAAATGCTGTCGGGGCCACTCGCCGGAGGCGTGCCTGCAACTGGGACGGCGCCTGAACGTTGTCTTCGGTCCCGAGCCCCGTCACATGAGTGCCCCATGCGTGCCAAGCCTGCCCCCTCTGAGGACATCAGGCGGATCGACCTTACCTTGCCATCTCTCCTCGGACTCCATGCCGTCCGCCTGCTCGAGCAGGTCAGGGAGGCCGGGCCGGCGGGAGCGATCTATGTCGCAGGTGGGGAGCGCTGGGCCGAGCTGTTGGTGCAGGCCATGAGGGGCCTGGCTCCCAATCTCGACATCGATCTCTTGCCGCCCTGGGATTGTCTCCCCTACGACCGCGCTTCGCCTTCGCGCGAAATCATGGGTCGGCGCATGGCCGTGCTCCGGCGCATGAGCGGATCGAGCACGAAGCCACGTCTCCTGGTGACGAGTGCGGCCGCCGCCCTTCAGCGCGTGCCGCAGCGCGGCATCGTGGATGAGGCCGTCTTCGGCCTCACGGCCGGCGAGGAGCTGTCGTCGGACGCCCTCAAGGACTATCTTCATCGCGCCGGCTACATCCTCGACGAGCGCGTGGACGAGCCGGGCGAGGCGGCTTTCCGAGGACAGGTGATCGATCTGTTCCCGGCCGACCGCTCCTCGCCGTACCGGATCGAGCACGACGGACAAAGCGTCGTGGCCATCCGCTCCTATGATCCGATTTCCCAACTCACCGAAACGGAGGTCGGCCATCTCATGATCGGGCCCGCTTCCGAACTCGTCCTGCCGCAGACAGAGGAGAGCGATCCATCCATCGAGCGTTTCGACGGGATCGAGCATCTCCTGCCGGAATATTGCCCGCATCTGGAGACGGTCTTCGACTACTGGCCGGATGCGACCGTCATCGTGGACGGAAAGGCCGAGGAGAGGCGACCGCTCGTGATGGAGCAGGTCGCCGATGCTTACGACAATCGGACGAGCATGCGTGGACAGGGAGGCGCCAAAGGATCGGCTGTCTCGCCTGAACGACTTTTTGTCCAGGACGACGAATGGGCGGACCTGCTGTCGCGGCGACGGGTCACGTACATTCATGCCGCATCCGAGGACGATACGCGGCGGGTCGCGGTGCCGAACTTCGCGATCGCGTCGCGGCCCTCCAAGGATCTGGCCGACTTCCTGCGTGCGCAGATGGATGCCGGTCGCCAGATCATTCTTGCTGCGGCCGCACGTTCGGATCTCGGCCGGATCAAGCGCCGTGTTCAATCCATCGGACGTGCCGAGGCTGCCGAGAGTTGGGACGATGTCGTCGACGGACCTCCCGCGGGATGGTTCGCCCTGCAGGTCGAGATCAGGAAGGGCTTCATCGATGAGCGCGACGACATCGTGCTGATCACGGCCGGCGATATCCTGGGCAGCCGCATCAGCAGCGGGATCGAGAGAGACGCCAGCACCACGGCTTCGAGCCTCATGGACAACGGTTTTCAGATCGGCGACGCCGTCATCCACATCGATCATGGCATGGGAGTGCTCGAGGGGATGGAAACCATTCCGGCCGGCGATGCCGGCATGAGCGACGCCGTCAGACTGAAATACGCGGCCGACACGACGCTCCTGATGCCGGCAAAGGAGATGGATCGCATCTGGCGCTATGGCCCAATGGCGGATTCGATCTCCCTGGACAAGCTGAACAGCGATGCATGGTCGCGCAGACGCGAGACGATCGAAGCGGAGATTAAGGAAACGGCCGAACGGATCATGGGGCTGGTCGACGCCCGCAAGGGTATGAAACTGGAGCCGCTCGTGCCACCAAGCCGTGATTATGAACGGTTTGTCGCCCGCTTTCCATTCTCAGAGACAGCCGATCAGGTCCGCGGTATCGAGGAAGTTCTCGAAGATCTGTCATCGGGTCGGCCGATGGACCGCCTGGTCTGCGGTGATGTCGGTTTCGGCAAGACCGAGGTCGCCCTGCGCGCCGCCGCGGCCGTTGCGCTCGCCGGTAAGCAGGTCGCCGTTGTCGCGCCCACGACCGTGCTTGCACGCCAGCATGTGCGCAGCTTCCAAAAGCGCTTTGCCGGCCTGGGGATCGAGGTCGCCCATCTCTCCCGCCTCGTGGCACCGGCCGAGGCCCGGGCTGTGAAGAAGGGATTGGCGGATGGATCGATCCGCGTCGTCATCGGCACTCATGCGCTTGCTGCGAAAGGTGTCACTTTCAAGGACCTCGGCCTTGTGATCATCGACGAGGAGCAGCGTTTCGGCGCAGCCCAGAAGGCGAAACTCAGAACGCTCGCGGCAGACGGGCACGTACTCACCCTGACGGCCACGCCGATACCCCGGACGTTGCAATCCGCCTTGGTCGGCTTGCAGGAATTGAGCATCATCGCGACACCTCCCGCGCGTCGGCAACCGATCCGCACATTCCTCACCCCGTTCGATCCCGCTAGCGTCCGGGAAGCCCTCATGCGCGAGCGCCGCCGCCGTGGCCAGAGCTTCGTCGTCTGCTCCCGGGTCGAGGACATCGATCCGATGTGCGAGCGGCTGACGAAGCTCGTTCCCGAACTGCAGATCATGGTTGCCCATGGACAGATGAATCCGTCTGAGACGGATGACGTGATGGTCAGGTTCGCCGATGGCGAGGGCGACGTCCTTCTCGCCACCAACATCATCGAAAGCGGCCTGGATGTTCCCCGCGCCAATACGATGCTGGTGTGGCGCGCGGACCGCTTCGGCCTGGCGCAGCTCCATCAGCTCCGCGGTCGCGTCGGGCGAGGGCGCATCAGGGGTGTGGCCTATCTGCTGACTGAGCCTGGTGAGGATCTTCCGAAAGCGACGGAGAAGCGATTGCGGACCCTGACTGCCCTCGATCGCCTCGGGGCGGGCTTCGCCATCAGCGCGCAGGATCTCGACCAGCGCGGAGCCGGAGCGCTTCTCGGTGAGGAGCAGTCGGGTCACGTCAAGCTCATCGGCACTGATCTCTACCAGCACATGCTCAAACACGCTCTGCGCGGCGAGACCTTGAACGACGACTGGACGCCTGAATTGAGCATCGGAATGACCGGCACGGTTCCCGACGAATACGTGAACGATCCCGAGATGAGGATCAGTCTCTATGCACGTCTTGCGCGTCTCGACTCATCGGATACGATCGACGAGATCGAAGCGGAGATCGAGGACAGGTTCGGTCCCATCCCCGATCCTGTCGAGAGCCTCCTGAGGCTGGCGAACATCCGGCAGCTCTGCCGGCGCATGGGGATCGCCCGCATCGATGCGGGACCTCAGGCGATTGCATTGACGTTTCGGCCCGGCTCGTCGCAGAAGCCTTCCCTGCAGAGAGCGATCGACGAGTCTCGAGGGACGCTGCACTGGAGCAAGGAACGCCTCATCTTGTCGGCGTCGAGCGAGCATACGGACGAGCGTCACAAGCGGATTCTGGATCTCCTCGACACCATTGAAGAATGAATGATCTTCTGCAATCCCGGAACGCCGAGACGGCGATGCCGTGAACGGATCCGGCCCGGCCGACTTTATAATGAAGACAGTCTCGAACGTGAGGAAGCTATGACGTCCGAAGAAATCAGCGAGCTCAATGCTGCACGCGAAAACCTCGTGAAGCGGCGCAGGGAGATGGCGCGTCAGATCTCCGAGGCGCCGCTGCCCTCCATCGAGATGGCCGAGGAACTCACGAAAATCCTCGTCGCCATCGAGGCTCTGGATCGTGCGCTCAACGAGGCGGGCCACCCCTACATGAGCCAGGGTGTGGTCGAGCAGTTGAGGGCGGACACATAGCGTCTAAAGCTTCACCCTTCCAACGACGTCGAATCCGGCGCCGGGCTTCGGCCTGAGGACGAGCATTTCTCCCTCGCCGGGAAAGATCCCGGTGAGGGCTGTGATGTTGACCTGATGCGTGACGAGCACCAGGACGCCATTGGAGCGCCATTCCTGGACGGTGCGACGCACGGCCCGAGTCCTTGCCGGCTCTTGGTCCTGTCCCGCGAAAAACGAATCCAGCGGCTGGAAAGGCTCCGCCAGGGTACCGAAAGCCAGGCGGGCGGTATCGAGCGCTCGGCACCAGCGGCTCGAGAGAACCCGCTCGACAGGAACCTGCTGTGACCGGAACGCCGCACCGATCGCCTGTGCCTGGGCGCGCCCCTCTGCCGAGAGATTGCGCTGGGTCGTGCAATCCTCAAGCCGGAAGTTGGGCGGGTCACCGGTTCCCGGCGCGCGAGCGTGTCGAAAGAGCGCGATAGTGCCGCCTTGCCGCAGTGCCTGCCAGACGTCCTCCGACGCCCGAAGCGCCTGCGGCCAAGCCATCGCGAGAAGAAAAAGAAATGCCAGCGCGACAGGCATGCGTCACCAGCCGATCCGTGTCAGCCTCACTGAGAAACGCAACGTCGGACGTCGGTGCGGGTTCCTGTTTCCACCGGCAGGTCGATCAAGCGTCGGTTGCAAGCTCCAGGAGCAGATCCACGAGCGGGTCGCCTGGGTTGGCGAGCCCGGCGATGACGTCGAAATGGTTTGCGCCCGGCACCTCGTGATAATGGGTCGCAACGCCCGCTTTACTCCAGCGATCCACGATGGCGCGGGACTGGCGCAGGAACTCGCCGCTTTCTGCCCCGCCGACCACCGCGATGAGACGGCCGCCCGCGGGCGGGTCCCATTCCAATGGGCTCAGGCGGTGCGCTTCCTCGACACTCAGCCCGAGCGCCCTGTTGATCGACGTCGGGACCAACGGCGGCAGGTCGAACAGACCGGAAATGGGCATCGCGGCCCGGACCGGGAACCGGAGCCCGCCGGAGCGCGCCATGAGGCACGCCGTCAGGTGCCCTCCGGCGGAATGGCCGCTGACGACGAGAGGGCGCCCTGTGCGCCGCATGACGAAATCGGCCGCGGCCTCGATCTCGGACACGATCTCGGCGAGGCTTGCGGCTGGCGCGAGGGTGTAGCTCGGGATCGCGACCGTCAGCCCGCGTTCGTTGGCTCCGCGCGCCAGGTGGCTCGATGTGGTTCTGTCGAGCGCCTGCCAGTAGCCGCCATGAATGTACAGAACGACCGGCCCTCCCGCTTCCCCGCCCGGTGGGTGGAAGAAGTCGAGACGGTGGCGAGCCCCGGGGCCGTAGGCGAGATCGAGCTCGCAATGGGCGCTGTCGCGATAGGCCGCCGAATCCCGCTGCCAGCCGGCGATGTGGACGGGGTGCTCGGGAACGCGCGCCCGGTTGTTGTACTCGGCTTCGAGGTCGAGATCGTCGGCCGCCATGAATGGGTCCTCAAACGTGGAGATACCGGTCCTTGAGGCTCGGATCGGTCATGAGCTCATCGCTCGTTCCGGTCCAGACCGAGCGGCCCTTCTCGATGATCACGTGGCGGTCGGCGAAGCTCGCCAGGGCGCCGATGTTCTTGTCGATCACCAGGATCGACTGGCGTTCACCCTTGAGGCGCTTGAGGCACGTCCAGATCTCGGCGCGGATCAAAGGCGCGAGCCCTTCGGTGGCTTCGTCGAGAATGAGCAGCTTGGGGTTCGTCATGAGCGCTCGGCCGACGGCCAGCATCTGCTGCTCGCCGCCGGAGAGCTGCGTGCCCAGATTGCTCCGGCGCTCCTTCAGGCGCGGGAAGAGATCATACACCGCATCGAGGGTCCATCGCCGCTCACCGCGCCGGGCTGACGCGGTTGCAACGAGGTTCTCCTCCACCGTGAGTGTCGGAAAGATCTGCCGACCCTCCGGCACAAGGCCGATGCCGGTCTTCGCGATGCGATAGGGCGCGAGGCCCGTTACCGCAGCGCCGTCGAAGTGCACCTCGCCGCCCCGGGGGCGGAGCAGGCCCATGATGGACCGGATGGTGGTGGTCTTGCCCATGCCGTTGCGGCCGAGAAGCGTCACCACCTCGCCGGCCTTCACCTCGAGAGAAATGTCGAAGAGCACCTGCGCGGCGCCGTAGGACGCCTGAAGCTGTCGGACGGAGAGCATCAGACCATCTCCTCCTCACCGAGATAGGCCGCTCGAACCTCAGGATTCGCCCTGATCCGCTCCGGCGTGTCGGTGGCGATCACACGGCCGTAGACGAGCACGGAGACGCGGTCGGCCAGGGAGAAGACCGCATCCATGTCGTGCTCGATCAGCACGATGGTGAGGCGGCTCTTCAGGCGGCGCAGGGTCTCGACCACACGCTGGGATTCGTCATGGCCGGTGCCGGCGAGCGGCTCGTCGAGGAGCAGCAGCCTCGGCTCGGTGGCGAGCCCGATGGCGAGTTCAAGCTGGCGCTTCTCGCCATGGGACAACAGGCCCGCGGGAATGTGAGCGCGAGCGGCCAGCCCGACCTGAGCGAGACAATCCATGGCAGGTTCGTTCAAGGCCTTCTCCTGCGACGCGTTGCCGAAGAAGCGGAAGCTTGATCCGGCGCGCGCCTGAACGGCCAACGCCACATTCTCGAGAGCGGAGAAGGCCGGCAGGATCGACGTGATCTGGAATGAGCGCGCGAGCCCGCGCCCGACCCGCTGCGGCATCGAAAGACCCGTTACGTCCTCGCCGGCGAACAGAACGGATCCGGAATCGGATGACAACGTTCCCGAAATTTGATGGATCAGCGTCGTCTTGCCCGCGCCGTTGGGCCCGATGATGGCATGCAGCTCGCCGGGCTGAACGGAGAGGCTGACGTCGTCCGTGACGACGAGAGCGCCATAGGCTTTGCGAAGGTGGCGCAGTTCGAGCAGGGGATCAGCCATGGCGAGGCCTCCGCAGCAGGCCCATGATCCCGCCTCTGGCGAACAGCACGATCAGGATGAGAAGGGGACCGAAGACCATCTTCCAGTTCTCGGCGAGATGAGCGCGCGCCTCTTCGCTCAGGAAGAAGCTGAGACCATGCAGGAGTTCCGGCAGGAATTCCTCCAGCAGCAGGAACGCGGCCGCACCGACGATGGCGCCATGCAGGGAGCCGAGACCGCCGAGCACGACCATGAAGATCAGTTCGCCGGAGCGCTGCCACGTCATGAAGGCGGGGCTGACGAACTCCGCCTGGTTCGCCAAGAGGCAGCCGGCGAGCCCCGCCAGCATGCCGCTGATCACATAGGCCATGAGCTGAAACCGGAAGGGCTGAAAGCCGATCGCTTCCATGCGCACGGCATTCTCCCGCGTGCCGCGCAGGACGCGGCCGAACCGCGACGCGACGGCCGAGCGCGAGAACGCATAGGCGCCGAGAAGGCAGAGCAGGCACACCCAGTAGAAGGCGAAATCGCTCTCCAAGATGCTCGACCCGGCCAAGAGGCTGCGTGACGACAGGGTCATGCCGTCGTCGCCGCCGTAAGCTGCCAGCGACGTGGCGAGGAAGTACAGCATCTGCCCGAAGGCCAGGGTGATCATGATGAAATAGACACCCTTGGTCCTCAGCGAAATCGCCCCTGTGACCAGGGCGAAGAGCGCGGAGGCCGCAAGCGCGACGGGAACCTGCACGAGGGCATCCTCAATGCCGTGGCTGGCGAGGATCCCGACCGCATAGCCGCCGATGCCGAGGAAGGCCGCGTGGCCGAAGCTCACGAGCGCCCCGTACCCGAGGATGAGGTCGAGCGCCATGGCGGCGATGCCGAAGATCATCACGCGCGTGAGCAGAGACAGGACATAGCCCTCTGCCCCGGACGCCATGGCCAGCAGCGGCGCGGCCGCGAAGGCGGCAAAGAGCAGGATGGGAACGATCTCGAGCCGTGGCCTGAGGGACGGCATGGGAGCGGCGTGCGTTTCGGCGAGTTCGGTCATTGACGCACCTTAGCGCTTCACGGGAAACAGGCCGGACGGGCGGAAGAACAGCACCGCAGCCATGAAGATGTAGATCAGCATCGGGGCGATGGCCCGGCCGGTCTGGCTTGCGGCCGCGGGATCGAGCACGAGGCGCAGCAGGTTCGGGGCGAAGCTGCGCCCGACCGTATCCACCAGGCCGATCAGGAGGGCTGCGAGGAACGCACCGCGGATCGACCCGATTCCGCCGATCACGATGACCACGAAGGCGAGGATCAGAATGTTGTCGCCCATGCCAGGCTCGACCGACAGGATCGGCGCCACCATCGCGCCGGCAAAGCCCGCCAGCATGGCGCCGAAGCCGAACACGATCATGAACAGCCGCTGGATGTTGACGCCCAGCGCCGACACCATGGCGGCATTGCTGGCGCCGGCGCGCACGAGCATGCCGACCCGCGTGTGGTTGACGAGGGCGTAGAGCAGGGCCGCGACCACGAGGCCTGCTGCGATGATCGCGAGGCGATAGACAGGATAGAGAAGGCCGCTCGCGATCTCGATGGAGCCGGACAAGAGTTCGGGAACGGGGACGCTCAGGGGGGCTGCGCCCCAGACGAACTTCACGCCCTGGTTCAGGAACAGGATCACCCCGAAGGTCGCGAGCACCTGGTCGAGATGATCGCGATCGTAGAGATGCCTGAAGACCAGCACTTCGAGCAGAAGGCCGAAGGCTAGCGCGGAGGGCAGGGCGAGGAGCAGCGCCCAGCCGAAGCTCCCGGTCCAGGCGCTAAACGCCGCCACCAGATAGGCGCCGACCATGTACTGCACGCCATGGGCGAGATTGATGAAGTCCATCACGCCGAACACCAGGGTCAGCCCGGCCGCGATGAGAAAGAGGATGAGGCCGAATTGGAGGCCGTTCAGAGCCTGGACGAAGAGAAGTGTTGCGTTCATCGGCACGTCACCGGCTAGTGGCCTGCATCGACCAAGCTCCGATCGGGCGCTTCCATGCGGAAGCACCGGGATAGTTTGCGTCAAAGACCAACGAGCGATCCGCTCCGCGAGGACGGACCGCTCGCTGTTGCGATGCGCGTCAGTTCGTGGCGGCACATTCCTTGGCATAGGCGTCGGTGTAGTCGTCGAACACCTTCTCGACGATCTCCGTCTCCAGCTTGCCGTCGGAACGCTTCGCGGCCTTGACGAGATAGAAGTCCTGGATCGGGAAGCCGTTCGCGCCGAACTTGAAGTCACCGCGCAGGGACTTGAACTCCGCCTTCTTGATGGCGGCGCGCAGCGCCTCCTTGTCGTCGGTCTTGCCGCCGGTCGCCTTGAGGGCGGAGTCGATCAGCAGGGCCGCGTCGTAGGAATGCATGGCGTAGGAGGCCGGCACCGTGTTGTAGGCGGCCTCGAAGGCTGCGACGAACTTCTTGTTCTCCGGGGTGTCCATGTTCGGAGCCCAGTTCGAGCCGCTCAGCATGCCGATGGCGGCATCCTGCTGCGCCGGCAGGTTGGTCTCGTCCACGGTGAAGGCGGAGAGGAACGGGATGCGGTCGGCAAGACCAGCCGCACGGTACTGCTTGACCAGGTTCACGCCCATGCCGCCCGGCATGAAGGTGAAGATCGCGTCCGGCTGCATGGAGGCGATCTTGGCAAGCTCTGACTGGAAGTCGAGGGTGTTCAGCGGGGTGTAGGATTCCTCGACGATCTCGCCCTTGTAGTGGCGCTTGAACCCGGCGAGCGCGTCCTTGCCGGCTTGGTAGTTCGGCGCGAGCAGGTAGACCTTCTTGTAGCCGCGGTCCTGTGCGACCTTGCCGAGAACCTCGTGGTTCTGGTCGTTCTGGTACGACGTGGCGAAGAAGTACGGGCTGCAGCTCTTGCCGGCGAGGTTCGAGGGGCCGGCATTCACGCTAATGTAGAAGGTCTTGGCGTCGACGATGGGCTTCTGCGTCGCGACCGCCACGTTGGAGAAGATCGGTCCGACCACGAAATCGACCTTGTCGCGCTCCAGAAGGCCCTTCACCTTGGTCACCGCCACGTCGGGCTTCAATTCGTCGTCGACGACGATCACCTCGACATCGCGACCGCCGAGCTTGCCGCCGAGGTCCTTCACCGCGAGCTGGAAGCCGTCGCGGGCGTGCTGGCCGAGCACGGCCGAAGGGCCGGACAGGGTCAGCAGCAGGCCGACCTTCAGCTTCTCCTGCGCCATGGCCGGCACCGCCGCCAATCCGACGGCGGCTGCGAGGCCAAGGGTTTTGATCGTCACGTTCATCATTGTCTCCCGAGTGGCTGTTCCCTGCGCACATTTGCTGTGCTGCGTGATTGTTTCCGGCGGGACGCGAGGCGTCTCGACGGACAAGGCGGCGCTACTCTGCCGCAAATCGTTTCTGCCGAACACTCCCTTTGTCGGAGCTCTTCCCCCGGCATCCCCAGTCTTTGCCCAATCTTTGGGATTGCCAAGGATTGTTTTAAGATTAAAATATTTCTCCGGTTCTTCAAGCGGATTATTTCGCACACGAAGGCAGGCGGAATGACGAGCGCGTGATTGGCCGCGGACGGGCAGCGACACGGGGTTCGCCATGCAGCGCGATCCCCCGGCGTGCCGCCTGGGCCTGGCCAAGCTGAACGCGCCGCGTCCTCCCGGCTCACAATAAGACAGAGGAGCGGACGATGGCCGACACGGCGCATGTGGATACCTTCGCGAGGGACAATCTTCCGCCTCGGGACCAGTGGCCGGAATTCCGGTTCTCCCGGCCGGAGCTCCAATATCCCGAGCGCCTGAACTGCGCCGTCGCGTTTCTCGATCGGTGGGTCGAGGAGGGCCGGGGGGACGAACCCTGTCTGATCTGCCCGACCGAGACCCTGACCTACCGGGCACTGCAGGAGCGAGTGAACCGCATCTGCAACGTCCTGGTCCACCGGCTCGGCTTCGTGGCCGGCAACCGCGTCCTGCTGCGGTCCGCCAACAATCCGATGATGGTGGCCGCCTATATGGCGGTCCTGAAGGCCGGCGGCATCGTGGTGGCCACCATGCCGCTCCTGCGCGCCAAGGAAATCGCTTATCCGCTGAAAAAGGCGAAGATCACCATCGCATTCTGCGACCATCGGCTGGCGGACGAGATGGAGCGAGCCCGGACGCTGGCCCCGGATCTGCAGCACGTGGTGTACTGGGGCTCGGGACAATCCGACAGTCTCGAAGCCCTGATGGCGGAGGTGTCGCCGGAATTCGAAGCGGTCGATACGGCGGCGGACGACGTCTGCCTGATCGGGTTCACCTCCGGCACGACGGGCGAGCCCAAGGGCACCATGCATTTCCACCGGGACATGCTGGCGATCTGCGACGGCTATGCTGGGAACGTTCTGCGGCCGGAGGCGAGCGACCGCTTCATCGGCTCACCGCCGCTTGCCTTCACCTTCGGGCTCGGCGGGATCGTGCTGTTCCCCATGCGGGTCGGCGCCTCCACCGTGCTGCTGGAGAAGGCGGGTCCCGACGATCTTCTGCCCGCCATCATGCAGTACCGGGCGACCATCTGCTTCACGGCGCCGACCGCGTATCGCGCCATGCTGTCGAAGCTCGAGGGCTACGACATCTCGTCCCTGCGCAAATGCGTCTCGGCCGGCGAGCCGCTGCCGAAGGGCACGTTCGAGGCTTGGAAGGCCGCCACGAACATCCGGCTCATGGACGGGATCGGCGCGACGGAAATGCTGCACATCTTCATCGCCGCCACCGAGGACGAGATCCGCCCCGGCGCGACCGGCAAGCCGGTCCCGGGCTACGAGGCGAAGGTGATCGACGAAGAAGGGCGCGACCTGCCGCCCGGCAGCATCGGCCGTCTGGCGGTGCGCGGGCCGACCGGGTGCCGCTATCTCGCCGACGATCGGCAGGGCAAATACGTGCTGGACGGCTGGAACGTCACCGGTGACACCTACCTCATGGATGAGGATGGGTACTTCTGGTACCAGGCCCGCTCCGACGACATGATCATCTCGGCCGGCTACAACATCGCCGGCCCGGAGGTCGAGGCCGCGCTCCTCACCCATCCGGCCGTGGCGGAATGCGGCGTGGTGGGAGCGCCCGACGACGGGCGCGGCACTGTGGTCAAGGCCTATGTGGTTCTGCGCCCCGGCCAGACGCCCGGGCCCGATCTGACGAAGGTGCTCCAGGATCACGTGAAGGCCGAGATCGCGCCCTACAAGTACCCGCGACTCATCGAGTTCGTGGACGCCCTCCCGCGCACCCAGACCGGCAAGCTGCAGCGCTTCGCCCTGCGCCAGATCGCCCAGGAGGCCGACAACCACCAGGCGGCGATGAGCGCCTGACTGTCCCGCTTGCAGGATCCGGCGGAGGATCGGCGGCGGCAGGTTGATCCGCAATTATTTTAAGCTTAAAACAATAAGCGCAATCGTTGGGTAGGATTCTCATGAAGACGGCGATCATCGGCGGTGGCCCGGCGGGGCTCTATTTCGCGATCCTGCTGAAGAAGCTTCGGCCGGATTCCGACATCACGGTGTATGAGCGCAACCGCGCCGACGAGACGTTCGGCTTCGGAGTCGTGTTCTCCGACGCGACCCTGGACAATTTCGAGAAGTACGACCTGCCCAGCTACCGGCGGATCGTGCGGGAATTCGCCTATTGGGACGACATCGCCATCCATTTCCGCGGCACCGAGCACCGGATCGGCGGCAACGGCTTCTGCGGCTGCTCGCGCCGCACGCTGCTCCTGATCCTGCAGGATCGGGCGGAGGAGCTCGGCGTGGGCCTGCGCTACGAGGCCGACGTGGACGACGAGAGCCTGTTCGCCGACGCGGACCTCGTGGTCGTGGCGGACGGCATCAACAGCCGCTTCCGCGAGCGCTATGCGGACCACTTCCAGCCGGAGGTGGACCTGCGGCCCAACAAGTTCACCTGGATGGGCTCGACGAAGCCGCTCGACGCCTTCACGTTCATCTTCCAGGAAACGGAGTGGGGGCCGTTCATCGCCCATGCCTACCAATATGAGGCGAATCGCTCGACCTGGGTGTTCGAGACCGATCCGGAGACTTTCGAGCGGGCCGGGCTGAAGGACATGAGCGAGGCCGAGTCGGCCGCGCTCATGGAGAAGATCTTCGGCTGGTTCCTGGGCGGGCACCGCATTCTCACCAACCGGTCGATCTGGCGCAACTTCCCGATGATCCGCAGCAAGCGCTGGGTGATGGGCAACAAGGTGCTGCTCGGCGATGCCAAGGCGTCGGCGCATTTCTCGATCGGGTCGGGCACGAAGCTCGCCATGGAGGATGCGATCGCGCTCTACGAGGCCTTCCGCCGCGAGCCCGGCGTCGAGGGTGCGCTGTCCCTCTACGAGACCGGGCGTCGCGAGGAGGTCGAGAAGACGCAGCACGCGGCCGACGTGTCCCTGGTCTGGTTCGAGCACGTGGCGCGCTTCTGGGATTTCGACCCGGTGCAGTTCGCGTTCGGGGTGATGACCCGCGCCAAGGCGATCACCTACGACAACCTGCGCCTGCGCGCGCCCGACTTCGTGGCGGCGGTCGACCGGACCTTCGCCAAGCAGGTGCGGCAGCAGGGCTTCGAGGTCTCGGTGGAGAGGCCGAACACCCCCATGTTCCAGCCCTTCCGCCTGCGCGAGATGATCGTTCCGAACCGGGTCGTGGTCTCGCCGATGGATATGTATTCGGCCAAGGACGGCGTGCCGGGGGATTTCCACCTCGTGCATTACGGCGCGCGCGCCACAGGCGGCGCGGGACTGGTCTTCACGGAAATGACCTGCGTGTCCCCGGAGGCGCGCATCACGCTCGGATGCACCGGCTTGTGGAACGACGAGCAGGAGGCCGCCTGGAAGCGGATCGTCGATTTCATTCACGCCAATTCCGGTGCGAAGTTCTGCCTCCAGCTCGGCCATTCCGGCCGCAAGGGTGCCACCAAGCTCATGTGGGAGGGCATCGACCGGCCGCTTGAGGAGGGCGCCTGGGACATCTGCTCGGCGTCTCCGATTCCCTATTTCGAGGACAGCAAGGTGCCGCGTGAGGCAACCCGCGCCGACATGGACCTCATCACGTCGCAGTTCGTCGAGGCCGCAAGGCGCGGCGAACGGGCCGGGTTCGACATGCTCGAGCTGCACTGCGCCCACGGCTACCTGCTGGCGAGCTTCCTGTCGCCGCTCACGAACCGGCGCACGGACGATTATGGCGGCTCTCTCGAGAACCGGCTGCGGTTTCCGCTCGAGGTGTTCGACGCCATGCGCGAGGTCTGGCCCGCGCACAAGCCCATGTCGGTGCGCATCTCGGCGACCGACTGGGCCGAGGGCGGCATCACGGGCGACGATGCGGTCGGGATCGCCCGTGCCTTCGCGGAGCACGGCGTTGATCTCGTCGACGTCTCGACGGGACAGACCGTCCGCCAGGCGCGGCCGATCTACGGGCGCATGTTCCAGACGCCGTTCTCCGATCAGGTGCGCAACGAGGCACGGGTCGCCACCATGTGCGTCGGCAACATCACGGCGGCCGATCAGGTGAACACGATCCTGGCCGCCGGCCGCGCGGATCTCGTCGCTCTCGGCCGGCCGCATCTCGTCGATCCGTTCTTCACCATGAAGGCCGCGGCCTGGTACGGCGCCAAGGACATCCATTGCCCACCGCAATATCTCGCCGGCAAGGACCAGATCTTCCGCAACTCCGTTCGCGACCGTCAGGATCTGGAAGAGCTCAAGGTGAAAGCGAAGCCCAAGACCCGGGCGGAGCTGAAGATGGAGGCCGGCGAGAAGCCTCTCGCGGCGGAGTGAGATGATCATGACTCCTCTCAAGGGGCGGCATGCCCTGGTGACCGGTGGCGGCCGCGGGATCGGCCGCGCCATCGCGGCATCGCTCGTGAAGGCCGGTGCGACGGTCACCGTCGTCGGAAGGTCTGCCGCGTCGCTCGAACAGGCGGTCGCGCTGGGCGACGCTCATGCGGCGACCGTGGCCGACGTGACGGATCTGCAGGCGGTTCAGCGCGCCGTGCAGGCCGCGGTCGACCGTCATGGTCCGGTCGATCTCATGATTGCCAATGCGGGTTCGGCCGCGTCCGCGCCGTTCCTGAAATCGGACCCCGACATGTTCCGGCGGATGCTTGACGTGAACCTGCTCGGCGTCACCACCATGGCGCAGGCTGTCCTCGGCTCTATGACGGAGCGCGGCTTCGGGCGCATCGTCGCGGTGGCGTCCACCGCGGGCCTCAAGGGCTATCCCTATGTGAGCGCCTATTGCGCCGCCAAGCACGCGGTCATCGGCTTCGTGCGTGCGCTTGCGCTCGAGACCGCGAAGACCGGCGTCACCGTCAATGCGGTCTGCCCGGGATTTTCCGACACCGATCTGGTGGCCGAGAGCCTCGACCGGATCATGGCGAAAACCAACAGGACCCGCGACGAGGCGCTCGCCGAACTCGTGAAGCACAATCCGCAGGGTCGACTGATCGATCCCGCGGAGATCGCCGATGCGGTCGTCTGGCTGTGCGGCGAGAGCGCGCGCTCCGTGACCGGACAGGCGATCGTGGTGGCCGGGGGAGAACTGTGACGATGGACGACCAAGCCATTCCTCTCGACGCCGAGACCAAGGCCGTCGAGCAGCCCGAGGACCACCGGGAGGAGCTGCGCCTGTGGCTGCGGCTTCTCACCTGCTCAACCCTGATCGAGGGCGAGGTGCGCCGCCGCCTGCGCGAGCGCTTCGACGTCACGCTCCCCCGCTTCGACCTGATGGCGCAGCTCGACAAGGCTCCGGACGGCATGATGCTGTCCGATCTCTCGAAGCGCATGATGGTGTCGAACGGCAACCTCACGGGCCTCGTCGATCGGCTCGTCGCGTCGGGCCATGTGGTCCGGACCGTATCGCCGACGGACCGGCGCGCCATGGTGATCAGTCTGACCGACGAAGGCCGCGCCGAGTTCCGGACCATGGCGGGCGAGCATGAACATTGGATCGCCGACCTTTTCGGCGATCTCAACGCAAAGGACCGCACGGATCTCATGCGGCTTCTCGCGAAGACCAAGCTGTCCGCCCGGCGTGCCATCATGGGAGACGATCAGTGACCCGGTTTGCCAATTCCGTCACCCTGCCGCTCGCGTCCTACGAGCCGCGTCATTTCCTCCTGACCGTCGACGGTCCTGTGGCGAACCTCACCCTGAACCGTCCGGACCGAAAAAATCCGCTCACCTTCGAGAGCTACCGCGAGCTGACCGATTTCTTCCACGCCTGCGCCAAGGACGAAGACGTCAAGGCCGTGGTCATCAGCGGAGCCGGCGGCAATTTCTCGTCCGGCGGCGACGTGTTCGAGATCATCGGTCCGCTCGTCGAGATGGACACCAAGGGCCTCACCGCCTTCACGCGCATGACGGGCGAACTGGTCAAGGCCATGCGCGCCGCGCCGCAGCCGATCGTGGCGGCGGTCGAGGGTATCTGCGCGGGAGCCGGCGCCATCATCGCCATGGCGTCCGACATCCGCCTCGCGGCGCCCGGCGCCAAGGTGGCGTTCCTGTTCAACAAGGTCGGACTCGCCGGCTGCGACATGGGCGCCTGCGCGATTCTCCCGCGCATCATCGGCCAGGGCCGCGCGTCCGAACTCCTCTACACGGGACGGTTCATGAGCGCCGAGGAGGGCGAGCGCTGGGGCTTCTTCAGCCGCCTCGTCGCGGCCGCCGATCTTCCCACGGAAGCAGGCATCCTCGCGGGCGCGATCGGCACCGGACCGACCTATGCCAACACCATGACCAAGCGCATGCTCGCCATGGAATGGGCCATGTCGGTGGAGGAGGCCATCGAGGCGGAGGCCGTCGCGCAGGCCCTGTGCATGACGACGGAGGATTTCGCCCGCGCCTACCGCGCTTTCGCGGCGAAAGAGAAACCGGTTTTCAAGGGAGATTGACGTGATCGATGCGAGCTTTCTCTCCTGGCCGTTCTTCGAGGGCCGGCACCGGGAATTCGCCGCCGGGCTTAACGCCTGGGCGGCCCGGGAGGTCCGACCTCTCGTCGATCACCACGACGTGGATGCCTCCTGCCGCCGCCTCGTGCGGCGCCTCGGCGAAGGCGGATGGCTGAGGGCGGTGGTGCCGCAGGCTCATGGCGGCCTCTTCCCGTCCTTCGACGTACGCACCCTGTGCCTTGCGCGGGAAACGCTGGCCGCGCACGAGGGCCTGGCGGATTTCGCCTTCGCCATGCAGGGCCTCGGCACGGGGCCGATCACCTTGTTCGGTTCGGATGCGCTCAAGGACCGTTACCTGCCGCCGGTCGCGCGGGGCGAGGCCATCGCGGCCTTCGCGCTCTCGGAGCCCGAGGCGGGGTCGGACGTGGCGGCCATGAGCACCACGGCGACACCGGATGGATCGGACCACGTGCGGATCGACGGAGTGAAGACCTGGATCTCGAACGGGGGGATCGCGGATCATTACGTGGTCTTCGCGCGCTCGGGCGAAGCGCCCGGCGCAAAGGGCCTGTCCGCCTACGTGGTCGATGCGCAGACGCCCGGGTTGAGCATCGAGAACCGCATCGACGTGATCGCGCCGCATCCTCTCGCGACCCTGCGCTTCGAAGGCTGCCGGGTTCCGGTGGCAAACCGGATCGGCGGTCCCGGCGAAGGCTTCAAGGTCGCCATGGCGACCCTCGACGTGTTCCGCTCCACGGTCGGAGCCGCCGCGCTTGGGCTCGCCCGCCGCGCGCTCGCCGAGGCACTGCAGCACGCCGCCTCGCGCAAACTCTTCGGTGCGCCGCTCGGTGATCTGCAGATGACCCAGGGCGCACTGGCCGACATGGCGACCGGCGTGGACGGCGCGGCGCTTCTCGTCTATCGGGCGGCCTGGACCAAGGATCAGGGTGCGTCCCGGGTCACGCGCGAGGCGGCGATGGCCAAGATGTACGCGACGGAAGCGGCGCAGAGCGTCATCGACAAGGCGGTTCAGATCTTCGGCGGCCTTGGCGTCACCAAGGGCGTCAAGGTCGAGGAGCTTTACCGCGAAATCCGCGCATTGCGCATCTACGAGGGCGCCACCGAGGTTCAGAAAGTCGTGATCGCACGAGAGCTTCTGAAGATGCTGGAGAGCCAACGCTCCGGTGAGCTCGGTTCCGTCGCCAATCGTCAAGGGGGGAAACCACAATGACAGCCGCACTGGAAGGCGCTCCCATGCTGGGCATCGATGATGGGCCGGAGGTTCTCAACCCGAAGCACTGGCGCACACCCAAGGGCTACGCCAACGGCATGGCGGCCGAGGGCCGGGTCGTGGTGACGGGCGGCATCGTGGGCTGGGACGAGAGCGAGACCTTCGCCGACGGTTTCGTCGCCCAGGCTCGCCAGATCTTCGAGAACATCCGTGCCATCCTGGCCGAGGGAGGGGCCGAGCCCCGGCACCTCGTGCGCCTGACCTGGTACGTGGTCGATATCGACGAGTATCTCGTCAATCTCCGCGAGCTGGGCCGCGCCTACCGGGATGTGTTCGGCGCGCATTATCCGGCCATGGCCCTGGTTCAGGTCGTGCGGCTCGTGGAAAAGGCCGCCCGGCTCGAGGTCGAAGCGACGGCGATCGTTCCGAGCAAGCGATAGCAGGTGGCGGATCTGGGATTCATCGAGGAGGAGGCGTAGCCTTACCCGGTCATGGCCGGCCTTGTGCCGGCCATCCCGATCGGAATGGCGCGCGCTTCAGACAAGCGGGATCACCGGCACAAGGCCGGTGGTGACAGGAAGACTACAGCTCGATCTCGACGATTTCCGCCGTGGTCTGCCCGATGGGCACCACGTCGCCGATCTCCTTGCCCATGAGCGCCTGCGCCAGCGGTGACACGTAGGACAGGCTGCCCTTGGCCGGGTCGGCCTCGTCCTCGCCGACGATCCGGTAGGTCTGGCGCCGTCCGTCCTCCCGTTCGAAGGTGACGCGGGCGCCGAAGCGCACATGAGCCGTGTCGGTCGGAGGCGGCACCACCTCGGAGGAGGCGCGCCGCGCCGACCAGTAGCGCAGGTCGCGGTTGAGACGGGCCACTTCGGCCTTGTCGTCGGCCGACTGGGCCTGGGCGAGGCGCTTGTGCAGGGACTCGATTTCCGCATCCATCTGGGCCAGCCCCGAGGGCGTCACCAGATGATGCGGGCTGATCATCCGGTCGGGAAGGTCCTCGAAGGCTTCGCCACCCTCGGTTTCACGAACAAAGGCACGGCTCATTACGTCTCCTCCGCTCTTTGGGAGAAAACGGTTCGGGGCTCGCGAAGGTTTCCGGATCTAACCTTTATTGCCCGGCTTGCCGCAGCCGTCCGACGATGCCGCCCGGAAACGCGTAGACGCTAATCACGAACAGGGCCCCGAGCCACAGGAGCCAGCGATCCGGATGGACGAGGTTCGGCAGGAGCGGAAGGCCCGCCAGGGCGGAGCTGCCGGCGGCCATCAGCACCTGCAGGTAGCTCTGTGCCAGGACGAACAGGGCGGCGCCGATCACTGCCCCGTAGAGGGTGCCCATGCCGCCGATCACCACCATGAGCAGGATGTCGATCATGATCGAGAACGACAGGGTGGTGTCGGGTCCGTTATAACGCAGCCACAGGGCCATCAGCGCGCCGGCAATCGTCGCCGCGAGGGCCGAGATCACCGAGGCGGCCGTGCGGTAGGCGACGACCCGGTACCCCAGGGCCTCGGCCCGGAACTCGTTCTCGCGGATCGCCTGCAGCACCCGTCCGAAGGGCGAGTTCACGATGCGCAGGAGGACGAGGAACACGGCGAGCGAGACGAAGAAGACGAGGTAATAGGCGAGGAGCCGCCCGTTGACGGCGGTGCCGAAGAGGGGCTCCGACAGGAGCCGGAAGGCGGGGCGCAGGGCCGGGGGCAGCTGGAACGACAATCCGTCCTCGCCGCCGGTCACGTCCGACAGTTGCGACGCCAGCACGGCCGCCGCCGAGGCCACCGCCAGGGTGATCATAGAGAAGAAGATGGCGCGCACCCTCAGCGACAGGAGGCCGATCGCGACGGCGAGCGTCGCAGACAGCGCGAGCGCCGCGACCAGGCCGATGGCGGCCGATCCCCAGGTCGGGCCCAGGCGCTCGAGCGCGATCGCGATGCCGTAGCCGCCTATGCCGAAGAACATGGTGTGGGCGAAGGACACGATGCCGGAATAGCCGAGGAGAAGGTCGTAGCTCGCGACCAGCACGACGAACACGCAGATCTTCGCGGCGGTGCCCAGGGGCTGGCTGCCGGAGAACAGGAAGGGGGTCGCGGCGAGGAGCAGCAGGATCGCCAGCAGGATCGCGCTCAGCACCTTGGAGCGCGGCAGGTCCGAGGACAGGATCGCGTTCAGGAAGCCGCCGCGCGGGCGGGTCTCGTCGAAGGGAAGCGCGAGGACGGAGGCGGGAGACGTGCTCATCGGCGGGCCACCGGAAACAGGCCCTGCGGACGCCAGATCAGCACCAGGGCCATGACGAGGATGTTGGAGATCAGGGCGAGCTTGGGCTCGATGAAGCCGACGTAATTGGCTACCAGGGCGACCAGGATCGAGCCGACGAAGCAGCCGCCCACGGAACCGAGTCCGCCGATGATGATGACGATGAAGACCAGCACCATCACCTCCATGCCCATGCCGGCGGTGAGGGTCTGGCGGTAAAAGGCCCACATGACGCCGCCGAGGCCTGCCAGCGCCGACCCGGCGACGAAGACGCTGACGAAGAGGCGGCGGATCCGGTAGCCGAGCGCCTCGACCATCTCGGGGTTCTCGACGCCGGCCCGGATCAGCAGGCCGAGGCGGGTGCGGTTGAGCAGGAGCTGCATCGCGATGAAGACCAGGAGCCCGATGGCGACCGCCACGACGCGGTAGCGCTCCATGACGATGTCGCCGAACACGAAGGCGCCGCGCAGGGATTGCGGCAGCGGGATCGGGATCGGCGAGGCGCCCCAGATGGCATGGATCAGCTGCTCGGCGACGATCAGCCCGCCCATGGTGACGAGGATCTGCTTCAGGTGGCTGCCATAGACAGGACGCACGATGACGCGCTCGAACACCGCCCCGACCACGCCCGTCACCGCCATGGCGACGAGGATGCAGAGCAGAAGGAGCGCGAGATTGAGCCCGACGGAATCCGCCGTCGCCCAGCCGGCGAGCGGCCCGAGCACGAGGAGCGTCGCGTAGGCGCCGAGCGAGATGAACACTCCGTGTCCGAAATTGATGATGTCCATCAGGCCGAACACGAGGGTGAGGCCCGAGGCCATGAGGAAGATCATCATGCCCATGGCGAGCCCCGCCACGGTGAGCGTCACCCAGGTCGAGGGGCTGCCGACGAAGGGCAGCGCCAGGAGAGCGAGGGCGGGAACGAGAAGAAGCGGGAGCCAGTCTGTCCGGGCGCGCGGCAGCTCGACGGCGGTGTCGGCGGTCATGTCGCTCATTGGTGCGCATCCAGGGAAAGGCCGAGCAGGCGCTGCTGCAGGTCCGCGTCCGCGACGAGGTCGCTCATGGCGCCGGCATGCACGATGCGCCCGTCGTCCATCACGACCACATTGTCACCGAGCGCCGAGGCGGCATAGAAGTTCTGCTCCACCAGCAGGATCGTCTCGCCGGACGCTTTCAGCGCCTTGAAGGCTTCGATCATGGAGCGCACCATCACGGGCGCGAGACCTTTCGTCGGCTCGTCGATGAGGAGCAGGCGGCGCGGTTCCGCGATGGCGCGCGCGATGGCGAGCATCTGCTTCTGGCCCCCGGAGAGGTTGCCGGCCGGCAGGTTCCAGAAGCGCTTGAGGGCGGGGAAGAGGCCGAGGATCCAGTCGAGCCTGCTCCTGTCGACCGGCCCGCTGCGGGCCGCGAGCACAATGTTCTCGCGCACGGTCAGATCCGTGAAGATGCCCATGGCCTCGGGCACGTAGGCGATGCCCGAGCGCGCGATATCCGGCGTGGCGGCTTTCGTGATGTCGCGGCCGTCGAAGCGGATGCTGCCCGACGAGGCCTGCCACAGGCCCATGATGGTGCGCAGCGTCGTGGTCTTGCCCGCGCCGTTGCGGCCGAGCAGCATGGTCAACCCGCCGGCCGGGACGACGAAGTCGACACCGTGCAGGATGTGGTAGGGGCCGATATGCGTGTGCACTTCGGCGAGCTGGAGAAGGGGCTCAGCCACGGGCGGCCTCCACGCCGAGATAGGCCTCCTGCACCACCGGCGAGGCGATGACCGCGGCGGGCTCGCCGTCGGCCACGAGGGTGCCGTTGTGCAGCACGATGATCCGGTCGGAGAGCGAGCGCACCACGTCCATCTTGTGCTCCACGAGAAGCACTGTGGCGTCGCCGCGCTCCTTGATGTCGTGGATGAGTTCGAGCACGGTCGGCACCTCATCAACGCTCATGCCGGCGGTCGGCTCGTCGAACATGAAGACCTTGGGCTCCATGGCGATCAGGAGCGCCACCTCGAGCTTGCGCTGGTCGCCGTGCGACAGGGCCTTCGGGGCCACGTGCCGCTTGTCAGCGAGCCGCACCCGTTCCAGCACGCTCTCCGCCTTGTCGATCAGGTCGCGGCGCGCGTTCCACACCCTGAACATCGACCAGCCTGCGTCCGCCCGGCTCTGCACCGCGAGGCGGACATTCTCGAGCGCCGTGAGCTGCGGAAACAGGTTGGTGAGCTGGAACGCGCGACCCAGGCCTCGCCGCGTGCGCGCCGAGGCGGGCAGCCGCGTGATGTCCTCGCCCGCGACGACGACCTGTCCGGACGTGGCGCGGAGCTGCCCGGAGATCAGGTTGAAGTAGGTCGTCTTGCCGGCGCCGTTGGGGCCGACAATCGCTGTGAGCGTGCCCGGCGTGAACCGGCACGACACGTCGTTGACCGCTACATGGCCGCCGAAGCGAACGGTCAGCCCGCGCGTTTCGAGCGCGGGCGTCGCTGTCGTGGATGGGATCACGTCGGCTCAGCGCTTGTTGCGAACCGGGATCGGCATCTTGTCGGCCGGGATGACGCCGACGAGGTCGAGCAGGTCGTTCGCGTCCTTGCCGTCGGCCTTGACTTTGAAATGGTACATGTCCTGCAGGGCCTGATGGTCCTCCTTGCGAAAGGTCATCGGTCCCTTGGGCGTCTCGAAGGTCATGCCCTCCATGGCGGCGATCAGCTTCTCCGGATCGGTGCCGCCCGCCTTCTGGATCGCCGTGACGGCCGCTGACGCGGCCGCGAAGCCGCCCGCGGTGAAGAAGTCCGGCGGCGCGTTGAAGCGCTTCTGGTGCTCCGTCACGAGCCAGTCGTTCATGGCGTTCTTCGGGAAGGCATAATAATAGTACACGGCGCCTTCCATGCCGGGATAGTTCTTGTAGATCTGCATGGCCGGCAGGATGTTGCCGCCGGGCGCGATCTCGATGCCGAAGCGCTCGGGCTTCAGGTCGGCGATCTTGGGCAAGGGATGCTGGCCGGCCCAGATGATGTTGATGATCTTCTTGCCGGGCTTGTCCTTGAGCGCGTCGAAGATGCGCTGGGCGGAGGCCGTGAAGTCCGTTGCGTTCTGCGGCGCATATTCCTCGAACACCACCTTGGCGTTCGGCCGGATCTGTGCGAGCGCGTTCTTGAGCGCCGCGACCCCGTCTTTGCCGAAGGCGTAATCCTGCGCGAGCGTCGCGATCGAGACGTCGCCGCTCGCCGGGACGGCGGCCGCGGCCCCGTAAGCATCCTGGGTCGAGTTGCGCGCGGTGCGGAAGATGAAGCGGTTCCACTTCTCGCCCGTGATCGCATCGGCCACGGCTGGCTCCACGATCAGCACCTTGCCGTTCTCCTCGGCCACCGGCAGCATCGCGAGCGCCGCGGCCGACGACGTGGTGCCGACCGCGAGGTCGACGTTGTCGTCGTTGTAGGCCTGTTCGAGCAGGGTCTTGGCGAGATCGGCCTTGAGCTGGTCGTCCTTCACGATGACGCTGATCTTGCGGCCGTTCACCGCCATCGTGCCTTTCGTGAGATATTCGAGACCCATCATGAAGCCGGCTTCGGTCTGCTTGGCATAGGCCTCGAGCGGCCCGGTCTTGCCCGCGATGAGGGCGATCTTGATGTCCTGGGCGAAGGCCGCGGATGCAAAGAGAATGCCAGCCGCAGCGGCGGCAAGTGTAAGCTTCAGGCGCATCGAACTCCCCGTGTTTTATAGGTTCATTGACGGCTTCGCAGTGCAGCATGTCAAGTTCGACTCTCGGACCATCCCTTTGAGAAACGGATGGCCCGAGCGTGGATATCACGCCTCCGGCAGCACCGGCGTCTCGATGTCCTTCGCCACGCGGCCGCGCCGCGCGGCCTCGCGTTCGAGCAGTATCAGGGCAAGACCCGCGCCGCAGATGACGGCGGCGCCGACCAGGGTCCAGAATCCCACGACGTCGCCGAAGAACAGGTAGCCCAGCACGATGGCCCACACGATGAGGGTGTATTGGTACGGTGCGACCACGGAGGCCGGCGCGATCTTGAGCGAACGGTTCACGCAGACATGAGCCGCCATGGACACGATGCCGAGCAGGAACAGACCCGCCAGCTCGACGGGCCCGGGCGTCACCCAGGCGAGGGGCGCGGTGACAAGGCCGAAGATGAGCGCACCGAGAATCTGGCCGAACACGAGCGTCGCGTCGTCGGTCTCGCGCAGCTTGCGGGTCGTGATCATCAGGAGCGAATAGAAGAGGCTTCCGGCGAGCGCGATGAGGGCCGGCAGCGACAGCGTGGCGGGCGACGGACGCAGGGCGATCAGCACGCCCACGAAGCCGACCCCGATGGCGAGGATGCGCGGCTTGTCGATCCTCTCGCCGAGCCAGAACGCCGCGAAGGCCGCCACATAAATCGGCCCGGCCAGATAATAGGTCATCACGTCGGCGAGCGGCAGATAGGTGACGGCCCAGTAGAAGCAAGCGACCTCGAGGGTCGAGAGGGTGATCCGCACCGCGTGCAGCCCAGGCCTCGGCGGGATGGCGAAGGGAACCTTCTGCCGGCGCATGACGGGCAGCAGGACCGCCAGGGCCGCGACGCTGCGCAGGAGCAGGACCTGGCCGACCGAATAGGTGGCGACGAGCCATTTCCCCATGACGTCGTTCATGGCGAACATGAACACGCCCAGCAGCATCAGGCCGATGCCGACGAGGATGCCCGAGCGGATTTTTGGGGCGGAAGACGAACCGGTATGCCTCATGGGGCGGATCAATGCGGGAAAAGCGGCTTGATTCCAAGGCTTTTGATCGCCGATTCTGGATGAACCCCGGGGAGACCTCCATGAACGATACGGCACCGAAAGATCCAGGCGGCGAGGCACGCGTCCGGGCGAGCTTTGCGGCTCAAGGCCTGATGGAAACCCTGGGCGCATCCCTGGTCAGCGTCTCGCCGGGCCTGGTGGAGATCGCCTTGCCGGCATCCCGGGCGGTGTCTCAGCAGCACGGCTTCGTCCACGCGGGAGCCATCGCGAGCATCGCGGATTCCGCTGCCGGCTATGCGGCCCTGACCCTGATGCCGCCCGGCGCGGGCGTCCTGACGGCCGAGTTCAAGATCAACCTCCTGGCGCCCGGGATCGGCGAGCGCATCGTCGCGCGGGGCCGGGTCGTCAAGGCGGGCCGGACGCTCACCCTGGCCCAGACCGACGTGTTCGCGGTCCGAGACGGGACGGAAAAGCAGATCGCCCTGCTCACCGCCACCCTCATGACGGTCGCGGGGCGCGACCGCGTGAGCGATTAGCCGGGAGCCACGCCCGGGTCGTCATCACCGGCCTTGTGCCGGGGATCCCGACCCGTAAGGCACACCGCTCATCCGATCGGGATGGCCGGCACAAGACCGGCCATGACGTTGCGGGCGCTAGCGTCGAGCGCAAACCGATGACAGGGGCCAACCTCCCGCCACCCTTGAATCATTCCGCCCAGGCGGCAAACTTCGTCTCATATATCCGCGAACACGGAGCCATCGCCGTGACCGAATCCGATCTTTCCAATGCTTACCGGGCCTACATCGCCTGCCTGAACGAGCGGGACTGGCCAGGGCTGGAGCGGTTCGTCCATGACGATGTCGTTTATAACGGCCGGCGGATCGGGCTCGACGGCTATCGCGCGATGCTGGAGAGGGACGTCCGCGACATCCCCGACCTTCATTTCGTCATCGACCTGCTGGTGTCGGATTCGCCGCGCATCGCAAGCCGCCTGCGCTTCGACTGCACCCCGAAGGGGGAGTTTCTCGGCGTTCCCGTCGATGGTAGGCGCGTCACCTTCGCGGAAAACGTCTTCTACGAGTTCCGGGAGGGCAGGATCGTGCAGGTCTGGTCGGTGATCGACAAGGCGGCCGTCGAGGCCCAGATTCAGGGCGCCCGCTGATCTCGCCGAACCCGGAGCTAGAACGTCCGGGCCCCGTTCACCGGCAGCATGATCGCGTAGAGCGACGTGGTGGCGCAGATGTAGAGCCGGTTGCGTTTCGGTCCGCCGAACACCAGGTTGGCGACCCCTTCCGGCACCAGGATCTTGCCGATCAGCGTGCCGTCGGGGTCGTAGCAATGGACCCCGTCGCCGGCGCTGGTCCAGATCCGCCCGGCCTCGTCGAGCCGGAAGCCGTCGAACAGGCCCGCCGTACAGGTGGCGAAGACCTTCCCGTTCGTCAAATTGCCGTCGGCATCGACGTCGAAGACCCGGATATGGCGCGGGCCGTCCTTGACATGGGTCGCGCCCGTATCGGCCACGTAGAGGCGCGTCTCGTCGGGCGAGAAGGCGATCCCGTTCGGGCGGACGAAATCGTCGGCCACGACACGCAGGTCGCCGGAATGCGGATCGACCCGGTAGACGTGGCAGGCGCCGACCTCGCTGTCCGCCTTGTGGCCCTCATAGTCGGAATCGATGCCGTAGGCCGGATCCGTGAACCAGATCGAGCCGTCGGATTTCACCACTACGTCGTTGGGAGAGTTGAGGCGCCTGCCTTCATGGTGGCTCGCCAGCACCGTGATGGAACCGTCGTGCTCCGTGCGGGTCACCCGCCGGTGGCCGTGCTCGCAGGTGACGAGGCGGCCCTGACGGTCCACACTGTTGCCGTTGGAATAGCCTGCCGGATGGCGGAAGACGCTGACCGAGCCCGAGGTCTCGTCGAAGCGCATCATCCGGTCGTTGGGGATGTCGCTCCAGACCAGATAGCGGCCCGCCGGGAAATAGGCCGGGCCCTCCGCCCAGCGGCAGCCCTCGTAGAGCTTCTCCAGACGCGCCGATCCCTTGAACAGGTGCTGGAAGCGATCGTCGAGGACGACGGCGACGTCTCTGAACATGGCGAATGGCATTTCCTGTCAGTGAGCCATCAGGACGGGAATCGTCGTGTTGCTCAGGATATGGCTGGTGGCGCCGCCGAAGAACATCTGCCTCAGACGGCTCTGGGTATAGGCGCCCTTCACGAGCAGGTCGCAGCCCAGAGCGCCGGCTTCGGACAGGATGGTCTCGCCGGGCCTGTTCGAAGGATCCGCCGCCGTGACGGCTTCCGCGGGCAGATCGTGCATCCTCAGATGCCGGGCGAGCTCCGATCCCGACGGGCCGGGAACGCCCCAATCCTCGAGTTCGAGCACGACGATGCGCCGGGCCTTCTTGAGCAGGGGCATCGATCCCAGCACGGCGCGGGCGGTTTCCGTGCTCCGGTTCCAGGCAATCACGGCGGTCTCTGCGAAGGTCCTGGGCGGGTTGGGAGGCGCGATGAGAACGGGGCGGCCCGTCTCGAACAGGGCCGCCTCCACGGTGGACAGGCGGGTCTGGCCGTTCGAGCCGTCCGGCCGGCCCACCACGACGAGATCGAACACGCGGCCATAGGCGCCCAGGAAGGCGTCCTCCATCAGGCCGTCCTGCCGCCAACCCGAGCTCAGGCCCGGCAGGCCCGCGGAGGCGCGCGCGATCTGCTGCGTCGTCATGAAAGCCTCGAACCGCTCGCGGCAGGCGCGGGCCATTTCCAGGCGGTTCTCCGGCGTGATCGGGGAGGGCACGCCGATGGCGATGTCCACCGGCAGGACGACCGGGTAATCGGGGGTGATGGCGATCCCCTCGATATAGCTGTCGAACAGGCGGCCGAGATGCAGGGCCGCCTGCAGCTGCGGCTCGACGATGCCGTGGTCTTCGATCGGAACGAGAATGCTCTTCATAAGGATTATTGTCGCGCTTAAACCCAGCCTCGGCAAGACCATCCGAAAGTTCAGCACGGGCTGTGGATGGAAATCGGTTTGACATCCGATCATCGTCGGATCCAGCTTGAATGGCCCGGCACAATCAAGGAGCCTTCCATGCGTAAGATCGCGCCCCTCGCGGCAGCCGCTCTCCTCACGTTCTCCACCTCGTTCGCAGCGCTCGCGTTCGACCCGGGCAACACGGGCCGCATCAAGACGCTCGTGGATACAGGGATGCAATATTACTGGTCGGGCGGGGACGTGAAGAAGGCCGAGGCGGAGGTCTTCAAGGGCATCACCCTGCACGGCCGCTACGACGTGGTGGAGAAGGCCTTCGCGGAGGCCTCCACCCTGGCGCCGGAGCGCCTCGATTTCCGATTCGCCGTCGCGTCGTCCCAGATCCTGCAGAAGAACCTGGCCGGCGCCCGCGCGACCTATGAGGACATCCTGGCCAAGGATCCGGCCTCCTTCGAGGCCCAGGCCTGGCTCGCGGCGCTCGCCCGCATCGAGGGCAAGGCCGACGAGGCCGCCCTGACGGATCAGGCGCTGGCGGCACTCGATCGGGCGCGATCGGACGCCTACCGCCAGCGCTTCGCCCGCGCGGAGGCCATCATGGCCGAGCGCCCTAACATGGACGTGCCGACGATTTCGGGCCGCGTGATGATCGTGGCCCTCGGCTATGCGCTGGCCAAGGACGGCACGGCGGAGAAGCCGCTCCTCGACCGTCTCGACGTGGCCCTGAAGGCCGCGAACGCGAATCCCACGGCCCGGATCATGGTCACCGGCGGCCAGCCTCAGGCGGGCGTCACCGAGGGCGACGTCATGACCAAGTGGCTGGTGGAAAGGGGCGTCGACCGGGACCGCATCCTGATCGAGGACAAGTCCAAGGACACGGTCGGCAACGTGCTCAACGTCGCCAATCTCCTGAAGCGCCACACGGCCGACGCGGTCATCCTGGTGACGAGTTCCAGCCACATGCGCCGGGCCCGCACGCTTCTGGAGGACGCCTTCCGGCAATACGGCATCGACGCGCCGATCCTGCCTGTCGTCGCTCTCGATGCGCCGTCCCTCGAGGAGGCGGCCAAGGTCTCGAAGGATGAGCGCATGGTGATCTACCGCGATCTCATGCGCGTTTCGGGCCTGTGGGCCTATCCGGGCATCCAGCAGTAGAGCCGAGGTGCCCTTCGACGAGTGGAGCATCGGATCAAATCCCAAGAGTGGATTCCACTTTTGGGTCCGATACTCTAGAAAACCTTGAAGTCGCCCGGCTTCCAGGAGACTTCCGGGTATTGCGGATCCATTTCTTCAAGGGTTGCCTTGACGATGGTCGCGATGGCCGCGTTGCGGACCCATTTGCGGTCGGCCGGGATGATGTGCCAGGGCGCCCACGGGGTCGAGCAGCGGTTGAGCATGATCTCGTAGGCCTCCTGGTAGTCGTCCCAGTGCTCCCGGTCCTCCAGGTCGCCCGGGTTGAACTTCCAGTGCTTCGTCGGGTCGTCGAGCCGCTCCTGCAAGCGTTCCTTCTGCTCATCCTTCGAGATGTGAAGCATGAACTTGAGGATGGTCGTGCCATTCTCCGCGAGCATCTTCTCGAACGCGTTGATCTGCTCGTAGCGCTGTTCGATCACATCCTCCGGCGCCAGCTTGCGCACCTTGCCGACGAGCACGTCCTCGTAATGGGAGCGGTTGAAGATCCCGATGGTGCCACGCCGCGGGCAGGCGCCATGCACACGCCAGAGAAAGTCGTGCTCCAGTTCGAGCCGCGAGGGCGGACCGAAGGCATGGACCGAGACGCCCAGGGGCCCGGTCGCGTTGAACACGCCGCGGATCGTGCCGTCCTTGCCCGACGTGTCCGTGCCTTGAAGGATGACGAGCAGGGCGCGGGAGCCCTCCGCATAGAGTCGGTCCTGTAGGATGTCGATGTCCTTCGCGAGAGCAGCCGTCGCGGCCTTCGTCTCGTCGCTGTCCTCGAAGATCGTCTTGTCCCGCGGGTCGCGGTCCTTCAGCCGGGCCTTCTCGCCGGGCTCGACCCGAAGCGTCTTCCGCAAGTCCTGTTCCTGATCCGCCATCCCCGATCCTCCACGTGTTGAGGACGATAGGGCGGAACCGCGTGAAAGGAAGGTTGGGATCGCGGCCGGCGCGCTCTTTACGGGCTTTGCGGCAGGACGTACCAGAGACCTGCCAGTCAAATTGGAAGGGGCTGCCACGATGCTTTCACTCTACTACTATCCCGGCAATGCCAGCCTGCTGCCGCACATGATGCTCCGGGAAATCGGCGCCGAGTTCGAGCTGCGCCTCGTGGATCGCGGGCAGGACGCCCAGAAGAGCCCGGATTATCTCAAGCTCAACCCGAGCGGGCGCATCCCGGTTCTCATCGATGGCGACCTTGTGCTGTTCGAGACTGCCGCCATCGTGCTGCATCTCGCCGACAGGTTTCCCGAATCGGGCCTTGCTCCCGCGCTCGGAACCGCGGAGCGGTCCGAGTTCTACAAGTGGATCATCCACCTCACGAACACGCCGCAGACGGAGTTTCGCGCCTGGTTCTATCCGCACGAGCACGTGACCGACGAGGCCGCCGCGCCGACCGTCAAGGACGCGGCGCGCGAGCGCCTGGACCGCATGTTCGACGTGATTTCCGCGCAGCTCGGAGACAAGACGTGGCTTCTCGGCGAACGCTTTTCCGCCGCCGACCTCTTCCTGTTCATGCTGGTCCGCTGGGGACGCGGCATGCCGCGTCCGCCGCGCAGCATCCCGAACCTGAACGCGCTGGCCGAGCGCGTGCTGGCCCGACCTGCCGTTCAGAAAGCGCTCGAGGCGGAGGGGCTCAGGGCTCCGATTTTCTGACGCTACTTCTTCCGCGGCGCGCGCTTCGACCGTGCGCGCTCCGGCAGCACCTGATCGGCCTTGCCCATGTCGGCCCAGGGATCCCGCTTGAGCGCTTTGAGACGATTGCTCAGGTTTTCGACCGTGAACCCGTTGGGCTTGAGATCCGACGACAGCTCCTCCCAGGTCACCGGCGTGGCGACCGGAGCGCCGGGCCGCGAGCGGGTGGAGTAGGGCGCGACCGCCGAGGCCTCGCGATTGTTGCGCAGGTAATCGATGAAGATGCGTCCCTCGCGCTCCTGCTTGGCGGACGTGGTCGTGTAGCGGTCCGGCTCGTCGGCCGCCATGGCTTCGGCGATGTCCCGCGTGAACGCGAGAGCATCCTTCCACGGCGCCCGCGGCTTGAGCGGCACGACCACGTGAAGGCCCTTGCCGCCGGTCGTCTTGACGAAGCTTTCGAGCCCCAGCGCCTTCAGGCGCTCGCGGACGGCGCGCGCTCCCGCGATCACCGCGGGCCAGTCCACGCCTTCACCGGGATCGAAATCGAAGACGAGGCGGTCGGGCCGTTCCAGATCGGCCAGGGTCGCGCCCCACACGTGCATCTCCAGCACGCCCGATTGCACGAGAGCCACGACGCCCCGGATGTCGCGGACCGTCAGAATCTCCTGCTTGGTCGTCCCGTCCTCCACCGTGTCCGAATGAATGAAGGGACTCATGCCGACCCAGGAGTGACGCTGGATGAAGCACTTCTTCTCCGCCCCTCCCGGGCAGCGGATGAGCGTCAGCGGTCGGTCGACCAGATGCGGCAGCAGCCAATCGGAGATGCCGGCATAGAAGGCCGCCAGTTCCTGCTTCGTCACTCCCTGGTCTTCCCACAACACGCGGTCGGGATGGGTGAGGGTCACGCCCGCCACTTCGATCGAACGGTCGGATGGCTTGGCTTTCGCAGAGGCTCGCTTCGTGGTCTTTTCAGCATTCGGCGATACCGCCTTTGTCGCCGGTGCTTTTCTCGTCGTGGAACGCTTGGCCGGGCGGTCGGGCGCGATCTGCTCCAGCGAGCGGCCCGATTTCACCGACAGCGGCTTCTCGTCGAGGACATCCGGATCATCCTCGGTCCGTGCATAGGCGTCCTCGGCTTTGATCAGCAGCCAGGATTCCTGTCGTTCGCGTGGGCGTTTGGCCATGCGGACGAGGTGCCACGTCCCGTGCAGCTTCTCTCCCTCGAGGCGGAAGGTGAGGCGGCCCTTGTCGTAGCCCTCGTGCGGATCGCCGTCCGGCTCCCAGGTCCCGCGATCCCACAGCAGGACGGTGCCGCCGCCGTACTGGCCCTCCGGGATGGTGCCCTCGAAGTCGCCGTAATCGAGCGGGTGATCCTCCACATGGACCGCAAGGCGCTTCTCGCCCGTGACCAGGCTCGGTCCCTTGGCCACAGCCCAGCTCTTCAGGACGCCGTCGAGCTCCAGGCGGAAATCGTAGTGCAGACGGGAGGCGTCGTGCTTCTGGACGACGAAGGACGCCCCCCGGCGCCGGGAGGCCTTGCCCGCCGGCTCGGAGGTCTTAGTGAAGTCGCGCTTGGCGCGATAGGCTGCGAGCTTTGCCATGGCGCGGAGTCAAATCCGCGCCCGGCGATCTGGTTCCCGCTTTCAGTGGTCCACGCGAGGTGACACCCTGCCCGTCATGGCCGGGCTTGTCCCGGCCATCCCGATTGGAAAAGCGCCGCGTTTCAGGCAATCGGGATCACCGGCACAAGGCCGGTGATCCCGTGCGGAGACAAAGGCTCGCCTCTCAGGAGGCCAGGGGACGGGCAGCCGCTTCGGCCTTGTCGCGCTCCGTCAGGAAGGCCGCCGCGATCAGGTCGCGGGTATAGTCCTCGTGCGGCCTGTCGAAGATCTCCTCCGCGGTGCCGCGCTCCACCACCTTGCCGCTCTTCATCACCATGATCTCGTCCGAGAGCGCGCGCACGACCGCGAGGTCGTGGCTGATGAAGATGTAGGCGAGGCCGTGGGCCTTCTGCAGATTGCGCAGCAGATCGACGATCTCCTTCTGGACCGAGCGGTCGAGCGCGGAGGTCGGCTCGTCGAGCACCACGAGCTTCGGGTGCAGGATCATGGCGCGCGCGATGGCGATGCGCTGGCGCTGCCCGCCGGAGAACTCGTGCGGGAATCGGTTGCGCCAGGCCGGGTCGAGCTGCACCTCCTCGAACGCCTGGGCGGCCCGTCGGTCGCGCTCCTTGCGGGAGATGCTGGGCTCGTGGACGAGGAGGCCCTCGGTCACGATCTCCCCCGCCGTCATGCGTGGCGAGAGGGAGCCGAACGGATCCTGGAAGACAAGCTGCAGATGGCGCCGAAGGGGCCTCATGCCGCCCCGGTCGAGGGGCATGAGGTTCCGGTCCTCGAAGCGCACGAGGCCGGAGGCCGGCTGCAGGCGCAGGATGGCGCGGCCGAGGGTCGACTTGCCCGAGCCGGATTCGCCCACCACGCCCACCGTCTCGCCGGCGCGCACCCGCAGGCTCACGTCGTCGACGGCCTTGAGGACGTGAGTGGCCTTGCCGAAGAAGCTCTTCTCCAGCGTGAACTGAACCCCGATGTTGCGCGCATCGAGCACCAGCGGCGCCGTGGACGCGACCGGCTCCTTGCGGCCGGTCGGCTCGGCGTCGATGAGCATCTGCGTATAGGGGTGCTTGGGGGCGGCGAAGATCGCCTCGGTATCGCCGCTCTCCACCACCTCGCCGCGCTTCATCACGTAGGTGCGGTCGGCGAAGCGGCGCACCACGCCGAGATCGTGGGTGATGAACACGATCGACATGCCGAGCCGCTTCTGCAGATCCGCCAGGAGTTCCAGGATGCGGGCCTGCACGGTCACGTCGAGGGCGGTGGTCGGCTCGTCGGCGATCAGCACGTCCGGGTTGTTGGCGAGCGCCATGGCGATCATCACGCGCTGGCGCTGGCCGCCGGACATCTCGTGCGGGTAGGCGTCGATGCGCCGGGCCGGGTCCGGAATGCGCACGAGCTCCAGGAGCTCGATGGCGCGCTTGCGGGCCTGCGCCTTGCTCAGACCCCCATGGGTGGTGAGCGGGAGGCTCAGCTGATCGCCGATCCGGTAGAGCGGATCGAGGGAGGTCATCGGCTCCTGGAAGATCATGGTGAGCTTGGAACCCCGATAGGCGTTGAGCCTGTCGGGGGAGAGGCCCACCAACTCGTCTCCGCGATACTTCACCGAGCCTTCGGCCCAGCCGTTCGAGGCGAGCAGCCCCATCACGGACATCATGGTCTGGCTCTTGCCCGAGCCGGATTCGCCCACGATGGCGACGGTCTCGCCCGGGTTGATGTCGAGGTCGATACCCTTCACCGCATGGAGGATGCCGTCGCCGGTGCGGAAACGGACGTGAAGGTTGCGGACGGAAAGAACGGGTTCAACCATGTCAGCGATCCTTCGGGTCGAGAGCATCGCGCAGGCCGTCGCCGATGAAGTTCAGGCAGAAGAGGATCGCGACGAGCGTGACGGAGGGATAGATGAGCATCCAGGTGGCGCCCTGGATGTTCTTGGCGCCTTCCGAGATCAGAACGCCCAGGCTGGTGTTCGGCTCCTGGACGCCGAGGCCGAGGAAGGACAGGAAGCTCTCCAGCAGGATGACCTTCGGGACGAGCAACGTCATGTAGACGACCACGGGCCCCAGCGTGTTGGGGATCACGTGGCGGCGGATGATGCCCTTCGTCTCGACGCCCAGGGCCTCGGCAGCCTGGACGTATTCCTGCCGTTTGATGGACAGCGTCTGCCCGCGGACGATGCGGGCCATGTCGAGCCACTCGACGGCGCCGACCGCGATGAACATCAGCACGAAGTTGCGGCCGAAGAACACGACCAGCATGATCACGAAGAAGATGAAAGGCAGCGAGTAGAGGATGTCGACGACGCGCATCATCACGAGGTCAACGCGCCCGCCGAGGTAGCCCGACGTGGCGCCGTAGATCACCCCGATCAGGATCGCCACGAAGGTGGCGAGCAGGCCGATGGCGAGCGAGACCTGACCCGCCTTCATGGTGCGGGTGAGAAGGTCGCGCCCGTTGGTGTCGGTGCCGAAGAAGAAGTACTGGCGCTTCAGCGGCACGTCGACGACGAGACGCTGGCCCTCCTGCTGCTTCTCGACGACGCGCGCCGGCCCGAACAGGTCCGAGCGTTCGAAATAGGCGAGAAGCCGCTCGTCGATCGGCCGGCTGCTGGAGCTCACGAGCGTCATGTGGACAACATCGTTGTCGATGGTGATGTTCTCGGCCCTGGCGCGAACACGGGCGCCGATGCGCTCGATGTTCGGCTCGATCTGGTCGGCCTTGGGATAGGCCTCCAGGCTCGCCGGCACCTTCACGTAATCCGGATAGACCCGGTCGAAGGGATGGCCCGTGAAGAACGGCCCGAAGATGCAGGCGAGCGCGATCAGGCTCAGCACGATGATGCTGGTGAGCGCCGCGCGGTTGCGGATGAGACGCCCCCGGGCCTCGGCCCAGAGGGAGCGTCCAGTGATGGGGCCCGTCATGGTCTCGACGGGAAGAACGGCGCCTTCGGCCATGGGAGATCTCACTCGTAGCGAATGCGCGGATCGATAAGGGCGTAGAGGATATCGACCACGAGATTGAAGAGCAGAACGAACACGGCCACGACGACGACCGTGCCCATGACGAGGGTGTAGTCGCGGTTGAGCGCGCCTTCGACGAAGTAGCGTCCGATCCCCGGCAGCCCGAAGATGGTCTCGACCACCACGGAGCCGGTGAGCAGAGCGGCTGCGGCGGGGCCGAGATAGGACACCACGGGCAGGGCGGCTCCGCGCAGGGCGTGAGCCACGATCACCCGGGTGGGCAGGCCCAGCGACCGCAAGGTGCGGATGTGATTGGAACGCAGGTTCTCGATCATGGCCGCGCGGGTCATGCGCGCGACGACCGCGATCTGCGGCAGAGACAGCACGAGGACCGGCAGGACGAGGTTGCGGATGTTGCCGTTGGCCCAGCCGGCCACCGGAAGCCACGCGAGCGCCAGGCCGAACACGATCTGAAGGATCGGCGCCACCACGAAGTTCGGGATGGTGAGGCCGAGTGCGCCCATGCCGGTGACCAGATAGTCGACGGTGCTGTTCTGGCGCAGAGCCGCGATGGACCCGAGGGTGCCGCCGACGATGACCGCGAAGGAAAGGGCGAGCGCGCCCAGGGTCATCGAGATGGGCAGGCCGCGCGCGAAAAGCTCACCCACGGAGAAATCGCGCAGGATGAACGAGGGGCCGAAATCGCCCCGCACCACCGCGCCGAGGTAGAGCAGGTACTGCTCGAAGAGCGGCTTGTCGAGCTGATAGATCCGGTTGAGGTTCTCCATCACCTTGGCCTCCAGAGGCCGCTCCAGATCGAACGGCCCGCCGGGGGCGAGCCGGATCAGGAAGAACGAGATGGTGACGATGATGAAAAGGGTAGGGATGGCCGACAAGAAGCGGCGAAAGATGAAGGAGAGCACGGGAAGCTCCTCCTGCTGCTACAGCATAACAATAAAAGAATAGGGCGGCCTGACGAGCAGACCGCCCCCCTTATCGGATTTATTTTTACTGCGTCTTCGACAGGAACCGCGTCGGATAGACGCCCCGGGTGTTCTGCACGAAGCCCTTGATCTTCGGCGAGATCAGGTTGCTCTTGCCGTAGTACATGATCGGGATCCAGGGCATGTCCTTCATGAGGATCGCCTCGGCCTGCTTGAGCATGTCGGCACGCTTCTTCAGATCCAGTTCCTTGGCGGCGTTGTCGAGCAGCTTGTCGAACTCCGGATTGTTGTACTTGCCGTAGTTGAAGCCCTTGTTGTCGCTCTTGAGCAGGAACAGGAAGTTGTTCGGATCCGAGTAGTCGGCGATCCAGCCGTAGCGGGCGATGTCGAAGTCGCCGCCGTCACGCAGGTGGGCAAAGTGGGTCTTGCCGTCCGTGTTGATGAAGGAGGTCTCGATGCCGGCCTGCTTCCACTGCTCGGAGATGGCAATGACCGTGTTCCGGTTGTTGTCCGTGGTGTTGTAACGGATCTCGACCTTCAGCGGCTTGCCGGGGCCGAAGCCAGCTTCCGTGAGGAGCTTCTTGGCGGCGTCCTCGCGGTCGATCGGGGACTGGTCCTTGTAGCTCATGTAGGCCGGCTCGCCGTAATTGCCCACGCCCGGAGGCATGAACGAGTAGCCCGGCTGCATGGTCTGGCCCCAGATCTGCTCGGCGATGAACTCGCGGTCGACCAGCATGGAGAGAGCCTGACGCACCTTCACGTCGTTGAACGGAGCCTTGGAGGAGTTCACCACCATGTACCAGGTGCCGAGATACGGGCCGAGGCGGACCTGATCCTTGAAGCGCTCCTTGAGCGACTTCATCTGGTCGGCGGGAACGTCGTCCGTCGTGTCGAGCTCGCCGGCCTCATAACGGCGCACCATGGCGGCGAAGTCCGGCGTCGGGAAGTAGTTGACCGTATCGATCTGGACGTCCTTGGCGCCGTAGTAGTTCTCGTTCTTGGCGAGCTTGATGTGGGAGTTCGGCACGAACTCGACCAGCTTGTAGGCGCCGTTCGTCACCATGTTGCCCGGCTTCACGAAGTCCTTGCCGAACTTCTCGACCGAGCCCTTGTGCACGGGCAGGCTGGTCTGGTGGGTCAAAAGCTCGATGAAATAGGGGGTCGGCGACTCGAGGGTGATCTCGACGGTCTTGGCGTCGACCGCCTTCACGCCCAGTTCCTCGGGCTTGCCCTGGCCCTTGTTGATCTTCTCGGCATTCTTGATGGGATAGAGGATGTTGGCGTATTTCGCGCCGGTCGCCGGATCCATGATGCGGCGGTAAGAATAGACGAAATCCTCTGCTGTCACCGGATCGCCGTTCGACCACTTCAGGCCGTTGCGGAGCGTAAAGCGATAGGTCTTGCCGTCGTCGGTGACTTCCCACTTCTCGGCTTGGCCGGGGATGGCTTCGCCCTTGGCGCTGTAGGTCACGAGGCCCTCGAGCATGTCGCGCAGGATGTGGGATTCCTGGACGGTCGAGGTCTTGTGGGTGTCGAGCGTTTCCGGCTCGCCCGAATTGGCGCGGTTGTAGACGACTTCAGCCGACGCGGCGCCCATGAGGGCGGCCGTGGCGACGGCGGCAAGAGCCGTGCGTTTGATCCATGATGACATCGGACGCGTTCCCTTTCTGATTTTATTTCAGGGTTCTGGATTGTCTCGGTCAGAGCCTTTAGGGCAGTAACCTTGCCCTATTTGTTGATCAATCAACTGTTTATGTCCAGTACTATCCCAAAACGCCTATAAAAACCAGACATATCAATAACTTGACGTTTGGTAAGAGGCTCAGGCGCCGGTGTCGAACACCAGTCCGGCAGCCTTGATCCCGCCCGCTGCGGCGATCTCGTCGTTGTCCGAGGTGTCGCCGGAGACCCCCACCGAACCCAGGGTTTGCCCCTGTCCGTCCTTGATCAGGACGCCGCCCGGAACGGGCACGAGCTGCCCGCCGACCGCATGGGTGGCCGAGGCGACGAAATAGGGGCGGTCGGTCGCCATCTTGTGGAGGGCGCGCGAGCCCACCCCCAGGGCCAGGGCGCCATAGGCCTTGCCCATGGCGATCTCGGCCCGCTTGAGGCTCGTGCCGTCCTCGGACAGGAGGGCCTTGAGGGCGCCGCGGGCGTCGTAGACGACAACGGACAGCGGCTTGAAGGATTTTTCCCGCGCGGTCTTGAGGGTTTCGGTGGCGATTTTCTGGGCCGTCTCGAGCGTGAGTTCGGTCACGGGATCCTCCATGGGTTGTCGTTGTCGTTACAGGATTGTGCTTCAGCGCGTGGCGGTGTCCCTGGCGGCGAGCCAGGCTGCCACGGCCTTCCGCTCGTCCAGGGTCATCTCGGTCACGTTGTTGGGCGGCATGGCGTGGGTCAGCACGCTCTGGACCCGGATGATCTCCGCATGCCGGGCGATCTCCTCCGGCGTATCGAGACGCACGCCCTTCGGGGCGATCCTGATCCCGTCCCAGACCGGCTCGGCCGCGTGGCACATGGAGCAGCGCGACTGGATCGTGAGCACAGCCTCGTCGAAGGCGGCCGTGACGGTCGCGGGTGTCGCATCCGCGGGAGCGGCCGCCAGGTTGGCGTTCCCGGGCTTGCCGATGATCGACAGCCAGATCGCCGCCCAGACGCAGAGAGCCGCCACCGCCCAGGTCCACCACGGCGAGCCCTTGCCCGCATGCTGCGAGTTGAAGTAATGCCGGATGACCGCTCCGGCGATCACGATCAGCCCGATGATGGCGACCGCGTAGCGCGACGACCAGGCGAGCGGGTAGTGGTTCGACAGCATCAGGAAGATGACGGGCAGCGTCAGATAGTTGTTGTGCGTCGAACGCAGCTTGGCTTCCTTGCCGAGCTTCGGGTCGGGCGTGCCGCCGGCGAGCAGGGTCGCCACCACCTTCTTCTGGTTCGGGATGATGATGAAGAAGACGCTCGCGGACATCCAGGTGGCGATCATCGCGCCCGTGTGGAGAAACGCGGCGCGGCCGTTGAACACCTGCGTGAAGGCGAAGGCCGCCGCCAGGATGTAGGCGAAGAGCGCGACGCCCAGGACGACGCCGTTCTTGCCGAGGGGCGAGCGGCAGAGCCCCTCGTAGACGAACCAGCTCAGGGCGATGCCGCCGATCCCGATGGCCGGCGCCTGCCAGGCCTCGAGGGCGCGAATGGCCGGGTCGATGGTGTAGAGATCCGCGTGCAGATAATACACCCACACGATGAGGAAGAAGCCGCTGATCCAGGTGGAATAGCTCTCCCATTTGAACCAGGTCAGCTCCCTGGGCAGTTCGGGCGGCGCAACGAGATATTTGCGCATGTTGTAGAACCCGCCGCCATGGACCTGCCATGCCTCGCCGCCGACGCCCTCAGGCAGCCCATCGCGCTTCTTGAGGCTGAGGTCCAGATGGATGAAATAGAAGGACGAGCCGATCCAGGCGATGGCCGTGATCACATGGACCCAGCGGATGAGCTGGCTGATCCATTCGGAGATTTGCGGGTCGATCATGCAGCCACTTGGTCAGAGAAGGACGTCACAGCCTAGGGCCCGGCCTCCCTCGGCGGAAGGCCCATTCGGCCGGTTTTTCAACAGGATCCCTGTCGCGGAAGCCCAAGACTTGTGCAACTAGACTTATGGATGCGCTTGACGGCGGACCATGGCGTCGAAAGAGTCCACACCCCGAAGGACACCAGACCTGTCGCGAGGTTTCATGGGACGCCTGTCCACACACGTTCTGGATACCGCCAACGGCAAGCCCGCCAGGGGCGTCGCCATCGAGCTCTTCGCCCTCGAAGGGGCTCAACGCCGCTCGGTCGTTCGCACGACCACCAATGCGGATGGGCGCACGGATGCGCCGTTGCTGATCGGCGAGGCATTTCGCACCGGGACCTATGAGATCGTTTTCGCCATCGGGGCGTATTTCAAAGCCCTGGGCACCGCCACGGCCGATCCGCCGTTCCTGGACGTCGTGCCGATCCGCTTCACCATTGCGGAGCCCGACGGGCATTATCACGTCCCGTTGCTCGTCTCGCCCTGGAGCTATTCCACCTATCGAGGAAGCTGACCTTGCCTGACACCTCCTATCCGCGCGACCTCGTCGGCTACGGCCGAAACCCGCCCCATCCCGGCTGGCCCAACGGAGCCCGGATCTGCGTCCAGTTCGTGATCAACTACGAGGAGGGCGGAGAGAACAGCATCCTGCACGGCGACCGCGCCTCCGAGGCGTTCCTGTCGGAGATCGTGGGCGCTCAACCCTGGCTCGGCCAGCGGCACATGAGCATGGAGTCGATCTACGAATACGGCTCCCGCGCGGGCTTCTGGCGCCTGTGGCGCATGTTCACCGAACGCGGCCTTCAAGTGACCGTCTATGGGGTCGCGACGGCGCTCATGCGCAACCCCGAGGCGGTCGCCGCCATGAAGGACGCGAACTGGGAGATCGCCAGCCACGGGCTGAAATGGATCGACTACCGGGACTTCTCGGCCGAGGAGGAGCGGGCGCACCTCAAGGAGGCGATCCGCATCCACACCGAGGTGACGGGCGAGCGCCCCCTCGGCTGGTACACGGGCCGCACCTCGGAGCACACCAACCGTCTGGTGGCCGAGGAGGGCGGGTTCCTCTACAGCGCCGATTCCTACGCGGACGAGCTGCCCTACTGGGAGCAGCACGGCGACCGGTCCCAGCTGATCGTGCCCTATACGCTCGACGCCAACGACATGCGCTTCGCCACCCCGCAGGGCTTCAACGCGGGCGACCAGTTCTTCGCCTATCTGAAGGACAGCTTCGACACGCTCTATGCGGAAGGCGAAACCGCGCCGAAGATGATGTCGGTGGGCCTCCATTGCCGGCTCGTGGGCCGTCCGGGCCGGGCCGCGGCGCTCGCCCGCTTCCTGGACTACGTGGCGTCCCACGAGAAGGTCTGGGTGGCGCGGCGCGTCGACATCGCGCGCCACTGGATCCGGAATCACCGCCCGGCGGACGTGAAGCCCAGCCGCATGAGCCGGGTGGTGTTCGTCGAGCTCTTCGGCGACATCTTCGAGCATTCGCCCTGGATCGCCGAGCGCGCCTACGATGCCGGACTGACCACCGGGCAGGACACCGCGGAAGGCCTTCATGCCGCCATGGTGCTGGTCCTCTCGGCGGCGACGCACGAGCAGAAGCAGGCGCTGATCAACGCCCATCCGGACCTCGCCGGGCGCCTGAAGCTCGCCGACCTCACGGCTGATTCCCGCAGTGAACAATCCTCCGCCGGCCTCGACAGCCTGACCGCGGCGGAGCGCGATCGCTTCCTGGCGCTGAACGACGCCTACCGGCAGAAATTCGGCTTCCCCTTCATCATGGCCGTGAAGGGACGCTCGAAGGACGAGATCCTCGCCGCCTTCGAGGAGCGGCTCGATCACGAGACCGATGTCGAGTTCGACACCGCCATCGCGCAGATCGAGCTGATCGGCCTGCTCCGGCTCAAGGATCGCCTGCCGTCGCTCGCCGACGTGTTCTCGACCTTGGCCTGACCGGAACCGTTGAGATCACCGCGCGTCTTCCTCCCAGCTTGGCCATCATGAGCCGGGCAGGAGCCAATGGAGGACGACATGGGTCTGTTCAAGTTCATCAAGGAGGCCGGGGCCAAGATCTTCGGCGGCAGCGCGGCCGCGGCCACGCCGGAGAAGCTGCAGCAGGAGGTCCAGGGCCATGGGTTCGACGCGACCAAGCTCGGCATCCAGGTCGAAGGCGACAAGGTGAAGCTCTCGGGCCAGGCCACCAATCAGGAAGAGGCCGAGAAGATCATCCTGTCCCTCGGCAACACCTACGGGGTGGCCGAGGTCGACACGAGCGAGCTTCAGGTGCAGCAGCCCGCCGCGGTCTCGACCATGTACACGGTCCAGAAGGGCGACACCCTCTGGGAGATCGCCGAGAAGCATTACGGCAAGGGCAAGGGCGCGAAATACACCGAGATCGTCAAGGCGAACTCCCCGCCGGTCAAGGATCCGGACATGATCCAGCCAGGCTGGGTGCTGCGGATTCCGCCGCTCGCCTGACGGTCGGCCCGATTGCGCTCCTCCCTGCGGTGCCGGTATGAGTGTGACCCGCCGCAGGGAGGATTTGTCATGAGTGAAGCGCCCAAAGTCATCGATCTCGACCGCGAGGCCGTCAAGCAGGGCCTGCAGGAGGGCTCGTTCGTGCTCGTCGACGTGCGCGAGCCGCACGAATTCGCCGCCGGCCACATTCCCGGCGCGGTCTCTCATCCGCTCTCGTCCTTCGATCCGTCCGCGCTGCCAGAGGGCAAGCGAATCGTGTTCTCGTGCGCGGCCGGAGTCCGGTCCGTGAGGGCGATCGAATTCGCCCAGGCCGCCGGCCGCGACATCCGCGAGCACTACCGGGGCGGGTTCAAGGACTGGGCGGCCTCCGGCGAGCCTGTGGAATAGGCTCCCTTGATACGCACCTCACATAGATGTGTTCTAAGGTAGAGTGCTCAAGCTTGACGAGATGTGCGCTAATGCCGGCCCGCTGACGATGGTTCGTCCGGACACCGTCGATCGCGCCCATGAGGGGAAGGAACATATGAAGTCTACTATTTTCGTCGCCAGCCTTCTGGCGCTCGGAGTGACGGCCGCCATTGCGCAAAGCGACGTGGTCGAGCAGCGCCAGGGTCTCATGAAGGAAATGGCCGCCCAGACCCGGCCCATCGGCGGCATGATGCGCGGCCAGGAGCCTTTCGATCTCGCCAAAGTTCAGGCCAGCCTGAAGGTGCTCGCGGAGAACCCGAAGAAGTTCGTGGCCCTGTTCCCCGAGAACTCGAAGGACGCGCCCAAGTCCGAAGCGCTGCCGTCCGTCTGGGAGAACAAGGCCAAGTTCGAGTCCTACGGCACCAAGATGAGCCAGGATGCCCAGACCGCCCTGGCGTCGATCAAGGACGAGGCCTCCTTCAAGGCGGAGATGCCGAAGGTTCTGCAGAACTGTGGCACCTGCCACAACGAGTTCCGCAAGAAGAGCTCGTAGCGCCTGAGAGGCTTCAGAATGGGCGGCCGTCGGCCGCCCGTTTCGTTTGGAGAACGGAATGCGCAAGGCGATCGTGGCTCTTCTGGTTCTGGTCCTGCTCGGGGCGGCGGGCTTCTGGGGCCTGACCTCTCCGGCGGCCTACGCCCTCATCCGCGGGAACGGTCAGGTCTCTCCCGAAGCGGCGTCGGGGCCGGCCCGCCAGCCGAATCTCGATAGCGGCCGCACCCTGTTCTTCGCGGGAGGTTGCACCTCCTGCCACGCGGTCCCCAACCAGGACGACAAGCTGCGGCTCGGCGGCGGCTATGCCCTGAAGTCGCCCTTCGGCACCTTCCACGTTCCCAACATCTCGCCCCATAAGCAGGACGGCATCGGCTCCTGGACCACGGCGGACTTCGTCCGTGCCATGCGGGAGGGCATCTCGCCCGACGGCCGCCACTACTATCCGGCCTTTCCCTATACGAGCTATCAGCGCATGAGCCCCGAGGATCTCGGCGATCTCTTCGCGTTCATCATGACGCTTCAGCCGGTCGAAGGGCGCGCTCCCGGTCACGAGCTGCCATTCCCCTACAACATTCGCCGCGGTCTCGGTCTGTGGAAGCTCGCCTTCCTGGACGGGCAGGCCTTCCGGCCGGATCCTGGCAAGTCCGAGAGCCTGAACCGGGGCGCCTATCTGGTGAACGGGCCGGGCCACTGCGCCGAGTGCCACAGCCAACGCAACATGGCGGGAGCCATCATCGAGGAAAGGCGCTTCGCCGGCGGTCCCGATCCCGAGGGACGGGGCATCGTTCCCAACATCACCCCGCATCCGACCGGCATCGGCGGCTGGACGCCGGACGACCTCACGACCCTGCTGACCACCGGCGAGACGCCGAATTTCGATACGGTCGGCGGGCCGATGGGCGCCGTGGTGGCCAACACGGCCCGGCTCCCCGACGGGGACCGGCGGGCCATGGCCGAATACCTGCTGTCGCTGCCGCCGAGGCAGGGTTTCAAGAAGCCGGAGTAATGGGGATTGCGCGTTGGCGCTCGAACGACTCAGGCATCGCCTCACCGCACCCTCCACGTCATCACCGGCCTTGTGCCGGTGATCCCGATTTCCTGAGGCGCTGCGGCCTTCCGGTCGGAATGGCCGGGACAAGCCCGGCCATGACGAGGGAGGTTCTCATGTTCGGCTAACTTCGCAGCCCGAGAGCCTCAATCCATCACGGCGGCCTTCAGGATGCACACCATGGTGGCCCGGCCCGGCGCGTCGCCGATGCAGCGCACCGAATGGGGACGGTCGCAACGATAGCGCAGGCTTTCGCCGGCCTTCGCCTGCTGGATCGCGCCCCCGACCTCGACCTCGAACTCGCCCTCCAGGACCGACAGGCATTCCACCGAGCCGCGCTGGTGGCTGTCGGAATCGAGCACGCCGCCGGGCTCGGACTGCACGTCGTACCATTGCAGCCACTCGATGGTCTTGAGCCAGCCGATGATGGCCAGGCGCATCTTGCCGTCCTCGGACACGAGGATCGGGGTGTCGGCCTTGGAGGACTTCTCGATGAAGGGCTCCTCGTCCCCGGAGGCGAGAACCCGCTCGATCGACACGTCGAGGGCCTGGCTCAGCCGCCAGATGGTGGCGAGCGTCGGGTTGGTCTCGTTGCGCTCGATCTGACTGATGATCGACTTCGCCACGCCGGATTGCTCGGCGAGTTCCGACAGGGACAGGTTGTAGGCCTTGCGCAGGCGCTGGATCGTCTTGCCCATGTTGCCGGACAGAACCTGTGCGCCCGTCTCCAGGTCCCGGCTCCGCTCTTTGCCCTCGACGCCCATGACTGCCTCTGTTCCGAAATAGAGAACGTTCGTTCCTCAAAACGGTTGTGAGGGAATCGGCGGAACGGGTCAAGCGCCGGGGGCGCATGGCCCAACCTTTTGAGGTTCAGACCCCGGGCCTCTGGGGAGCGACCTGCAGGGCCCTGGTTCGCAGGAGCCCGAGCCGGTGCTCGCGCCAGACGATGAAGAGGCCCGTGGCGGCCACGATGGCGGCGCCGACCAGCACGGTCAGGGTGGGCAGATCCCCGAACATGAACCAGCCGAACAGGAGCGCCCAGATCATGGTGGTGTACTCGAACGGCGCGATCACCGAGGTGTCCGCATATCGGTAGGATTGCGTGACCAGGATCTGGCCGACGCCGCCCAGGATGCCGATGAGGACGAACAGGGCGAGGTCCGTGGAATCCGGCATGCGCCAGCCCAGCGCCAGGGTGCAGAGCGACAGCCCGGACGCCATGATGAAGAAGTAGAACACGATGGCGCCGGTCTTCTCGGTCTCGGTCAGGCGCCGGACCTGGATCATGGCGCCGGCCGAGCAGAAAGCGCCCGTGAAGGCCAGCATCGCGCCGAGCGTGGGGCCGGCGTTCAGATCCCCGCCGAAGGTCCCGACCTTCAGATAGGGCGACAGCATGATCAGCACGCCGACGAACCCGATGCCGACCGCCGTCCATCGATAGGCCCGCACCGTCTCCTTCAGGAGGAGCGCCGCCAGGATCACCGCGATGAGGGGAGACGCGTAGCCGATCGCGATGGCGTCATGCAGCGGCAGGTAGGAAAGGGCGGCGAAGCCGAGATACATGGCGCCCGTGCCGATGAACCCGCGCTTGAAGTGACCGACCACGTTCCTCGTCCGCACCGCGTTGATGAGGTCTCCCTGCCAACCCAGCCACAACATCAGCGGGAGCAGGGCGAAGGCCGAGCGGAAGAAGACGATCTCCCCGACAGGATAGCGCGCGGCGAGCGTCTTGAGGGTCGCCGACATCATCGTGAAGACGACGGCGGAGGTGACTTTGAGGGAGATCCCCAGGAGAGGTTTCACGGGAGAAGGGGTTTTCACGGCTGGCGTCGCTTGGAAGAGTGCAGCCAATCACGGACGGGCCTCCCCGTGAACCCCCAATCGGCGCGCAAACCCCTGCGCCCGACGCATGGGTTGAGGGCAAGGGTTCAGGACTGGACGGCCCGAGAGCGCTTGATGTGAGACCTCGCGAAGCCGATCGCCGTGAGGATCAGCCATGCCGTCTGGGTTACGAAGGACGCCAGATTGAAGTCGAACAGCAGGGAGTAGAGGATCAGCAGCGCTCCCAGGGCATTGAGAAGCGCATAGCGGTTGTCCTCGACCCTCAGGGCGCCGAGTTGCAGCAACCCGTAGGCCGACAGGTAGGCTGCAACGCCAACCAGCCCGACGATGTCAGGTCCATTCATCCACGATCTCCGCCCGATCCGACGATAAGGCTCTACGGCAAACCGGCCCGCCTGTGAATCGGACTTTTCGCCCGAGGCGGGCCGGGACGGGGCCGGGGTGTGATTCCTGTCCTGGCAGGCCCGTCCGTTCTCCGCCCGTCCTCGCCACCCTCCGCCCGTCATTCCACCCACCACGTCATGGCCACCCTCCCTCCGTCCTGACACCCTCGACGTCATGGCCGGGCCTGTCCCGGCCATCCCGATTGGAAGAGCGCCGTGCCTTTCCGATCGGGATCACCGGCCCAGGGCCGGTGATGACGTGGGGGTGAGTTCGAGACGGTGAGATCATGTTCTTATTTTGTTCTTGACAGCGGGCGCAAGCTAAGCTATATCGTTGGACAGATCGGTTCCTTCGAGGGGCGCGCTCGCGAGGCGTCGCAGTGACGGGAACCGGCACGGTCCCGCAGTTGGCCTCGCAAGCCGGCTGGCGGGAGGCCCTTGGTGCTTCGGGCTGCCAAGTCTAAACGCCTAAAAGTACCGTGCGCGAGGTGCCGTCCGGCTCTTCCATCAAACCATCTCCATCGAGCCGGGCCGCCACTCGCGCCACCCTCGATCATCCTGAAGGCTCGCAGCCCCACGGCTGCGGGCCCACAGGTGCTGCACTTTGACATCACCACAGATCACGCACCGGCACCGCAGCGTCACGCTCCTCCGCCATCCGACCCTCCGCCCGTCATGGCCGGCCCTGTGCCGGCCATCCCGATCAGAAAAGCGCGGCGTTCCAAACGATCGAGATCACCGGCACAAGTCCGGTGACGACGTCGAGGGCATCACGGCCCGGCGTCACAAATCTGCAGGAAAACCGTCATGGGGACGAGACGGGAATCCGTTTGGCTATCGTCCAGCAAGCCCGCCGGAGAAGCCCATGGCTCAGGATGTGAATGCTCTGCGCGTACGGACGTTGTTCCTGTCCGACCTCCATCTCGGCACGAAGGGGTGCCAGGCGGACGCCCTGCTGGAGTTTCTCAAGACCTACGACGCCGACACGATCTATCTCGTCGGCGACATCGTCGACGGCTGGAAGCTGAAATCCGGCTGGTACTGGCCGCAGGCCCATAACGACGTGGTCCAGAAGCTCCTGCGCAAGGTCCGGAAAGGGGCGCGCCTCGTCTACCTTCCGGGCAACCACGACGAGTTCCTGCGTGACTATATCGGGGTCAATCTGGGCGGGATCGAGCTGGCCGATTACGCGGTGCACGAAGCTGCCGACGGCAAGCGCTACCTCGTAATCCATGGCGACCAGTTCGATCTCGTCGTCAGGCATGCCCGCTGGCTGGCCCTCCTCGGAGACGGAGCCTATTCGGCGGCGCTCTTCGTCAACACGTATCTCAATATGGTCCGGCGGCGCCTCGGGCTGACCTACTGGTCGCTGTCGTCCTGGGCCAAGCTGCGGGTCAAGAACGCGGTGAACTTCATCAGCCGGTTCGAGGAGCTTCTCGCCGCAGAGGCCCACCGGCAGCAGGCCGACGGCGTGATCTGCGGGCATATCCACCATGCCACCATGCATGATCAGTTCGGGGTCGCCTACGTGAACACGGGCGACTGGGTCGAGTCCTGCACGGCGGTGGTCGAGCATTACGATGGCTCGTTCCAGCTCATTCGATGGACGGAGGTCCAGCTGGAGGTGACCCGAGTAGAGGGCCTTGCCGCCCCGGTCATCAGCGAGAAGGCCGCCTGATGCGCCTTCTGATCGCAACCGACGCCTGGCGGCCCCAGATCAACGGGGTCGTCCGCTCCCTGGAATACATGGCCGTGGAGGCGCCGCGCTTCGGCACGGAGGTCGTGTTCCTCACGCCCGAGCGCTTCCGCTCCGTCCCGATGCCGACCTATCCGGAGATCCGGCTCTCGCTGGTGAGGCCCGGATCCGTCGCCGGAATTCTTGAAGAGGTCCAGCCGACCCATGTCCACATCGCCACGGAAGGACCCATCGGGCTTGCGACCCGGCTGACCTGCACCCGCCAGGGGCGGGCTTTCACCACGAGCTACCACACGCGCTTCCCGGAATATGTCGCGGCCCGCACCCGAATCCCGGAGGCCTGGTCCTACAGGGCTCTGAAGCGCTTCCACGGGGCCGCCCGCGCCATGATGGTCAGCACGCCGTCCCTGGAGCGGGACCTGGCCGGGCGCGGCTTCAGGAACATCATGCGCTGGACGCGGGGCGTCGACACCGGCCTGTTCCGGCCCCGGACCGAGCGGATCCTGGACGTGGCCGCGCCCATCTTCCTCTATGTCGGGCGGGTCGCGGTGGAGAAGAACCTCGACGCCTTCCTGAGCCTCGACCTGCCCGGCACGAAGGTCGTCGTCGGGGACGGACCGGCCCGCACAGGGCTCGAACGGACCTATCCCGAAGCCCGGTTCCTCGGGGCTCTGACGGGCGAGGATCTGGCCCGGGTCTATGCGTCCTCGGACGTCTTCGTGTTCCCGAGCCTGACCGACACGTTCGGCATCGTGCTGATCGAGGCCCTCGCGTCCGGCCTGCCGATCGCGGCCTTTCCGGTCACCGGGCCGCTCGACGTGATCGGAGCCTCGGGCTGCGGCGTTCTCTCACCGGATCTGCGGGAGGCCGCACTCGGGGCCCTCGCGATCCCGCGGGAGCGGTGTCGGGCCTATGGCGAGACCTTCACCTGGCAGGAAAGCGCCCGGCAGTTCTTCTCCAATATCGAGAAAGCCCATTCCGATCACTAGCTGCCTCTACATCAGGAAGGCAGGGTGCGGGTGGAGATGTTGGGCTTTCTCACCCTCGAAAGGGCCGGCTTCCAGGGTGACTTCCGTCCGATCGATCTCCACGCGGCTGTGATCGATCAGGCTCTGGACGGCGTTTTCCACGTCGTGAAGGGTCGACACCAGGCGCCGGATGCGCTGCTCGGCCGCTTCCTGGAGTTCCGCCTCCGAGAGGCCGTTCATGGGATCGTCGGGGTCGAGCGCCGGAAAGGACCGGACCTCCGCCTTGGTCTGCCGGATCAGGGCGACCAACTTCTCGAGAACGGCCCTGAAGGGCTCGGCGACCCTCGGATCGAGCGGCTGTTCCTTCAGACGGCTCAGCGCCTCGACGATGGCCTGCGTGTCCGCATGGCGGTTGCGCCTGGCGAATTCCTTCAGGAACCAGCGGCCGCGTGCCGTCTCCATGACGGCCGTTTCGATGGTGTCGAAATCCAGGTCGCCGAACGTGACGTTGGTCTCTTCATCGGGCATGGTGGCGCAATCCATCTCGGCCGGGTTTGATTCCTGTCCCCAACAGATGTGCGCAAACCGCCTGCAAGCTCAACCCCTGCAAGGCCTTCAGGGGTAGTCTTGCACCGCGTTCTTGCTCCTTTCGCCCCGCTTACAGACCTCAGAAGACCATTGTCCTGATGCATCCGCTCAAAGCTCTCGAACTCCGCCTGGGCGCATTGCAGGCCGCCAGCTTCACCAGTCACGGAATCTATCTCCCGTTCTTCCCCCTGTGGCTGCAGAGCAAGGCGCTGTCCCCGACCGTCATCGGACTCGTGGTGGCCATCCCGATCATCGTACGGATCCTGGCGACCGCGCCGCTCCTGAGCCTGGCGGACCGGTCGTTCGGCGCAAGGCGCCTGCTTCTGGCCAGCCATCTCGGCCAGCTGGTCGGCTTTCCGCTGTTCCTGCTGGTCGACAGCAGCGTCGCGATCATGGTCCTGGTGGCCCTCGTCGCCGTCGCCCAGTCCTGCATCATCCCTGGCAACGACCTCGTCTCGACCAATGCGGTCCAGCGGCATCCCGGCCTGAGTTACGGCCGGATCAGGGGAGCCGGTTCCGTCGCGTTCTTCATCACCAACATCGTGGGCGGATATCTCGTGGGCGCCTTCGGGCCGGAGGTCGTGATCGTCGCCCTGACATTCATCCCGGTTCTGGGGATCTCCGCCACGCTCCTAGCCGTTCCGAAGGAGGCTCCCGAACCCGCGGGTCCGAACGACCTGCCGCACGAGACCGCTCCGGCCCGGCTCTCCCGGATCCTGTGGCTGGTGCTGATCGCCGGGGCCGTGACTCAGGCGAGCCACGGGGCGCTCAATGCCTTCGGCAGCATCTACTGGCGCTCCGCCGGCTTCTCGGACGAGGTGATCGGTTATTTCTGGGCCGCGGGAGTGATCGCCGAGATCCTGGTCTTCCTTTATCTGGGTCGCCATGTTGGGCGGAGTTCGGGCGTCGGACTGATCCTGCTCGGGTCGGCCGCCGCCGTCATCCGCTTCACCATCATGGCGCTGGAGCCGGGGGTCGGGGTCACGGTCGTGCTGCAGACCATGCACAGCCTGTCCTTCGCGGCCACCCATATCGGCACCATGGCGGCCCTTGCAGCGCTCGCCCCCGTGCGGGCAAGGGGACGGGCGCAGGGAGTCTTCGGCTCCCTGACGGCTCTTGCCATCGCGGCCTCCACGATCGTCAGCGGCATGATCTACAGCGAGGCTGGCGCCGGAGTCTTTGCCGCGATGGCCCCCTTGGGAGCCATCGGGTTCGTTCTGATGCTGGTGGTCGTCCGCCTGCAGAAATATCAGCCCCAGAGAGCCGGCTCCGGCGGATAGACGATGCTGCCCTCGTAGCGCAGGCCCGGCTCCCGGTCCTTCGCGAGGAGGAGAGGGCCGTCGAGATCGACGAAGCGGGCGCGCGGCGCGAGAACCAGGGCTGGCGCCATGGCAAGCGAGGTACCGACCATGCAGCCGATCATGAGCGAGAAGCCCCTGGCCTCCGCGGCATCGGCCAGCGCCAGGGCCTCGGTCAGGCCGCCGGTCTTGTCGAGCTTGATGTTGACGACCTCGTAGAGGCCGATGAGCCGGTCGAGGCTCGCCCGGTCATGGACGCTCTCGTCGGCCAGGATCGGGACGGGGCGCGAGACTCGGCCGAGATGCCCGTCGGCCTTGGCCGGGAGGGGCTGCTCCACCAGGGCATAGCCCTCGTCGGCACAGGCCGCGAGGTGGCGCTCCAGGTTCTCCTCGGTCCAGCCCTCGTTGGCGTCGGCGATCAGAGTCGCCTGGGGCGCCGCCCGGCGGACGGCCCTGATCCGGTCGATATCGCCGTCGGGGGCGCCGAACTTCACCTTGAGAATCGGCCGGTCGGCCGCCCTGGCGGCGGCTTCCGCCATGCTGTCCGGCGTGCCGAGGCTGATCGTGTAGGCCGTGGTCGCGGGCGGCCAGCGGGTCAGCCCGGCGGTCAGGTGGGCGCGGATTCCGGAGCGCTTCGCGTCCAGGTCCCACAGAGCGCAATCGACCGCGTTGCGAGCCGCGCCGGGCGGCATGAGATCCTGCAGCGCCTCCCGGGTCAGTCCCGCCTCGATCTGCGGCCGGATGGCTTCGATGGCCGCCGCCACACCCTCGACCGTCTCACCGTAGCGGGGGTAGGGCACGCATTCCCCATGGCCGACCGCCCCATTCTCGGAGATCGTCGCGGTAACCACCACGGCTTCCGTGCGGGAGCCGCGGGCGATCGTGAATGTTCCGGCGATGGGGAAACGGTCGATGGAAACGGTGAGGGTGCGCATTCTCTTCACTCTCGGCTTAACTTCGTCTCGACTTGTGGCGCAATGACACGCTATCACCAAGCGGAATCAATGCCGAAGGGATGATCGTGGCGCAGGGCACCTTGGCTCGAAAGCCGGAAGTCACAATCGACCGCGCCGGGGAGCAGACGACGGTCCGACTCTCCGGTCCGTGGACGGCGCCCCATGCCCAGACGATCGAATCCCTGGTCCAGGAGATCGAAACGGACGCGGAAACCTTCCCACTTACCCTTGATCTGAGTGGCGTCGAGCGTCTCGACACCCTCGGCGCCTGGACGCTCAACCGCACACGGCACGAGCTGTCCGGCAAGGGGCAGGTCGATTTCGCCAATGCCACGCCGGAGCAGAAGATCCTGCTGGACGAAGCGGCCTTCCGTGACTTCCAGGGCGCCTCGAAGCCCCGGCATTCCCGGATGGTCGACTTCCTCGTGGATGTCGGTCAGAGCGTCGCGGGTGCCGGCCGGGACATGGTCGGCGGCGTCGGGTTCCTGGGCGAGCTCATCTCCGCGCTAATCCGCGTGGTCGTCCATCCTCGCCGCTTCCGCGGCACGGCGGTCATCAATCAGCTGGAGCAGATCGCCTATCGGGGCGTTCCGATCATCGTGCTGATCTCGTTCCTGGTCGGCTGCATCGTCTCGCAGCAGGGCATCTTCCAGCTCGTGAAGTTCGGCGCGACCCCGTTCGTCATCGACCTCATCGGCATCCTGGTCCTGCGTGAATTGGGCGTCCTCCTGACCTCGATCATGGTTGCGGGCCGCTCCGGATCCGCCTTCACGGCCGAGATCGGTTCCATGAAGATGCGGGAGGAAATCGACGCCCTGCGGGTCATGGGGCTCGATCCCATCGAGGTTCTCATCGTGCCGCGAATCATGGCGCTGGTGATCGGGCTTCCGCTCCTCACCTTTATCGCGTCGATCGCGGCGCTCGTCGGCGGCGGCCTGACCACCTGGGTCTATGGCGACATCAGCCCGGACATCTTCCTGAACCGCCTCCGGGCCGCCGTCAGCCTGAACACCTTCCTGGTCGGCATGATCAAGGCTCCCTTCATGGCGCTGGTGATCGGGATCATCGCCACCCTGGAAGGCCTGGCGGTCGAGGGCTCGGCCGAGTCCCTGGGGCGTCACGTGACGTCCTCCGTGGTGAAGGCCATCTTCATGGTCATCGTGCTCGATGGCCTCTTCGCCATGTTCTTTGCAGCGATAAATTATTGACATGATGCTCGAACGGCGCCCTTCCGACCTGACCAAGAACCGCGACGTGATCATCAGCGTGCGCGGGGTCGAGGTCGGCTTCGGAGAGAGAACGATCCTTAAAGGGCTCGATCTCGACGTCTACCGCGGCGAGATCCTCGGTTTCGTCGGCGGTTCGGGCCAGGGGAAGTCGGTCCTCACGCGGGCCATCCTCGGTCTCGTGCCCAAGCGCGCGGGCACCATCCAGGTGCTGGGTCAGAACCTCGACGACCTGTCTCCCGAGGAGCGCCGCCAGCTCGAGCGGCACTGGGGCGTCCTGTTCCAGCAGGGCGCGCTGTTCTCGGCCCTGACCGTGAAGCAGAACATCCAGGTTCCGATGCGGGAATACCTGCACCTGTCGGACCGCCTGCTCGACGAGCTTGCCATGCTCAAGATCGAGATGGTGGGGTTGAACCCCGACGCGGCCGACAAGCTGCCATCCGAGCTGTCCGGCGGCATGATCAAGCGCGCCGCCCTGGCGAGGGCGCTGGCTCTCGACCCCGAAATCGTTTTCCTCGACGAGCCGACCTCGGGGCTCGACCCCATCGGAGCCGGCGAGTTCGACGACCTGATTGCGACGTTACAGCGGACTTTAGGCCTGACCGTATTCATGGTAACCCATGACCTGGACAGTCTCTATTCGGTCTGCGACCGGATAGCGGCTCTCGGCGAGGGAAAAATTCTCGCGGAGGGTCCCATCGAGGTGATGCTGGAATCGGATCACCCGTGGCTTCGCTCTTATTTTCATGGGAAACGGGCACGCGCGGTCATGGCCGGCGGCGCATAAGGGTAACGATGGAAACGCGTGCAAACTACGCCTTGATCGGCCTCTTCACCCTGGCGGTGATCGCAGCCGCCTTCGGCTTCATCTACTGGTTCTCTGGTGGCGAGCGCGGTCAGGCCCGCCAGAGCATCCGCATCGTGTTTTCCGGCTCCGTCTCCGGACTCTCGCAGGGCTCGAGCGTGTCCTTCAACGGCCTGCGGGTCGGCGATGTGACAAGTCTCGACCTTCTGCCGGAGGATCCCCGCCGCGTGGTCGCCATCGCCACGGTCAACAGCAACACACCGATCCGGTCCGATACCCGCGCCCGCCTGGAATACCAGGGCCTGACCGGAGTGGCGAATGTCGGTCTGTCCGGAGGCGAGCCAGGCGCCCCGCCGCTCGTGGCCGGCCCCGGGCAGCCCATGCCGACAATCTTCGCCGATCGCTCCGACTTCCAGGATCTGATCGAAACGGCGCGCAACATCGCCCGCCGGGCCGATGACGTGCTCGAACGGGTGGGGCGGGTCGTCTCCGACAACGAGGGTGCCATCAGCCGGACGATCCAGAACGTGGAGCGCTTCTCCCAGGCACTCGGCGAGAACTCGGAGGGCATCGACCGCTTCTTGGCCCAGATTGGACAGGCGGCCGAAAAGGTCGGGCCTCTGGCCGAGAAGCTTGAGACGCTGGCGACCAATGTCGATGCGGTGGTGCGTGCCGTCGATCCGCAGCGCGTGACCCGCATCGTCGAGAACGTCGAGGGCTTCTCCCAATCCCTGGGCGAGAGCCGGGAGGCAATCACCAACACCTTGCGCAATGCGGACAGCCTCGTTGGCCGTCTCAACGAGACCGCCCCGAAGCTCGACAGCGCCGTCGGTGATATCTCGAATATCGCGAAAGCCATCGATCCGGCGAAGGTCGGGCGCACCGTCGACAAGGTCGAAGAGGTGGCCAATTCGATCGACGGCCAGCGCGTTTCCCGCATCGTCGAGAACGTCGACAACTTCACCGCTGCCCTCGGGGAGAACCGTCAGGTCGTGAGCGAGGCGCTCAAGGATGCTGCGAGCCTGATCGACCGGTTGAACGAGACTGCCCCGAAGCTCGATTCGGCCGTGGCGGAGATCGCCGAGATCGCCAAGGCCGTCGATCCGGCCAAGATTGGCCGTACGGTCGAGAACGTCGACACCTTCACCCAGACCCTGAGCCGCCGCAGCCCCGATATCGACAAGGCGATCCAGGAAGCGCGCTCGATCACCGAAAAGCTCAACAAGTCCGCCGACAAGATCGATGCCGTTCTGGCCGGGGCCGAGAAGTTCCTCGGCTCGGCGTCCGGGGAGGCCGGGAAGGGAGCTTTCGACGAGATCCGCTCGGCGGCCGTGGCCGTGCGTGACCTCGCCAACGACCTCAACACCCGGACCGAAGGCATTCAGGGCATTCTCGGAGGCGTCAACCGCTTCACGGAATCGGGACTGCGGGAATACGAGGCTCTGGCGGTCGAGGGCCGTCGCACCCTGGGGGACATCAGCCGCGCCGTCCGGAGCATCGAGCGTAATCCACAGCAGTTTCTTTTCGGTGGCCGTTCGAATCTCCCCGAGTATAGTGGACGCCGCTAAGTAACCAGTATGCGTGGATCCTCCGTGTTAACCCCCCTGAAAGATCGAGCCTGCCTGCTTCGGGACCTTGCCCCGGTGCTGGTTCTGGCCGCCTTGACCGGCGCCTGCTCGTCAGGGCCGGCACCGGCGACGTTCGACCTGTCGGCGCCGACGTCCCGAATCCGGGGCGCGGCTGGCGTTCAGGTCCTGGTCAACGAACCCGCGGCTCTGCAAGCGCTTGCGACCCAGCAGATCCTCGTAAAGGACGCGAGCGGCTCCGTGTCGTTCATCGGGGGAGGGCAGTGGGCGGATAATCTCCCGCGGCTGATCCAGACCCGCCTGATCAACACGTTCGAGAACGCTTCGCAGCTCCGGGGCGTCTCGAGACCGAGCAGCGGCGCCGTCGCGGACGTTCAGCTCATCTCGGAGCTGCGCCGGTTCGAGATCGCCACTCCGGACAACCTGGCCGTGGCCGAAATATCCGTGAAGATCGTCAGCGACCAGAACGGTCGCATCGTCAACGGCCGCATCTTCCGCGCCAGCGTCCCGGCCAGCGCCGTGGACGCGCCGAATGCCGCCCGTGCCCTCGACGAAGCCCTGTCGGTCGTGATGCTCGACATCGTGCGCTGGGTGAGCGGCAGTCCGCTGCCGCGGCGCGAGGAACCGGGTGACCTGGGCAGCCAGTCGCAGGTGCCCGACAGGGACAAAGCTCCAACCTGACAGGCCTGCGCGCCAAGTGCAAAACCCAAAAGGGCTCCGGAGACCTGGAGCCCTTTTGGGTGATTTATTCACCGTTCGTCTGGGACTGCACGAGGTGGTGCAAACTATTGTGCCGGAGGCGAACCGTCCGGAGAAGGTGCATTCGACGTCGGGAGACTGATGGAAAGCGAAGTCGGAGCCGCAGCGGCGGTGCCATTGATGTAGGACTTCGTCACCTTGTCGACCCGCTGGCCATTCCTGCTGATACGGGTGTCCGATGCAACGCGCGGCCATGGGTCGTCGATATGCACGACCTTGTTGTAGGCTATCGCATCACCGGCGGATGCCGTGATCGTGTCGCTGTGCTTGATGTAATCCGCACATGCGCCAAGAGCGAGCACGGGCAGGAGCCCTGCGCAGGCAATGAGGGAAACCTTAGGGCTTGACGATCTTCTTGCGGACATTGGTCCTCTCCGGCTTCAAGTCGATGATATGCCCAAAAGGTCCGACAATGCCCGTCCCCTCGGCGAAGCGGCGCTGCATGTCGGCGTTGACCTCCAGGTTCCCGAGCAGGAAGAACTCCGCGTCGTTGCTCGGCTTCGCTGAATCGAGCGGCGTGCGCAGAGGTTGACCGGGCTTTGCGGGGCGTACCAGATGCGGCGTCACCTATACGCATGGCCTTCTCCAATGCTGATGCATCGTTTCGGTCGCGATTCAAGCAAGGACGTGGACCCAGTCTCAAACGACTCCAGACCAATGCGCGGGGCCATGTCTATGCGATATAACGATATATTGTTATCATTCTACAAGCGCGAAACAAATAGCGAATTGTGATCGATGCACTGCCGAAATGTAGGAGTTGCTCCGGTCGCCCGTCGGACGATCTTGGAACAAGCATTACAAAGAATGCGCCCGATTACGAATATTTATGGCGCGATACGATCGTCTGCCCAAGAAAAGACTATTCTCTGTAGAAGCTTAAGGAGGTTGTCAGGTGTATATTCCTTTATAGACACTCTGCGTGCTCATGCGCCTCTTACGTAGCGAGAACTCTGTTAGATCTTGCGAAATTGCATACTGGGTATTGCCAAGCCGCAAGGAAACGGATCGTTCCTGATGGCCCAGGACAGTGTTTGCCACGTGAACTTGGGCCTCCGTAAGCTTTTCACCGTTGAGATTGCGTCAGCAGCACCGCAAACTGACAAGCTGGCAGACTTACAATTGTGAGAGCTTTCAGCGAGATCGTGCATTGTAGGGCATGAATTCCACATCTCGTAACCAGCATCACGAGAATTTAAGCTTAACGTTTTCTTTACGTCGACGACACACAATAACAATGCTGTCGAGGGCTCTCGGCAATACGTGTGGCTCGCTGTGTGAAGAAGATCCTCTATGCAAATAATCAAGATCGCGGCCCTCACTGGCCTTTTCGCCGCAGCCGGGTCGGCTGCTTTGGCTGCAGACCTTTCCCGCGTCTTTGTGTCGTCGCCGACGACAATGCGGGATTTCAGAGAATCCTCTCGCGGGTTGTACCTGCGAGGGACGCTCGGCTACGCCGATTATAAACATCCTGAGGCTGACGTCGCGGTTCAACCGGATATCCATGGTCTCAGCCGCGAGAGGTTGGCTCACGCTGCAGTCATCGGCACCGGCCTCGGATATCGCTTCAATGCCAATGTCCGGGCGGATGTCACGCTAGATCACACCTTCGACGCTCGCTTCAAAGGTGTCGTGCCAGGGCCGATATCCGGCACGACCACACTCGCGGATTCCGGTCAGTTCCAATCGTCGACTATCATGGCCAATGGCTACCTGGATTTCAGGCCGGTGATGGGCCTGACGCCTTACGTCGGCGCCGGCCTTGGCGTGGCACACAACGTTCTCTCTCAGCAGGTGCTGACGATCTACGATCCGGAGACAGGGATCGGCGCCTCAAGGTCGATCGCTGGCGGCGACAACTTCAGTCTGGCATGGGCAGTAATGGCTGGTGTCGCATACCAGTTGTCATCGAATTTCACATTCGATCTTGGCTACCGCTATGTAAGCATGGGCGACGTGAAAACCCGCGCCTTCGATAATGGTGCCGGATTGGAGATGGAGTCGATCGGCGCTCATGAGATGCGAGTAGGCGTCCGCTACACGTTCAATTGAGAACACAGTCGGGTCGGACGTCTCACACGGCCGAGAATACTCTTCCCATCCCGCAAGGCGCGACAGCCCGTGGCTCATGGTCGAGCTCCAAATAGGCAACAAGCTTTCGTCGAGCCGCAGCGATGCCGCGAAAAAAGCCCTGGAGCCCGCAAAGCAGAAACGCGGCCCGCAGGCCGCGTTTCTTACCGTCTCAGTTTGATCCCAGTCACTCGAACCGGCCGCTCGCGTGGGCCAGCATGGTGTAGACCTTGCCGGTCTCCGACGTCAGATAGGTCTTCGTCAGCATGGAGTCGCGATCGTCGCGGGATACTTCTGACAGCAGGCGCTCGAACTCCTCGACATATCGATCCACGGTTTGCCGGAATTCCTCATCCCGGCGGTACTTGTGGCGAATCTCGTCGAAGGTCTGCTGCCCCTGCAGCGTATAGAGACGACGGGTGAACACGTTGCTCTCGCCGCGGCGATAGCGGTCCCACAGCTCGACAGCCGCCTCGTGGTCGATCATCCGAGCGATATCGACCGAGATCGAATCGAGGGACTCGAGGCTGTTCGTGCGGGCGCGGTCGGTCCTTCCCGGCGTGCGGGCCGGTTCCACTGCCTCGTCGCGAGAGGCCCGGTTCAGGAGATCCGAGAGCCAGCCGCCGCGGCCGCCGGCATCACGGGCGGGAGCCTCGTCCCTCCGGGAAGCCGGACGTTCGGCCGGCTGAGCCTGACGAACCGGCGCAGAAGCCGGAACTGGAGCAGGGCTCAGGGCCGGAGCGGCCGGAGGCTTGGGTTCGGCCTGCCGGGCGATCGTCGGGGCGGGGGCGGGCGTCTGCGCGATGCGCTGCTCGACCGCGGCCGCGACGGCCGCCATGGTGGCGGCAACCGGGGTCTCGTTGGCCGCAGCCTTGCGGGGCTGCGGAGCCGGAGCGGCGTCGACGAGACGGTTCGAGCGGGACACGAGAGCCGACAGTTCGTTGAGGGCCTTGATCTGATCGGCGACGACGCGACGCATGTTGGCGCTCGCTTCCTGTGTCTCCTGCGGCAGCTCGACGACGCCGCGGCGGAGTTCCGCCCGGGTGGCCTCCAGCTCTCGCTGGATTTGACCCGTCATGCCGCGCAGTTCGCCCATGGTGTCGCGGAACTTTGTCGTGGCGTTGGTCAGCGCCTCGGTCATTTCGGCCGCTGCCTGTTCGTAGCTGGTGCGCAGGGCGGCCGCCGTGCGGGTGCTTTCCTCGCCCGTGGTGGCGCGGATGCGCTCGAATTGCTCGCCGATGGCGTTCGTCGTCGTCTCCGCGGCGGCGGCAAGGACCGCCCCGAGCTGCCGCGCCTTGGCATCGGCGTTCTCGAGAGAACCTTCCATGACGGTCGTGAAGGATCGGGTGACGGTTTCCAGTTCTTGCGAACGGTCGGTGATCCGGGCGAGGAGCTCGTCCAGGGCACTCTGACGGCTGGACAGCGCCTCGCTCATGCGCGCTTCGACACGCTCCAGCGCGGTCGTCGCTTCGGTGAGGGTTCGCATCTGCACCTGGGTGGTGTCGGTGAGCGCGCGGCCGCGCTCCTCGAGGCTCTGGGCCAGTTCCATCGCCTGCTGGATGGCTCCGGACGATACGCTGCGCAGCGCGTCCACCTGATCGGCCACCTGATCGGAGGCACGCCCCGTCTGGCTGGCGATTTCCGAGAGAAGCGACTCGATGTGCTGGACCCGTCCGGCCAGCCCGTCCTCGACGGCGCCAAGATTGCTGCTGGCCGAGGCCGCAACCTGCTGGAGCAGACGATTGGCGTCTTGCAGGCGACCCAGCACATCGGTGAGTTCGCCCCGCAGGCGGTCGCTGGTGCCGGTGAGCGTCTGAACACTCTGCTGAGTGCCTTCGTCAATGGCGCTGCGCATGGCTTCTGTCGATTGCGCGTAGGAGGCGGTCAGCTCCATCGTGCGCTCCTGGAGCGAGGAGAGCAGGGTGGTGCTGCGCTCTTCGAGGTTGCGCAGGGTGGTCTCGCTAATGGCTGTGACTTCGCGCCCGATGAGGTCTCCATGGGTGCCGAGATTCTCGACGAGGGACGCGCCCTGCGTGTCGAAGATTGAGCGAATCTCGTCGATGCGGCTGGTCAAGGAGCCGAGAACAGCCTGCCCCCGCTCGTCGATGGTCTCGGCAACGCCGCTGAGACGGTTGACGACCCGGTCTTCGAGCATCGTGACGCTCTGGTTGAGGGCGATGGAAATCTCTTCCGCGCGGCGTCCGAGGGTCTGGTTGATCTCGAATGCCCGTGTACCGAGGGTCTCCGTGATCTCGTCGGCGCGACTGCCGAGAACCTCGTTGATCGTGGCGATGCGGCCATCCAGGGACTCGCTGATCTGCTCGGCTTTGGATGCCAGAGTATCGGCGATCGAATTGGTTTTGACAGTGATTGCCTGACTGATCTCATCGACGCGCGCTTGAAGTGCGGTCGCCACGTCGCGTCCCCCCTCCGCCATGACACGGGCCATTTCGCCGGTGCGGATGACGAGAGCCTCGTTCAGGGCGGTGGAGCGGGCACCGAGAACCGAGTCGACCCGCTCGACGATGGTGTCGAAATTGACGGCGATCTCCGAGGTGCGGCGGGTGGCGTGCTCCTCGAGAGCGGCAAGCTGGGTCTCGATCGCCGTAGTTGCCTCGCGGGCGCGCTCGGCGAAGGATTCGGCTACGGTGCGGCCCTGCACGGTGATGAGGCGGTCCATCTCCTCGAAGCGGCCGCTGATCGTCTCCGTCAGGCTGCCGACGTCGCGCGACATGCGCTCGGCCATCTCGCCGCCGCGGGCCATGACGCCCTCGAAGGCGGTGAGGCGCGAGCCCAGTGTTTCTTCCATCTCGCGGGTGCGGGTGTCGACCGTCGTGGAGAGGGTTTCTGCGGTGCGGTTGAGAACTTCGTTGACGCGCGATCCCTGGGACGCGATGGCGAGAACGATGTCCTTGGCGGTTGTGGCCAGGCGGGTATGCGCTTCGTCCGTGTGGCGGGAAAGCGCCTCGGAGAACTCCTGTCCCCGCGACTCGAACGATGTACGGAATTCCTCCACCTGATTGCCCATGAGGAGCGAGACGCGCTCGCCGGCCTGAGCGAGGCTGGTCTCCAGGGCCTGACCTTGGACGGTCACCGACTCGCTGACTCGCTGGCTTGCCGTCTCCAGGCGGTTGGCCAGATCCTCGACACGGGTGCCGATGGATTCGTCGGCAAGGCGCACCGCGCTCTCCAACTGCTCGCGCACCTCTGCACCGCGCTGATCGATCTCACGAGTGACGTCGGCTGCGGTCGTCGCCAGGCGCTCACGGAACTCGTTGCCGCGCAGCACGATCTCCTCGACTACACCGGATCCGGTGGCGGCGAGCTGCTCGCGAACCTGTACGCCACGAGTCACGATCTCCTCGCCCACGGCGGAGCCTGCGGTGGCGATCTGATCCCGCATTTCCGCAGTGCGGGCCGAGATGTCGTCGGCGATCACGCCGCCGGTGGCTGCCAGCTTCTCCGTGATTTCGCTGCCCCGCTGGGCGAAGCTGTCTTCCAGGGTGCGGGCCGTCGACTCGAAGGCCTCACGCACGTCGTTGCCCTGCTGGGCGAGAGCGTCGATCACGCCGCGACCCGTTTCCGCAAGGGTGCGAGTGACCTGGCTCGCGCCTTCCTGGAGGTGGCGGGTCAGAAGATCGCCGGTGCGCTCGAAGGCGCCGGTGATGTCCTGCGCCTTGCTCTCGAGCGCACCCGTGATGATGGTGCCGACCTCGGAGATGCCGTTCTTGATCTCTTCGCTCGAGCCCGAGAGGCGCTCCACCAGCTCGACGCCGCGGCTTGCCATTTCCTCGACGACACGCTCCCCCGCGCGGCCGAGGGCCTGGGTGATGTGATCGCCCTGCTGTTCCAGCGACGCGGTGACCTTGTCGCCGGCGCCGCTGACGGCGGCAACGACGCGTTCGCTAGCGCCGTCGAGATCCTGGATCAGATTCTGGTGCACGCCCGTGATCGAGCCGCGCACGCGCTCGGCGTTCGACACGATCGCCTCGCGCTGCGCCACGAGTTCGTCGATCAGAGATCGGATGCGGATCTCGTTGTCGGAATAGGCGCGTTCCAGCGTCGAGATCTCGCTGCGCACGAGGGTTTCGAGTTCTCCCGCGCGGGCGAGAGCGCGCTCGACCCCGTCGCCGACGGCGGCGACCTCACGGCGCACGGCCTGCGAGACCGAGAGAACCGCGTCGGTCGAGAAGTTTTCGGGCTGGGCCAGACGCGCGGCGACTTCGCCGACCGCGCGCGCGACCAGCTTCATCTCCTGCGAGCGGACGGTGAGCATCGCCGCAATGAAGAACAGGAAGACCGGTGCCACGAGCCCGACGGCACCAAGGGCGAGCTGCGAGGTCGAGAAGGTGGCGAGCAGTTGTTCGGGAGTCGTGATGCCCTGCCCATAGACGAGGGCTCCCACGCCACCGAGCCAGAGCAGGGAAGCGAGTGCGGCCAACCAGTAGGCGCGGCGAGAGGGGCGGATCTGAAGAGCCTGCAGCATCACGCCCACGTTCTGGCGGTCGTCGTTGGCCACGGAGCTCCGGTCGGGGGCGATGAAGCCGGAGCGGGCCATGTCGTCGAGCCTGGGGTCATGGTCGTCTGCCTGGGCGGACAGGGAATCGGAACCAAGCCCGAACGGACCCTTGGTGAAGTCGTGATCATCGATGTCCGGCAGCTTCGGCTCCTCGTATGGCTTGCCGCCTGAGCGCTCTGGAGTGTGGATCACGAATGTCTCTTCAAGATTGAGCGCCTGCTCGACAGCCGACAAGGCTGCCTCGGCCGGGTCCTTCATTTTCTTGTTCTCGGTCGCCATGATCCGCCCTCGTGACGCAACTGATGATGGTTGAAGCCGCCTTCACTCACTACAACGACGAGGTGAATGCCTGGCTCCAACCGGTGCGAAGTCCCATTTAGAGAATTCCGCACGGTAATCTGTCATTTACCAAGCAAGTCTAGCGGCCGATCTGAAACAAGGAAACCCGATGTCCCCTGCCAATTATGAACGTCGTTAACGGCTTAGTAACCTGCTCTACCGGGGAAAATTGCGGCGAAAAGACGGCAGGTTTCGTATGCGTCTCTCGTCTTCCGGCGCAGTCTGTCTTAAGTATGCGCCGACAAGCAGAGGTCCGCAATGATCAATATTACGTTCGTCGATGCCGAAGGCACGGCCCGCACCGTGGAGGCGGAGGAGGGCGCAACCGTGATGGAAACGGCCATCCGCAATGGCATTCCCGGGATCGAGGCAGAATGCGGGGGAGCCTGCTCTTGTGCCACCTGTCACGTCTATGTCGCCGAGGAATGGGAGGCGGCGACGGGTCAGCCTCAGCCCATGGAGGAGGATATGCTCGACTTCGCCTACGACGTGCGTCCCAACTCGCGGCTTTCATGCCAGATCCGCGTCAGGCCCGAGCTTGACGGGCTTGTCGTTCACACGCCCACCCGTCAAGGTTGATCCGGAGATAAGCTGATGTTCAAGACGATCCTGGTACCTGTCGACCTCGGGGAAGTGGAGGCGGTGCAGCCCGCCATCGACAAGGCGGTGGAACTCGCTACCGCCTCGGGCGGCACTCTGCGCCTGATCTATGTGCGCGCCATCGTCCCGGTGACCTACATGGAGTTCATGCCGCCGACCTTCGACGAGGAGCAGCAGGGCGAGGCGGAGAAGCGACTGGCGGACCTAGCCGCCAAGGTGGCGCTTCCAGCGGAGCGCGTCTCTGCCGTCGTCCGGCTCGGCTCCGTCTACAACGAAGTGCTGGACGAGGCCGAAAAGACCGGGACCGACCTCGTCGTCATCGGCTCGCATCGGCCGACCATGGCGACTTACCTGCTCGGATCCAATGCCGCCACCGTCGTGCGCCACGCCAAGTGCTCGGTGCTGGTGGTGCGGGCCTAGGCCAAACATTCCAGGGTCGTGGCCGGTCCGGCCACCGCGATCTTGTGTGGCTCGGCGCTTCGAGCGATCGAGATCGTCGACACAAGGGCGGTGCTGACGCTGATTACGGGATTCTCATCCTTCAAGGAGCCTTAGGCAGAAGCTCCGCCGGCAGCTCCCCGGCGCGGAACGGGCGGGGCTTGTTGAGCCTGATCATCGGCTCAATCTGCCAAACGCCCACGACCGCGAACAACCCTCCCAGCAGCGCAACGCCCGTCGCACCCATGCGCAGAGCCTGCCAGATCAAATACGCCATGGCGACGAGCGACGCGATGGCAAGCGCCGAGGTGGGCAGCCAGAGCCCTAGGGGTTTTCCGGCCACGAACTTCGCCTGCGGGTTGGCCTGGGCGATGGCTTCACAGAGGGCTTGGGCGAAGGCGCGGTATTCCTGGGTGAGCTCCTGGGCCTCCACCAGGCTCTTCCAATCGAGCGAGCTGAACGTGAAGGACTTGCCGTCCTTCATGACCACCTTCGTGCGAAATGATTTCTGTGCCAGCCGGCCGGGCTCGAACGTCATGCGAACGGTGCTGACGGCCCCGAGCTGGACCTCATGCACCTTGCGGCCCGAATCCACGGTGAGCTTCTCGCCCCTGAGGGTGAAGGAAATCGGCCCCCCGAAGGGCTTGGGGCTGTGGGTAAAGGTCGTGGTCATGCGGCTTCTTAGCGGCGCAGCATCCGTTCCGCAAACCCCCCAGCCGGCTCGGCCGTGGGACGTTAGCGGACCAGTTCCCGCATCGCGTGGTCGATGCCTTCGAGAGTGAGCGGGTACATGCGCTCCCCAAAGAGCTGTCGGATCAGGGTTATGGATTGCGTGTGACCCCAGTGCGGCTGCGGCACCGGGTTCAGCCACACGGCTTTCGGGAAGTGGTCGAGAACGCGCCGGATCCAGGCTTGACCGGGCTCCTCGTTCCAATGCTCCACCGAGCCGCCGGGATGGGTGACCTCATAAGGGCTCATGGACGCGTCGCCCACGAAGACCACCCGGTAATCGGACGGATAGGTGCGGATCACGTCGAGGGTGGGGATCACCTCGTCGAAACGGCGGCGATTGTCCTTCCAGAGGTTCTCGTAAACACAGTTATGGAAGTAGAAGTGCTCGAAATGCTTGAACTCGAGGCGCGCGGCCGAAAACAGCTCCTCGGCGGCTTCGACATGCCAGTCCATGGAGCCCCCCACATCGAGGAAGAGCAGAACCTTCACGGCATTGCGGCGCTCGGGGCGTAGGCGCACGTCGAGATAGCCCTTGTGAGCCGATTCCTGAATCGTCCCATCCAGGTCCAGCTCCTCGGCCGAGCCGGTCCGGGCGAAACGGCGCAGACGGCGCAGGGCGATGCGCATGTTGCGGACGCCGAGCTCGACACTGTCGTCGAAATCCTTGAACTCTCGCTTATCCCACACCTTCACGGCACGGAAGCTGCGGTTCTTGTCCTGCCCGATCCGGATGCTTTCCGGGTTGTAGCCGTAGGCGCCGTAAGGGGAGGTGCCGGCGGTCCCAATCCACTTGTTGCCGCCCTGGTGGCGGCCCTTCTGCTCCTTCAGGCGCTCCCTCAGGTTCTCCCAGAGCTTTTCCCAGCCCATGGCTTCGATCTGCTTTTTCTCCTCCTCCGTGAGGTAGCGCTCCGCGAGCTTGCGCAGCCATTCTCCGGGAATGCCGGTCTCGTCGACCGCGTGGCCCATGCTCTCGATACCCTTGAACACATGGGCGAACACCTGATCGAAACGGTCGAAATGCCGTTCGTCCTTCACCAGGCAGGTACGGGAGAGATAGTAGAATTCCTCGACGCTCTTGTCCGCAAGGTCACGGTCGAGCGCTTCCAGCAGGGACAGATACTCCCGGAAGGAGACCGGCACCTTGGCCGCGCGCAGCTCTGTGAAGAAGGTCAGAAACATCGGGCCAGTGTCCGGCATTGCGGAGGAAGGTCAAGGCCGATCCAAGGCTCGGACCTTGCTCTCACTTTCCAACCGTCCGACGGGCTCTGAATTCGATGCGCTCCGGATTGCGGGTGTTCTTCTTAAGAACCTCGCGGAATTCGTCGCGCCGCTCATGGATCGAGGCAATGACCAACCCCATCGGAACTCCGATATCCGTCAGAACCGCCTCGCTCAGCTGCAGGGAGGCCTCAATGGTCTCGGGCACCGCATCGTCGACGCCGAGATCGTAGAGCTGAGCGGCGTGCTTGTCGTCGCGGGCGCGGGACACGATGGTAATGTCCGACCGCTCCTGCCGGGCGGCCGCGACCAACGCCCCGATGGCACTCGGAGTGTCAAGGGTGATGACGAGGGCGCGCGCCTGCTCGATGCCGCAGGCGCGCAGGAACTCGGGATAGGACCCGTCCCCGAAATAGACCGGCTTACCGGCTCTGCGTTGTTCGGCCACGCGGGCCGGGTCGAGGTCGATGGCGAGATAAGGCACCTTGTGCCGCTGAAGCATGTCGCCGACGAGCTGGCCGACACGGCCATACCCGGCCACTATGACCCGTCCGGGCTCCTCCGGCGGGGGTGGAACCGTGATCGCCGGGTCGAGGGGACGCTTCTTCTCCAGCCGGCGGCTCAGGCGGCGTCCCAGCCGGGCGAAGAAGGGAATCGCCACCATGGTGAGCGTGGTCACGATCAGGAGGCTCTGGCCCGCTTCGCCGGGAACCAGTCCGGCCGCCATGGCGCTGCCGAGGATGACCAGCGCGAACTCGCCGCCGGGGCCGAGCAGCAGCCCCGTCTCGGCGGCTTCGGCCGCATTGAGCCCGAACGGGCGGCTCAGCCAGAAGATGATCACACTCTTGACGGCGACCACCAGAGTGGCGATCCCAAGGATTGTCAGCGGCGCCTCCAGAAACCGCACGACGTCCAGGTTCATGCCGACCGAGACGAAAAAGACGCCCAAGAGCAGGCCTTTGAAGGGCTGGATCGTCGTGTCGACGGCGCGCCGATACTCGGTTTCCGACAGGAGAATGCCGGCAATGAAAGCGCCAAGCGCCATGGACAGGCCGCTCGCAGCCGCGACGAGGCTCGTGACCAGCACAACGAGCAGGCAGGCCGCCATGAACAGTTCAGGGCTTTTCGTCGTCGAGACCATCTGGAAGAAGGGCCGCAGGACGATGCGTCCGAGCACCACGATGACGGCCAGGGCCAGCGCCGCCTGAAGAAGTGACGTGACCAGGGTCAGAGTGGTGACTTCCGGCTGCCGGATGTCCAGGACCGCGATGGTGAGCAGGATCGGCGCCACGGCCAGATCCTGGAAGAGCAGGGCTGAGAAGCTCGCGCGTCCCGGCGAGGTGTTGAGGCGCCTCTGTTCCGCGAGGACCGGCAGGACGATGGCCGTGGAGGACAAAGCCAGGGCGATGCCGATGATGGCGGCCGCCGTCACGGTGGCGACGCTCTTATACGCGAACAGGCTCAAGGCGAGGGTGCAGAGCACGACCTGGAGCGTTCCAAACCCGAACACCATGCGTCGCAGGAGGCGCAGGCGCTGCCAGGACAGCTCGATGCCGATAGTGAACAGGAGGAAGACCACGCCGAACTCGGCCAGCCGCGAGGTCCCCTCCGGGTCCGTGAAGGTCAGCCAGTCGACCCAAGGGTAGCTCGGCATGAGACGCCCAAGACCGAAGGGCCCCAGCAACGCGCCTGCCGCCAGGAACCCCAGGACCGGGCTGACCTTGAGCCGGTGAAACAGGGGGACGACGATGCCTGCCGTTGCCAGAAAAAGAATGGGTTCCTGATAGGCGTGCAGGTCTATCGCAGCGGCCATTGCTTCCTTCCGGTCAGAGATATTGTCCTTCTACGTCCAAGTGATGCGCAAGGGGTTAATGCCGCTCCCGACGGCATGGTGGGCGCGACATGAGCGCATGGGTTTTCATCATGATCCCCCCTGATCGTCATGGCCGGACAGATCCCGGCCAACTTGGCACAAAGCAGGAGGAGACCTGGATCCCCGGCTCAGGGCCGGGGATGCTGATAAGCAAGATGGGGATGGCTAATCCAGCGTCGCCAGCGCCTGCGCCAGATCGGCCACGAGATCGTCCGGGTGCTCAATGCCGATGGAGACGCGGATCGTGGCGTCGGAGACGCCGAGCCGATCCCGGGTTGCCTTCGGGACCCCGGAATGGGTCGTGGAAGCCGGGTGCGAGATCAGCGACTCGGTGCCACCGAGGCTCACCGCGAGCTTGAACACCTGGAGCGCGTTGAGGACCCGGAAGGCCTCGGCTTCGCCGCCCTTCACGTCGAAGGAGAAGGTGGAGCCGGGCGCGTCGGACTGCGCCTCGTACACCTCTCTGGCCCGTGAGCCCTCGGGCAGATAGGCGAGATGGTGCACCCTCACCACGCTTGGGTGCTCGTGCAGAAACTGCGCCACGATCTCCGCGTTCCGGTTCGCCGCGCTCATGCGCAGGGCGAGCGTTTCGAGGGAGCGCCCGATCATCCAGCAGGAATGGGGGTCGAGCTGGGTGCCGATGGCCGAGCGCAACAGGCGCACCGTCTTCATCAGGTCCTTGGATCCGAGCGCCGCGCCGGCGATCAGGTCCGAATGGCCGCCCACGTATTTCGTCAGTGAATAGACCGAGATGTCGGCCCCGTCCTTGAGCGGCTTCTGGAAGAGGGGGCCGAGAAGGGTGTTGTCGCAGACGATCACCGGGCGATGGCCCTGAGCGGTGCCGATCTCGTCGGCGATCCTCTTGATCAGGGCGATGTCCACCAGCGTGTTGAGCGGGTTGGATGGCGTTTCGATCATGATGACCGAGACGCGGCCCTTGGCCTGAGCTTCGGTTGCTGCCGCACGAATGCCGGTCTCGTCCACGCCGTCGCCGAAACCGACGGCCCCGATGTTCATGTTGGCCAGCGTCTTGGCGATCAGGGTCTCGGTGCCGCCGTAGAGCGGCTGCGAGTGAAGGATCACGTCGCCGGGCCGGGCAAACGCCAGGATCGTCGTGGAGATCGCCGACATGCCGGAGGAGAACAGGAGGCCAGCCTCCGCCTCCTCGAAGATGGCGAGCCGGTCCTCGACGATCTCGGAGTTGGGGTGGTTGAAGCGCGAATAGACTAGACCCGCGGCCTCGCCCTGCGGGGGCTCGCGGCGGCCCGCCACGTAATCGAAGAACTCCTTGCCGTGCTCGGCGCTGGTGAACACGAAGGTCGAGGTGAGGAATACCGGAGGCTTCACTGCGCCCTCCGACAGGGTCGGATCATACCCGTAGCCCAGCATGAGGGTCTCGGGCCTCAGCTTGTGATTGCCGATGCGGTCCTTGTGGTAGCGGTTATTGGCCATAGGTCGTTATCCTCCCGGTTTGTTTGTCATGGGCTTACCCTATGAAGGCGATTGCCGAAAGGCAGCGGCAGGAATTAGGGTCTGGATGAAACCGAGGAATGGTGAGAATGGCGCGTTTTGCCGGAACCGAGACCTATGTGGCGACCGAGGACCTAACGGTGGCGGTCAATGCCGCCATCACCCTGGAGCGGCCTCTCCTGGTGAAGGGGGAGCCCGGAACGGGCAAGTCCGTTCTGGCCGAAGAGATCGCCCGGAGCCTGAACGCACCGCTCCTGACCTGGCACATCAAGTCGACCACCAAGGCCCAGCAGGGGCTTTACGAGTATGATGCGGTGTCCCGCCTGCGCGACAGCCAGCTCGGCGATTCCCGGGTGTCCGATATCCGTCACTACATCAAGCGCGGCAAACTGTGGGAGGCCTTCGCGTCCGAGGTGCGTCCCGTACTGCTCATCGACGAGATCGACAAGGCCGACATCGAATTCCCGAACGACCTCCTGCTCGAGCTCGACCGCATGGAGTTCTTCGTCTACGAGACCGGCGAGACCGTGAAGGCGGCCCAGCGACCCATCGTGGTCATCACGTCCAACAACGAGAAGGAGCTGCCGGATGCCTTCCTGCGCCGCTGCTTCTTCCATTACATCAAGTTCCCAGACGCCGAGACGATGGGTCGGATCGTCGAGGTGCACTATCCCGGCATCAAGCACCGACTGGTCGAGGAAGCCCTGAAGATCTTCTTCGAGGTGCGGGACGTTCCTGGTCTGCGCAAGAAGCCCTCCACCTCGGAGCTGCTCGACTGGCTCAAGCTCCTGCTCTCCGAGGACATCGGCCCCGAGCAGTTGCGGGAGCGCGACACCCGCAAGCTCATCCCGCCGCTTCATGGGGCGTTGCTGAAGAACGAGCAGGATGTGAGCCTGTTCGAGAAGCTGGCTTTCATCGCCAGACGGGACGGGCGCTGATGCTTCGCCTCCTGCTCCTCCGTCATGCCAAGGCCGCCTGGCCCTCCGGTGTCCTCGACCTCGACCGGCCTCTGGCCAAGCGGGGCCAGGAGGCGGCTCCCGTTATGGGCACCTATCTCAAGAGGGAGCGCCTGGAGCCTGATCTCGTCATCCTCTCGCCGGCCCGTCGCACGGAGGAGACCTGGGAACGGGTTCAGTCCATCCTCGGCGACATCCAAACCCGTCGCGACGGGCGGATCTACGAAGCTCCCGTCGGGCGGCTCCTGGATGTCGTGCAGGAGGTGGAGCCTGGGGTTCGGACCCTGCTGATGATCGGCCACAATCCGGGCTTCGAGGAACTCGCGAAGCTTCTCATCGGCGAAGGCGATATCGACGGGATCCTGCGGCTCGGCCAGAAATACCCGACTGCCGGCCTTGCCGTCATTGATTTCCCGCTTGAGGCCTGGAGCGCAATCAAGCCGAAGTCCGGTACGCTGGAGCGCTTCGTGACGCCCAAATCTCTGGGGAACGGCGAGGACGATTAGACGTCTCCCGGCCGTGGGAGATCCAGATAGAGCAGTTCCTCGTCGTGGAAGACGCTTCCGACCCTGAGGGCCTTGCGCTCAATGCCGTAGGGCCTGAATCCGAGACCATGATAGGTCCGCCGGGCGTTCTCATTCGTGAGGCCGACAGCCGCTTCGAGCATGATCACGTGCCGGGAGGCATGGTCGATCACACGCTGGACCAGGTCTCTCCCGACGTGCCGCCCCTGCCATTCCGGTCTTACGAAGACGCCCCAGAGGACGCCCTTGTGGCGGGCCTTCATCCGCTCATAGACGGCAAATCCCGCCATGCCGACGAGCCTCCGTTCGGAAAAGGCCCCGAAGATGGCGTTCGGACCCGACGAGGAAATGCGAGCCTCGATCGCCTCGAGGGCGAGAGGCGCTTCCTCCTCGTAGCTGGAGCCGAAGGCTTCCGGGTTGGTCTGCAGCGCTTCGAGCCGCAGTTCCTGGTAGGCCGACGCGTCCGTGTGCTGCAAACGTCGAATGGTGATGGTGGCGGACATGGATCCCTGCGGAACGGTCGATGCGAGATGTCGGTGGCTCCTCACCGAGCGGTCGGACCATTAGACTTCGATTGCTGCCGAAGGACCAGCATCACGCATTGAGACTGAACCGATCAGCCCTACCATCGTTCTGCCTGAAAGCCTTTCCATTCTTTTCGGCCGAAGCGGGGGCTGATCCTTACCATGACGCCTCAGATGGTTCTTGCGATCGCCCTTGCGGTGCGCGCCCTCCTGCCCGGGGATGATCACGGGGCGGGAGAAACATCGTCGCAGCCCGTCCGGGAGGCAGAAGCCCTGCAGGCGCGCTATGAGCCGGAGCGCCGCGAAGTCACGAATTGGCGCCGGGAGGCGATGGCTGCCCTGGAGCCGAAGCCGGTCGTCGCCATGGCGGCCCTTCTCAAGGCCGAGCGTCCCTTCGTCACCCGTTGCGTCAAGCTCAATAATTACTGGTGCATCAAGAGCGCTCGCTGGAACGGCGAACTCGCGACAGATGGCGAGGGGCATGTGGGCTTCATCTCCGCCGACCACGGAGCCGACGCCGCCGCCACCCTGCTGCGGCGCTATTACCTGGAGTTCAACCGCAAGTCCGCCCTCGATATCGTCCGCCGCTGGGCCCCGGCCGAATGCGGCGTCGCGACGGGCATCGGGGGGATCGCCATGCTGGCCGTCAGAGGCATCGGCGGCACTGTGCGGGCCCAGTATCTCGCCTCGCGCCGCAAGAAGGGCGGCGGTGTGCGGTATACGGCAAAAGCCGGCCCCGGGGGCAGGCCGGGCCGGGTCTCCATGGTGATCCCGATGGCGGCGAGGACGCCGCAATTCCGGGTGCCGAGCATCGCCGAAGGCATGGGCGAAAAGCCGAAGGCGCCGCCGCAGGCCGTCGCCCGGCGCAGACCGGCGACGGAATCGGCGGTCACCGCCTCGGCGGCTCCGAAGCCCAGCCAGAAGGTTCAGGTGGCTACCGCTTGTCCGTCCGAAGAACAGCGCCATCGCAACTACGCCGGCCGGATGGTCGAAGGTCTCGGGTTGAAGCCCACCGACGATCTCAAGCTGTTCGCCGAGGACGGCACGCCTCAACCGAACCTGACCCATGTGATGTTGGCGATGTCGGCCTTCGAGCTCGGGGCACTGCGCGCCAGCCCCGATCTGGTGGAAGAGGCCGTCGAGCGGGCAGCCGCTAGGCTGAAGGAGAATGCGAGGTCCGATGAGAGGAAAGCGGATCTCTCCCGGGTACCTGTGCCGAGCGTGGAGCACTGACGCTGTCTTGCACGTTAGGACTTCAAGCCCCACCTTCGAGCTTGGCTTGAGAGCATTAGGTTCATCTACGTGTCCGTCATCACCGATTTCGCCTCCCGCGCCGGGTCCGCTGCGCAATCGCTCTGGGAGGCTTCGGGGCAGCTGATCCAGCCCTCCCTCCGCCTCGGTGTCACGGGGCTTGCCCGGTCCGGCAAGACGGTCTTCACCACCGCGCTCGTCCATCACCTCACCCGCGGCACGAGCCTGCCTGCCTTCAGGGCTTCCGCCGAGGGACGGATCCGGCGGGCCCATCTCGCCCATCAGCCGGATGACGCGGTACCGCGCTTTCCCTACGAGGAGCACATGGAGGCCCTCACCGAGAGCCGTCGTTGGCCGCAATCCACTAACCGGATCAGCGAGTTGCGCGTGGATGTGGAATTCGAACGGAAATCCGGCTGGCGGACAGGACCGGCTTCGCTCGCCCTCGACATCGTGGATTACCCGGGCGAATGGCTCCTCGACCTTGCCCTCCTCGATGCCGGCTACGCCGAATGGTCCCGTCAGACGATCGAAGCAAGCCGCAAGCGTGACCGCGTCCCTGTTGCCGGGAACTGGCACGAAACCTTGAAAACCCTCGATCCCTTGGGGACTTCCGACGAGATGCTCGCCTCGAGGGCGAGCGAGGCGTTCAAGGATTATCTTACGGCCCTGCGCGCCGGCTCGGAGGCCGTCGCCACCACGCCGCCGGGCCGGTTCCTCATGCCGGGCGACCTCGCGGGCTCGCCCGCGCTGACCTTCGCGCCGCTTGACCTGCCTCAAGGGCAGCCGATCGCGCCAGGCAGCTTCGCAGCCCTCATGGAACGACGCTTCGAGGCCTACAAGACCCATGTGGTCCGTCCCTTCTTTCGCGACCATTTCCAGCGCATCGACCGACAGATCGTTCTCGTCGACGTTCTGGCCGCTATTGACGCTGGTCCGGTGGCCCTAGCGGAACTGGAGGAGGCGCTGGATCAGGTGCTCATGGCCTTCCGGACCGGGCGCAACACGCTGCTGTCCCGCCTGTTCTCACCGCGGGCCGACCGGGTCCTGTTCGCGGCGACCAAGGCCGATCACATCCACCACACGGATCACGACCGTCTGGACGCGATCCTGCGCCTTCTCGTGAACCGCGCCTCTCGTCGGACTGAGGCTGCCGGCGCGCGGGTCGGAACGGTGGCGCTCGCCTCCGTGCGCGCGACCCGCGAGACGACGATTCGCGAAGGCCGCGAAACCCTGCGCGCCGTGGCCGGCGTTCCCGAGGCTGGCGAGCGGGTGGGGGACGACATCTTCGACGGCGAGGCGGAAGCCGCGATCTTCCCGGGCGAACTGCCGGAAACGCCCGAAGCCGTGTTCCAGGGCGCGATACCTCCGGGCTCGTTCCGATTTCCACGCTTCCGCCCACCGAAACTGCCGGTCGATGCTGCGGGCCGCATGGCCAAGATGCCTCACATCCGTCTCGACCGGGCCCTTGAATTCCTTCTGGGGGATCGCTTCGCATGAGCCGCCAACCTCGCGCCTATCGTCTCGACGATCCGAACGTCACGGCCGGCGCCGTGCAGGTCACGGAGGAGCCCTTCGACGCCATCGAAGCCGCGGACGGCGTCCTGGTGCCCATGGGCGAGAAGCGCCGTGCCCCCTGGATCGGAATCCTGGTTTCCGCCTTGTCGGGCCTCCTCGTTCTGGGCCTCGGGCTCGCAGTCGAGAACCTGATCGTCGAGCTCTATGCCGTCGCGCCGTGGCTCGGCTGGGTGGCGCTCGGCCTCGCGATCATCGCCCTCCTGGCGTTCGTGGCCATCATTGGCCGCGAGGTGGCGGGGATCTGGCGCGAGCAAAAGATCGAAGGCCTGCGGGAGGCTGCTATCGATGCGCTTGCGGTCAAGGACCACAAGGCCGCCAAGAGCATTGTGGCCGATCTTCTGAGCCTCTATGGCGGCCGCGCCTCGGCGGCGCCGGGGAGCGCGCGCCTGCGCGGCCTGACCGACGAGATCATCGATGCGGACGACCGGCTTGCCATTGCCGAGCGCGAGCTGCTGGCGCCCCTCGACGTCCAGGCCAAGCGGGCCATTGCCGGAGCGGCGAAGCAGGTCTCCCTCGTCACGGCGGTGAGCCCCCGGGCCGTCGTGGATGTGGCCTTCGTGATCTTCGCGGCGGTGCGGCTGCTGCGGACCCTCTCGCGAATCTATGGCGGGCGGCCCGGCCTGTTCGGGTTCCTGCGCCTCGCCAAGGCGGCTTTCAACCACCTCGCGGTCACGGGTGGAATGGCCGTGGGCGACAGCCTCATGCAGCAGGTGCTGGGCCTGGGCCTTGCGGCGCGAATCTCGGCCAAGCTCGGGGAGGGGGTGCTGAACGGGCTCATGACCGCCCGCTTCGGCCTCGCAGCGCTGTCCGTCTGCCGTCCGCTCCCGTTCATCCGGGAGGAGACTCCCAAGATCGGCGATGTCGCCGGGGAGCTTATCAGCCGGGCGGAGGCGGCCTCCTCCTGATGGGTGCGGCAAATCGTGCGCGCCCGCCCTTTCCAAGGTGCAAAAGAGGTGCTCGGGCCACTTAGACAAATCGATGACGCTTAATATCGTTGTCGCCGACCCTGCTTGCCTATATAGGGGCGCCACGGTTCATCGGGGAAGAACGGCTGAACATGACAGACATCGTGATTGATGAGGGTTATCGTCCGACAGAAGACGAGCCCTTCATGAATGAACGGCAAAGGGAGTACTTCAGGCGCAAGCTGATCCGTTGGAAGCATGATATCCTCAAAGAGGCTCAGGAAACCCTCGCCACCTTGCAGAGCGAGAACGAGAACCATCCTGACCTCGCGGATCGCGCCTCCTCGGAAACGGACCGCGCCATCGAGCTTCGTGCCAGGGATCGCCAGCGCAAGCTCATTGCCAAGATCGATGCCGCGCTCGCGCGGATCGAGGATGGGAGCTACGGCTATTGCGAGGAGACCGGGGATCCGATCTCCTTGAAGCGCCTGGAAGCGCGTCCCATCGCAACGCTGTCCCTCGAGGCGCAGGAGCGTCACGAGCGAAACGAACGGGTCTACCGGGACGACTGAGATCCTTTAGCACCACGTCGAAAGGGCTCCGCTTGCGGAGCCCTTTTTCTTTGCGTCTCGCGGTCGTCGGGACGCGTCAGCCTTTCTTGGAAGGGTCGAGCGGGCGCCCCAGGAGGCGGGCGAACTCCGCTTCTATATCTTCGACGGAGAACGGATCCGTCGGCTTCTGGGGAGCAGCGGGCGGCTCCTTTGCCTGCGGCGGGAGGGGAGCCGTCACCGGCGGAGGGGGCGGCACCGGTCGGATCGGCTCGGGAGCCGGTGTTGGTCTGGCCGGAGGCGCGGGTTCCAGGATCGGGGCGCGATCGTCTTCGTCCCGGCGGTCGTACACGGCGACATGCTCCGTGTCGGCCGGCGTCGGCTCGAGGATCTCGTCCTCATCCTGAACACCCTCAGGCTCGGATGTGTCGGCTTCAGGCGCTGGAGCGACCGGGGGCGGGGTGACAGGATTCGCAGGGCGCTTCAGCGCCTCTTCGAGCTGCTTTGCCATATCCGACAGGAGACCTGCGCCGGGAGCGGGCCGCTCGGTCACGGCTGGACGGTCAATCGGTGCCGGCTCTCGGATCGGTTCCGGTGGAGCAGGAGGGGGCGGGGGAACCGGCGTCGGGCGCGACTGGAACGGAGGAGGTGCCATGCTCGGGCGCGGCTCCGGGCGCTCCACGGGCGGAACTGCAGCGGGTTGAGCATTGTGGACCGAGGGTGTCCTCGCCTCGGCGCGCAGGCCTTGGATGGCAGGGGCGGCCGAGACTGCCACAGCATCAGGTTTCAGCGCGGGCTCAGGATGAGCTGGAACCGGAGCGCTCACCGTCGCGACGGGTGCGAGTTCCTGGTCGATCTCGGATTCCTCCGAAGGACGCCGCACGAAAGCACCGAGCTGGGCGGCGAGCTGGGTTTCGATGGAGGGGCGGCCGTTGGGCTCGACCTGTGGGGGGCGGGGAGGCTGATCGAGCGTCGGCTCGAACCGTTCCACGCCTGTGTCGTTGGAGGGTGCCGGAATGCGGGCACCGGCGACGCGAACGATATTGGTTTCGATGACGACGTCGTTGGGCCCGCCGATGAGAAGAAGGTGTTCGACATTGTCACGACGGAGAAGGAGAAGCTGCCGCTGCCGGTCGAGATCGTATACGTCGACGATGCCGAGCCTCGGTTGGCGGCTGCCGCGACCGCGGTCGCTGCCGGGCATCATCAGTCTGGCGCCTGTCAGCTTGCGGAAGACTACACCGAAGAGCACGAGCAGGATCAGAATGATCGCGAACGCAATCGCGAATTGGACTGCCCGTGACGCTTCGATACCGAAAAGAGATGACACGATGTACTCTCAAGTGTTTGCAGGCCGTGCAGGCCCGTTCCGTGGTGTTTGTACCACATTGACCGTCAAAGCCAGCCGCAAGGTTAACAAATGGTTAACGGAACCGGGCTTCATTAAACGGGCATGCGGATGAGGATCGGGCCTCGACGATGGGACCAAGATGGGTCTCTTGGCCCTTTCATCAAGGAAAATAGGGATTTCCTATGGCGAAATCGTCACACGGTGGTGTTCACCGTGCAGTCCGGCCCTTGCATCGGATCCTGGCTCCGCCTTAGAGGTCGATCAACGATTAGTGTGTAAGATGAGCGGCAGAGATCACGCGACTGGCTGCAACATTGCAGCCGGCGCCATAGGGCACCACCGCCTCCGTTGAGGATTTTGACATTCCATGGCTTACGAGGGCGACACGCCAAAAATCTCGGCCATCGACCGTTCCGAGCGCCACGGCCATATCGGGTGGGTCCTGCTCCTGGCTGGGATCCTTGTCGGCGCGACCCTGAGCCTGCGTTTCCTCGGCATGGACCAAGTTCAGCCTCTCATCCTCGGCCTCCTTGCGTTCTTCGCGATGGCCGGTGTGTTCTTCCTCTTCGCGATGTCGATTGGGGTCGTGCAGTTTTCAGGACAGACCGCGCGCAACGATATCACCAAGCTCATGGCCGATACGTCGACGGACGGCCTCGTCGTGATCGAGGACGACGGGCGCGTCACCTATGCCAACGAAGCTTACCTCTCTTACGCGGGCTTGCAGGGAGGAGAGGTGCGTCCGGTCGAGCGCCTGTTCATGGGGGCGCCCGAAGTCTCCGAGGCGATCTACCGGCTGGCCCAGGCCGCGCGGGAGCATCGCACGGGCACGGAGGAAATCCGTCTTTCGCCCTCGTTGAACGGTGCCCACGAGTTCGGCTGGTACCGCGTGCGCGTACGCTCCGTATCGCGCCCCAACGGGCGGTTTGCGGCACTCTGGACCATCTGCGAGGTTACCCATGAGCGCGAGCGGCAGGAGAACGTTTTCCAGGAACTCCAGCATGCCATCGATTACCTCGATCACGCCCCCGCGGGCTTTCTCTCGGTCGATCCCGAGGGATCGATCATCTACCTGAACGCCACTCTTGCCTCATGGCTCGACTATGATCTCGCCCAGGTCGGCTCGGGAGGGCTGAGCCTCGCCGACATCGTGCCTCGCGATGTCGTGTCGATGATGACGTCGTTTTCCGGCGAGCCGGGCAGCGTTCGCACGGAGACGTTCGATCTCGACCTGCGCCGCCGCAACGGCCAGTTTCTCCCCGTGCGCCTTTACCACCGGATTGCCTTCGGGCAGGACGGCAGGATGGGAGCTTCCCGGACCCTTGTCCTCAATCGCTCAGCCGGTGGGGAAGTCGACGAGGGACAGCGGGCTGCCGAGGTGCGCTTCGCCCGGTTCTTCAACAACACGCCTATCGCCATCGCGACGGTCAATCAGACCGGCCGGATCGTTCATGCGAACGCGCCGTTCTCCAAGCTGTTCGGCACGCTGATCCGTGGGGGTGAGGGCGGTGTCACCGGGGCATCCATCCTCGACACGTTCCGCGAGCGCGGTCCCATCGAGATTGCCCTTAAGGCGGCGGCGGAGAACAAGGGCGACATTCCGCCCCTGGAGCTTCAGACCGCTGGAGAGAACGCTGGCTCCGTCCGGGTCTGGGTCACGCCCGTTGGCGATACTGGTGCCGAAGGCGAGACGGCGATCCTCTACGCTCTCGACACGACGGATTTCCGGAAAGTGGAGGAGCAGCTCGCCCAGTCCCAGAAGATGAACGCGGTCGGGCAGCTCGCCGGCGGCGTCGCGCATGACTTCAACAACGTGCTGCAGGCGATCATCGGCTACAGCGACCTGCTGCTCGCCAATCACCGGCCGACCGATCCGTCCTTCCAGGACATCATGCAGATCAAGCAGAACGCGAACCGGGCCGCGAGTCTCGTCCGCCAGCTGCTCGCCTTCTCCCGCCGCCAGACCCTGCGGCCGGAAGTGCTGAACCTCAACGACCGGCTCTACGATCTCTCCATGCTGCTCAAGCGCCTGCTGGGCGAGCGCGTGGAGCTCGATTTGAGTCACGGCCGCGACCTTTGGTTCGTTAAGGCGGACGTGAACCAGTTCGAACAGGTGGTGGTGAACCTCGCCGTCAACGCCCGCGACGCGATGCAGGGCGGCGGCAAGCTCGCAATCCGCACGGCGAATGTGGCGGCCACGGAGGCCGCCCGACTCAACGTGAGCGCGATGCCGCCGGCCGATTACGTCGTCGTCGAGGTGTCCGATACGGGCTCGGGCATGACGCCCGACGTGGTTGAGAAGATCTTCGAGCCGTTCTTCACCACCAAGGAAGTCGGCAAGGGAACCGGGCTCGGCCTCTCGACGGTCTTCGGCATCGTCAAGCAGTCAGGCGGCTATATCGACGTGGACTCGACGCCCGGACAGGGCACGGTCTTCCGCATCTACCTGCCGCGCCATGTTCCCGACGTGCAGGATGCGCCCGAGGAATCGAAGGCCGATGCGCCGAAGAAGCCGGCCGCCGACATGACCGGGCAGGGCACCATTCTTCTGGTCGAGGACGAGGACCCCGTCCGCGCTGTCAACGCCCGGGCGCTCTCCGCCCGCGGCTACACCGTGCTTGAGGCTGCCTCCGGAATCGAGGCTCTGGAGATCATCCAGGAGCGCGGCGCCCCGGTCGATCTCGTGGTCTCCGACGTGGTCATGCCGGAAATGGACGGCCCGACCCTGCTCGGCGAGCTGCGCAAGCTCTACCCGGACCTGAAGGTGATCTTCGTGTCCGGCTATGCCGAGGAAGCCTTCCGCAAGAACCTTCCGGAAGGGGAGGAGTTCAACTTCCTGCCCAAGCCCTTCAGCCTGCGCCAGCTGGTCGAGATCGTGAAGCAGGTGGTGGTGCGCTAACCGACTGTTTTTACTCATTTTTAACCCTGCGGCGTCGTGCCCTGCCCAATAGCTGTGAATTCGCGGATGAGAACGAAAAAAGAACTTGTAAGGGGGAACAAAGTGAGTACATATATTCTCTCAACACCGCGTTGAGATTCACTCCTCCTCCATGCCATAAGGATGTCAGGTCATGTCACAGTCCTCCCTGCGACTGGTGGAAAGCTCATCAATGGATAAAGATAAATCGAAAGCTCTCGACGCGGCGCTGTCCCAGATCGAGCGCGCCTTCGGCAAAGGCTCGATCATGCGGCTCGGCAAGGGCCAGCAGCCGGTGGAAATCGAGACCGTTTCGACCGGTTCTCTCGGCCTCGACATCGCGCTTGGCGTCGGTGGCCTGCCCCGCGGCCGCATCATCGAGATCTATGGACCGGAATCCTCCGGCAAGACGACCCTGGCCCTGCACACCATTGCCGAGGCTCAGAAGAAGGGTGGCGTCTGCGCCTTCGTGGACGCGGAGCATGCTCTGGATCCGGTCTACGCCCGCAAGCTCGGCGTCAACCTGGACGATCTCCTGATCTCGCAGCCCGATACGGGTGAGCAGGCGCTCGAGATCGCCGATACGCTGGTCCGGTCCGGCGCGGTCGACGTGCTCGTCATCGATTCGGTTGCGGCGCTCACCCCGAAGGCGGAACTCGACGGAGAGATGGGCGAGGTCCAGCCGGGCCTCCAGGCCCGCCTCATGAGCCAAGCCCTGCGCAAGCTCACCGGTTCGATCTCGCGCTCGAACACGATGGTGATCTTCATCAACCAGATCCGCATGAAGATCGGCGTCATGTACGGGAGCCCCGAGACTACGACGGGCGGCAACGCCCTGAAGTTCTACGCGTCCGTGCGCCTCGACATCCGTCGCGTCTCGACCCTCAAGGATCGTGACGATCCGATCGGAAACCAGGTCCGCGTGAAGGTCGTGAAGAACAAGGTGGCTCCGCCCTTCAAGCAGGTCGAGTTCGACATCATGTTCGGCGAAGGCGTGTCCAAGGTGGGCGAACTCATCGACCTCGGCGTCAAGGCCGGCATCGTCGACAAGTCCGGCGCCTGGTTCTCCTACGACAGCCAGCGCCTGGGCCAGGGCCGCGAGAACGCCAAGCAGTTCCTGCGCGACAATCCTGAGGTGGCCGGCAAGATCGAGGCGCTCATCCGCCAGAATGCCGGTCTGCTCGCCGATCGCATCCTGGAGCAGGCGACCCCGACCGCCGACGACCTGGACGAAGGTTCCGCAGAATAGGCTTTTGCTCTCCTTCAAGGGCAAAGAGAGGCCGTCGCGAGAGATCGCGGCGGTCTTTTCGTTTTCCGATCTGTCTCGATCTCGCCCCCGGATCGCGGAGCAGGACCCGGGAGATTAGACGACACGCCGCCTCGACAGGGCGGGCGCAGACGGCTAAAACCAGCCACCACCAAGATCTTTCGGCCCCAAAAGCCCCTTTACCTTAAGTTTGAAAACCCATGAACATGAACGGCGTCAACGAAATCCGGTCGGCCTTTCTCGATTACTTCGCCAAGAACGGCCATGAGGTCGTGGCCTCGAGCCCCCTGGTGCCGCGCAACGATCCGACCCTGATGTTCACGAACGCCGGCATGGTGCAGTTCAAGAACGTCTTTACCGGCGTCGAGAAGCGGCCCTACAGCACCGCGACCACCTCGCAGAAATGCGTCCGTGCCGGTGGCAAGCACAACGACCTGGACAATGTGGGCTACACGGCGCGCCACCACACCTTTTTCGAGATGCTCGGCAACTTCTCGTTCGGCGACTACTTCAAGGAGCAGGCCATCGAGCTTGCCTGGGGGCTGATCACCAGGGAATTCAACCTGCCGAAGGACAGGCTCCTCGTCACCGTCTATCACGACGACGACGAGGCGGCGAACCTTTGGAAGAAGATCGCCGGCTTTTCGGATTCCAAGATCATCCGCATTCCGACCTCGGACAATTTTTGGCAGATGGGCGATACCGGCCCCTGCGGTCCATGTTCGGAGATCTTCATCGACCAGGGCGACAAGCTCTGGGGCGGCCCGCCGGGAAGCCCGGAGGAGGATGGCGACCGATTCCTGGAGTTCTGGAACCTCGTGTTCATGCAATACGAGCAGATCGAGCCCGGCAACCGGATCGGCCTTCCCAGGCCGTCCATCGATACCGGCATGGGCCTGGAGCGCATCTCGGCCATCATGCAGGGCGTCTATTCCAACTATGATACGGACCTGTTCCGCACCCTCATCGAGGCTGTGGCCCATGCCACCGGCGTGGCGCCCGAGGGCGACCGCAAGGCCTCGCACCGGGTGATCGCCGACCACCTGCGCGCCTCGTCCTTCCTCGTCGCCGACGGCGTGCTGCCGTCGAACGAGGGCCGCGGTTACGTGCTCCGCCGGATCATGCGTCGCGCCATGCGTCACGCGCAGCTTCTGGGAGCCAAGGATCCGATCATGTACCGCCTCGTGCCCGCCCTGGTGCGCGAGATGGGGCAGGCCTATCCGGAGCTTGTCCGCGCCGAGGTGCTGATCACCGAGACCCTGAAGCTGGAGGAGACCCGCTTCCGCAAGACCCTGGAGCGTGGCCTGTCAATCCTCGACGAGGAAAGCCGTGAGCTGAGCAAGGGTCAGAACCTGTCCGGCGACACAGCCTTCACGCTCTACGATACGTATGGCTTCCCGCTCGACCTGACCCAGGATGCGCTCAAGCCCCGGGGCATCGGCGTCGACACGGACGCCTTCAACGCCGCCATGAAGCGCCAGCGCGAGAAGGCCCGGGCGGCTTGGTCCGGTTCAGGCGAGGCGGCGACGGAGACCGTGTGGTTCTCGGTCAAGGAACGCACCGGCGCGACCGAGTTTCTCGGCTACGATACGGAAACCGCCGAAGGCATCGTCCTGGCGCTCCTGAAGGACGGACAGGAGGTGGCGGAGCTCAAGGCCGGCGAGACCGGTCTCGTGGTCCTCAACCAGACGCCGTTCTACGGGGAATCCGGCGGTCAGGTCGGTGACACCGGCATCATGCAGGGCGAGGGCGCCCGGGTTTTCGTGACAGGCACCGAGAAGAAGCTCGGCGACCTCTTCGTGCACCATGTCACCGTCGAGCACGGTTCCCTGAAGCTCAATCAGTCTCTGGAGCTGATCGTCGACCGCGAGCGTCGCTTCGCCGTGCGCTCCAACCATTCGGCCACCCATCTCCTGCACGAGGCCCTGCGCCAGGTGCTTGGCGATCACGTGGCCCAGAAGGGTTCGCTGGTGGCGCCCGAGCGCCTCCGCTTCGACTTCAGCCATCCGAAGCCCATTGAGGACGCGGAGCTCGCCCGCGTCGAGGAGATCGCCAACAGGGTGCTGCTCCAGAACGAGCCCGTCGTCACCAAGCTCATGGCGGTCGACGAGGCGATCGAGTCCGGCGCGCGCGCGCTCTTTGGTGAGAAATACGGCGACGAGGTCCGCGTCGTCTCCATGGGCAAGGGCGAGACCAACAAGGCCTTCTCGGTCGAACTCTGCGGCGGCACGCACGTGAACCGCACGGGCGATATCGGCGTCATCACCATCGTGGGCGAGAATGCCGTTGCGGCAGGTGTCCGCCGCGTCGAAGCCATGACCGGTGATGCCGCCCGGCGCCACCTCGCGGAGGAGAGCCGCAGACTGCGCGAGGTGGCGGGCCTTCTCAAGGCACCGGTCGACGAGGTCTCCTCACGCCTGACGGCGCTTCTGGAAGAGCGCCGGAAGCTGGAGCGGGATTTGTCCGAGGCCCGTCGCAAGCTCGCCATGGGCGGCGGTGGCGGCGAGAGCGATCCCGTCAAGGACATCGCCGGCATCAAGCTCATGGCCCGGGCGGTCACCGGCGTCGAGATGAAGGACCTCAAGAGCCTCGCCGACGAGGGCAAGAAGCGCCTCGGCTCGGGCGTCGTCGCGATCGTCGGCGTGGCGGAGGACGGCAAGGCCGGTATCGTGGTCGGCGTCACCGAGGACCTGACCGCGAAGGTGGATGCGGTCGCCCTCGTGCGCGTCGGCTCCGAAAAGCTTGGCGGCAAAGGCGGCGGCGGACGGCGCGACATGGCCCAGGCCGGCGGCCCGGATGGTGCCCAAGCGGAAGCGGCGCTGGCCGCTATCGAGGCGGCCCTGGCGGCCGCTTAGAAGCGACGATCATGGCCGGCCTCGTGCCGGCCATTCATATCCAAAGAGCGTGGCGCCCGATGGAAGCGGGGGTGCCGGCGAATGGTCGGTGATGCCGTTTCGGAGTGCCCTCAATCATGATCCGGGTGCTGGCGGGAGGCCATCTTCCGCAGTTCCTCCGGGGTGGCATCGTCCTCCGTCCGCTGCCCGGGCAGGATATGCAGCATTTCGAAGGCCGGAAGCCTGCTCTCGACTCCATACTGGATTTCCGGTGTGACCCGCTCGGGCTCGTCGAGGCTGCCGATCGAGACGGTGATCCGGTCGCGCTCCACATAGGCGAAGGTGAGGGGCGTCCCGCAGTCCCGGCAGAAGCCACGCTCCACGGCCTCCGAGCTCCTGAAGATACCAGGACGCCCCTTGGTCCAGACCAAATCCCTTCGCGGCACCCCAGTGAGCGGCGCAAAATAATTGCCGAAGGCCTTCTGACACATGCGGCAGTGGCAGATGCTGGCATGGGTCGGCTCGGACATGAGGGCGTAACGCACCGCGCCGCACTGGCAGCCGCCGGTCATTGCGGATGTTTTGCTGTCCGTCATCAATGAACTCCTGTGTCGGTTGTGCCAGAGGGGCGCTTCGAGGAGACGTTCGTCAAGTCCCTCTCAGGCCGTTGCCCTCCCACGGAGCGGAGCGATCGAAGACGAATGCGAACGACGAACGAGGCAGAATTCACATTCGAAAGCCATCCAATCCGCTCGGCTCCGTCACAGGGACGGACGGGTCCATTCGAACTCCGCCCCCTGCCGGGACACCGTCGCCATTGCAGGATCACAGCGTCCGGTCGCAGCCTTCGACGAACAGGCCGAGCATCTCTCCGCCCCGATTCTGGATCGGGCGGTAGACCAGGTCGATCCGGCGCTCCTCCAACGCGCCTAGAGGCACCATCTGCAGGCTGATCGGCAGGAACTGGCCGACGAAGGTCTGTCTCGTGGTGTAGACCCGATCAAGCAGTTCATAATAGCCCTGGCCGGCCAGTTCCGGGAGCGCATCCCGAACAGGCATGGTGAAGAGGTTCCGGTGCCCGACGAGTTTGAAGTAGTCGGCATTTGCTTCATGGTATATGTGGCTTGGTCCCTTGAGCACCGCACGGAACGTTGACCCCGGCAAGATGCTGACATCGGCGGCTTGCATCAGATAGCCGCTGGCTCGCTCGAGTGGCACTGCCACGGTCAGCGGCGCGATCTTGGGCTGCGTTATCGCCTCGTACTGTTCGACCGCCGCTATCGCGATGCGGGCGTGCTCCCGGAAGCGTTCCTTCAGGAATACGGGTTCGGTCGCCCAGCCACGCGCGTTCTCGAGGCTCTCGTAGAAGGCACGGGCGACGGCTTCCACCTCCTCGTCGGTCATATGCACCTCTCAGCTGAACAATGATGCTTCTTAACAGATGTCATCGAACGGATCAGGAGAGCCAAGTAGATGCGCAGCGGCAAATGTAAATAGAATCAAATGCTCGCCGACCCTCGACGAAAGTATCGATAAGTCGGGAGCAGAAACCGTTCGGAAGCAGATCGACCAAAGCCTGCGAGCATCAGGCAGGCTCGATGCAGGCTATGCTTTCGGCAATAGTGCGCTCGTTGCCCACATCGCAGCCTGAGTGCGGTTCTGTGCACCGATCTTCTTCAGGATACCCTGGATGTAGACTTTGATCGTCGCCTCCGACAGGTTGAGGCTGACGGCAATATCCCGGTTTTTCGTTCCATTCATCAGAAATCCGAGGATTTCGACTTCCCGGCTCGTCAGTTGCTCCTTGAGGGCGCCGTCGGTGACAGGGCCTTCCCCGTCGTGGTGATTGGGCGGGTTCCAAACGGCCGAAGTCATCCTTCTATCGAGGAAATTCCGCACGGAAGCCGAGGGAAAATAGCCTTCCCCGAGCATCACCAGCTCAAGTGCCTTGACCAGGATGTTCTCGTTGCTGGATGTCAGGCAGAAGCCGTCCGCGCCTTCGGCACACAGGCGCGCCAGTATGCCCTCGTCGAATGAGTCGGACACAACGACAACGTGGGAGCCGGGATGCTGTGATTTCAGACTAGTTACTTCGGCTAGAGTCTCGTCGAGGGGCGAGGCGGTATCCAGGATAAACAGATGATCGCCGCTCCGTTGTGACCGCCGATCCTGCTCGTTCTCGTCATCGGCTTTGTTCTGAACCGCGAAAGCGCTTCCCGCCAACATGTGTTCCAGAGCGACGCGCAGCATGAAGCTCTTGCACAAAAGTACCGTTTTCACCTGCATGGCATGCTGCTTCCGATCCACGACGGGGTCCCGCGACCCTGACTGTGCCAAGGGCTTAGTCATTTTACGACCCACGCGCAACAACACAGCAGAGCAGTGCGGGATAGCCGCTCTCATACCATGTTTCCCACTCTGCTTGTTAAGACGCCTAGCTCGAAATGATGGTTACTTTTTGCCAGGCCGGCATGCCGGTTGCGGGTCGCCGCGGAGCTCCCCACCGCTCAGGACTGACGCCAGGGCGCCTTTATGATATGCCCTCTCTGCCGATCGATCAGCCATCCGATCCTCCGTCGGGCGCCCTCGCTGGCCATACCGGGGCGCCGTCGCCCGGGGGCTGGGGAACAGGACGAAGCCTTGTCGGCCCGCTAACGTTTCAAGGGCGCCGAAATGATCTGGACGAAGGGTTCCGCGGCAGTCTCAGAGCCCCGCGCTTCACCGGCCCGTCGGCTGCTCGTGATATTCAATCCGGCTGCAGGGCGGAGCCAGCGCCGGCGGCTCGCAGCCGTCCTCGACGAACTGGAGAGACAAGGGGCCACGGTCACATTGCGGGAGACCGCACGCGCCGGCGATGCGGAGTGCGCCGCGCGGAGTTGCGGGCCTGACATCGGCGCGGTCGTGGTGGCCGGCGGCGACGGGACGATCAACGAGGCGATCAATGGCCTGATGGCGCGGGAGAACCCGCCGGCGCTCGGGATCATCCCGATCGGCACCACCAATGTGCTGTCGCGCGATCTGCGCATTCCACAGCAGGCGGAGGCTCTGGCACAGCTGCTCGCCCACGGGGCCGCCCGTACCATCTATGTCGGCCGTGCGAATGGGCGGCATTTCTCGCTCATGTGCGGTGTCGGCATGGATGCGCATATCGTCAGCCGCACCAGCCTTCGCCTGAAGAAGAGGATCGGCAAGCTGGCCTATGTCGTGCAGGGATTCCGCGAACTCGTGGCCAACGTGCCGCGCCGCTATCGCGTCGAGATCGATGAGGCGGAGGTGCTGGAGGCAAGCTCCGTCATCGTGGCCAAGAGCCGGCTCTATGGCGGCGAATTTCAGCTCGCCCCACAGGCCGCCGTCGGGAGGCCGGAACTCCAAGTCTGCCTCTTCCTGCGCGGCGGGCGGTTCAGCACGCTTGCCTACATTGTCGGCATGGTCATGGGACATCTCAACCGGATGCCCGACTATCGGACGGTTGCGGCACAAACGGTCCGCATCACCGGCCATGACGGCGAGCCGGCGCAGCTCGACGGAGATCCCGGCGGGTGCCTCCCGCTCGAGATTGGGCTGGGCGAGCATCCGCTCACCGTGATCGCGCCTTGAAGGAGGCGTGCCGTGACGCGCGGTTCAGGAAGGCGGCGCCCAGGCATCCTTAGCGAGGGCAAATCACAGACCGCCTGGATCCTCGTCCTGCGCGCCATTCTCCAGCCATTCGCGGATCACGTTCTCGAGGATCTCTTCAGGCCGCAAGCCATACTGGCGCTGGAGGATCCAATGATGCCCGCCGTCGGGTCCGCCGCCGATGACCGGTACGGCTCCGCGCGACAGAAGCTCTGCGATGCAGCGCCGAACGTAATCCGTCAGAGCATCGCCTTCGAGATCGAAGTCCAGACGCCCTGCCGGCACGATCTGCCAGATGCCCACGGCATCGAGCGGCAATTCATTGGCGACCTGCACGATGTAATCGCTCATCGTGTCGCCGAAGCGCTTACTTCTTGGTTCTTCAGTCACCGCTTGTGTACCTTCTCTCCATTGAGAACAGATGGATGATTGCTGCGAATGACATCAATCGTGATGCCATTATCGCGACTTCACCGGAGGCCAAAAATGGAGCCATCCGGCCGCTGATACCAAAGACCCTCATAAGATCGGGATGGTGTTACGGATTGCGCATCTGAGCCGAGAGCTTCGAGCAGCTCGTTGAATCCTAGTCGTGTGACGGTCCGCGCTCCCTCCGAAGCCCGACCCCATCGAGAGCCAAGCAACTGTCCTCCCGGCCTGAAGATAACATGCAATGGCTTTGCAAGAGGCTCTCCTGTATTCAACTCCCGCAACCGCGTAGTCGCTTGCTGTGCCTCCGATTGGTTGGCCAGGATCTGCCCCTCAAAGCCTTCATAGATGCTGGGCCTGGGCTTCCACGCCGGGTCCCGCCGCTGCACCTCGCGCACCAAGGCGCGGGCCTGAGCGGCCGATATGTCCAAGTGCGCTTCCTGGGCTGGCGTGACCGCATGCGCTCGGCCACCGATGATGCGGTATCCCGAAATTCGGCGCGGTCTGAGCTGCGCGTATTCCGATCGTGGCCCGCCGCCGTTGCCGCCTGTCCATTGTCCGCCAGCGGGCCCGCCGGCGGGAACTCTCGGCTGGTTGGGATCGTACCGCTTGCAGGCTCTCAGGAGGCGAAGCCGTCGCAGTTCCAGCTGGGCGACGGCAAAGTCATAGCGGATCTCCAGCAGGGCATTCCGTGAACCGGCGTATCGACGCATCCATGGCGTTCCCTATCATCATGATATATCATTAGAACAAAATGGGAACATTGTCAAGCTTCGCCGCTCGCCTGGGTAAAACAGCAAAAAGCCCGGCACGAAGGCCGGGCTCTCTCGTTTCGACAAGGAATGGCGTCGATTACGCTGCCATCGCCTTCTTGAGGTTCTCGTCGATCTTGTCGAGGAAGCCGGTGGTGGAGAGCCACTTCTGCTCGGCGCCGACCAGGAGGGCGAGGTCCTTGGTCATGTAGCCAGCCTCGACCGTGTCGACGCAGACCTTCTCCAGGGTCGCGGCGAACCTGGCGAGCTCCGCGTTGTCGTCGAGCTTGGCGCGGTGGGCAAGGCCACGGGTCCAGGCGAAGATCGACGCGATGGAGTTCGTCGAGGTCTCCTTGCCCTTCTGGTGCTCGCGGTAGTGGCGCGTCACGGTGCCGTGGGCGGCTTCCGCCTCGACCGTCTGTCCGTCCGGCGTCATCAGCACGGAGGTCATCAGGCCGAGCGAGCCGAAGCCCTGCGCGACCGTGTCGGACTGCACGTCGCCGTCGTAGTTCTTGCAGGCCCACACGTATCCGCCCGACCACTTGAGCGCCGACGCGACCATGTCGTCGATGAGGCGATGCTCGTAGATGATGCCGGCGGCATCGAATTTCGCCTTGAACTCGTTCTGGTAGACTTCTTCGAAGATGTCCTTGAAGCGGCCGTCATAGGCCTTGAGGATGGTGTTCTTCGTGGAGAGGTAGACCGGGTACTTGCGCATCAGGCCATAGTTCATCGACGCGCGGGCGAACTCGCGGATCGAGTCGTCCAGGTTGTACATCGCCATGGCGACGCCGGCATCCGGGAACTTGAAGACTTCCTTCTCGATGACGGTTCCGTCCTCGCCCTCGAACTTGATCGTCAGGCGACCCTTGCCGGGGATCTTGAAATCCGTTGCGCGGTACTGATCGCCGAAGGCATGGCGGCCCACGATGATCGGCTGAGTCCAGCCGGGCACGAGGCGCGGCACGTTCTTGCAGATGATGGGCTCGCGGAAGATCACGCCGCCGAGGATGTTGCGGATCGTGCCGTTGGGCGACTTCCACATTTCCTTGAGGTTGAATTCCTTCACGCGGGCCTCGTCCGGGGTGATGGTGGCGCACTTCACGCCGACCCCGTACTTCTTGATTGCCTCGGCCGCTTCGACGGTGACCTTGTCGTTGGTGGCGTCGCGGTGCTCGACGCCGAGGTCATAGTACTTGAGGTCGATGTCGAGATAGGGGTGGATCAGCTTCTCTTTGATGAAGTGCCAGATAATGCGGGTCATCTCGTCGCCGTCGAGTTCGACGACCGGATTGGCAACCTTGATCTTCGCCATGATCTCACCTTGCGCTTGAAGAACGGGAACATGCCTGCCCTTCGGCAGGATGGTTGCGGGGGCTATAGCGCGGTTAGGGTCTTGGGGGAAGGTGGGGACAGGACAGGAATTCAGCGGTTCACCGCCTGCCGTGGCATTTTCGGGACCTCGGTGCACATGGCTGCACTGAACAGCGAGTTGACGGTCGCCGCCTTGCTCCGGATCGTCTCCGGAACCTTCCGGTTCCTCACGAGCGCCGCCGTCGCGCCCATCATGGCACGGTCTCACATGCAGGCGCCCTGGCCGACCTGTTCATCGCAAAGGTCGTGTGCCCGGCAGGCCCCCTCTAGAGCGTTGATCGGGGTGGCCCGGTTCGCATCGCCCACACCGCACCAGTTGCCATGAAACAGGGGAGGCGCGCCGGGCGGGGTGCGTGTCTGGGGAACTGCATAAGCCGGCAAGGCAAGGCCCTGGATCAGGCAAAGGCGCGGCGCGAGAAAGTGCAACGCAGTTACATGATAGTCCGTGACGTAGGGAGAATTGCGTGATATTATGACGTTAAGATCGCAGGAAATAAGGGATATCCACGGGTCTGAGTTCCCTTCGGCGGAAAATTCACCACGACACGTGTGCTGTCGCACGGAAAGCCAAGCTTATCCGTAGTTCTGATCCCTTCGTTCCGGCGGTCTCCTCAGAGGCATCAGATCCGAGGCCCTCGGGTCGGGGGTGCCGCCGGAGGGAATTGTGTTGTCAACAAAGGGAGCTGACATGCGTCTTGCTATCATTCTCGGGGCCGCCACCTTGGTTCTGGCCGGCTGCCAGACGGCCGAGCAATCCATGGCCAATGCCGATTCCGTCTGCATGGAATCGGGCTTGAAGCCAGGTACCAAATCCTACGAGCGCTGCCGGAATGCGAATTACCGCAACAATGTCGCGCAATCGAATGCGGCTGCGAGCCAGGTGGCCGTGGGCACGGCGGTCGGTGTGGTCGGGGGAGCCGCCATCGGGGCGGCCTCCCGTCCGCATTACTATTGCGGCTGGGGTTGCTGGTAGGGCGCCGGTCGTAAGCCGGTCCCGCGCCGACAGACCCCTCCGGGCCCGCCCGGAGGGGGGTTCATATGGGTCGCGGCGGAGCATGGTCGCAGGCCCAGGACCGCGGCCGCATCCTGGTCAGCCTGCTCCATCCCTGGACCGGCCCTGGTGTGGAGACAAACAGCCCGAGGTGGCGTAAAGCGACGGGTACCGCTCATCGCGTCCATCGGTCCGACCATGCATCGACCAAGCTTTCTTGCCGCGACCTCCTTGATCGCCGGAATGTCCGCTCTTCGTGCGCAGCCGGACCTGCGGCTTCGGTCCGGCACTGCGCTCTGGGAAGCCCCGTCGCCGACGCATCGCTTTGCACAGAGGCGCTTCGATTCCGCAGACGGGTTGCGCCATTATCGAGCGTTCGTCGCTGTTCCGCTTGCCAATCCACCCGCCGAAGGCTGGCCGGCGATCGTCATGCTCGACGGCAATGCGGCTTTCGACGATCTCCGGCAGGCGGATCTCGATCATGTGCCGGGGACCGTTCTGATCGGCATCGGCTACGAGACCGGCGGGCGACATGACGTGAACGCCCGGACGCAGGACTACACGCCGCCCGTTCCTCCGGAGGACCGCGCCGGTCCGGATGATCCCGACCCATCCGAGAAAGTGGGAGGAGCGGACATCTTCCTCGACCTTCTGGCCGAGCGGCTACTCCCCGAGCTGGCGAAGGACTTCTCCCTCGATCCGGCGCGGCGCTCGCTCTGGGGTCATTCCTATGGTGGCCTCTTCGTGATCCATGCCCTCTTCAGGCAGCCCGACCTCTTCCGGTCCTATTGCGCTGTCAGCCCATCCCTGTGGTGGCATGCGCCGCTGATGCTGCGCAGGGAGGAGACGTCCAAGCGTCGCACAGAGGGGCAGTCCGATGTCGTCATTCTCTACGATGTGACGCAGGACCCGCGCGGCGACGAGCGGCGGAAAGCGCGGATGCTCCAGGGGCGGGCGATGCTCGCCGAAATGCTCGGAAGGCTTGCCGGCCGGCCCGATATCGTCTTAACCCAGCGTGCCTATCCCGGAGAGAACCACGGCTCCATGTTCCAGGTGGGACTGAGGGCAGCCCTCGCCCGTGACATTTCCAACTGATCCGATCCGCGACCCGACCCATGACCGATGCATCGCAGAAGCCCATCATCATCCTCGTGGAGCCCCAGCTGGCCGAGAACATCGGCATGGTGGCCCGAGCGATGGCCAATTTCGGGCTGTCGGAGCTGCGTCTCGTGTCTCCTCGGAACGGCTGGCCCAAGAAGGGGGCGCATTCCGCCGCTTCCGGCGCGACTCATGTGCTGGAGGGAGCAAGGCTTTACGACACGGTCCGCGAGGCCATTGCCGATCTGAACTTCGTCTTCGCGACCACGGCCCGCGAGCGGGGACAGATGAAGCGGGTCTTCGCGCCGGACGAGGCCATGAAGGACGCGCAGCAGCGGCTCGGGGCCGGGCAGGGCATCGGCATCCTGTTTGGACGCGAGCGCACGGGACTCGAGAATGACGAGGTGTCGCTCGCCGATGCGATCGTCACTTTCCCGGTCGATCCGAAGTTTTCGTCCCTCAATCTGGCGCAGGCGGTCCTTCTCGTGTCGTACGAATGGTACAAGCTCGCCACCGGCGGTGCTCTGCCCTTCGATGGCGGCCGGCAGTCGCCGCCGGCGCATCGCGAGACGGTCACGTCGTTTTTCGACTATGTCGAGGCGGAACTCGACGCGGTGAACTTCTATCCCGAAGACAAGAAGCCGACCATGACCCGCAACATGCGGGACATCTTCCTCCGCCTCGAGATGACCGAGCAGGAGGTGCGCACCCTGCGTGGGGCGATTCGTGCCCTTGCAGAAGGAAGACGATTGAGAAAACCTTAATCAAATCGTGGCTTTATAACGACAGGGCCCTATCTGCCCGGTTGGGAAGAGAGTTCGAGACGACGATGCGCCGCTCCCTGCTGCCTGTTCTGCTCCTTGGCGTCTCGGTCGCGGGACCATGGGCTCACGCGGCGACGCCGCCGCAACAACCCGAGCAGGGGCCGGGCGGGCGCGACTACAGGTCGACCGAGATCGTCAAGCGGGCGCTCGGAACAGCGAGCACCGGGACGTTCGTGTTCCATGGCGCCGACACGCCGGCGAAGCCGCGCCCCGTCGTGGTCTTCCTGCATTCCTGGGGAGCCGTGAATCCGGGGCTTTACGGAGGCTGGATCGAACATCTGGCCCGGAAGGGCCATCTCGTTCTGTTTCCCCGGTTCCAGGACGTGAACCGATCCCGACCGGCCGACGCCTCGAATCTCGCCGAAGACCTGATCCAGAATGCTCTCGCGGAGCTGGAGAACGACCCGAACGCCAAGCCGGACAAGAATCGGCTGGCCCTCATCGGCCATTCGGCCGGCATGCCGATCGCGCTCAACATCGCGGCCGGAGCGGGCTCCGGCAAGGTTCCGCCGCCGAAGCTGATCTTCGGCCTCATGCCGGGGGGCATCGCGTCGAACGAGAAGGAGCGCGGAATCCTGCTGCGGGACCTCGCGACCGTTGACCCATCAACCCTGATCATCGCCATGAGCGGCGATCGCGACTACCTGCCGAGCGACCGGGCCTCCCGCCTGATGCTCCAGCAGGCGAGCGCCGTTCCCTCGACCCGCAAGCTGTTCATGCGGGCGTCCTCCGACGATCACGGCTTTCCGGCCCTGACGGCGACCCTGGCATCGCCCGGATCTCCCAAGGCCGATTACGACGCCTCCACCATCAAGCTGCCCCCGGATCCGCCCCGCGATCCCAAGCAGCGGAACACCTGGCGCTGGAGCGCCGATATGGCACTCAGCGGGCCGCAGACCATCCTGACTCAGCAGCTTGGCAACAACGGCACCGATACCCTCGATTTCCTGGCCTTCTGGAAGACCTTCGACATCGCTTCCGAGGCCGCCTTCGCGGGCAGGGACGCGACGGCGCTCCTGCGCGATCCCAAACTCGTCGACATGAGCACGTGGAGCGACGGCTGGCCCGTCAAGCGCCTGTCGGCGCAGATGCCGAAGGGGGATGCGCCGGAGGCGAAGGAGGAGCGAGGCCCGCGCCGCAGGCTCGACATGCCGGCTCCGGGATCCAGGCAGGGCCTCTAGGACTTGTGACCACGTTGCGTTAGTAAGGGTTAGTCATGCGTGTCGATCTTCTGGCAGGGGCGACCTATAATCCTGCCGTCATGCCGTCCCCCGTACCCACCATCCTCGTTTTCGATTCCGGCCTCGGCGGCCTCACAGTCTTTTCCGAGGTGCTCAAGGCCCGACCGGATGCGCGCTTCGTCTATGCGGCGGACGATGCAGGATTTCCCTACGGCCGCCTGAGCGAGGCGGTTCTGGCCGAGCGGGTCGTGGCCGTGATGGAGCGGCTGATCGCCCTTCACAGTCCCGATATCGCCGTGGTGGCCTGCAATACCGCGTCGACGGTCGTGCTTCCCTATCTCCGCGAACGGTTCTCCATCCCGTTCGTCGGCACCGTTCCGGCCATCAAGCCGGCAGCCCGGATGACTCAGACCGGCTACGTGTCGGTCCTCGCCACCCCCGGCACCGTGGCCCGGGATTACACCCGCGATCTCGTCGAGACCTATGCGGCCGGCTGCAAGGTCAACCTCGTGGGCTCGCGCCGCCTTGCGGGGTTTGCCGAGGCGGAGCTTGCGGGCAGTCCCGTCCCGGACGAGGATCTGCTGGACGAGCTTCGGCCCTGCTTCGTCGAGGATGCGGGTGGCCGGACCGACGTGGTAGCGCTGAGCTGCACCCATTATCCGCTGCTCCTCCCGCGCTTCCAGTCCCTGGCGCCCTGGCCGGTGACGTGGATCGACCCGGCTCCAGCCATCGCCCGCCGGGTGGCCCAGCTGATCGGCGAGCCGGTTCCCGGCCACGAGGCCGACGAGAACGAGACCGTGGCCGTGTTCACGAGCGGAGCCGGAATAGGCACGGCGCTCCGCAGGTCCCTGCAGGGCAAAGGCCTGCCGCTGGTGGTCATCGAGGAAATGCCGCTGCTCGTGGGCTGACACGACGGGCTCATCTCCGGTTGACTTTCTGGCTGTTCCCGCCTAAATGCGTCCCGTTCACGCGGTCCTCATGGGCCGCGTAACTTTTTACGCTCCCGTGGCCCGGCTCCGGTCGGCCTGTCGTCCCATCCCTCGAGACAGCCCTTTGGGCCTCCTCGGGAATGATGGGAAGAGGAGGGCGCGTTCCTCGCAAATTCGACAACACAGAGGAACAGCGATGTCGAAGCGCATTCAGGCCAAGCACAAGCTTGACCGCCGCATGGGTCAGAATATCTGGGGCCGCCCGAAGAGCCCTGTGAATCGCCGCGAATATGGTCCGGGCCAGCACGGCCAGCGCCGTAAAGGCAAGATGTCCGACTTCGGCACGCAGCTGCGCGCCAAGCAGAAGCTCAAGGGCTACTACGCCAACATCACCGAGAAGCAGTTCCGCCGCTACTACGCGGAGGCGATCCGCCTGAAGGGCGACTCCGGTGAGAACCTGGTGGGCCTGCTCGAGCGCCGTCTCGACGCGGTCGTGTACCGCGCGAAGTTCGTCGCGACCCCGTTCGCTGCCCGTCAGTTCGTCAACCATGGTCACGTGAAGGTCAACGGCCGCCGCGTGAACATCCCGAGCTATCAGGTGAAGGCCGGCGACGTGATCGAGGTGAAGGACAAGTCCAAGCAGCTCGAAGTCGTCGTCGTGGCGAGCCAGCTCGCCGAGCGCGACGTTCCGGACTACATCGAGGTCGATCACTCCAAGATGACGGCTCGCGTAACGCGCATTCCGACTCTGTCGGAAGTGCCGTACCCGGTCCAGATGGAACCGAACCTCGTGATCGAGTTCTACTCGCGCTAATCCGCGAAAGCCGGTTAGAAATCAGAAAGGCCGCCCTGTGGGCGGCCTTTTTGTCGTCCGGGCCTATTGCTGAACCGGACCGCGCGGCCCGCCCTGATGCATGCCCATCCGGTGATGGTCACGGTCGTGACCCCGACGTCCTCCGCGGTCGGCCCAGCGCGGTCCGTCGATGTCGATCGCCTCCCGCATGAGGCGCGGCGCAATCCGCTTCTGATCTTCGCTGAAGCTGTCCCAGAGCGGTCGCAGGGCGGCGGTGGCCGCAGCCGAGCGCTGCGCGCCCTCGGTCCTCATGGTGCTGCGCCGCTCGAGACGCTGCATGAAATCCATGGACTGGCGCTGTTCGCGGGTCGGGCGCTGCTCGAAGCGTGAGTAACGCTCGGTGGCCGAGGAGCGGATTGCCGTCTCGACAGGGGCCCAGAGCCTCTCCTGGTCGGCGGAGAGCTTCAGCCCGGCCTTGATGGAGGCGATACGGGCATCCACGAGCCGGTTGAAGTCGTCCTGGCTCATGCGGGGACGGCGGTCCTGCCGGCCCTGATCCTGCGACGCCGGCGCGTTCGGCGCAGGACTCTGCTGCGCGATCGCATAGGTGCCTGTGCCGGCCAGCAGGGCAGCAAGAGCAATGGTGGCGATGGTCTTCATGCGGACATCCTCCGTAGTGGCGATAGGATTAGATTGCTCCGCTCCTGCTCTCGCTCAGGTGACCGCCGCATGAACTTTTCGTCATGTGGACAATGTGGGTTCGTCAGAGTCTTTTCAGGAACCCGGCGAAACGCATCAGGCCCTCGGGCCAGGGACCATGGCCGCTTTCCGTATTGACGTGGCCGGCATCGCCCGCGTCGACGATCGCCGCCCCCCAGGCGTAGGCGATGTCTTCCGCCTTGGCATAGTCGCAATGGGGATCGGTCCTGCTGGCGACCAGAACGGACGGGAAAGGGAAGGGATCGCGCGGGATCGGCGCGAAGGCCCGGTCGATGGCCGGGATGAAGTCGGGTCTCTCCACGTCCGGCAGGCTGACCAGGAAGGCGCCGCGAGCCTTCCCGCCGGCGAGTTGCGGCGCCGCATGGGCGACCGCCAGCACCCCGAGGCTGTGCCCGACGAGCACCACCGGCTTCTCGGCCCGTTCCACATCGCGCACGATACGCTCGACCCAGGCATCCTTGTCGGGTGCGTCCCAGTTCTCCTGCTCGACGCGCCAGGCGGTCGAGAGCTGGCGCTCCCAGCGGCTCTGCCAATGGTCTTCGCCGGAATTCGTGTAGCCGGGAACGATGAGGATGTCGCAATCGGAGGTTTTCATGCCATCGAGATAAAGACCCGCACAGGCTGGTTCAAGCGCTCCGCATCAACTCCATGTTCTCCTCCGCCTCCTTCAGGGCGGCTTCGCGCTCAGCGATATAGTCGCGGGTGAGGGGCACCACGTCGTTGCGTCGCGCGAGCTGGAGCTGGAACACCACGGCGTCCTGCCAACGGAAGGCGGATTCTGACATGGCGAGGTAGCACTCCCATATCCGGCAGAAGCGCTCGTCGTAAAGACGCATCACCTCCTCGCGATGGGCCATGAAGCGCTCGCGCCAGGCCTGAAGGGTATAGGCGTAGTGCAGGCGCAGGATCTCGACATCGGTCACGATCAGGCCAGCCCGCTCGATGGCGGGCATCATCTCCGACAGGACCGGCAGGTGGCCCCCCGGGAAGATGTACTTGGTGATCCACGGATTAGTCGGATAGGGCATGCCCGAGCGCCCGATGGTGTGGAGGAGCATGACCCCGTCCTCCTTGAGGAGTTTACGGCTCGCCTGGAAGTAGGCGTCGTAGGAGGCCACACCCACATGCTCGAACATCCCCACCGAGACGATTCGGTCGAACGACCCCTCGGTGGCCCGGTAGTCCTGGAGCTCGAAATGCACGCGATCCTGGAGGCACGCGGTGGCGGATCTTTTGCGCGACGCCTCCAACTGCTCCTGCGAGAGCGTGATGCCCTTTACCGACCCCGCTTCGGCCACCTGAGCCAGATAGAGGCCCATGCCGCCCCATCCCGAGCCGATGTCGAGGACGCTGTGGCCCGGATCGACCATCAGCTTGGCCGCGATGTGCCGCTTCTTGGCCATCTGAGCCTCCTCGAGGCTCGCGTCGGCATGGTCGAAATAGGCGCAGGAATACTGGCGGTCGCCGTCGAGGAAGAGGGAATAGAGCCGGCCGTCGAGATCGTAGTGATGGGCGACGTTACGTCTGGACCGGGCTGCATTGTTCTCGGCACGGCGCATCATGGCGGACCGAATCCGGCGCAATCGATGAAGAGGGAGCTCGTCGAGGGTACCGTGAGTGTCCTGAAGAAGAAGTTGGAGCAGGTCGAGGATGGTGCCCCGCTCGATGACGAGGCGGCCATCCACGAACAATTCGCCGAGCTTCAGCTCAGGATGCAGGCAGAGGGCCATTTGGGCAGCGAGGTCCGTGAACCGGATCGAGACGCGGGGCTCCGAGCCGTCGCCGAAGGTGGAAAGCCGGCCGCTGGCCGTGGTCATCTCGAGGGTGCCGTGTGTCACGGCCCGCGTGAAGGCAAGATCGAGAAGCTTCTCCGACAGCATGGCAACAATCCCGCGCCGTTGATCTCTCAGCGCATCGTGCGGACCCAAAGGCCAGGTCGGCGAAAAGCTGCCCCGGTTTTCCGCCCCGGATGATGCGCTCACGAAGAGAGGGCTCGAACCCGCAAGGGGACGCCCGAGGTGGACGCCCCTATTTGGTCCGTCGCTCTACTGGGGATTGTTGCTCATTGTGGAAATATTTCCAGCCCCTGAGCTATGCGCCGCCTGCGCCGAAGACCCGCGCGAAGATCGTATCCACATGCTTGAAGTGGTAGGCGAGGTCGAAGCAGGTCTCGATCTCGTCCGCCGACAGGTACTTCGTCACGTCGGTATCGTTCTTGAGCAGGGTCAGGAAGTCGCCTTCGCCGCGCCAGACGGGCATTGCGTTGCGCTGGACCAGCCGATAGGCGTCCTCACGGGAAGCGCCCTTCTGCGTCAGGGCCAGGAGAACCCGCTGCGAGTGGACGAGGCCGCCGAGGCGGTCCAGGTTCTTCTGCATATTCTCCGGATAGACCACGAGCTTGTCGATGACGTTGGTGAGCCGCGCCAGGGCGAAATCCAGGGTCACGGTGGCGTCGGGTCCGATCATGCGCTCGACGGACGAATGCGAGATGTCCCGCTCGTGCCAGAGCGCCACGTTCTCCATGGCCGGCATGGCATAGGCCCGGACCATGCGGGCAAGCCCGGTGAGGTTCTCGGTGAGCACCGGGTTGCGCTTGTGCGGCATGGCGGACGAGCCCTTCTGGCCCGCCGAGAAGAACTCCTCCGCCTCCAGGACCTCGCTGCGCTGCAGGTGGCGGACCTCCGTGGCCAGGCGCTCGATGGAGGACGCGATCACGCCGAGCGTGGCAAAATAGATGGCGTGCCGGTCGCGGGGGATGACCTGGGTCGAGACCGGCTCGACCTGCAGGCCCATCTGCTCGGCCACGTATTCCTCGACGCTCGGGTCGATGTTGGCGAAGGTGCCCACGGCGCCCGAGATGGCGCAGGTGGAGACCTCCCGCCTAGCCTCGATCAGCCGAACCTTGCAGCGCTCGAATTCCGCATAGGCCTGGGCGAGCTTGAGCCCGAACGTGGTGGGCTCCGCATGGATTCCGTGGGACCGGCCGATGGTCGGTGTCATCTTGTGTTCGAAGGCCCGGCGCTTGATGGCGGCGAGCAGCTCGTCGAGGTCGCGGAGCAGCAGGTCGGAGGCGCGGGAGAGCTGCACGTTGAAGGTGGTGTCGAGCACGTCGGAGGAGGTCATGCCCTGGTGGACGAAGCGGGCTTCGGGTCCGACGATCTCCGCCAGATGCGTGAGGAACGCGATGACGTCGTGCTTGACCTCGCGCTCGATCGCGTCGATCCGCTCCACGTCGAACGTGGCCTTGGAGCCCTTCTGCCAGACCGTTTCCGCCGCGTCCTTCGGCACGACGCCGAGATTGGCCAGAGCCGTGGTGGCATGGGCCTCGATCTCGAACCAGATGCGGAACTTGGTCTCCGGCGACCAGATGGCCACCATCTCGGGACGGCTGTAACGGGGGATCACAAATCTTCTCCTGCCTGCGGGCGCCGCACCCCTTCAAGAGCCTTGGAGGGGCAGTGGCAGCCGGGTTGGCTCGAATGGTCGGATCGAGGCTGACGATCGTTGCCTGATCGCTATTGGATGCCTGTCTCGAATTCAAGCGCATTCACACCGAAGATCCTCGCTCCGCGGGGTGCCAACCTGATCGGAGCTTGACCTCGTCTTGAATTCGCCTCAAACGCTTGTTTGAAAATCATACAGACGTTTTAATTCAGATGAGGAGCCCGTATGCGTGCCGCTTTCAAAGGGATCATCGGCAAGGCTGCTGAGACTGGTGGAAAGCTCGTCTTGCAGATTACCGTCTCCGTGACCGCAACGGTCTGCGTCGCCGCGATCACGAACACTTATCTGGGCCTTGGAAGGAATGAGGAGGCCGCGGCCCCCCAGGCCCTGGCAAGCGCTGAACCGCATCACGTCGCAAGCCTCCTAAATGCGAATTTCATTGCGGACGGCTTCCGGGCGCGCGTCGCCAGCGTTGACGAGTTCGCGGCCGTCTTCGGGCCGACCGACGACCTCCCGTACTCGCCTCCGCTTGCACGCGAATGGTCGAACGAAACGGTTGCCCTGAAGTCGGACAACCCCGTTCAAGCAACGCCTCGCCAAGTTGTTGCCTCCGCCTGCCTCGACGCGTGCAGCCATCTTCCGGCAATCGGCATCCTTCCTCCGGCTCGCCCGGTCGTCGCTCAGGCGGCGCAAGCAGCGCAGGCCGCCGTGTCCTCTGCAGAGGTCTCCGAGGGCCGGTCGATCGAGATTCTGGGCGTCTCCCTTCCGAGCCTCGTCCCGTTGCCCGGGCGGATCCTCACGACCGTTACGTCCTGGGGCGGTTCCGTGGCCGACCTCGTGCTGAGATGAGCCGCGCCTCCGAACGGACCAGGGAGGCTCTGATCGAGGCCGCCGCCATCGTGTTCGCCGAGAAGGGTTACGAGGGTGGGTCGGTCCGCGACATCACCCGCAAGGCCGGCGCGAACCAGGCGGCGATCACCTATCACTTCGGCGGCAAGGAAGGCCTGTACCGGGAGGTGCTGCGCGTGGCCTTCGCGGCGCTGAAGGAATCAGACGTCCTGGATGCCGAGAGGCTGGATGTTCTGGAGCCGAGGGAGGCGCTGCGGCTCTTCGTGCGGCAGATGCTCCTGCCGCTCCTGAAGCGAACGGTCCTGGCCCGCTACATCCGGATTCTGAACTGGGAGATTCTGCAGCGGACGGACATCTTCCAGGATCTGGCCATGGCGGAGAACGCCTCCCTGGTCACGTCCGCCGAGCGGCTGGTGCGGCGGTTCCTGGGCGAGGAAGCGAGCGCCGAGGAGGTGGCGGTGGCGAGCCTCTGGCTTCTGCATCAGGGCTTCATCTTCGTCCGAGACTACGAGTATCTCACCCGTCCGCCGCACAACCTGAAGGTCGACGAGAGCTTCGTCGACCGCTTGGCCGATTTCCTCACCCGCCTGCTCGCATCCGGGCTGGCGGGAGCAACGTCCTGACCCGGCACGCTGGCCTCAGCGTGCCTTTGCGGCCGCCTCGCGGATGGCCGCCATGTTGGCCGCATAGGCGGAAGGACCACCCTTGAACGTGGCGGACCCGGCGACGAGCACATTGGCGCCGGCTTCGGCCACCAGGGGCGCCGTCTCGGGTGTCACGCCGCCGTCGATCTCGATGTCGATGTTCCGGTCGCCGACCATCTCCTTGATCCGCCGCAGCTTGGTGCAGACGGACGGGATGAAGGCCTGACCGCCGAAGCCGGGATTGACCGTCATCAGGAGGATCAGGTCCACATCGTCGATCACCGGCTCGATGGCCCGTTCGTGCGTGCCGGGGTTCAGAACGATGCCGGCCTTCTTGCCGAGGCTCCGGATGGTCTGCAGAGAGCGGTGCAGGTGCGGTCCCGCCTCGGCGTGGATGCTGATGATGTCCGCGCCCGCCTTGGCGAAGGCTTCGAGGTAAGGATCCACCGGCGCGATCATCAGGTGGACGTCGAAAGGCTTCGAGGTGTGCGGACGCAGCGCCTTCACCACGTCGGGACCGATGGTGATGTTCGGCACGAAATGCCCGTCCATCACGTCGATGTGGATCCAGTCCGCACCGGAGGCGTCGATGGCGCGGATCTCCTCGCCGAGCTTCGAGAAATCGGAGGCCAGGATGGAGGGGGCGATGAGAAGGGGGCGTGTCATGCCGCGCCGGTAGCACGGGCGTTTTCCGGCCGCAACGGGGCATCGCGCCACCGGTTCGAACCAATTGAAGACCACTTGGCTGGGGAGAGGCCCGGTTGCAGCAGGAATTCCATGGACGGCCTCGATCCAACGGGAGTAAAGATGGCCTCGTCACAAGGATACGAACTCGCTGTCCGGGGCCGGACGCGACTTTGAACGGGGCAGAGCCTTCATGCGTAAGGATGTGGTTGTTCTTGGGGCCGGGATCGTCGGCGTGTCGATTGCCGTCCATCTGCAGAAGCGCGGACGCTCGGTCCTGCTGGTCGACCGGCGCAAGCCCGGCGAGGAGACCTCCTTCGGCAATGCCGGCCTGATCCAGCGCGAGGGCGTCTACCCCTACGGCTTTCCGCACGATTTCGGCGCCCTGCTGCGCTATGCCCTCAACAACACCATCGACGCCCATTACCACTGGGCGGCGATCCCCAAGCTCGCGCCGTTCCTGTGGCAGTACTGGATGCATTCGCGTCCCGCCCAGCACAAGGCGATCGCCCGGATGTATGCGCCGCTCATCGAGCGCAGCGTCACCGAGCATATGGCGCTGGCCGAGGAATCCGGCTCCACGCACCTGATCCGCCCGACCGGCTGGATGAAGGTGTTCCGGGACGAGAAGAGCCGCGACGAGCAGTTCAAGGACGCGGAAGAGGTCAAGCGCGATTTCGGCGTCAACTTCGATGCGCTCGACACCCGGGCCGTCGCCGAGCGGGAGCCGCATCTCAAGGTGGAGACGAAGGGCGGCATCCACTGGACCGATCCGGCCTCGGTGTCCGATCCTCACATGCTGACCATGGGATATGTCGGACTGTTCGAGCGTCTCGGAGGCGAGCTCGCCTCCGGGGATGCCCGGACGCTGGAGGAAACGCCGACCGGCTGGCGCATCCAGACCGAGAAGGGGCCCGTGGACGCCGACACCGTGGTCATCGCCCTGGGTGCCTGGGCGGACGTGGTGACGACGAAGCTCGGATACGATCTGCCCCTGGCGGTCAAGCGCGGCTACCACATGCACTACAAGCCCGAGGGCAATGCGGTGCTCAACCGGCCGACCCTGGATTTCGACCGGGGCTATTTCCTCGCCCCCATGTCGAAGGGTGTCCGCCTCACCACGGGCGCCGAATTCGCCAACCGCGACGCGCCGAAGACCCCGGTCCAGCTCCAGCGTGCCGAGCCGATCGCGCGCGACTTCTTTCCCCTGGGCGAGCGGGTCGATCCGGAACCGTGGATGGGCATGCGGCCCTGCACGCCGGACATGATGCCGATCATCGGTCCCGCCCCGAAGCACAAGAACCTGTGGTTCGGCTTCGGACACGCCCATCACGGCCTGACCCTCGGGCCGGTCACTGGCCGCCTGCTGGCCGAGATGATCACCGGCGAGACCCCGGTGGTCGATCCGAAGCCCTACCGGGCAGAGCGGTTCTAGGCGAGCGCGAAGCGGTCCCGCCAGGCCGGCTGCGCGCCCGGATAGGGCAGGGCCGTCGCCTCGTAGACGCCTCGTGCGATAGCGCGGCTCAGGCAGTCGGCAGCGAGCGCCGTCAGCTCGGTGAACTCCGCCGCCTCATCGCCCAGCGGCCTCCGGCCGGTGGCGGCGGCGAAGATCGTGTCGCCGTCGAACAGGGCATGGGAGAAGCGCAGGCCCCGGGCGAGACCCGCATGGGACGCGACGGCGAGGCGCTTGGCCTGGGCCTTCGTCAGGACGGCGTCGGTGGCGACGAGGGCAATGGTGGTGGCCGGCTGCGGGCCGCCCTTCCAGACGAGCCTGCGATGGTCCGGACCGACCCGCGCAGGATGGCCGTGACCGCCGAACTCGCGACCTTCCTCCAGGGCGCCGGCCCAGAAATGCGGGCCGTCTCCGATGACCGCCGAGGCGATGCTGTTGACCACCACGAGGGCGCCCACCGTATGGCCCGAGGAGGTCAGGGCGCTCGCCGAGCCCAGGCCGCCCTTCAGGTTTGCCGTGGTGGCGCCGTAGCCGCCGCCGGCGGTGCCGAGGGCGAAGTCCGGGCCGGCCTGCCGGGCCGCCTCGTAGCCGAGCTCCCGGTAGGGCGGGTAGCGGCCCCAATCCTTGTCGCCGCCGTTGACGAGATCGAAGATCGACGCCTGGGACACCAGGGGCACGAGCGCGTCGCGGACCGCGAAGCCGATCCCCTGCTCCCTCAAGCAGGCCTGGACGCCGCTCGACGCATCGAGCCCGAAGGCGGATCCGCCGGAGAGCACCACGCCATGGATGGCCGGCACCATCTTGTCCGGGTCGAGGAGGTCGGTCTCCCGGGTCGCCGGGGCTCCGCCCATGGCGAAGACCGAGGTGACGGCCGGCTCGTCGAAGAGCGCGACGGTCACGCCCGAGCCGAGACCGGCGTCCTGGGCGTTGCCGATGCGCAGGCCTGCCACGTCCGTGATGAGATTGCGGCTTTGTGTCATGCAGCGAGCAAACCGGAAATCGGCCGCCTTCACAAGCTGGCGAACCGGCGCTTCACCGCCTTTCTCGGGGAGGCGTGACAGGATAGAAGGCTTCCATGCTCAGTGTTTCCTATCCGGCCGCGGCGCTCGGCGGCCTCATCAGCTTTCTCAGCCCCTGCGTCCTGCCGCTGGTGCCGCCCTACCTGTCGTTCCTGGCCGGCACCACCTTCGACCGCCTCAGCGCGGGCGACGACCGCGCCGTGCGCCAGCGCGCGGTCCTGGCCGCCCTGCTGTTCGTGGCCGGCTTCTCGACCGTCTTCGTGCTGCTGGGCGCGACGGCCTCGGCCCTGGGCCAGGCCATCCGGCAGTATCTCGATGTCCTGAGCACGGTGGCCGGCATCGCCATCATCGTGATGGGGCTGCATTTCCTTGGGCTGTTCCGCATCGGGCTGTTCTACCGCGAGGCCCGCTTCACCGTCGCCCGGCCGGTGGGCCTGTTGGGCGCCTACGTGATGGGCCTCGCCTTCGCGTTCGGCTGGACGCCCTGCATCGGCCCGGTCCTGGCCGCGATCCTCACCGTGGCGGGCTCGGAGGACAGCGTGTCCCGCGGAGCCTTGCTGCTCGCCGCCTATTCGGCGGGCCTCGGCATCCCCTTCCTGCTCGCCGCCTTCGCCATGAAGCCGTTCGTGGCGCTGTTGAAGCGCATGCGCTCCCGCTTCGCCCTGGTCGAGAAGGTCATGGGCGTCCTCCTCGTCCTCACCGGCATCGCGTTCCTCACCGGCTGGATCACCACCATGTCGTTCTGGCTCCTGGAGACGTTCCCGGCATTGGGGCGGCTGGGATAGGCCGACCTTCGCGAAGCCCGGCCTCGAACGAGGATTTCGCCCTCGCCGTCATCGTTCGGTTCGCGCCGGTAATCTCGATACTGCGAGGCGCGGTGGGTGTCCGATAGGGATGGCCGGCTCTGACCCCTTCGACGTCATCACCGGGCTTGTCCCGGTGATCTCGATTGCTTGAAGCGCGGAGCCTCACCGGATCGGGATGGCCGGCACAGGGCCGGCCATGACGTGGCAGGGTCGGGTGACGGGGGAGCGTCGCGCTGCGGTGCGGGTTCGTGATCTGTGGACTGTCAAAGAGCCAGCACCTGTGGGCCCGCAGCTTGCGCTGCGAGCCTGTCAGGATGATCGAGGGTGGCGCGAGTGGCAGCCCGGCTCGATGTCTGAGGTGATAAGCGAGAGCCAAGCTGCTCGTCGCGCACGGTTCTTTTCAGGCGGACCAGCTGGACGGAGCCCAAGGTCGGCCTCCTGCGCGCCCAGGGGTGCGAAGCCTGTCGCAGGACCGTGCCGGCTCCCACACTTGCGACGCCTCGCGAGCGCGCCCCTCGCAGGAACCGATCTGAACAACGATATAGCTTAGCTTGCACCTGCTGTCAAGAACAAAGTGAGAACACATCGTTGCGCAGACGCTCCCACGGCATCACCGGCCCTGTGCCGGTGATCCAGATCCAGGACGCGCCGCGCCTCACCGCAGCGGGATGGCCGGGACAAACCCGGCCATGACGGGGAGGGTGGAATGACGGGCTGAGGATGACCGGAACAGGCCTGGCCATGACAGGCCCCACCTGCTGAGGAGAGGGTGGCGCGGCGGAAGGGGCGCGGGACAGGGCCGGGCGTGACGGCAAACGACGCGGCACAGGAATCGGGTCGTGGGGACAGGCAGGGCTTGGCATTCTAGAGCTCCATCAAGGAGACCATTCATGTCCTTCCGGATCCGCGGCCTCGAGGCCGAGCCTTTCGCCCCCTTGTTCGAGATGGCCGATCGCGACCTCGAAGCAATCGGGGCCAAGCGCGTCTATGCGGACGAGCCCGATGCCTTTCCCTGCCGGGTGTCGCTGACGCGGGCTGCCGTCGGCGAGGAACTGCTGCTGCTCAACCACGCCCATCAGACGATCGCCACGTCGCCTTACCGCGCGGCCGGCCCGATCTTCGTCAGCCGATCCGGCCGACCAGGAACCTACCAGGGCGAGTTGGCGCCCATGCTGCGGGACCGGCTCCTGTCCTTGCGGGCCTATGATGAAAACGCCTTCATCGTGGATGCCGAGGTGGCCGAAGGGGCGGAGGTGCTGCGCGTGATCGAGCGCTTCCTCGCCGCTCCGCAGGTGGCGCATGTCGATGCCCATTTCGCCCGGCGTGGCTGCTTTGCCGCCCGGATCGAACGGGCCTGATCAGGTCTCGTGATCGACCGTGTGTCCGGCCTCCCTGAGCGCCGCAACGGCGCCCTGCGCATCCCCGGCCTTCACCAGCACGTAGTCGGTGCTGAAGGTCGAGGTGGCGAAGATGCCGATGCCGGCCTGGGCCAGGGGGGCGAGAACGGACGCCAGAATACCCGGAACGCTGAAATCGAAACTCTCTCCGATGCGGAAGCAGCGCCAGCCGACATCGATCTCCGCCCCGGGTGGAGCCTGATCGATCGGGCAGACGAGGGTGGTTTCCTCGGAGGCCTGGACCAGAAGCGAGAACGATCCCGGCAAGGGGGCTGCCATCGGCGTGCCCGGCGGGAAGCGGCAGACCGCGTAGACGTCCCTGAGCAGGGAGAGATTGAGGGCGGGCATCGTTGCTCCGTTCCTAAGAGGGCGGGCGTATGTTGACCGTTCGCGTCATCACCGGCCTTGTGCCGGTGATCCCGAATGCTCGAAGCTCCGTGCTTCATCAGATCGGGATAGCCGGGACAAGCCCGGCCATGACGGTCGGAAAGACACATCCAGTTTTTGATCGTGGCCGGATCTTGAACAAGACTTCCATAAGAAAACCCGCCCTGTCGCCAGGGCGGGTCTGGTCGGTTGGCCATCAGGCCGGTCGATTACATGGCGAGTTCGTTGCCGGTGTAGTCGATCTTGCCGTCGGCGCCTTTCTTCCAGACGTACATGATGTAGTCCGGACGTGTGATGTCGCCCTTCTTGTCGTAGGAGATGTCGCCGATCACGGTCTTGAAGGGCTTGCCCGACTTCATGATGTCGGCGACCTTCTTGCCGTCGGTGCTACCGGCCTGCTTCGCAGCTTCCGCCAGGATCTGGGTGGCTGCATAGCTGTAGAGCGTGTAGGCTTCCGGCTCGTAGTTCTTGGCCTTGAACTTGGCCACCGCGTCCTTCGCGTTCGGATTCTTGCGCGGATCCGGCGAGAAGGTCATCAGGGTGCCGTCGGCGCCGGGGCCGGCGATCGACACGAACTCGGCCGACACGATGCCGTCACCCGACATGAGCGGGGCGTTGAGGCCCTGGTCGCGCATCTGGCGGATGATGAGGCCGGCTTCGGTGTGAAGACCACCGAAGTAGACGACGTCCACGCCGGCCTGCTTCAGCTTCGACACGAGAGCCGAATAATCCTTCTCGCCCGGGTTCACGCCTTCATAGACGACTTCCTTCAGGCCCTTCGCGTTCATGGCCTTCTGGGTCTCGTCGGCAAGTCCCTTTCCGTAGGGGGTCTTGTCGTGGATGACCGCGACCTTCTTGCCCTTGAACTTGTCGGAGAGATAGGCGCCGGCAACGGCGCCCTGCTGGTCGTCGCGACCGCAGGTGCGGAAGGTGTTCCACATGCCGCGCTCGGTGAACTGCGGGTTGGTCGAGGCCGGGGTGACCTGGACGATGCCGGCTTCCTCGTAGACCTGCGAGGCCGGGATCGAGACGCCGGAGTTGAAGTGGCCGACGACGAACTTCACGCCTTCAGCGGCGAACTTGTTCGCCACGGACACGCCCTGCTTGGGGTCGGACACGTCGTCGCCGACGACGATCTGCAGCTTCTGGCCATTGATGCCGCCGGCTGCGTTGATGTCTTCGACGGCCTGCTCGACGCCGTTCTTCAGCTGGGCGCCGAAAGCCGCGTTCGGGCCGGTGATGGGGCCAGCAACGCCGATCTTGATCTGGGCGCTGGCAGCGCTGGAGAAGGCGAGGCCAAGACCAAGCGCCACGCCGGTCAACAGCATTTTTTTCATGAGGTCACTCCTCTGGGTGGTTTTATAGGCCCCTCTTCCTCGTGGGGCCGGTTTGACGGTAGACCCGTCATCCAAGGTTACATCATGCTGGTTTTTAAGCGGATGTCACCTGGGATTCTTTTGTGCGGGAGCATCGGACCCGAAAGTGGTTTCCACTTTTGGGATCAAACCGATGCCCGCCCTTTTTAAAGCGGCGCATCGTTTGGTGCGGAAAGCCGGGACCACCTTTCCGAACGATGCGCTTAGCCCTTGGCAGGAGACGCCTTTTCCCGCCAGGAGAACGGGCCGGTCCGCTCATAGAGCCAGCGGTACTGGGTGGTCATCATGCGGGCGCGGCGATACTGGAATCCGAGCGCCCCGATGATCAGCAGCACGATGGTGTCGATGGCGTAGTAGTGGATCGACAGCAGCGTCCCCCCGAACAGGGCGAAGTGGATGAAGCGCACCGCGGCGCCGAGGATGAACAGGTAGAGGATCAGGGTCCAGAAGGGACGCCAGGTGAGGGCGATGGCACGCCCGGTCATCCAGGCGGCCCAGCCGCCCATGATCACGGTGATGAGAAGGAAGAGCCAGATCGACGGCTCTTCGTACAGGATGCCCTGCATCAGTGATGCCCCCCTTCGAGATAGGCCGACCGGACCTGCGGATCGTTGAGAAGATCCTTCCCGGTGCCGCTCATGGTGATGTTGCCCGTCACCATCACGTAGCCGCGATGGGCCAGCTTCAGCGCGTGGTAGGCGTTCTGCTCCACGAGGAACACGGTCATGCCGTCCTTCTCGTTCAGTTCCTTGATGATCTCGAAGATCTGCTTCACGATCAGGGGCGCGAGACCCAGGGACGGCTCGTCCAGGAGGAGGAGCTTCGGCCGGCTCATGAGCGCGCGGGCGATCGCCAGCATCTGCTGCTCGCCGCCCGACAGGGTGCCGCCGCGCTGCTGGAGACGCTCCTTCAGGCGCGGGAACAGGGTGCAGACCCGCTCCAGATCCTGGTCGAAATGGGCCATGTTGTGCAGGGACGCGCCCATCTGCAGGTTCTCGAACACCGTCATGCGCGGGAAGATGCGCCGGCCTTCGGGCGACTGGGCGATCGACATGCGGGCGATCTCGTGGGTCGGCATCCGGGTGATGTCCTGACCCGAATAGGTGATCTTGCCCTCGCGGGCCCGCGGATTGCCGAAGATCGTCATCATCAGGGTCGACTTGCCGGCCCCGTTGGCTCCGATCAGGGTGACGATCTCGCCCTCGTGGACGTCCATGTCCACGCCCTTGAGGGCGATGATGTTGCCGTAATAGGTCTTCACGCCCCTGACGCTCAGAAGCGGCTGGCGGGCCGGGGAGACCTGGCTCTGCATCGCGATGTTTGCTCCAGCGGTGCTCATGCGCCGACCTCCGCCTCGACCTTCTCGACTTCGTCATCGGCCACGCCGAGATAGGCGGCGATGACCTTGGGATCGTTCCTGACCTCGGCGGGGGCGCCGTCCGAGATCTTGGTGCCGTAATCGAGCACCACCACGTGGTCCGAGATCTGCATCACGACCGACATGTCGTGCTCGATCAGGAGGATCGACGTGCCGTTGTCCTTGCGGATCGACAGGAGCAGCTCGTTGAGCTCCAGGGATTCGCGCGGATTGAGGCCGGCCGCAGGCTCGTCGAGGCAGAGCAGGAGCGGGTCCGTGCACATGGCGCGGGCGATCTCCAGGCGGCGCTGGTCGCCGTAGGGAAGGTCGCCAGCCGGGTCGTCGGCCCGGTGGATCAGCCGGGCCTTCTCGAGCCAGTACTTGGCCTTCTCGATCGCTTCCTTCTCGGCCTTGCGGTAGCCGCCGATGCCGAGAACGCCCAGGAACGTGAAGCCCGAGGCGATCATCAGCGGGTTGTGCTGGGCCACCAGCAGGTTCTCCAGCACGGTCATGCCGGAGAACAGGCGGATGTTCTGGAAGGTGCGGGCGACCTTGCCCTTCCAGTTGATGTCGTAACCCGGCAGCCGCTCCAGGAGCAGGTGCGAGCCGTCGGGCTTGCGAAGGGCCACCATGCCCTCGGACGGCTTGTAGAAGCCGGTGATGCAGTTGAAGACCGTGGTCTTGCCCGCTCCGTTGGGCCCGATGAGGGCGGTGATGTCGCCGCGCCCGGCCTGGAAGGAGAGGTCGTTGACGGCGACGAGACCGCCGAAGCGCATCGTGAGATGCTGTACGTCGAGGATGGGATCCTGCAGCCAGCGCATTAGCCGTGTCCTTCCTTCACGAGCGAGCCGGAGATGGCCTTGCGCTCTTTCAAGATCACCGAGGGTTCACGTTCCGAGATCAGGCCGCGCGGACGCCACACCATCATGGCCACCATGCCCACGCCGAAGAGCAGGAGGCGGTATTCGTTGGGGTCGAAGCCGGCCCCGAAGATGGCCTGGAGGAAGGTCAGGTTGCGCAGGACCTCGGGGCCGCCGACCAGCACGATGGCGGCGATCGCCACGCCGATCTGCGAGCCCATGCCGCCGAGCACCACGATGGCCAGGATGATGGCCGATTCCAGGAAGTTGAAGCTCTCCGGAGAGACGAAGCCCTGGCGGACCGCGAAGAACGAGCCGGCGAAGCCGCCGAACATGGCCCCGATGGCGAAGGCCGTCAGCTTGGTGTTGGTGGTGTTGATGCCCAGAGACCGGCAAGCGATCTCGTCCTCGCGCAGCGCCTCCCAGGCGCGGCCCACGGGCAGCTTGCGCAGGCGCATGGTGACGAAGTTGGTGATCAGGGCCAGCACCAGGATCAGGTAGTAGAGGAAGATGATCCGGTGCATGCCGTTGAATTCGAGCCCGAAGGTCTGGGCGAACCCGCCTTCGCCGGCCGTGAAGGGCAGGCCGAAGAAGGTCGCGCGCGGGATCGACGAGATGCCCGCGCCGCCGTTGGTCAGGTCCACCCAGTTGATGAGCACGAGGCGGATGATCTCGCCGAAGGCGAGCGTCACGATGGCCAGATAGTCGCCGCGCAGGCGCAGCACCGGGAAGCCGAGGATCATGCCCCAGAACGCCGCCAGGATGCCGGCGAGCGGCAGGCAGATCCAGAACGACAGGCCGAAGGTGGTCGAGAGCAGGGCGTAGGAATAGGCCCCGACCGCGTAGAAGGCCACGTAGCCCAGGTCGAGCAGGCCGGCGAGGCCCACCACGATGTTGAGGCCCCAGCCGAGCATCACGTAGGTGAGGATCAGGATGCCGAGATCGACCCAGTAGCGCGACTCGTTCAACCCGCCCTGGATCAGGTAGATGATGAGCGGGAAGGCAACGGCGATCCCGAGAAAGAGCGGGATGGCGAACTTGGAGACGTGCTGATAGGCGCTCGGCTCCGCATGGACCGGCTCCGTCGCCTGATGGGAGCTGGGGGTGGCCTGGCGGTAGGCCCGCGAGGCCGTGAAGGCGTGGAGAAGAAGGCGCAGGCCGAACACGATGACGCAGATGGTCGCCACCAGGCCCCAGCGCGGGGTGAGGAAGAGGTCCGCGCCGGACTGGTCCGTCTTGTAGGACAGGATCGGGATCGAGAGGCCCAGCGTGATCAGCGCGGTCCGGAGCGAGTCCTTGAGGGCGGCGCCCAGGTCGAAGGTCCGGGTCACGGCCTGGGTCTGCTCGGCAGTGGTGATGGAAGGAGCGTTCATGGCTCTCAGGGCTCCTTAGACCTTCTCGACCTCAGGCCGTCCGAGGATCCCGGAGGGCATGAAGATCAGGACGATGGCGAGGATCGAGAACGCGGCCACGTCCTTGTACTCGATCGAGAAATAGGCCGACCAGAAGGTCTCGATGAGGCCGATGATCAGCCCGCCCAGAACGGCCCCCGGGAGCGAGCCGATGCCCCCCAGAACCGCTGCCGTGAAGGCCTTCACGCCCGGCACGAAACCGTCGTTGAAGCTCACCACGCCATAATACAGCAGATACATGGTGCCCGCGACCGACGCGAGGGCGGCGCCGATGACGAAGGTCAGGGAGATCGTCCGGTCCACGTTGATGCCGAGCAGGGCGGCCATCTTGCGGTCCTGCTCGCAGGCGCGCTGGGCCCGGCCCAGGGACGTCTTCTGGACAAGGTACCAGAAGATCGTCAGCAGCACCGCGGTGGTGATCATGATGATGACCTGCTTATACGAGAGGGCGACGTTGTAGCCGCTGGCGCCCTGGAAGAGCACGATCACGTCCTGGACCATCGGGGGGGTCGGCTTGTTGCGGGCTCCCTGCGCCACCTGGACGAAGTTGGACAGGAAGATCGAGACGCCGATGGCCGAGATCAGCGGCGCCAGGCGGAACGAGCCGCGCAGGGGCCGGTAGGCGATGCGCTCGATGGCCCAGCCCCACAGGGAGGTGAGCGCCATCGCGACCACGAGCACGATCAGGAGCGCGAGCGCGACGGACGAGATCCCGAGCCAAGTGGTCAGGAGGAGGAACAAGATCAGCGAGATGAAGGCAGACAGCATGAAGACGTCGCCGTGGGCGAAGTTCACCATGCCGATGATGCCGAAGACCATCGTGTAGCCGATGGCGATGAGGCCGTAGATCGACCCCAGAGTCAGCCCGTTGATGAGCTGCTGCACAAAGATTTCCATGTCCTACCCTTGCCCCTCTGGATCGGGGTCATTCTTGGGAAACACCGCAGGAAAGCACGATGCCTGAGCAACGCCAAGCCTGTCGTAAGATGCTGGTGTCTCTAGCAAACGGATTTCCGTTCGACAACGTTCTGTTAAGTTTCCTATCACCACCCATGATGGAATAAGCGGCAGGCGGTGTTGCAATACTGGGCAAGTTCCGTTCTGCCTACCGCTTCCAAAGGATAAGGCCAGGGGCCATATGGGCCTGATCAGCCTTGTGCTCTGCGGAAAAGCGTGGGAGAGGCTTGCTCCGGATCAGAATGTCGAAGTCTCAAGCCACCCCCAATTCAGCCGCCACAGGGGCCGAGAGCCCCGATGCCATCCTGTTCCGGGAGGGGATGAGCCGCGCCGCCGCGGCCGTTCACGTGGTCACGACCGACGGCGAGGCCGGACGGGCGGGCTTCACGGCAACGGCCGTCACCCCCGTGACCGACAGCCCGGCTTCGCTGCTGGTATGCGTCAATACGGCGTCCCGATCCGCCCAGGCCCTCCTGGCCAACCGCGCCTTCTGCGTGAACACCCTGGGGGCCGAGGATCTGGCGCTCGCCGACATCTTTGCGGGTCGCACCGGTCTCCAGGGCCAGGATCGCTTCACGGTCGGGGCGTGGGAAAAGCTCGAGACAGGCTCGCCGGCCCTGACGACGAGCCTCGTGTCGTTCGACTGCCGGATCAGCGACGCCCGGGTGGTGGCCACCCATCACGTCATTATCGGCGAGATCGTCGGGATCCGGCTCGGTGAGCGGAAGCCTCCCCTGATCTATCAGGGGCGCCATTACCACAAGCTCTGAAATCTGTGGACAGAACGGAAAGGCCTCCTCACCCGCCGTCGCCGGCACATGAGGAGGCCTCCCGGTCCTGAAGGCCAACAGGATAGCCTTCAGGAAGCCCAACGATCGAGGCCGCAGACGGTTTCAGCGGGGCCGTGGATCGATCCGAGCAAAGAAAAAGCCCTTCACGGGGGCGGTGAAGGGCTTTGAGGGTCTCGAAGACCTGGGGGCATTGGCCTTCGTGACAGGTCAATGCCGCAGCGAGCGTTCGGTTCCCCGAACCGGAGCCAAAATTCCGTTCCCGCATCAGGATCGCTCGTGAGAAGCGCGGACGGGCAAGCTCCTCGCCATCCCTTGATAGCCTTGCTGTCGGCCTTATGTTGCCGGGTTACGCCGCAGTCTCACGCGTCGAGCCAAGAGGCAGGGGATGTCCGCAAGCCCGACCAGATCAGTCATTTCCCTGAAAACGGAGACGGCTCGTCGGGTTCGCTCCTCCCTGGCTGGTCGTCCGGAGACCGACGTCCGATGAACGACGGCGCTCTCGAGGGGATGCCTCCCCGGCCGTCCGGGGGCCGCGAAGCGCCGGCCCTGCAAACTCCCGAACGATCCCATTGGCCCTCGATCGAGGGCGAAATGGGGGAGCGCATCCGGGCCTACGACTGGGGCGCCACGCCGCTCGGTCCCATCCAGGCTTGGCCGCAGAGCCTCCGGACCATGGTCGATCTCATGCTGGCCTCGCGGCAGCCGGCCTTTATCGGCTGGGGGGCGGAATGCACGTCGCTCTATAACGATGGCTACGTGCCGATCCTCGGCACCAAGCACCCGGCGGCACTGGGAAAGCCCTATCGGACGGTTTGGCCGGAAATCTGGGACGAGTACCGTCCCGTCATCGCGGCGACCATTGCCGGCGAGGCGCAGCATTTCATCGATCGTCCGGTCGCCCTTGCGGGCCGGGCCGACCAGCCCGTGAGCTGGTTCACCTTCTCCTGGACGCCGATCCGGGACGAGACGGGGGGCGTTGCCGGCTTCTACTGCGCGGCCACCGAGACGACCGGCAAGGGGCTTGCCGAAGACGCCCTCCATGCGAGCCGGGAGCTGGCGCTCCACGAGACGGGGACGCGCTATCGCGCCCTCTTCGAAGCCCTGGATCAGGGCTTCTGCATCATCGAACCCGTGTTCGACGAGCACGGCCGACCGGTCGATTACGTCTTCATCGAGGTCAATCCCGTGTTCGAGGCCCAGACCGGCCTGCACGACGTGGCGGGCAGGAGCATGCGTTCGCTGAGTCCCGCCCATGAGGAATACTGGTACGACATCTACGGCAGGGTCGCGCTGAACGGAGAGCCGGCGCGCTTCGAGCACGAGGCGGCCGCCCAGGGGCGGTGGTACGATGTCTTCGCCTACCGGATCGACGATCCGGAGCGCCGTCTGATCGCCGTTCTCTTCGATGACATCACCGAACGAAAGATGGCCGAGGATGCCCGCCGCGAAAGCGAGGAGCGGCTCAGGCAGGTCCAAGAGGCCGCCAGGATCGGCAGCTTCGAATTCGACCGGAGAACCAACAAGGCGATCGCGTCGCCGGAATATCTGGAACTCTATGGCCTGCACGAGGACCTCTCGGGCTTCTTCTCGTACGAGGACTGGATCGCCCTGGTGCATCCCGAAGATCGGTCGCGGATCGAGGCGGAAACGCGGGCGGCCGTCGCCGATCACGCGCGCCGACAGCTCGACTATGAGTTCCGGATCTTCCGGGCCGATACCGGCGAGATGCGCTGGATCACCGCGCGGACCAAGCTCATCCGGGATATCAACGGGCGCTTCGTTCGTTCGCTCGGCGCCCAGTGGGACGTGACGGCCGAGAAGGACGCGGAGGCCGCCCTGCGCGAGAGCGAGGACCGCTATCGCACGTTCATCGCACACAGCTCGGAGGGCATCTGGCTCCTGGAATTCGATCCTCCCCTCGACACATCGCTGCCGGTGGAGGAGCAGATCGATCTCGCCTACCGCCACGGGCGCTTCGTCGAGTGCAACGACGCCATGGCGGACATGTACGGGCTCGCGCGGGCCGAGGACATGATCGGCCGGTCGCTCGAGTTTTCGCTGCCGTCGTCCGATCCCCAGGCGCGGGCTTTCCTCGCCGAGGTCATCCGTTCCGGATACAGCATGACCGGGGTCGAATCCGTCGAACGCGACGCCGCCGGAAACCACAAGTACTTCGACAACAGCATGACCGGGATCATCGAGAACGGCGAGCTGCGGCGGCTCTGGGGGATCCAGCGCGACATCAGCGACCGCAGGCGCGCGGAGGAGCAGCGCACCCTTCTCATCCACGAGCTGAACCACCGGGTGAAGAACACCCTGGCGACCGTTCAGTCGATCGCGTCGCAGACCCTGCGCAACGCCCCGAGCATGCGCGACGCCAAGGACGCCCTGGAAGGGCGTTTGATCGCCCTGGCCCGCGCCCACGACGTGCTGACGCGGGAAAGCTGGGAAGGCGCCGAACTTCGGGAGATCGTCGCCCAGGCGGTGGCCCCCTATGCGAGCCAGGGAGAGGATCGCCTTCATCTGAGCGGCCCGGAGGTCCGGCTGTCGCCGCGCATGGCGCTGGCGCTCGCCATGGCGCTTCAGGAGCTTGCCACCAACGCCGTAAAGTACGGCGCACTGGCCAATGCCACGGGAGAGGTCCGGGTGACCTGGGACGTCGAGCAGGCGTCGCCTTCAGCTCGCCTTCACCTGCGCTGGGAGGAGACCGGAGGGCCGCCGGTCCAGCCCCAGGGCCGCCGCGGCTTCGGTTCCCGGCTGATCGAACGCAGCCTGTCGCAGGAGCTCAACGGCGTGGCCCGTATCGCGTTTCGTCCGACGGGCATCGTCTGCTCGGTCGATGCGCCGCTGACGTGAGGCGCAAGGCTCCCGATCCGGATCGGGCCGGAACCTTCTCGCCGGCGCTGCCCTTGAAGGACAGGTCGTTCTTCAAGGAAACCCCATGTTCAAGCTGATTCGAAACCTCCTCATCCTCCGACAGGCCTGGAAGATGGTGAAGCGCCGCCGGTGACGGCGGCGCCGCATCTCGGGGAGGGAAGCGCTATTTTCCCCTGGCGGGACCCGGCGCATAGGGGCTCCAGCCCGTCACCTGGATGAAGCCGTCCCGAGCGGCCACGACCATGTGCCTGCGGTGCTTGTGGACCAGGGTGCCGGGCCGGTAGCGGTGCGGCTCCTCCCAGCCGGCCGCTTCCCACACATAGACGTAGCGCGCGTCGATCTGGGCGAAGGTCTCGATGGACCCGAAGGCCCGGATCGTGCGCAGCACGTCCTGGATGCCTCCCGTCCAGTCGACGGTCCGCTGGGCCTGCGTGATCCGGGGCCAGTAGGATCCGGGGCCCTGGGGCCTTGCTTCGGCGCAGAGCCTGGGAAGGTCGTCGGCCAGCTCCAGGGAGATCTCCTTGGCGGCGATCTGGCACTTGGCGAGCAGCGAATCGTGCGTTTCCGTCGGGCTCAGAGGGAACCGCCTCCGGGCCACGATGGCGCCCGTATCGAAGGCGGGTTCCAGCACATGGGCGGTCACGCCCCATTCGGGCAGGTCGTCCAGGATGGCCTGAAACAGCGGGTAGGGCCCGCGTCCGATGGGCAAAGGCGACGGATGGAAATTGACCGCGTAGGGAAGGTGGCGCTCCCAGCCGTTGATCAGCCAGGGATAGCCCGCCACCACCAGGGCCTCGCACCCCAGGGTTCTCAACCCGGCGAGATCGGCCGGGAGGATCCGCGACATCTGGATCGGCAGCCGCAAGGCACGGGCGCGGGCGACCGTCACGTCGTTGAAATCGTAAATCCCGTCGCAGGGACGGCTGAAGAGTTTGACCGGCTCCCAGCCCCTGGCGAGCAGCGTCTCGAAAACGTCTCCGAGAAAATCGATTCCCGCGAAGGCAAAGCGCATTCCCGGTGATCTCCTCGTCTCGTGGTTCCGTTCAGGCAATCAACGCAAGATCGCGTGGATGTGCAAGCCCGTCCCCTTGCAGGAACTTCGGCATGCACTCAAGATTTAGCCTTGAGCATAGGGCAGGGAACCGCCTGTGCCACCGGGGCGGACACCTGTCGGAACGGCTCGCTTGAGCTTGAGAGAAGGAGTTCGCATGGTATCGAAGGACTTCATCCGCCAGATGGACGGCTACGGGCTGACGACCGCCAAGATCCTTTACCGGATGCCCGATCACCCATCCTTCCTGCAGACCTATATCTGGCAGGAATACGATCTGGCTCCGCGTTTTCCCGTCCTGATCGACTTCCTGGACTTCTGGAAGCGCGAGCTTGCCGGTCCTCTGCACTCCGTCACGATCACCCATGCGCAGCTCATCAAGCCGGCCGAGTTCCGGGCCGTCCAGGGAGAAATCAACATTCACTGAGGGCCAGAGGCCCAGAGCCTTGGCCCCGGACCTTAACTCGGGTAGAGAGGCGCCCTGAGCATCCCCGAACCTGCCAGGGCTCCTTGTTTTCCAACGCGCGCACCTCTCAAATCCTCCTCGCCCTTGCCTCCCAGCCCGGCGAACGCCTGACCGTGCGCGAGATCATGGCCGTGCTCCAGGACAGGGCCTTCGCCCTGCTCATCGTCCTGCTCGGCCTGCCGAACTGCCTTCCCATGCCGCCGCCCATCCCGCTGGTCTGCGGCCTGCTCCTGACGCTGGTCGCCATCCAGATCGTGTTCGGCCGCGACGCGCCCTGGCTGCCGCGCCAGCTCATGAACAGATCCGTCGCCCGAACCGACGTGGAGCGCGCCGTCGGGCGCGCCATTCCGGTCTTCCGTCGGCTGGAGCGCATCTCGCGGCCCCGGATGACCTTCCTCGACACGCCCTTGGTGATGCGTCTGATGGGCGCAGTCATCCTGATCATGGCCCTCGGGCTTCTCTTCGCGCCGCCCTTCGTGGGGCAGATCCCCTTGGGCTTGGCCGTGTGTCTGGTCGGATTGGGCCTGGTGGAGCGCGACGGTCTCGTGATCCTGGGAGGCCTGGTGATCGGCTCCATCGGCCTGACCTTGAGCCTGGGCTTCGTCTACGCGATCTTCGCCGGGATCGAGACGCTGATCTAGAGGGGCCGGCGGCCATTCCCGCAGGAGGCCGCCGGCGGCTTCGCGCTTAGTCGTTGTCGTCGAACTCGGGCGCGGACTTGAGCTGATCGACCGGAATGGTCACCACGATCCGCATGTCGTCATCCCGCGACGCGGAGGCGCCGCCGGCTTGTCCCGATCCCTGAACCGACCCGGTCGTCGCCGCATCGGCGGCGTTCATCTGAACGGCGCTGAGGGGCAGGGCCACCGTGCGGTCGCCGATCCCTTCATCCACTTCCACCACGATCGCCACGACGCGGCCGCTGCGATCGAGCACCAGGTCCTCCACGTCGCCGATGTCCTTGTTGTCGGCCCCGACCACGTCCTCGTCCATGATCTTCGAGGCCAGCATCTGGCCCGGCTCGAGCCGCGTGATGAAGCCCGGCCCCGCCGAGCCGCCCGGCTGAGAGGCAGGCGCCGGCGAGGTCTGGGCCATGGCGGCCGAGGCGAGGAGGATGGAGCCGAGAAGGCTGGTCGTCAGCAGAGTTCTTTTCATTGGTTCGAGTCTCCATTGGCGTTTTCGACAGGAGCGTAACGCCAACGGGAGCGAGTCGGTTCTGAAGCCAAGCTCAGATCAGGCGCAGGCCTTTCAGGCTGGCATGGCCCTCGCGGCCGACGATGATGTGGTCGTGGACGGTGATCCCCAGCGGCTTGGCGATGTCGATGATCTCACGGGTCATCTTGATGTCCGCCGACGAGGGGGTCGGATCGCCGGACGGGTGGTTGTGCACGAGGACCAGGGCGGATGCCGAGAGTTCGAGGGCGCGCTTGATGACCTCGCGCGGATAGACCGGAGCATGATCGACCGTGCCCGATTGCTGAATCTCGTCGGCGATGAGCGCGTTGCGCTTGTCGAGGAACAGGAGCCTGAACTGCTCCTTGTCCATGAACGCCATGGCGGCCCGGCAGTAGTCGATCACCGAGGTCCAGGAGGACAGGATGGGACGCTTGGCCACCTCGCCTTTGGCGAGGCGCCGGGCGGACGCCTCGACGACCTTCAGGTCGGTGACGACGCTCTCGCCGATTCCTTCGACTTCCATGAGCCTGGCCGGGGAGGCCGCCAGCACCTCGGCGAAGGTGCCGAAGCGCTTCATGAGCTCCTTGGCGATGGGCTTCACGTCCCGGCGCGGGATGGAGCGGAAAAGGACCAGCTCCAGCAGCTCGTAATCGGGCAGCGCGTCGCCGCCCACATCGAGGAAGCGGGCGCGAAGCCGGTCGCGATGGCCGTGGTAATGGGGGTTGTCGTCGCCGCTCATGCCCTCCCACCGCTTCTGCCTGCCGCGGCTCCGGCAGGGACGTCCGGGGCGGCAATGTTACTATGTAGGCACGAAGCTGGGCGTCGGGCTAGTGTCAACCCGCCGTGTAGGGCGGCTTGTCCAGGCCCTTCGGCGAGAAGGTGAAGACCTCGACGCCGGTCTCGGTCACGCCGACCGTGTGCTCGAACTGGGCCGACAGGGAGCGGTCGCGGGTCACCGCCGTCCAGCCGTCCGCGAGCACCTTCACCTGCGGGCGGCCCAGGTTGATCATGGGCTCGATGGTGAAGAGCATCCCGGGCTTCAGCTCCACGTTATAGGCCGGCTCTACGTAATGGAGGATCGTCGGCGAGTCGTGGAAAACCCGGCCGAGGCCGTGGCCGCAGAAATCCCGCACCACGGAGCAGCGCTCCGCCTCGGCATAGGACTGGATGGCGGCCCCGATATCGTTGGTGGTCGCGCCCGGCCTGACCGCCGCGATGCCGCGCATCAGGCACTCATAGGTGATCTCGCACAGACGCTGGGCCCGGCGCGGCACTTCGCCCACGTAGTACATGCGGCTCGAATCGCCGTGCCATCCGTCGAGGATCAGGGTCACGTCGATGTTCATGATGTCCCCGTCGCGCAGGGGCTTGTCGTTGGGAATGCCGTGGCAGACCACGTGATTGATGGAGGTGCAGATCGTCTTCGTGTAGCCGCGATAGTTCAGGCAGGCCGGGTAGGCGCCATGGTCGCGGATGAAGTCGAAGGCGAGCTTGTCCAGGAATTCCGTCGTGACGCCGGGCTTCACGTGATCGGTCAGCATGTCGAGGCACTCGGCCGTCATCCGGCAGACCCGCCGCATGGCCTCGAAGGCCTCCGGCCCATGGAGCGGGATCTCGGCGGCGCGCTTGCGCTCGACAATGTCGGTCTCGGTCATTTTCGGTCCCTGATCTGATGTCGGGAATGTAAGGATCGGCACGCGGGACGCAAGCAAAGACCTTCTGCCCCGCTTGCGATTGGCGCCCGAGGGTGTCATGAGCAACCCTGTTCATCCCAATCGACGGCCGTGGATTCCCGCTTAATGAACGATTCTCGCCCTTTCGGCGATTTTGCGCCTTCAGGACTCACCCGGTGGGTGATCGACCGCACGCGCGGGCTGCCCGAGGGATGGGCCGGCCGCCGGCTCGCCCTGATGCTGCGCCGTCTGGCGATGAAGACCCTGAAAGGCCTGCCGCTCGACCTGGAGACCTTCGGCGTCCGCATGCGGCTCTATCCCTACAAGAACGTCTGCGAGCGGCGCATCCTGTTCACGCCCCAGTACTTCGACGCCGATGAGCTCAAGATCCTCGCCTCGCGGATCACGGATGGCTTCACCTTCATCGACATCGGGTCGAATGTCGGCTGGTACGCCCTCTCGGTCGCCCGGGAAGCGGGCACCGTTCCGACCCGGATTCTGGCCGTGGAGCCGCAGCCCGAGATCTTCGACCGGCTGATCTACAACATCCGCCAGAATCCCTCCGGCACCATCAAGGCCGTGGACTGCGCCGTGGCCGACAAGACCGGTGAGCTCACCCTGTTCCTCGACCCCCTCAACCGGGGCGAGGCGAGCCTGAAGATCGTGAACTCGAGCCAGACCGACGCCATCCGCGTTCCGGCCGTGACCATGCTGGAGCTCCTGAAGCGGGAGGGGCTGACCCGGGTGGACGCGATCAAGCTCGACGTGGAGGGAGCCGAGGACCTGGTGCTCGATCCGTTCTTCCGGGATGCGAACGCTTCCCTCTACCCGACCCTGCTGATCGTCGCCAATGTCCCTGAACGGTGGCAGATCGATGTGGTCGAGCTCCTGAAGGGCAAGGGCTACCGGCAGATCCTCGAAACCAGGATGAACTTGGCTTTCGAGCGCGGCTGAGGCCTCGCTCTACCGCGGCGTCACAATGGCCACCGGCCGGTCGATGGCCACTTCTTCGGGCGTGATGCGGCAGACATAGGCATAGGATTCCACGCCGGACGCCAGGGCGTGCCGGAAGGCCCGGTCGTAGGCCGGGTCGATGTCGCGGGCCACGTCGAACCGCTCGGCATCCATCTGGATCACATAGACGAGGGCCGCCCGGGCGCCCGCAGCCACCATGTCGGCGAGTTCATAGAGGTGCTTGGCGCTGCGGGCCGCGACGCAGTCCGGAAATTCGGCGAAGCCCGCCTCGCGCATGAGGTGGCAGTTCTTCACCTCGAGGTAGCAGGGCGGTTCCCCGGCCTTCTCGAGCAGGAAGTCGACCCGGCTGTTGCGGCCGTACTTCACCTCCGGCCGGATCCGGTCGTACCCGCAGAAGGGCGCAAGGCGGCCATCCGCCAGGGCTTCGGCGACCAGGAGGTTCGGCCGGGACGTGTTGATGCCGACGAGCTGGAGGGGACCGCCGCCGGCCGCCACCTCGACGAATTCCCAATTGTATTTGAGCTTGCGGTTCGGGTTCGTCGCCCGGGACAGGAACACCCGGCTGCCGGGCTCCTTCAGGCCCATCATGGCGCCCGGATTGGCGCAGTGGGCCGTGACCACCTCGCCCGTATCGAGGGCGATATCCGCCAGAAATCGTTTGTACCGCTCAATGAGCCGGCCCTCGAGCAGGGTTTCGTGAAAACGCATCTGAATCCAACGATTGGCCGAAAAATTTTTCGTAGCAGGGGAGAAGGTCGCGGTTCAACCGAACCGTTGCTTGAGAATTGCCGTTTCTGAAGCTAAAGCCCCTCAAAAGGGATCGCAGCGCATGGCCGTTTCCGTTACAGCCGCCCTTCTCATCATCGGCGATGAGATCCTCACGGGCCGCACCAAGGACAAGAATATCGGCTACATCGCCGAGTACCTGACCGGGATCGGCATCGATCTGCGCGAGGTGCGCGTCGTGCCCGACGTGGAGGCGGAGATCGTGGCCGCGGTCAACGCCCTGCGGGGCCGCTATACCTATCTCTTCACCACCGGGGGCATCGGCCCCACGCACGACGACATCACGGCCGACTGCATCGCCAAGGCCTTCGATGTCGGGATCGGGCATGATCCGCGCGCCGTCGCCATGCTCCAGGAACGGTATCAGCCGCACGAGCTGAACGAGGCGCGCCTGCGGATGGCCCGGATCCCGGAGGGAGCGGACCTGATCGAGAACCCGATCTCCAAGGCTCCCGGCTTCCGCATCGGCAATGTGTTCGTCATGGCGGGCGTGCCGTCCATCATGCAGGCCATGCTGGACATCATCGCGCCCTCCCTCCAGACCGGCGCCCGCATGATCATCGAGACCATCGAGGCCGAAGGGCTGGCGGAAGGCATCTATGCCGAGGGCCTCAGCCAGATCGCCTCCTCGAATGCGGGCGTGTCCATTGGCTCCTATCCGTCGTTCTCGGCGAGCGGCTTCCGCAACCAGATCGTCGTGCGCGGCAAGGACCCCGCGGCGGTTGCCGGGGCCAGCGCGGCCGTTCGCGAGCTCCTCGGTCGCCTCAAGGGTGACCGGGCGCCTCTCTAAGGTTTATCGTCTTTCCCTGAACGCCCACGAAGAGCAAAACGATGTCACCGACCTCTCCCAAAGCCTTCCCCGTCTCCTGGGATCAATTTCACCGCGACTGCCGGGCTCTCGCTTGGCGCCTGGCCTCGGCCGGTCCGTTCGAGGCGATCGTCTGCATCACCCGCGGCGGCCTCGTGCCGGCCGCCATCGTGGCCCGTGAACTCGACCTGCGGCTGATCGAGAGCGTCTGCATCGCCAGCTACCACGACTACAAGAACCAGGGCGATCTCCAGGTGCTGAAGGATATCGCCCCGTCGATCAAGGCGGTCGGCGACGGCCAGGGCAAGGGCGTGCTCGTGATCGACGACCTCACCGATACCGGCAAGACGGCCAAGATCGTACGCGACATGCTGCCCAACGCGCATTTCGCCGCCGTCTATGCCAAGCCCGCCGGACGCCCCCTGATCGATACCTTCGTGACCGAGGTGAGCCAGGATACCTGGATCTACTTCCCCTGGGACATGGGGCTGGCCTATCAGGCGCCAATTCGCGAAGGGTCGGCAGGTTAATCAGAGGCAGGGAGCGCCCGTGGCCGAATTCGACATCGCCGAGTTTGACATTGCGCGCACGCGCAAGAGCCTTTTCGGCGCTCTCCTCGATGCCAGGGACGGGTTCGGCCGGAACAAGGTCGCCCTCGAGGACCTGGAGCGCCAGCCGATCACCTTCGGCCGTCTCGTCCTGGGGTCGCTGGTCCTCGGACGCAAGCTGGCGAGCCTGACGGAGGAGCGCGAGCCCATCGGGGTGCTTCTCCCGAACGTTCAGGCGATCGCCGTCACCCTGTTCGGACTGAACGCCTTCGGGCGCGTTCCGGCCTTCCTCAACTTCACCGCCGGGCTCAAGAACCTGACGGCGGCCTGCGAACTGGCCGGGATCAAGACCATCGTCACCTCCCGGCGCTTCGTCGAGCAGGGCAAGCTCGACGACATCGTGGCCACCCTGGGAGAGGGACGGCGGATCCTGTGGCTCGAGGACGTGCGGGCGCAGCTCACGAGTCTCGACAAACTGCGCGGATTGATCGATTCCTGGATGGCGAGGCGCGTCCACGCCGGGGCCCGCGTCGAGCCCGATGATCCCGCCGTGCTGCTGTTCACGTCCGGTTCGGAAGGCGTGCCGAAGGGCGTGGTGCTCTCGAACGCCAACCTGATCGCCAATGCCTATCAGGTCAAAGCGCTCGCGGGGGACGTGCTGCAGCCGACCGACGTGTTCTTCAACCCGCTGCCGATCTTCCACTCCTTCGGCCTGACGGCAGGGCTCCTGACGGCCGTTCTCAACGGCATGAAGTCGGTGCTCTATCCGAGTCCGCTTCACTACAGGCAGATCCCGAAGCTCGTCGCCGGAACCCGCGCCACGATCATGCTCGCGACGGACACCTTCCTGCAGGGCTATGCCCGGGCCGCAGGCGAGAACGACCTGGCGAGCGTCCGTTACGTCATTGCCGGCGCCGAGCGGGTGAAGGATGAAACGCGCAAGCTCTGGTCGCGGCACGGGACTGTGATTCTGGAAGGCTACGGCGCCACCGAGTGCTCGCCCGTCATCGCCGTGAGCCTGCCGGATCGCAACAGGCCCGGATCCGTCGGGCCGATCTTGCCGGGAATCGAATGGCGGCTCGATCCGGTCGAGGGAATCCATGAGGGCGGCCGTCTGCACGTGCGTGGCCCGAACATCATGAAGGGATACCTCGATTCCGCGGCTCCGGGCGGGATCCGCCCCCCGGTCGACGGATGGCACGATACCGGCGACATCGTTACCGTGGAGGACCGGATCGTGACCATCCGGGGACGGGCGAAGCGCTTTGCGAAGGTCGGCGGAGAGATGGTGTCGCTGGCCGCCATCGAGGCGACCGTCCAGACCCTCTGGCCCGAGAACAGCCACGTGGTCGTGGCCATACCGGACCCGCGCAAGGGCGAGCAGATCATTCTCATCACCGACAAGGCCGATGCGGACCGGGATGTTCTGATGGACTATGCGAGAGGGCAGGGTTTCCCCGAGCTCTGGATGCCCCGGTCCATCCTCGTGTCGGGAATTCCCGTGCTGGGATCGGGAAAGACCGATTATGCCGCCGCCGTCGAGCTGGCGCGGCGCCTGCAGCCGATGCTTTAGAGCTTCGGACCCGAGAGCCGACCCACTTTCGGGACCGATTCCGATGCTCCACGCGTGCTTGGCGCATCATCGAGTGCGGACCCCCTCCCGTGTTCTTGAAGGACAAACTCGCATCCCGCCGGTAACCAAGCACCGATTCCTACGTTGATATGCGCGAAACTGCTCCCTGCTGAGCGCGTCCGTACGAAGGGTTCGGTGATGAGAAGAACTGCTCTTGTTCTGGTTGCCTTTGTCACCGCATCGAGCGCATGGGCTCAGTCCCGCCCCATGACGCCAAGCCTGACGTGCAACCAGGCGCGGGGGATCGTTTTCTCGCGGGGCGCCGTCGTTCTGGGCACGGGCACCTATACCTACGACCGCTACGTTCGGGATCGCACCTTCTGTCAGTTCAACGAAACGATCGAGCCTGGATTCGTGCCGACCAGGGATACGCCGCAATGCCCGGTCGGCTATGTCTGTCGCGACAGCGATTACTTCCTTGACGACTGAGCCTGGCCGCGGTCGTCGAACGTGGCCTGCCCGGGTGGTGACCGGGCACGAATTTGACGTTGGGACATGCAGACCATCCCCCTGCGTCACGGATGTTGAAATTTTGTCACAGTGGATCAGATAATTTCTGACTGTGCCCGAAAATGCTTATGTTTTCAGCAGATTGCACGGGTCTTGGGCGGTTCCGGCGTTTCTGCCGGTTGCGCTCAAGTCCGCCATGATTATGGTCACGGTTGTACATGGGTCCTGGACTCAAGCATTCTTTGGAGAACACCATGAAGCTCGCTAAGAGCCTCTTCCTCGGATCGGTCGCGGGTCTCGCCGCGGTGGCAGGGGCACATGCCGCCGATCTGCCGGTCGCGAAGGCCGCTGCCGTCGAGTACGTCCGCGTCTGCTCCACCTACGGCGCAGGCTTCTTCTACATCCCCGGCACCGAAACCTGCCTCCGCGTCGGCGGCCGTGTTCGCGCCGAGTACCAGTACCTCGAGCCGACGTCCCGCGAAGACGACTCGATCGGCTTCCGTGCTCGTGGCCGCATCCAGCTCGATGCCCGCACCGCCACCGCCTACGGTCTGCTCCGCACCTTCGCGCGCTTCGAAATCACCCACAACACCGGCGTGTACGGGCGTGACTCGGCGATCGTCGACCAGGCCTTCGTGCAGTTCGGCGGCCTGACCGCCGGTCGTACCGTGTCGTTCTTCATGAACAGCGACCTCCCGAACGAGAACTGGGGCACCCTGCGCTTCTACGACGCTCCGACCGTGAACGCCCTGGCCTACACCTTCTCGTTCGGCAACGGCTTCTCGGCCACGCTGGCGCTCGAAGAGGGAGCCTATGCGGCGGTTGCCGACGACGTCCTCATCCGCAGCGGTTCGTCGCTGGCGGCTGGTCAGCGCACCCCCGATCTTGTCGCCAACGTGAAGTACGCCGGCACCTGGGGTTCGGCTCAGATCGGCGGCGCGGTTCACCAGATCCGCAGCAACGTTCTCGATACGGCCACCTACGGGCCGGTTCTCGGGGGCACGATCCCGGACAGCGCATATGGCTGGGCCTTGACAGCTCAGGGCTACGTCAACCTGCCGATGCTGGCGGAAGGTGACGCTCTCTGGATCGCCGCCACCTATGCCGACGGCGCGCTCGCCTATCTCGGATTCGACCCGGATGTCACGGTCGGAACGGCGTTCAACTCGGTGATCGACGCCTATATCGGCCCTGATGGCGATATCGATACCGGCCGCGGCTGGTCCATCGCCGGTGGCATCAATCACTACTGGACCCCGACGATCCGCCAGAGCGTGTTCGGTTCGTACGCTCGCGTCGAGTACAGCAACAACGCTCCTGCCGTCGCCAACGACTTCAACGAGTGGCGCGCCGGCACGAACGTGATCTGGTCTCCGGTCTCCGGTCTCGATATCGGCGTCGAGGTCCTGTACTCGAATCTCGACCCGCGTGGGGTCGTCGGCAACGACGATGACGACGCTTGGGAAGGCCGCCTGCGCGTCCAGCGCGACTTCTAATCGGCTCATCCTGCTGAAACAAAAAACCCCGGTGACGTCACCGGGGTTTTTTGTTGGTGGCCGTGGGCACGTTGCCGTATCGGAAGGGCAGGCTATAAGGCGATGGACATGCGTTCAGCGTCACCAGAATTGGGATCAGCGATGTTCAAAGCGACGGGAAATCTGGCTTCTGCCGCAATCCTTGCCGTGGGACTGACCGGGTGTGTCGGAAGCGCCGGCGTTTCGACATGGAACTACCAGGCCGGTCCGGGCTACGAGACGGAGCGCGTCTATGACGGCCGGGTCCAGGCTGACACGAGCCGAGGGCTGACGCGGGAATCCTGCACGACCGTGTCGAGGCGCCAGATCGGCCCGTCGGGCAGGCGCGACGGCAGAGACGACACCGCCTGCTCGTCCAATTAGCCGTTCGCGGCTTGACCGAAGGAACGAAGACTCACCTTGACCGTTGGCATGACGTCAATTCAACCGTCAGGAGAGCATCGTCATGAACAACATCATCTGGCTTATCGGAGCGATCGTGGTCGTCCTCGCCATTCTGTCGTTCCTCGGGCTGCGCTGATCCCTTCCCGAACCTGCAGGGCTGCTTCTGTCACAGAGCGCCCTGCAGTTCTCTCTATGCCTCTGGTCCGCCGCGATACCGCGTGGGCGGAGAGAGCCTATTCCATCAGAACCATGACGACCGACGCGACGTTGAGGATGGCCAGCGCGCCGAGCAAGGTCGGAACGACAGGAAGGCCCAGCCGTCGCGCAAGCCCGTCACGGGCGGCTGCCTCGCAAGACGTGAGATGAGAACGCTTGTTGGCCATGCCTCATCCTCTTCATACATAACCCTACGTTAGTCGCAGCCACCATGAACCCTGAGCGCGCCGCGCGAGGTGTGCTTTCACACATGGTGCGGCCGGTACCGGCGCGTGATCGTCAGTGCCGCGTGGCGGTTTTCTGAATCTGGAGAAGCTGCCCTTCGATGGCGCGCAGCCGTGTCATCAGGCGATCGAGTTCCGCAAGGAGATGTCGCTCGTCCTGCTTCGCCTTCTCGACGAGGTCTGGCGAGGAGCCATGGCGGATGCGTTGCAGGGCGTCTGCGAGTTGCCGATCCAGAAGCCGCATCTGGTGCTCCAGATCCAAGAACTCCTGGTGAAGCTGCGTCTCCTTGAACACGGTTGAACTCTCGCGTGAGAACGGTCGGTCCAAGCTTAAGCTACAGCGACGACGTGGGTTCCTCCAGGGCAAAAAGCAGTTCCGGCAAATTTCTTAACGGCCAAGCTGAAACGCAGAACCATGTTCACCGTTCTCTGAAGAGGGGTCTGCCCGATGGTCTTGCCGTCGGGGAATGCAGAATTTGTATTCAGCCTTCAAAAGCGAAGCGTTCCCGGGAGTTGAAACAGACGAGGCAGCTCCCTCGTGCGCATTCGCATCATCACGCCGACCACCCGCTTAGCGTTTTCGGGCCGGTCTTTCCAATGATCACAGAGCGTCAACAGTCGTTGCGTTCGTAGATGGCCCCAGAAACAGCACACGGATTGCAGAGGAGATGGCCGGATGGGACAGAGGATTGAGCCTTATCGAATTGCTTTGATCGTCGAGGACGATTTCGAAGTCAGGGGCTTGGCGGCGGCTCTTCTTGAGGAGACGGATCTCAAGGTCGTTGAAGCGTCCAGCGCGGAAGAGGCCCTGGATTATCTGCGGCTGCATTCCGACGAAGTGGCCTTTCTGTTCGCCGATGTTCGTCTTCCCTGTCTGATGGATGGCCTCGATCTGGTTCGAACCGTCCGGCTGAAATGGCCCTGGGTCAGGACCGTGTTGACTTCGGGACGTCCGCTCGACCAGCAGGAAGGGGGCGTGCCGCGTGACGTTCGCTTCATGCAGAAGCCCTGGCGGGCATTGGAGGTCCTGATGGAGGCCGAAAAGGCCGCCCAGGCGTCCCGGCGAAACTGAGGGATCCCGACAGCAGACCAGGCGTCGTTTCCGCCGTCCAAACCGGCGGAAACGTGGAACCTTGGCGCTTGCCAGGAATTGGCGTCAGCAGTTTGAAAGGATTGACTGATGCCGCACTCGTCGATTGCCACAGGCACGTTCTCGTCCCGCAAGGAGGCCAATCGGGCCGTTCAGCGTCTGGTGTCTGGTGGATTTGCTCGCAACAGCATCGCGCTCCACCAGCACGACGACGATGAGGGATATGATCTCGAAATCCATACCCGCCGCGAAAACCTGAGGCGCGCCGAACGTCTGATCCATGATTCCGCGCCGCTATACGTGCTCCGCGAGAAAGCCTCCGAGGCGGCCTACACGGCGCGATCCTATCCGCTGGTTCTGCTCGGTGCAGGTATCCTGGCCGGCTTCCTGATCTACAATCTCGTCCCCCGGGCATCCGCCTCCGGGCACGAGAGCCGTCGCCGGCGTTGACATCCATGGCTGGAGCGGGGACCGAGCCGGAAGGCTCGGCCTGGGCCTAGAGATTGCCGTCCTCCTCAGGGTGGCGGGTTCGGTCCAGCCGCTCCAGCAAGTGCCTGATGCGGTCAGGAGCCGGCTCTTTGAGCACATTCTGATATCTCTGCTGCAATTGCCGTCCGAGATCTTTCAGGATCTCGGACTGTCCGGCCGCCGTCAGGCTGTTCGAGCCGACGCTCCAGCCTCGATGGCTGCCTGCGGCATAGGGATGGTGCCGCTTTGGCATCCTGCTTCTCCTTTGGTTTTTAACCTTCGAGCCGGAGAACGGGAAAAGCCCGGGAGGGTTGCAGCTAAGATTATGGAAAAGAAGAAGCTTTTGATTGCGGCGGGCCCGTCGGCCGCGATCTGGAGAGCGCCCTTGGCCTTCGCCGGTGTCCGGCATGTCCGCTCCCGACCCGTGAGGCGACCGCCGGTCGCATTGGATTCATCCCTGGCCTGGGTCAAAGCTCGACCATAGCGACGAAGGCGGGCTGGGTTCATGCGTGAAGTTCTGATGGTCTATCTATGCGGTGTGATCCTGCTCCTGGCAGTGTCGACGATGATCGACAGGGAGGAAGGGGTCGGTCTCGATCACATCCTCATCGCGGGCTTCGGCTGGCCCATTCTGACGCCGATTCTTGCCTTGCGCGCCTGGACCAGCCGATAGGCGGCATCCTGCCGCGTTAAGCCGCCCTAGGGCCGGCGCCCATGTTTTCCCGGGCGCCGTTTGTTGCTAATCACAGCCATCACGTCATTGGATGACATCATGGCCAGAGCGATTTTGTCTGCTGCACTTCTCCTGGCTGGGCTCGGCGCAGTCCAGGCCCAGACGAGTTGCTATCCCCGCATCGGTGCGTATAGCGGCCAGTATGAGGGTCAATGTCCCAATGCCAGCCTCAAATGGACGGTCACGGAGAACACGGTCGGCGCTTTCGGGCGAAACTGCAGCGACGAGCCGTGGACGTACAATCGCACCGAGAGGCGGTTCTACAATCCCAGAGCCAACGAGAGTTTCGCCATGCAGGACTGCTATGCAGCGAGCCGCGACCAAATTGCGAGCAATTTGAAAACCACTATCGGCAGCGACATGGTTCGCCGCTTCCACGAAAACAAAATCGAACGACCGGGGGCAACTCCCGAGACATCCTCCGCCAATCGTTGAAAGTGCTCGCGAGCTCCAGGGGCGTACCGGGCGACTATCATGGCTTCGTGGATGCTGTGATCACGTTCGTCATGATCCGAAAGGATACGTGAATTGACCGGCGGGTCCGGCCGGGGGAGAGTGAGCCGTTGTCGACAGCGTTGGTTGCTCCCTCTGAGAAACTGAGGCCCCCAGGGGCCTCTTTTATTGGGCGGTCCCTTGCTGCCCGTCAGGCCCGGAGGCTCTCCAACAGCCTTTGGTAGGGCTCGCGGCGCTCGCGATACTTCAGGAGCAATTGCGTCTCGATGTAGCGTTTCTGCTCGGCTTCGATCGCGCTACGACTGAGATTCAAGATGTCTTCACCATACTGGAAGTCGATGTTCGTCAGCGTGCGTGCGACCCACAGTATCTTCAAGTCATTTTCCGTGATCATTCCGGTTTGATTGCTGTTCGCCGTGTACGGACTCGTCAAAGCGTCTTCGTCGAATGGCATGTTCCCCCTCCAGCCTTTCGATTCACCGATGAGAAGAATATGGTTTCGGCCGCGTAGCCGGCAATCTGCGCCCTTTAAGCTTGCGGATTAACGCCACGGCTCCGAGTCGGTAACCCCAAGGAGTGAGGCGGCACGGCGCATCGTCTCCGGCTTCGGCGAATCGATGCCGCGAACCTCTCGAGGAGCGATCTCGGCTCCTGCCGGTGCCGAAAATCCTTAACACGAGATTTATCCGAGGGCGCCCTTACGGAGTAATACGTACCTCTTAGTGATTAGAGGGCGCCCCCGTCTCTTGATCAACTTAGATCTTTCGGTGCTGATAAATGAGAACGGGCTGTTGGCGTAGAGTTTATTCGGAGGGGCAAGTAATGATCAAAGATCATTCTGAGCAAGTCATGGCGTCGGAAACGACGTGCTATAACGGTACATCGATTTCTCCGCGGCAGTTTGCAACAGAGTTGCTTTGTGGCAACGCGCTTCTGCGAGCCGGACTAACGCAGCTCTTGTCGGGAACCTGCTTCGACGTGCTCGAAAGCGCCTCGCAGGGCTTCGCGACCACCGGCCCGGAACCTGCTCTCTATATCGTGGATGCCACCGGGTCCCTCGCACAGGCGCTCGCATTCGTCCAGGACGCCAAGGGCCGGAATCCTGCCGCGCGCGTCGTCGTCATCGCCAATCAGTTCGATAGCGAGACCGTCCACGCGGCACTCTCCGGCGGCGTCGACAGCTTCTGCCTCGCCACAAGTGCCCGCGAGGTTCTGATCAAGTCTCTCGAACTGACCATGCTGGGTGAGCGGATTCTGCCTGGATCCATGGTTCGGGCGCTGCTCGACAGAGAGCTGACGCAATCCGCCACGGCCGAGATCATTCCGCTGTCCGAGCACCGGGCCCCCGATCCGAAGGTTCAGAAGCTGTCGCCCCGTGAGACGGTGATCCTGCAGTCCCTGATGGGAGGCGATCCGAACAAGGTCATCGCCCGGAAGCTCGAGATCACCGAGGCGACGATCAAGGTCCACGTCAAGGCGATCCTGCGCAAGATCGGCGTCGCCAACAGGACCCAGGCTGCCATGTGGGCGACCGGAAACCTCAAGGACACCGCACGCTCTGCAGGAGAGTTCCAGGAGGTCCAGCGGCTGAGCTGATCCATGCGTACGATCCTGTTCGGCCGGATCCAACGACGGCGCCCTGCCCACCGTCGTCACCCCTGAGCCGAGGCCAGGAGTGAGAGAATCGTGGCGGCTACGTTGATGCCCGCGACGATGAACAGCAGGGCAACCGACATGGGGAACGGTCGCGACACGGGCTCGCGCTTCTCCCGGCAAGAATGCATCATCTTCATAGCGTTCTCCTCTCGACCGCTGAACGGCACGAAAGGTGACGCAATCCCGCGCCAGCCGCTGTGAACTGCCTCACAGGTCCGGCGCGTTGGGCCCGTTCGGCAGCAATCCGTCGTTATTTTTTCAGGCATTCGCAGTCCCGATGGCCCCGCTCTGCGGGAGCCGGGCGAGGGGCCGCCATCCTGCGCGGGTTCAGACCCTCACGGGAAAGGCAAGCAGGCCGCGCTGGCTCAGGGGCCGCTGCCGCGGCTGATGGAGACGCAGCGCGATCCGACCAGGCACCGGGCGACATCCCGCGTGGGAGCCCACCCGGGCCCGGGGGTCTCGCCCAGCCCGCAATAGGAGCCGGAGGCCACATAGCGGTCGTAGGTCGTAGCGCCCGTGTGGAGAACGACCGCGCCCTGGGCGGCGACAAGCCGTTGAGCCTGGTTGCAGGCCATGTCGGACGTCAGCAGACGCGTCTGGCCCACGGCGCCGGAACTGAGGCCGATGAAGCCGAGAGCGACACACACCTGTTTCATGCGCTTCATGTCCAACTCCGTTGGCAGGAGGATCGAGCCGCCCGACGCGGTCAGGAGACGGAGAGGGCGATCAGCGACAGGACGGCCGCGAGAACATTCATCGCCACGGCCGTTCCCGCCAGGCACAGGGAGATCGGGATGCGACGCCGCTCCATGGTGAGATCGTCGCCGGTGTAGGGGAGCGCTGCGCTGGAAAGCCGAGGGCCTCTCGTGGTCACTGTCCTTCTCCTCGAAAGCAGAGATGGGTGATAACGCCACGATCAGGATGCTCCTGAAGCGTTCCGACGGCGGTGCGTTCACACACGCGTGCAGCAAGTCTCGCTCGCCGGTCTCGGGCGCCCGTGCCCTTTCCTCGTAGGCGTGAGGCGCTCGCTCAAGCCGGCAGCGCCAAGCCATGTTGGTTCGGTGTCCTGATGCGGACATATCCGAAAGAATGTCATGGGAGTGGTGCCCGCAGCCGGACTCGAACCGGCACACCCGAAGGCCACGGATTTTAAGTCCGTTACGTCTACCAATTTCGTCATGCGGGCCTGGAAGCTACTTAGACGGTAGAGCTTGGACCGGCAACCCGCTTGCTCGCATATTCCGAGCCGGGGCGAGATTGGCCGACCGGGCAAGGCCCAAGACCTCGACGATCCGGCCGTCGGCGTCCGCTCACTCCGGCGCGCGGAAGCCGTAGAGCCAGTCGTAGCGTCGCGTTATGCCCTCGGGCCCGAGGCGGCGCATGATCTGGTCGCGCCCGAACGCCACCAAGCCGCCCGCATGGTAGATGCGCCCGTTGCGGCGAGCCTCGGTCTGCACCCGGCGGACGCGGGCGAGACGCTGCGCCTCGTAGGCTGCGAGAGCCCGGACCGGGTCGGGGCGCTCCGATCCAAGGAGGGACGCCAGGGTGGCGGCATCCTCTATGGCGAGGGCCGCGCCCTGGGCCAGGAAGGGCAGGACCGGGTGGGCGGCGTCCCCCAGGAGGGCGATGCGGCCCCCGGCGAGGCGCCCGGCCGGATGGTCGAACAGGGACCAGCGCAGCCATTCCGCCGGCCCCGACAGGAGGGCCTGCAGGGCAGGGGCGGCCGAGGCGTAGGCCTCGAGAAGCGCGTCCTGGCGGCCCGGCGCGGCCCAGCCGTCTACCGGCGTGGAGGTGCGCTCGATGGCCACCACGTTGACGAGCCTGCCGGCCGCGACCGGATAATGCACCACGTGGCCGTGTCGACCGAGCCAGAGGCCGGTCTCGTCGCCGGCGAGCTCGGCCGGCGCCGCATCCCTGGCCAGGGTGGCGCGCCAGGCTACGGAGCCGCGGAAGGCCGGGGCGGTCCGGTCGCCGAGGGCCTGGCGGACCTTCGACCAGATCCCGTCGGCGCCGACGATCAGGTCGGCCGCATGGGTGTCCCGCGCGCCGCCGGCGGAGAGCCAGTCGAGGCGGACCCCGTCCGGCCCGTCCTCCACGGCCTCGACGCTGCGGCCCATAACGAGCCGGATCGCCGGATTGGACCGGACCGCATCGAGGAGGATCGTCTGGAGATCGGCCCGGTGGACGACCCAGTAGGGCGCCTCGAAGCGCTCGCGCAGGAAGGCCCCGAGGGCCACCTGGCCGATGGGCTTGCCGGACCGGATGGCGCGCACAACGACCCGCTGCGGCTCGGTGACGACCCGGCGCAGGGCGGCGCCGAGCCCGAGCCGGATCAGGATCCGGCTGGCATTGGGCGAGAGCTGGAGGCCGGCCCCGACCTCGGAGAAGCCGGTCCGGCGCTCGACGAGGGTGACCGCATGGCCCCGGCGGGCGAGCGCCAGGGAGGCCGTCAGGCCGCCGATGCCGGCGCCGACGACCGCGATCGACAGGCCGGACACCTAGCGCCCCGGTCCGGGAGTCGGACTCCGCCCGAAGGCGTCATCCGGGGCGGCCGTCGGGCGGGGAATCGTTCGGGACGGCACGAGGGGTCAGCGCGAGGCGGGAGAGGTCGCGAAATCGGGCTCCCACACGCATTCCGCCGGACGGGCCTCGTCGACCTTGAGGGACGAATCGTACTTGAACAGGGTCGAGCAATAGGAGCAGACGGTCTCGCTGTCGTAGCCCATGTCGATGAAGATGTGCGGGTGATCGAAGGGCGGCGTCGCCCCGATGCACATGAACTCCTTCGAGCCCACGTGAATGACGGGAACGCCCGGATTGTTGTGGAAGTGCGGAGTGCCTTTATCGGCCATGGACGGTGCTCGCGAGGGATGAAATTCGCGCGCACCATAATGGCCGATCGCCCATGCGCCTAGCTCAAAATTCCGGGAACCCGGACCCGGTTCGCTGACGCCGAGGGTGTCATCCCCGGTCGGATGCCCTCGGCCGGGTGATGCGCTCGCCCCCGCGCCGCGCATCCTCGGGGCCGGAAAAACCGGGTCCACTTTTCTGCGCGATGCGCTAGGGTGCGGCGCATCCGGCAACCTCCCGTGCAACTTCCCCTGGGATCCATGCGCTATTTCAATTCCGACGGCGTGAGCATCGCCTTTATCGACGTCCCGCCCCACGAGGGCGAGGGCGAGCCGATCCTTCTCATCCACGGCTTCGCCTCGACCCATGCGGTGAACTGGGTGAACACGCTCTGGGTGAAAACCCTGACGCGGGCCGGCTACCGGGTGATCGCCTTCGACAACCGCGGCCACGGGGAGAGCGAGAAGCTCTACGAGCCGGCAGCCTACGATTCCTACCGCATGGCCGAGGACGGGCGCCGGCTGCTCGACCATCTGAACATCGAGCGCGCCGACGTGATGGGCTATTCCATGGGGGCGCGCATCGCCGCCCATATGGCCATCGCCACGCCGGACCGCATGCGCTCCATGCTGCTCGGGGGGCTGGGCATCCATCTGGTGGAGGGCGTCGGCCTGCCGCTCGGCATCGCGGACGCCATGGAGGTGCCGTCCCTCGACGACCTCACCGACCCGATGCAGCGCATGTTCCGCGCCTTCGCGGACCAGAACCGGAGCGACCGCCGGGCGCTCGCCGCCTGCATCCGTGGCTCGCGGCAGGTGCTCACGCCGGCCGAGGTGGCGTCGATCCGGCTCCCCACCCTGGTGTCGGTCGGCACCGCCGACGACGTGGCGGGGTCCGGTCCCGAGCTCGCCGCGCTGATCCCCGGCGCCACGGCGCTCGACATTCCGGGCCGCGACCACAACCTCGCGGTCGGCGACAAGGTGCACAAGCAGGGCGTGCTCGACTTCCTGGCCCGCCGGCCGTGACCGGGAGACGCCCATGACCCGCCTCGACAGCGCCATCCGGCGCCTGACCGCCCAGCGCGACCTGCTCGACTGGGCCGTGCAGGGCCTCGCCCCCACGGGCCTCGTGCTCGAGATCGGCCTGGGCAACGGACGCACCTACGATCACCTGCGCGCCCGGCTGCCGGGGCGGGAGATCCATGTGTTCGAGCGCTCGCCCGCCGCCCACCCGGACTGCTATCCGCCGGAGGGCTACCTGGTGGTGGGCGACCTCTTCGACACCCTGCCGTCCTTCATCGAGCGGCATGGCCGGGGCTCGGCGGCGCTCATCCACATCGATATCGGGACCGGCGACGAGGCCGCGAATCTCAGCCTCGCCCGGCGCCTGGCGCCGCTCCTCGAGGAGCTGCTGCAGCCCGGCGGGATCCTGCTCGGCGACCGGGCCTTCCCGATGCCGTCCTGCCGCGACGTCTCGGCCGAGACCGGCGTGCCGGAAGGGCGCTATTTCGTGTATCGCCGGGAGGCGTGAGGAGGCGCAACCTCACCTCTCCCGTGGGGAGAGGTGAACGGCGCCCGGCTCGCGGGGCCCTCCGGAGTGGCGATGGGGAACGACCCTACCGGCCGGTGAAGACCGGCTGGCGCTTCTCCAGAAAGGCGTTGCGTCCCTCGACCGCATCGAGGCTGTCGAAGCACCGGTCGGCAAGGCCGACCGGGTCGAGGTCGGGATGGGCCACGCCGACAGACCGGTCGATGGCCGCCTTGGCGGCCCGGATCGTCAGCGGGGCGTTCCCCGCGATTGTCTCGGCGAGCGCCAGGACGGCGTCCTCCAGCTGCCCGTCGGGCACCACCCGCTGCACCACGCCCAGGCGCGCCGCCTCGTGGGCGTCGATCCGCCGCGCCGTGAAGAACAGGTCCTTGGCCGCCGGGGCGCCCACGGCCGCGGTCACGAGCCGCATGGCGCCCGGCGGATAGCCGATCCCGAGCCGGGCGGCCGGGATGCCGAAGACCGCGCTCTCGGACGCGACGCGCAGGTCGCACGAGAGGGCGAGGCCGAAGCCCCCGCCCAGGCAGAAGCCGCGGATCATGGCGACGACCGGTTTCGCGCAATGGGCGACCGCCCAGAAGGCGGCCTCGTTGACGGCCTCGTAGCGCCGTCCGCCCTCCGCATCGGCGCGCAGGGTCGCAAACTCGCCGATATCGGCCCCCGACGCGAAGGATTCGCGGCCCGCGCCCCTGATGACCACGACCCGGACCTCGCTGTCCCGGCTGAGAGCCGCCATGAGGTCGGGAAAGGCCTGCCACATCTCCAGGTCGATGGCGTTGTGCTTGGACGGATTGTCGATGGCGAGCGTCGCGATACCCTCCGAGAGGGATACGCCGAGTTTGGAAGTCGCGGGAGAAAAAGAGTACGTCATGGCTCGCTTGCATCTGTGGTAAAAAGGCTAGGCTTCTTATCTATCCCGAAGCGATAGCGGAGTCGGCAAGGAGACTATCATGACCCAAACGCGCCTGAAGCCCGGAGCCCCGGACGCCATCGCCGGAACGGTCGATCCGATCTGGAATCGTCTGCGCGCCGAGGCCGAGGCCGTCGTTCAGGCGGAGCCGGCCATCGCCGGGCTCATGCTCAGCGCGATCCTGCATCAGCCGAGCCTGGAGGCCGCGGTCATTCACCGGGTGGCTTCGCGCCTCGGCCATGCGGCCGTTCCCGCCGACATCATCGAGCAGATCTTCCTCGAGGCGGTGGAGCATGATTCCGCCATCGGGGCGGCCATGCGGGCCGACATCAGCGCGGTGATCGACCGCGACCCGGTGGCCACCCGGGCGCTCGAACCCGTGCTCTATTTCAAGGGCTTCCACGCCATCCAGACCCACCGGCTGGCCCATTGGCTGTGGTCCCGCGGACGGCAGGATCTCGCCCTCTATCTCCAGAGCCGCTCGTCCGACACGTTCCAGACCGACATCCATCCGGCCGCCCGGATCGGCCGGGGCATCTTCCTCGACCATGCCACCGGCCTGGTGGTGGGCGCCACCGCGGTCATCGAGGACAACGTCTCGATGCTCCAGGACGTGACCCTCGGCGGCACCGGCAAGGAGCGCGGGGACCGGCATCCCAAGATCCGCCAGGGCGTGCTCATCGGCGCCGGGGCCAAGATCCTCGGCAACATCGAGGTCGGCTCCTGCGCCCGGATCGCGGCTGGATCGGTGGTTCTCAAGCCCGTGCCGCAGAATGCCACGGTGGCCGGCGTTCCGGCCAAGGTCGTGGGCGCGGCCGGATGCGAGGAGCCGTCCCGGTCCATGAATCACTGCTTCTCCGAGGCGGACGGAATCTGAGCAAAGCCACTCTTCAGGGACCTAACGGCGCTTGCTCGCGTTTGCCGGGCATGGCAAGTGCAGCATCCGTGACATCAAGAAAGGACCTGTAGTGGACAAAACCGAGATGGCTAAGGTCGAGCGCTACCTGCGCCAGAGCTTTGCGAACCACTCGATCCGCGTGGTCGGTCGCCCGAAGAAGACCGATTCGGCGGAAGTTTACATCGGTGAGGAATTCGTCGGCGTGCTCTTCGTCGACGACGAGGACGGGGATCGCTCCTTCAACTTCACCATGGCCATCCTCGACACGGACCTCGAGGACTGACCGGCTTTCCCGCAGCAGAACCTTCTCAAGGTTCTGCTGTTTTCCGTGCGGACCCGCGATGCCGACCTACAGCCTCAACGACATCTCGCCCATCCTGCCCGAGCCCGGCGGGTTCTGGATCGCTCCCGACGCCCATGTGATCGGCAAGGTGCGGCTGGCGCGGGACGTGGGTGTCTGGTTCGGCGCCGTGCTGCGCGGCGACAACGAGCTCATCGATATCGGCCAGGCGACCAACATCCAGGAGGGGGCCCTGCTCCACACCGACATGGGCGCGCCGCTGACCGTCGGGCCAGGCTGCACCATCGGGCACAAGGCGATCCTGCACGGCTGCACAATCGGCGAGAACTCCCTGATCGGCATGGGCGCGACGATTCTCAACCATGCCCGCATCGGGGCGAATTGCCTGGTGGGCGCCCATGCTCTTGTGACGGAAGGCAAGGAATTCCCCGACAATTCCCTGATCGTCGGCGCGCCGGCCAAAGCGATCCGCGTGCTCGACGCGGACGCGATCGAGCGGCTGCGCTGGTCCGCCCGGAACTACGTGGACAATTGGAAGCGGTTTGAAAAGGGAATGCGCCGGATCGATTGATTCCCGCGCCTCAGGTCTCGTCGACCGAGTCCCTCACGCTGCCGGCGCCCGGCTCACGCCGAAAGCTCATCCGGCCTTACCGATTCGCCGTGGTGGTGGGCGACGACACGATTCCGCCGAGCGACACCCAGCCGATCGTGTCCTGGCTCTCGCGCTTGATGTAGACGTAGCCGGTGCGGTGCCAGGGCAGGACCGACGAGGTCTTGTTGTCGAGGACGAAGTCGCCCCGGGTGGTGCGGACCATGAGAACCGCGTGGCCTTCGCCGAGCTCGTCGATCACGACCGTCATCCGCATGGCGCGGCGGGGCAGGCCCGCCTCGGCGAGGAGCTTGCGCTTCAGGAGCTGGAAATCCTCGCAGTCGCCACGGCCGTCATCGGGAAATCCCCACACGTCGACGACGCCCCAATGGTCGGCATCCGTCACCGCCTTGATGCTGGAATTCACGCGCTGATTCACCGACACGATGGTCTTCCAGACCTGGGGCGTCAGGTCGATCGTGTCCGGCTCGGCCGTGTTCACGACGCATTCGGACCGAAAGTTTTCACAGAACTGCGACCAGCCCTGGAGGGGCTTGGCGGTGCCCATGCTCGAGATCGGAGCGGTGGAAACGGGCAGAGCGGCCAGGGTCTGAGCCTGAGCGGCGGTGCCGACGACCAGGAGGGACAGGGCGAGAAACGTCGTTTTGACGACGGTGCCGATGGAGGCAGGCTTCTCATTTACGCCACAGAAAAGGCTGTTCTTGAAATAAACCTTCCGCATGCCCCACCAGCCGGTTAACGTTCTTTTAACCAAACTGACATGGTTGCATTTTCGGCTCAAGCGGAAAGTAAAAGGTGAGTTAACGCGTCGCGGCCCAACCGGTTCCAACATGGTTAACAAAAACTTCGATGCGCCGGTGAGCGAAGCCGGCGCGTCCTGTGCGGACCACGCCGAAAGCTGCCAAGCCGTTGGTTTCTCTCGACGGCCGACCCGGATCGGCGCTAGTCAGGCGATGAACCGAACGCCGCCACCGGGATCCCGGCCGGTGGCCAGACAAAAAGCACGTTATGTCCCCAAACCCGCCCCGTGTCCGCGAGCCGATTCTCAACCTGCCGGCCACCATCAGCCTGTGCCTGGCGGTGCTGATCGGCATCCATGGCGTCCGGCTGCTTCTGTCCGATGAAACCGACTTCACGATCGTCATCGACGGGGCGGTGATCCCGGCGCGCTGGGCCGTCGCTTTTGGGGGCGTTCAGGTCGAAGAGATCATGCGGTCCCTGGGCGAGGGCGTTCCGGACGATACGGTCACGCCCATGATGGCGCTCGCGCAATACGTGCTGGCCTCGGACGAGGGGCGACCCTGGACGGCGTTGACCTATGCGTTCCTGCACGGCTCATGGGCCCATGTGTTGATCAACAGCGTCTGGCTCGCCGCCTTCGGAACGCCGATCGTCCGGCGCTGCGGCGCCGGCCGGTTCTTCGTCCTGTCGGCGGCCGCCGCCGTGTGCGGAGCCATCGTGTACGCGGTCATGAATCCCTTTCAGGTGCTGCCGATGATCGGCGCGTCCGGCGCCGTGTCCGGGCTGATGGCGGCCGCCTCCTGGTTCATGTTCGCCCCGGCTTCGTGGCATCGGGAAGGGCGGCTGACGCAGCCGCACGAGCGGCCGCGCGAAACCCTCGGGCACATGGTGCGCAACCGGCAGGTCCTGATCTTCCTCGGGATCTGGTTTGCCGCGAACTACATCTTCGCCTTCGTCCAGCCGCTGGGGATGATGGATGCGAGCATCGCCTGGGAGGCGCATATCGGCGGCTTCCTGGCAGGGCTTCTCATTTTCCCCCTTCTGGACCCGCTCCCGGCCCGGCCCAGCCGTATCTCGGCTTGAAACCGACATGGTTTGCCCCAATCATCCTAAGGCTGATGGAGGGTTTTCGCCCCGCTGTCATGGGGGCGCCCTCAGGATCAGCCTTGCGGATGCGGGGCCTGACGGCCCTCGCCGTTCGCACAACGGGAGGGAATGAATGATCGTCAATCGAATCCTTTCGCTCAAGGGCCGCGAGGTTGCCACCATCGAGCCGGGCCGATCGTTGAGCGAAGCCGCCGGGGTTCTCGCGGAGCGCAGAATTGGTGCCCTACTCATCGTGGACGGTCATCGGCCGGTCTCCGGCATCATCTCGGAGCGCGACATCGTGCGCGCCGTCGCGGCCCATGGGGCCAAGGCTCTGGACGAGCCGGTCTCCCGGTTCATGACGGAGAAGGTCATCACCTGCACGGGCGAAACATCCATCAACGACGTGATGGAGCTCATGACCCAGCAGAAGTTCCGGCACATCCCCGTGGTCGAAGGCGGACGCCTGTCCGGCATTGTGTCGATCGGAGACGTGGTGAAGCTGCGCCTCGAGGAGGTCGAGGCGGAGACTCAGGCGATCAAGGAGTACATCGCGACCGCCTGATCAGGTTGCCTGCGTCTCCTGCAGCAATTCCAGAATATCCGGCAGGGCACGCTCGGTGGCCTGCCGGCCCAGCGCGACGCATTCCCGGGCCCGGTGGAATTCGAACAGACCCATCTTGGCGAGCTTGGGCGCCACCATGATGTCGGGCGGATCTCCCGCAAGCCGCGAGCGGGCGATGCGGTCCTGGGTGATGTTGAAGGCGTCCACCATCACGGTAGCGAGGCCCGGCGCGTTCGGCTTGCGCGGCTTGTCCCCGCGATGTCCCGGGAAGATGCCCCAGCGCCGGGGCGCCTCATCGATCGCTTCCTCGATCTCCTGCTCGTCGCTCGTCCCCGCATCGTAGGACTGGATCACGGTGCCGCGCACGCGCACCTCGCCGTTGAGGTTCACGCAGATGACGATGTCGGCGCCGAGCGCCCGAGCGGCCGTGATGGGGATGGGGTTCACGAGGGCTCCGTCCATGAGCCAGCGCCCGCCGATCATCACGGGGTCGAACACGCCCGGCAGGGCATAGGAGGCCCTCATGGCCTGGACGAGGGGGCCGCGCGTCAGCCAGATCTCATGGCCGCTCACGAGTTCGGTCGCGATGGTGCAGAACTTGACCGGCAGGGTCTCGACCCGGCGGTCCATCAGATCCTGGTCGAGAAGTCGCTGCAGGCGCCCGCCGGCGATCAGGCCCGCGCCGCTGAAATGGAAGTCGAGAAGACCCATGACCCGCCGCTTGGTCAGCGACAGGGCGAAGGCCTCGAGCTCGTCGAGCTTGCCGGCCGCGTAGCAGCCGCCGACCACGGCGCCGATCGAGGAGCCGGCGATCACGTCCGGCACGATGCCGGCCTCGTTGAGGACCCTCAGGACGCCGATGTGGGACCAGCCCCGCGCGGCGCCTCCGCCCAGCGCCAGCCCGATCTTCGCCTTCGCTCGGGGATCGCGTTCGGCCGGAGGCTTGGTCTCGACCGCTCCTCCGCCACCCCCTGAACCGGCGCTGCGCCGGGCAATCCCGTCCCACAACATCAATCGACTCCAAGGCATCCCGTCTCGTTCCTGACGGCCTTCCGTGAAAGCCGCATGAAGGATGCCCTCAAGTTTCAATTAGGACTGGTTCATGAAAACTGAACAGTGGAGCGCTGCAAAGCGCGCTGCGACAAAATGATGATGATGAAGGCGAAGCCGATCAGCAGGCCCAGCATGGCGCGCAGGCTGAAGATTTCGCCTCCGAATCCGATCAGCGGAGGGCCGAGCAGCAGGCCGCCATACCCCAGAGTCGCCACCATGGCGACGCCCATGCTGGGCGGAAGATCCTTCATCTGTCCCGCGGCGCTGAACAGCACCGGCACCGCGTTGGCGAGGCCGATCCCGACCAGGGCGAAGCCGATCGAGGCTGGCAGGGGCTGAGGCAGGAGCATGGCAAGGGCCAGGCCGAAGGCCGAGAGCAGGCCGCCGAGCTGCAGGGTCCGGATGCGGCCGAGGTGCCGGACGACGAAGTCGCCCATGAAGCGGCAGACCGTCATGGCGAGGGAGAACGCGGCAAAGCCCGTGACAGCCGCCTCGAGGCTCGCGCCCGCGACGGTCTGGAGATAGATGGCCGACCAGTCGACCATGGCGCCCTCGACGATGAAGCAGAACATGGCGAGCACGGCCAGGAGGATGACGCTCCCCCGGGGCCAGGCGAAGCCGTGGCCTTCGCTGGGCCGCTCCTTCTCCCCAAGGGCCCAGAACGCCGCCGGAAGGAACAGGAGACCCATCCCGAGGCAGGAGATGACCAGGGTCGGGACGATCCCGACATCGAGCGCGATGAGGAGGCCCGAGGCTCCGGCCCCGGCCAGACCTCCAAGGCTGAAGAAGGCGTGGAAGGACGACATGATCGCCGAGCCCCAGGCCTTCTCGACCACGGTGGCATTGGTGTTCATGGCGATGTCCATGGTGCCGTTGCAGGCCCCGGCCACGAGGGCGGCGGCCACGAACAGGCTCAAGGACGGGGCAAGGCCCGGGAGCATCAGGGCGGCTGCGAACGAGAATGCCGCCGCGACCGTCATGGTGCGGCTGCCGACCACCGCCACGGCCCAGCCGATGATCGGCATGAGCGCCACCGCGCCGAGGGAGAAGGCCAGCAGCCCGAGACTGAGCTGGCCATCGGACAGGCCGAGGGATTCCTTGAACCGGGGAAGCTGGGCCGCCCAGGTGCCGATGCCGAACCCGTTGCCGAAGAAGAGGGCGCTGGCTGCCAGCCGCGCGGGGAGAAGGTCTTGTCGTGTCATCGGGCTTTCCTAACCCGAGCAAGCGCAGACTGCACCCGCTTCATGGAGGATGGCAGCCCTCGATTTTTGGGAGGACTGTCGTCTCAATCGATCACGAGGCGGGGCTCGTCGCCGGAGGTCTCGATCCTCCGGTAGAAGCAGGAGCGGCGTCCCGTATGGCAGCAGCCGCCGTCGCCCGCCACCTGCACCTTCAGGAGCAGGGCGTCCTGATCGCAGTCGACCCGCATCTCCTTGACGGTCTGGATCTGACCGCTCGTCGCCCCCTTGTGCCAGAGCTCGCCCCGCGAGCGGGACCAGTACCAGGCCTCGCCGGTCTCGATCGTCTTGGCGAGAGCTGCGGCGTTCATGTGGGCGACCATCAGGATCTCGCCGGTGGCCGCATCCGTCGTGACGCAGGTGATCAGCCCCTCGGGCCCGAAGCGGGGCGACAGGACGGTTCCCTCCTCGAGCTCCGCCTTGGAGCCGGGAACGGGAAAGAGGCCAGCCGGCGACGTGCTCATGGGAGACCTCAGCCCCGGCCGCCGCGAACGAGGGTCAGGAAGCGCACCTGCTCGGCCGGGTCCTCCTTGAAGACGCCGGTGAACTGGGTGGTCAGCGTCAGGGCACCCGCCTTCTGGATGCCGCGCATGGACATGCACATGTGCTCGGCCTCGATCATGACCGCGACGCCGCGGGGCTCGAGCGCATCCACCATGGCCCTGGCGATCTGAGCCGTCATGGTCTCCTGCGTCTGCAGCCGGCGCGCATAGGCGTCGACCAGGCGGGCGAGCTTCGACAGGCCGACGACCCCCTTGGTGGGATAATAGGCCACATGCGCCACGCCGAAGAACGGCACCATGTGGTGCTCGCAATGGGAGTAGAAGGGGATGTCGCGCACGAGCACGATGTCGTCATAGCCTTCAACCTCGGCGAAGATCTTGTCGAGGATCTCGGACGGGTCCTCCCCGTAGCCGGAGTAGAATTCCTTGAACGCCTTCACCACGCGCTTCGGGGTATCCTGCAGACCCTCGCGGGTCGGATCGTCGCCGGCCCAGCGGAGCAGGGTGCGGACGGCCGCTTCGGCTTCTTCCCGCGACGGGACACCAGACTTGTCGACGGCTGTACTCAGACGCGTGGACAGGGACTTGACCACATCACTCACGTGGAGCCTCTTTCTTCAACTTTCGAACCGAGGCAGCTTCGCGCCCAGCGGTTTCTATTCTCTTTCTCGACAGCCCTGCGGCAACCGCTGTCGCAGAACTCATTCACAGGGCTTATATAGGTATATGAGCACATTCCCAACCGTCATCTCGTGGCCGTCATGCTGAACGACATCTACAGCCGGCGCATTCTCGAGCTCGCGGCCGACATTCCCCATCTGGGGCGGCTGCCCGAACCCGATGCGTCCGCGACCGCGCATTCCAGGCTCTGCGGCTCGACCGTAACTGTCTATGTGAAGCTTGAAGACAACGTCGTGACGGCTTTCGCCCATGAAGTGAAGGCTTGCGCTCTTGGGCAGGCCTCGTCGTCCATCATGGGGCGGAATATAATCGGCGCGACCATAGATGAGCTTCGCGGGGTGCGCGATGCGGCAAGTCGTCTGCTCAAGGCCGGCGGGGAGGCGCCTCAGGGCAAGTGGGAGGACCTCAAGGTGTTGGAGCCGTTGAGGGATTACAAGGCTCGCCACGCCTCGATCCTGCTCACCTTCGATGCGGTCGTCGACGCGCTCGACCAGATCGAGGCCCGACGCGTCGAACGCGTTGGATAAATGCCTAAAGGGTCGGGCCCGGATGCGGAGCTGCGTCCGGGCCCGATTCTCCGGTCTAGGCGGGCACCGCCATCGCCAAGCCGCGCCGCGCGATTCGGGCGCGGTCATCCTCGGAGCCGTAGCGCCGGTCCAGGGTCCGGGTCGTGTCGGCCCAGTCGGCCATGGTCCTGACCTTTCCCATCTGCTCGGCCACGAAGGGATCGGAGCGCCAGGCCTGCGCCCGCGGCCAGAGGACCTCCAGCGGCTCGTGAAGGACGTTGCCGATCTTCGCCTCGTAGATCGGGAAGGCCCGGAGACCGCCATCGGGCTCGATCTGCAGGATATCCAGGTCGACGAGACTCGACCCGGGACTGGGCAGGAAATACCGGACGTCGGTCACCGAGATGCGGGGGCCGCCGTCGTGGCGGGCGGCAAAGCGCCGACCGACATCGATCATGTCGACCAGCTCATCGATGGTGAGGAGCCCGGTGGTCTCGAAGGCCCGCTCGGCCGCCAGACCGGAGGGGATGACGGCGCCGAAGCGGATGAAGTCGAGCCTCGGGAAGCGCTCGACGGCCGCATCGACGAAGCGCTCCAGGTCCGCCTCCTCGGCGCCCGGGCGGGTGAGGGTATAGTCGATTCCCAGCGTGTAGCATGTCCGTCCGGCGGCCCTGCGTTCATCCTTGACCCGGTGCAGGATATCCAGCGCTTTCATGCCGCGCTCGAAGGCGCCGGCGCGCCCGCGGACGGCATCGTGGATCGCCGCGTCGGCGCCGTCGACGCTCACGGCGACGCCCGAGACCGAATCGACCAGCGCGGCAGCGGACCTCTCCTTCATCGACCAGCCTGTCGTGAACAGGGTCACCTCGACGCCGGCGTCATGAAGGCGCTTCATGGCCTCGACCGCCCAGGGGACGGACATCGGTTCGCCGCCGCTGAACATCACGTTCTCGGCCTGGGCGCCGAGCATCACGTCGACGACCCGCATGGCGGCGGCCCGGTCCAGCGTGCGGGCCGGCCGGCGCCCGGATTCCGAATAGCAATGTCCGCACCTGAGCGGGCAGTTATAGGTAATATCCCAGATGAATTTCCTGATTTTAACAGTCATTATTCGTGCTCCGAAGGATGCCCGGCGGCTCAAGCAGAAGGAAGGGCAACGAAATTAAGTATCTGTCACACGTTATATAGATGCCACTATGCGGTGGTTGAGTCTTTGAAGGATCGCACGATATAACGGTCAAATCTCAGGTTGTACTTGCGCATGTATGCCGTAGAGTCACCCCACTGGAATCGTGTAACAACATTACGTCAAATGAAGCTGGATCGAGGAATGGGCGTGGGAAACAGGGTTCCTGAGCGAGCAGCGAAGCGCTTCCCCCGCCGGGCCGCCCACGTGGCGATCCGGGGCTACCAGCTCACGCTCTCCGGCCTGATCGGTCGCCAGTGCCGTCACTTGCCATCATGCTCGGAATACACCGATGAGGCGATCCAGCTGCACGGCTTCTGGCCGGGCGGCTGGATGGGACTCGCCCGAATCTGCCGTTGCGGCCCGTTCGGCACCCACGGCATCGACCTGGTGCCCGAAACATTGCCCGACGGCGCGGCCTGGTATAAGCCCTGGGCCTATGGCCGCTGGCGGGGCGTCAACGCGCCGGAAACCGCCCCGGCGATCACCTGCGATTCAGTCGAACCTGACGGCGGCTGAGCTCGCGTCCCTCTCAACGCCCCGTCGGCCCCGCTTACCTGCTCCGTTGGCAGGAGTGAGCCAGGAGAACCATTCGATGATTACCCTGACATTCCCCGATGGCGCCCAGCGCCAGTACGAATCCGGCATCACCGGCCGTGAGATCGTGGAAGGCATCGCCAAGTCGCTCGCCAAGCGCACCATCGCCATGGCGCTCGACGGCACGGTCGCCGATCTCTCCGATCCGATCACCCGGGATGCCAAGATCGAATTTCTGAATCGCGAGGATCCCCGCGCCCTGGAGCTGATCCGGCACGACGCCGCGCACGTGCTCGCCGAGGCGGTGCAGGAGCTGTTTCCCGGCACGCAGGTCACCATCGGGCCGGTGATCGAGAACGGCTTCTATTACGATTTCGCCCGCAACGAGCCCTTCACGCCCGAGGACTTCCCGGCCATCGAGGCAAAGATGCGCGAGATCATCGCGCGCGACAAACCCTTCACCAAGGAGGTCTGGAGCCGCGACAAGGCCCGGCGGGTCTTTAAGGAGAAGGGCGAGGCCTACAAGATCGAGCTGATCGACGCGATCCCGGAAGGCCAGGATCTCAAGATCTACGCCCAGGGCGACTGGTTCGACCTGTGCCGCGGCCCGCACATGACCTCGACGGGCAAGATCGGCAACGCCTTCAAGCTCATGAAGGTGGCGGGCGCCTATTGGCGCGGCGACTCGAACAACGCCATGCTCACCCGCATCTACGCGACCGCCTGGGCGAACCAGGAGGATCTCGACGCCTATATCCGCCAGCTCGAGGAAGCCGAGAAGCGCGACCACCGCCGTCTGGGCCGCGAGATGGACCTGTTCCACTTCCAGGAGGAGGGGCCGGGCGTCGTGTTCTGGCACCCGAAGGGCTGGACGGTGTTCCAGGAGCTGATCTCCTACATGCGCCGCCGCCTGAAGGGCACCTACAAGGAGGTGAACGCGCCGCAGATCCTGGACAAGTCCCTGTGGGAGACCTCCGGCCACTGGGGCTGGTACTCGGACAACATGTTCGCCGTGAAGTCGGCCTCGGCCTTCCTGCGGCCGAACGATCCGGAGGCTGATCAGCGCGTCTTCGCGCTCAAGCCCATGAACTGCCCGGGCCATGTCCAGATCTTCAAGCACGGCCTCAAGTCGTACCGCGACCTGCCCGTGCGGCTCGCGGAGTTCGGCGCCGTTCACCGCTACGAGGCGTCCGGCGCCCTGCATGGGCTGATGCGCGTGCGCGGCTTCACCCAGGACGACGCCCACATCTTCTGCACCGAGGAGCAGCTCGAGGCGGAATGCCTCAAGATCAACGACCTCATGCTGTCGGTCTATCGGGACTTCGGCTTCGAGGAAGTGGTGGTGAAGCTGGCCACCCGGCCCGAGAAGCGCGTCGGCACCGATGCCATGTGGGATCACGCCGAGGGCATCCTGCGGCGTGTCCTCGACCGGATGGCGGCGGAGTCCGGCGGTCGCATCAAGACCGGCGTCAACGAGGGCGAGGGAACGTTCTACGGCCCGAAGTTCGAGTACACCCTGAGGGACGCCATCGGGCGCGACTGGCAGTGCGGAACCACGCAGGTGGACTTCAACCTGCCCGAGCGGTTCGGCGCCTTCTACATCGCTCCGGACGGCGAGAAGAAGCAGCCCGTGATGGTGCACCGGGCGATCTGCGGCTCCCTCGAACGGTTCCTCGGAATCCTGATCGAGAGCTACGCGGGTCACTTCCCGCTCTGGCTCGCGCCGGTGCAGGCGGTGGTCGCCACCATCACGTCCGAGGGCGACGAATACGCCATGGAGGTGGTGCGCGCCGCCGAGGCCGCAGGCCTTCGCGTCGAGCCGGACCTGCGCAACGAGAAGATCAACTACAAGGTCCGCGAGCACTCGCTCGTGAAGGTGCCGGTGCTTCTCGTGGTCGGCCGCAAGGAAGCGGCCGAGCGCACGGTCTCGATCCGCCGCCTGGGAAGCCCGAACCAGCAGACCATGACCCTCGACGAGGCCTTGAAGGTTCTCGCCGCCGAAGCGGTCACGCCAGACCGCCGGCAAGCGGCCGAAGCCGTCACGGAGCCTGAAGGGCACGTGACCCTCGACGGGCACCACGTGGTTGAGCGGACGATCGCTTAAGACCCATCGCATCCATGGAAAAGGCGGCGCTTCCGACAGGAGACGCCGCCTTTTCATTTGCTCAACCTTGTTCCGAGAGTCCGGCCCGGGACTGACACTCCCGCCGTCATGGCCGGGCTCGTCCCGGCCATCCCGATCGATTGAAGCGCGGCGCCTTTCGGATCGGCATCATCGGCACGAGGCCGGTGATGACCGCGTGGATCCCGGGCAGGTCACGTCGTCTGCCGCTGTCGGCCCGTGGCGCGTCCGCCGGCCGCCGTGCCGGCCGTCGGTCCGGCGGTGCCCACGCCCGGATTGCCCGTGGCCGCGCCCGCGTCGCCGGCTTCCGTTCCGGTGGCATGGGATCCCTGGCGCTGGCCGACGCGCAGGTTGTTCTGCACGTGGCTGACGCCCGACACGGATTCGGCGAGATCCTCCGCCCGCCGCTTCTCGTTGCGGTCGCGGACCGTACCCGTGAGGGTGACCTCGCGGTTCTGGACCTGCACCTCGATCTCGGACGCGTCAATGGTGGCATCGTCGGTCAGGCGCTCGTTGATGTCTTCCCGGATACGCTCGTCCGAGCGCTGGTAGCCCTTCGGGCCGCGGCCCTGATGCTCGCCCCGGCGCACCTCGCCGCGGCTCGCCGTCGCGTCGTTGCCGAAGCGGGTGTTGCCCGGACCCATGCCGTAATTGGAGTGATCGCGGCGCTCGTTCACGAGGCTCCAGGTGCGCTCCCGATCCTGCATGCGGCGATCATCCTCGCTGCTGTCGTCGCCGGGACGGGCGCGCTCGCCCGTGATGGTGGAGGCGCCGAAGCGCTTGGGATGGTAGCCTCGTCCGGCCGAGCCGCGGCCTGCATATTCGTCGCCGTAGCTCTGGTAACCGTCGCCGCCGAAGCCGCCGCGCATGCGGGCGTTGCGGGCGTTCTCCTCACCGGGATAGCCGAAGCTCCCGAAGGCCGCGCGCACGTCGTCTTCTTCGCGGAAGCGGAACTGACCGCGGCCCGCGTTCTGGGAGCGGTCGTCCCGGCCGCGACGGTCGTCGTGATAATCGTGCGGGCGGTGGCGCCAGTCGTCATCATCGCTTCTCAGGCGCCGGTCGAGCTCACGCCGCTCGTCGCCCGTCAGGCGCGCCTGACCGCCGCCGCGAGTCTGGTCCGCCCGCGACGATGTCGGCGTTCCCGAGCGGTCGGGCTCCGACGGGGTGGAGATGCGGTGCAGCGCGCGGGAGGCATCGCTCTCCCGATCGGTCGCGAGATCGCCCAGCGCCACGATCCCGACGAGATGCTTGTCGTGATCGACCACCGGAAGACGGCGGATCTGATGGTCGCTCATCAGCTCGACGATGTGGCCGACGTCGTCGTCGTCGAAGCACCACCACACATTGTCGGACATGATGTCCCGCACGCGGGTCGTGTCCGGGGGAAGGCCTGCAGCCGTCGCCCGGACGGTGATGTCCCGGTCCGTCACCATGCCGCGCAGGCGGCGTCCGTCGCAGACGGGCAGCACGCCGACATTCATCTCGTCCATGAGCCGGGCCGCTTCCTGGATGGTCCGGTCGGGACTCACCACGCGCACGTTGCGGGTCATGATCTCTGCGATCTTCATGAGCTTCCTCTCCAGCAAGGTCACGCCTTGGGAGTTCAGGCTCATGAGCGGCGCGACCGGTGACAAAGCATCGGACCCAAAAGTGGAATCCACTTTTGGGATGAATTCGATGCTTCAATTTCAAGCAGCGCATCGTCCGGAGCGGACCCGAAGGGCCGCGTCAGCGAAAACCGGATCCACTTTTCCGCACGATGCGCTAGCCATCGGTCAATGCCGCCAGGGCGGAAAGGTTCAGCGGGGTCAGGGAGTGGCGATGATCTCGATGTCCCGGTCGAGCCCGCTCTCGATCTTGAACTCGCGGGTATAGACCTTGCCCTCGTGGCGCGCGATCAGAACGTACTCGCCCTCCGCCAGGGTGACCGACGGAAATGCCCCGATGGCTTCGCGGATCACGTCGCCGCCGGGGGTGAGCACACTGAAGGCCGTTCCGGCGAAGGCCTCGCCGCCGGCCGAACCGACCAGCTTCAAGGTGACCGTGGCGGCCCGGTGATTGAGGGTCGCCTCGGTGACGCGCCCGGATTCTACCTTCAGGTCGCTGCGCATGATGGCGTTGGCGTCGCCATAGGTGGAGACCACGTGGTAGGTGCCCTCGGGCAGGCGGATCATGTCGTTCGCCTTGGCGTCGGCGATCACGAGGCGGCCTTCGGAGTTCTGCGCCTCCGGCACGTAGACCGAGAAGGTGACCCGGTTTGGCGCGATGGGATTGCCGCTCACCGCGCCCTTGAGCTGGAGCGCGCCGGCATTGATGGCGAGCCGTTCGTTGAGGTTGCCCCGCTGCACGCTGATGCGCTTCGACGCGCTCGCGAAGCCGTAGGCCACGTGGATGATGTAGTTGCCTGGCGACAGGGTGAAGCTCGGCATCGGGCTCGTGGAGCGGGCGACGATGTTGGGCTGGGACGCGTCGCCGCGATCCTCGAAAATCCGCCAGACGAGGCCCGAGCGGATCGGCTCGTTGCTGCCGGCAAAGGTCGCGCCGGCATTGAGCGTGACCTGCCCGACGGATATGGCCGGCAGGCTCTGGGACATGGACGGCACCGACGGCGCCTGAGCCGACGAGGGGCCGGCTGCCACGAGGCCGAGCAGGCCGAGAGTCCAAAAGGGCTGTTTCACGAACAATGTCATCGATGGAAAAAGGCTCTCATTCGAGCGGCGCGGCAATTGCCGTCCGGATCGGCGCCTCGTCGCTTTTGACCAGATCGGCCGCTGCGGCAACCAGATTTTCGATCGACATGGGCCGGAAGTGGAACTCGACCCGGTGCCGCCCGGGGCCGATCTCCACGCCCCGGAACAGGAGGTTGGCGCGCAGGATCGGCCGGCGCTCGCCATCGACCCACGCCTCCCAGCCGGGATAATGGATGTCGTGCAGCACCAGGATGCCGCTCTCGCCGCTCTCGACATCGAGCGTGACCGAGTTTCGCTGGTAATCGACGATGCGTGCCTCCGCCCTGGCCTTGTCCCGGGTGGCACCTGCCGGCGTGTAGGAGCCCTTGAGCAGAGACATGCTCTCCTCGTCGACGAGGGCTTCGGTCTCCCGGTTGAACTCCGGCAATTCCTCCTGGCCCAGCACGGCTTCCGAATCCACGGGCGCCACATGATGCGCCACGTAGGCGCGGGGCACGGAGGTGTTGAGCCGGTAGATCCACATCCGGCCGGTTCCATACACGACCTCCGCCCCGGTCAGGCGCGGGAAATGGCGCGGGAGCTTCTCCACCGGTCGGTCGAGCACGATGTAGTCGAGCCCGAGTAGGCTCGCGAGCTGGCACTTGTAGCCGCGGAAGCTCGTCGGGAACCGGCGCAGATTGGGATCCTCCGCATTCTCGCCAGGACCGATGGCCCGCTCGTAATCGGCCAGCCGCAGGGGGTTGTACCCGATGATGTCCTCGATCCCGAGAACCATGGAGGCGTTCTGCCAGGCCCCCTTCAGGCCGAGGATCTCAACGCGCGGATATTCACCCTGCGCATGGCGCTCGGCGAGTTCCCGCTTGAGGATCTGCAGGCCCTGCAACTGCTCGGGCGGCAGCTTCGTGAACACCGTGTAGCGCTCGGCCGGCTCCGCATTCAGGGCCGAGGCCGCATGGCGGCCGATGAGCTCCGCGCCCGTCAGGGTCACCAGCACGAGAGCCATGGCGCCGCGCGCGGCCGCGGAGCCGCTCGCCCTGGTGATCACAACAACCGCCAAGGCGGCAACGGCGAGGCTTGCACCGATCTCGGCGAGCGCCGGGGAGACATGACCTCCCTTGATGGCGAAGGCGAGGGCGCTGGCGACCGCCGCGATGAGGAGCCCGAGAGCCAGGAGCGGCAGGACGGCCCAGAGCCGTCCGAGCGTCGCCCGGTTCCAGCGCGGGAGACCATCCGTCGCATAGCGGTGGACGAGATAGCCGGCCGCGAAAGCCAGGGCGATGTTGATGAGGAAGGTGGCATCCGCCGGCCTGCGGTAGAGGTTCACGCCCGGCATGTGGTCGAAGATGACCTCGAAGCCCGGCGTATAGCGCCCGAGGGCATAGAGCAGGGCCGCGAGGCCGACGATCAGGAAGAAGCGGAACTCGCGCGCGAACAGGCGCCCGCCCGCGATGCCGTGCCACAGGAGGAGGAGCGCCGGGATCGTGCCGATGAACAGGTAGTTGGTGGCGCGGTCTGTCCAGGTGCCCTCGGACAGGCTGTGCCAGTCCGGTCCCCAGTAATCGTAGGTCCAGCGCAGGGACCCGAAGACGTTGCCGAACAGGATCGTCGCGAGGCTTTCGGGGGGCAGCGACCCCATGGCCGCGACCCCAAAGCCGAAGGACGGGCGCGTCGACGTTGCGAGGAACTGCATCGTCAGCACGACCGGCACGGCAAGAAGCGACCCGCCGACCAGACCCATGAAGACGAGGAGCCCCAGACGCGACCTGAGATAGGCGAAGGATTGCGGCGCGACCCAGACCCGTTGCGCGGCCAGACCGACGAGGGTCAGGGCGCAGAGGAACGCGACCTGGTCGCGTCCGATGACCATCATGGCGGCGCTCAGGGCGAACAGGAGACCGTAGCGGTAGGAGCGGCGATCGAGGGCTTCCTCAAGCAGCCAGAAGGCGACAGGGAAGAAGCCGTAGCTGAAGATCATCCCCGTATGCTGGAGCCGCGCCGTCGCGGAGCCGCCGAGCATGAACACGAGAGCCGCCGCCACGGCTCCGGCCGGATGCCATCCTCTCCGGCGAAACAGGGGCACGAAGGCCAGCGCCCCGGGAAGGAAATGCGCGAACACGACTCCGTCGAAGAGCTCCATGGACGGTTCGGGGACGAGCCATCCGAACAGCAGCATGGTGGGCGTGAAGAGGAGGGACTGAGGGTCGGCCGCCGACGGGTGCCCGCCGAAATGGTAGGGGTTCCACAGGGGTAGTTCCCCATGAGCAAGGGCGCTGCCCAGGTAGCGCAGGGTCGGGTAGAACTGGTTCTTGGAATCCCACGGGACGACCGTTCCCGTCAGGGGCCAGATGGCGGCCGCCAGCGCCCAGGCGACCAGAATGAGCGCACAGGCCAGCACGACCTGGCGATGCGTCCAGGCTGTCGGGTAAGGAGGACTGTCCAGTCCGGTGTTCGATGTCTGCATTGCACTCAGGCGGCGCTGCGCCAACTCACATTGTCCCTTTGGACCCGGCCTCGGCCTGCCTGATGCATGCCGCCGGCTCCGTCACGGGCTGAAACCTGCTTGGCGTCTGACCGCACTCCCCCTATACATCCGCTGCTGTTTCTTTTGTGCAGCGGCGTGTCCGCGGACACCCGCGCCTCCTCAAGCGCAGCAAGACGGCGACACGATGGCAAGCCGGGGCCTGCCGGGTCCGCAGCCTTCGAGGGCGTCCATCTACATTGTTCCACATTATTCGAGCCGGATGAAGATCCCATGAATGAGTGCCTCTCCCGACTCCTGCAGCGCCGCTCCGTGCCTCCGCGCTGGCTGGGAGAGCCGGGTCCGAGCGACCGGGAGGTCGAAGCCCTCCTGACGGTCGCCTCCCGGGTGCCGGACCACGGCAAGCTGGTCCCCTGGCGCTTCATCCTGATCCAGGGCGAGGCCAGGGGGCGTCTCGGGGACGTGCTGGCGACGGCCTTCCAGGCGGACAACCCCGGCGCCGGCGCCGAGCAGATCGCGGCCGAGCGGGAGCGCTTCACGCAGGCGCCCCTCGTGGTCGCGGTGGTGTCCCGGGTGGTCCCGCACGTGAAGATCCCCGACTGGGAGCAGGTCCTCTCGGCCGGCGCGGTCTGCATGAACCTTCTCACCGGGGCGACGGCTCTCGGCTATGGCGCGTCCTGGCTCTCGGGCTGGGCGGCCTTCGACCGGCGGGTGCTGGACGTCCTGGGGCTGACGCCCGACGAGCGGATCGCCGGCTTCGTCCATATCGGGACGGCCCAGGAGACCCCGCCCGATCGCGACCGGCCCTCTCTCTCCGACATCGTCACGCGGTTCTGACAGCTTTCCGTTCGTCGCATGCCCTGCGGCGAACCGGTGGCTCCTTCGCCGGGAAATGCTCCAACATGTTCTACGAAACCTCGACCAATGCCCACGGCCTGCCGCACGACCCGTTCAAGGCCATCGTCACGCCCCGCCCCATCGGCTGGATCACCGCCATGAGCGCCAGCGGGGAGGTGAATCTGTCGCCCTATTCGTTCTTCAACGCCGTCTCCGAGCGCCCGCCCATGGTGGCGTTTTCCTCGGCGGGCAGGAAGGACGCGCTCACCTTCATCGAGGAGACCGGCGAGTTCGTCTGCAACCTGGCGACCTATGACCTGCGCGAGCAGATGAACCTGACCTCTGCGGTCCTGCCGCGCGGCGAGAGCGAGATGGACCATGCCGGGCTGAAAGCCGCGCCCTCCCGGCTGGTGAAGCCGCCGCGGGTGGCCGACGCCCTGGCGGCGCTCGAATGCCGGTGGCTGCAGACGGTGCCGCTCAACCCCCTGGGGGGAGGGGATCCGTCCTATTACCTCGTCATCGGCCAGGTGGTCGGCATCCACATCGACGACCGCTACATCGTGAACGGCCTCGTCGACACCGCCGCCATGCGCCCGATCGCCCGATCGGGCTACCGGGACTACTTCGTGGCGACGCCCGAGACCAGGTTCTCGATCACCCGACCGGGGGGCTAGTTCCGATCCGACCGGACAAGGTCTCGGCCGAAGCGCAGGGACTGTCCCGCCTCTCGCCTGGCCCAGGCCGTGAAGGCCTTGATCCGCGGGTCCGTGGCGGATTCCTTGAGCGTGACGACGTAGTAGGATGCGTTCACCCGGACGCCAATTCCGAAGGGATTGACGAGACGCCCCGCGCGAAGATCGTCCTCCACGAGGGCGTGCCGCGTCAGCCCGACCCCGTCGCCCCGGATGGCAGCCTCGATCACGAGGAGCGAGTGCGCCATCGTGACGCCGGCGTTGACCACGACGGACGTCGCCTGGGTGCGCTGGAGCCACCGGGGCCAGTCGTGCCGCTCGTTATGGAGCAGCCTGTGGTGCACGAGATCGTCCGGCGTATGCAGCGGATGGTCGCCTCTGACCAGGGCCGGGCTGCAGATCGCAATGACCTCCTCGTCCATCAGCAGGGTCGAGACGCAGCGCGGGTAGCGGCCGGCACCGTAGCGGATCGCCAGGTCCACATCGCCGCGCCAGAAGTCGGCGAGTTCATCCGACGTCCGGATGCTGACGCCGATCTCCGGGTGCGCATCCTGAAAGCGCGACAGGCGGGGGATCAGCCACTTGATGGCGAAGGAATCCATGGTGCTGATGACGAGCGGGGCCGTCCGGTCCCGCTCCTGGGCGTCCTGGGTGGCGGCCGCCATGTCGTCGAAGGCCGCGTGCAGCACGCCGGCGTAGCGCGCGCCGGCGGCGGTCAGTTCGACCCGGCGCGTCGACCGGTGAAAGAGCGGACGACCGATGAACAGCTCGAGTTCCCGGATCTGGCGGCTGACGGCGCTGTGCGTCACGTTCAATTCCTCGGCAGCCCGGCTGAAGCTCGTGAGGCGGGCTGCCGCCTCAAAGGCCCGCAGGGCCGTCAGAGAGGGAAGTTTGCGTGCTTTCATCGAATTTCAGGTCAGGGCGACGACTTGTAAGTCATCGAAGTCACCGTCCCTCCAAGGTTTGATCGAACGGAATTCGTGACATGATGTAACATATTGTGCTGTTTTTGTCGTTTGTCACGAACCGGAGGCTGATCTTCCCTGAAGGCCGACGTGGCATGGGCCCGTCGCCAACAGAGGACCAGACGATGACGAACCACATTTCTCGCACGGAGCTTCTCCGCAAGCTGCTCAGCAAGGACCGGCCGATCCTGCTCGAAGCTCTGCCCGAGAAGTACTTCGCTCACGCTCACATTCCCGGCGCGATCAACGTGCCGCACGATCAAGTGGACCATCTGGCTGCGTCGGCGCTGCCTCGGAAGGATGCATCGGTGGTGGTCTATTGCGCCAGCGCAACCTGCCAGAACTCGCATCTTGCGGCACTGCGCTTGGCCGAGCTGGGCTACAGGGATGTGCAGATCTATATCGAGGGCAAGAAGGACTGGATCGATGCGGGCCTGCCTGTCGAAGGCAAGGGCTAGTCGGCTTTGCCCTCGGTTCAGGGCTGATCCTACTCGGCGTGATTCTCGTGTCCTTCACGCTTCCCGGACCGAGATGAGCCGAGGCGCGAATGGTCCTGTAGCAGGATCATCCTCAGAGCCGGCCGGCGCGCCTCAGGGGCCGTTCAGCCCAAGGCAGATGCGGCGGCCAAGACCAAATTCTCGATCACCCGCCCGGCCGGGTGAGGCGCGCTGCGCCTGAACCGGGGGAATATCCTGGTATCGAGCAAAAGACAGGGGCCTGCGGGGGCCGCAGGCCACTTCTAGTCTTTGGATCTAGCTTAGATCACGAAGAAGTCCTTGTTGGACATCGTGGTCAGCTTCCTGGAGAGTTGGGCGATTTCGATCGCCTTGCCCTTCCCCGAGCCGTCGGCATCATAGGACAGAACACCCGTCTTGTCGTTGTAGATGACATAGTCGTTCTTGTCCTTCGCCTTGCTGCCGATGGTGAAGAACGCCTTGCTGAGCTGCTTGGGGCTGGACGGCGTGCCCGCTCCCAGCTTCTTGAAGATGATGTTGTCCAGGTAGATGCTGTCGTCGTTGACGGAGAAGTCCTTGATCGTGTCGAAATTGACCTTGCGGTCGGTGCTCCACGTGCCAAGCGCCGCGTCGAAGACGAACACGTCCTTGCCCTTCTCGCCCCACAGCGTGTCGTTGCCGTAGCCTCCGGAGAGCTTGTCGTCTCCGGCTCCGCCTTTGAACACATCCATTCCGGCGCCGCCCGCAAGGATGTCGGCCGTGGCTGTGCCGGTCACGTTCTCGGCTGCGACATCGATCACGTTGACCGTGAAAGACTTTTCGAAGGTCGCGCCGGCTGCGTCCTTCACGCGGACCTTGATCGTGTGCGACGTGGCCTGCTCGTAATCGAGTTTGAGGCCATCGGCGACCTTCAGGGTGCCGTTCGCATCGACCGTGAAGCGTCCACCTGCGTTATCCGCCAGTTCATAGGTGAATGCGCCACCTTCGGGATCCGAAACCGTCAGCTTGCCGACGTCCTTCCCAGATGCCGCGTTCTCCTCGATCTTCGCGTTCGAGAGAGAGATGTTCGAGGGTGCATCGTTGACCGGCTTGATGGTCAGCGTGAACGTCTGAGGCTCGCTCCTGGTGCCGGAAGCATCTACCGCTCGGTACTGGAAAGTGACGTCGCCGTTGAAATCGGCGGCCGGAACGTAGCGGAATGTGCCGTCGGCGTTGAGCGTCAGACCTGCCACCGGCGCGACCAGCTCATAGGTGATGGCGTCGCCGTCCACATCCGTCGCATCGGGAAGTTCTCCTATGAGAGCCTTGTCCTCGTCGCCGGAAGCGCTGTTTCCTCTGATGGAAGCAACAGGTGCATCGTTCACGCCAGTGACCGCGACCGTGATGATCTGGGTCGCAGTGCCGTCCAGTGACTTAACGGTCAGCGTCTGTTCGACGATCTCACCCTTCTTCAGGGACTGGGCTGCCGCATCGTCGCGGGCAAACGTCCACAGGCCTGTTGTGTGGTTGAATGTGAACTTGCCGTACTGCTTCTGAAGGTCCGAGGCGTTCACAGCCTGGAAGGTATCATCTCCCCAGTCTTCATCCTTGACGGAGAGAATGTCCATAACAGTGTGTATTTCGCCATCCTCGATCAGCGAACCGGTGCTGCCGCCCGTGATGGTCGCACCGTGTTCGGTCTCGATTTCAGCATCGGCGTCCGCGAGCGCCGTGATGATCTTGCCGTCGCCGAAGAATTTTCCGCCTGGCTGAGCATTCCGGAGCGCAAGCATGCGGACGCCGAGTTCAGCCATATAGGCCGGCTCGTCGAGGTGGCTGACGATTTCAGCCAGCACCGTGGTGAAAGCGTCGTCCGCCAGATCCTCCGCGCGAGCGCGTACATCCGGATCACTGCTATTGGTCCATTCCGCGATCAGATCCTGGCGATGCTGATGGACCAGTTCGATGGTATTGAGGACCGCATCGGTCATCTCGGTTGCCGTCGTGGCCGCGTCGAGTGCCGTGATGAACTCATACTTGGCATATTCGACCTCGATCTGCATGTCGACGGCCGCCTTGATGTCGTCGATCGTAGCGAAGTCGCCGAACAGGGTCCTGATTTCCAACACGCCGAGGCCGATCGCCTTTTCGCGGCCGCCGCCATCCGGAAGAGTGTTCAGCTTGTCGAGGTGGTCCTGATCGAGCAAGTCGTCGCTGTTCGCCTTGATCGCCGCCAGAGTTTCCTCCCAATCGGCGGCATTGTTGAAGGCGTCGATAATCGCTTGAGACATCTCATATTCCCCCAATGGTTCACCGGCCAGCGAACCTGTCTGTGCGCCAGTGCAGCCGCTGTCGGCGGTCGCACGGCTTCGTGAATTGGCCTGTGTCCAGCCCACTTCCGATCCTGCAGGAGGGGCCTGTTGTAACAGCGTCTCGCATAAGGGGATGACGTCGGCGCGGGAACTATCCGTTTGGATAGGATATCACGTCTAAATCCCTGTCGGCCGGATCGATGGTCGACAGGTGGGCTTTTCAGCCACAGCGGAGCTGCCGGAGCAGGGATCGTTGCTCCTGCTCCGCGCACTTGGCCGAGGGTTTGGGATGCTATTGAAAGCGCCCGGAACGCACCATTGCCAGGCGCGGCCCCTTCAGGAACGGGAGACGGCGCTGGACCCCGCGAGTGCCCTATGGAGTTCGGACGATCGCGCCAATCATCAGAGCCGACTCAAGACCCGGAGGCGATTCCAAAGCCGTCATCAAGCCTCTAAAGCAGGCCGGCGCGTCTGAGGAGCCGCTCGGCTCTCAGCAGGTGCGGGCGGTCGAGCATCTCGCCGTTGACCCCGACGACGCCAGCTCCCGGGTTGGCCTTGAACGCATCGATCACCGCCTGCGCCCGCTCGATCGCCTCGGGCGACGGGGTGAAGGCCTGGTTGATCACCGGGACTTGCGCGGGATGGATCGCCATCTTGGCCACGAAGCCGTCGCGCCGCGCCGTCCGGCACTCGGCCTCGAGGCCGGCCATGTCGCGGAAGTTGGTGAAGACGGAATCGATCGCGTCGACGCTTGCCGCCGCGGCGCCCAGGAGGGTGAGGGAGCGGGCAAGCCGGTACGGGTCGGTATAGGCGCCGTCCTCCGCCCGGTTCGTCTCGGCGCCGAGATCGGCCGACAGGTCCTCGCCGCCCCACGTCAGGCCCATCAGGCGGTGGCTCGAGCCCGCGAAGGTGCCCAGCGCGAAGACGCCGGCGGCCGTCTCCGTGCCGATCGCCAGGATGCGGGTCGCTCCGTCGTCCAGGCCGAACTCCGCCTCGCGCACCGCCAGCTTGGCGCCGAGATGCGCCACGTCCGCTCCACCGACCGTCTTGGGCAGCACGATGCCGTCGGGGGCGGAGTGCATCACGCCGTCGAGATCCGCATCGATGAGGCCCGTGGTCAGCCCGTTGACGCGGACATACAGGCGGGGGCGGTTCGTGTCCCGGCCCCGCTCGCCGAGAAAGGCGGCCGTGATGCGGCGGGCCTCCGCCTTGGCATCCAGGGCGACCGAATCCTCCAGGTCGATGAGGAGCACGTCGGCGCCCGACCCCATGCCTTTTTCGAGCTTCCTCAGGCTGTCGCCCGGCACGAACAGCAGGGAGCGCATCAGGCGCTCCTCTTGCGCATGAAGGCCTGCCGCCGGCATTCGGCCACGAGCGTGCCGTCCTGCTTGTAGGCGCGGTGGATGAACTCGACGATCCCGGCATCCGGACGCGACTTCGACTCCCGCTTGGCGACGATCTCCGTGGTGGCGCTGACGGTGTCGCCTTCGAACAGCGGGGCGGGGAACGTCACGTCCGTCATGCCGAGATTGGCGATGGTGGTACCCACCGTGGTGTCGTTGACCGAGATGCCGATCAGGAGCCCGAGGGTGAACAGGGAGTTCATCAGCGGCTTGCCCCATTCCGTCTCGGTGGCGCAGAAATGCGCATCGATGTGGAGCGGCTGCGGGTTCAGGGTCATGTTGGAGAACAGCATGTTGTCCATCTGCGTCACCGTCCGGGTCAGGCGGTGCCGGATGGTGGTGCCGACGGCGAAATCCTCGAAATAGAGCCCACCCCTCGGGTGTCTGGTCTCATCGTTCATGACGGCGTCCTCATCGTTTTGAATGGCACGTTGGATCCCATGCCTTCACGGTCATCAATAGCCGAATTGCTCCCGCAGGATCCGTTCGTCCAGGCTGTGGCCGGGATCGTGCAGCATGACGAGATCGACGCTGCGATCCATGGAGACATGCACGTGGGAGACATTGCGGAATTCCGTGTGGTCGGCCACGGCGCTGACGGGACGGTTCTCGGATTCCAGAACCTCGATCTGGATCTTGGCGTGGTCCGGCAGAAGCGCGCCGCGCCAGCGGCGGGGCCGGAAGGCGGAGATCGGAGTCAGGGCCAGCAGGGGCGCATTGAGCGGCAGGATCGTCCCGCCGACCGAGAGATTGTAGGCGGTCGATCCGGCCGGCGTCGACACCAGGATGCCGTCGGCGATGAGTTCCGGGATGCGCACGTGGGAATCGACGCTCACGCGCAGCTTTCCAGCCTGGTAGGTCTGCCGCAGCATCGAGACTTCGTTGATGGCGCGGGCCGTGTGGGCCACCCCGTGCACGTCCCAGGCCACCATCAGCAGGGGGTGCACGACGCTGCGCTCGGCTTCTTCCAGGCGCTCGAACAGGTCTTCTTCCCGATAATCGTTCATCAGGAAGCCGACCGTGCCCTTGTTCATGCCGTAGATCGGCTTGCCCGTGCCCATGAACCGGTGGAGGCTCTGCAGCATCAGGCCGTCGCCGCCGAGCGCCACGATGGCGTCGGCCTCCTCGGGCATCGCATTGGCATAGCGGGCCTGCAGAGTCTTCAGCGCGCTCTGGGCGTCAGGGGCGGCGCTGGCGACGAATGCGATGTTGTTGAATCGGCGGGCCATGCCCAGTTACCCTCGTGGCGTCCGATCGGATGCGGAGGACAGGCATAGCATGGATCGCCCACTTCTCGTCTATACGACCTTTCCCGATATGGACACCGCCCTGTCGATCGGCGAGGGGCTCGTCCGGGACCGGCTGATCGCCTGCATCAACGTGCTGCCGGGCATGCGGTCCGTCTACGCGTGGAAGGGCAGCGTCGAACAGGGTCAGGAGGCGGCGGCCATCCTGAAGACCCGCCGGGGCCTTCAGGATGAGGTGCATCGGGCCCTCAAGGAGAGGCACCCTTACGAGACGCCGGTCGTCCTCTTCCTCGAGCCGACCGGCGCGGATGCGGCCACCCTGGAGTGGCTGATCGGCGAGACGTCCTGACGCGGACCTAGACGGCCGGGCTCCACTGCACCGGCACGAAGCGGAACCCGCTGCCCTCTTTGGCGATATGGCCGGTGCCCGGGAAGGGCGCATGATAGAACGCCACCTGCGCCCGCTCGGCGGCTGCGAGATCCAGCATCTTCCGGCGGGTGGCCCGGGCCTGATCCGCATCCATGTCGAAGACGGCCGACCAGTCCGGATTGCGCACGAACAGCGCCGGATGGTTCGCCGTATCCGACAGGATCAGCAGGCGGCCCGAACCCGACGAGAGCATGTAGGCCGTGTGGCCGGGCGTGTGTCCCGGCGCCGCGATGCTCGTGAGGCCGGGCACAAGCTCCTTGTCCATCTCGTACTGTTTCACGTCCCTGGCGATGGGGCCGAACACCCGGCGGGCGCCCTGGAAGCCGCCCCTGGCGTTCTCGGGAGCTTGGTTCATGCGGGCATCGTCCATCCAGAAGGCCCATTCGGCGGCCGGCACCATGACCTCCGCGTTCGGGAACACCGCCGTGCCGTCCTTGCGGCGAAGGCCGTTGATGTGGTCGCCATGGAAGTGGCTGATGACCACCGTGTTGACCTGCGCCGGGTCGAAGCCGGCCGCACGGAAATTCTCCATCCAGCGGCCCGTCGTGGGAGCGCCCATGTCTCCGTTGCCGGTGTCGATCACGGTCAGCCGGTCGCCGTTCCTGATGACGAGGCCGTTGAAGGTGAGCTGGATGGTGTCCTGGGGCAGAAACGCCTCGCGGGCGGCCTGCTGGACGGTCGGGAGCTCCGCATTGCGGATGAACCCGTCGAGAGGCCGCGGCGCGGAACCGTCGTTGACGGCCGTTACCTCGATGTCGCCGACCTTGTAGCGGTAGAAGCCGGGCGCCTGACGGCTGCCGGATCCCTGCGCCGGAGCCGGAGCGGGAGTTTGAGCCAAGGCCGGAGCGCCGAGGGGAGCGGCGGCGAGGGCGGTGCTGGCCAGAACGGTGCGGCGTGTGATGGTCATGGGCGTCTCCAGGAATGGGACCAGAAGCCTAGAACGGTCACGCTTGGAAACAAGGCATCGGGTTTTCACAAGTCAGCGAGCGCCTTCATCCTATCGGCCCGCTGTCGAGAGATGATGCAGGGCGATTCCGCTCGTCGTCGCCACATTGAGCGAGTCGAATCCGCCGCTCATGGGAATGGACACGGTTCTGGTCCGGGCCAGCAGGTCCGCCGGCAGGCCGGGGCCCTCGGCCCCGAGGAGCAGGGCGGTCCGCCGGGAGGGCTGGACATGCGAGAGAATCTCCCGGCCGGAGGGCGACAGGGAGACCACGTCGAACGAAGCGTCCTGCAGGGCCTGCACCATGGCGTCCGCTGAGGCTACCCGCGTGAAGGGAACCACCAGGGCGGCGCCGACCGACACCCGGATGGCCTTCCGGTAAAGGGGGTCGCAGGTCTCCTGGTCAAGCAGAACCGCGGCGGCGCCGAACGCCGCCGCATTGCGGAAGATCCCGCCGACATTGTCATGGTTCGCCAGACCGATCAGGCCCACAACCAGCGCGGTCTCCGGCAATCGCGAAAGCATGTCCCCGACCGGCGGCAGGGGAGCCCGCTGGGCGACCGCCAGGATGCCCCTGTGGATCGGAAAGCCCACGACGGTGTCCATCACGGCTCGGTTCGCCGTATAGATCGGGACGTCGGGGGAAAGCTGGTTCAAGGCATCGGCGACGCTCTCCAGGCGGTTCTCCGCCAGCAGGAGCGATTCGACCCGGAAGCGCGACTGTTTCAGGAGGAGCCTCAGCACCACTTCCCCTTCCGCGATGAAGCGATGCTGGCGGCCGACGAGATCACGCTCCCGCACGGCGCGGTAGGCCTCGATGCAAGGGTCGTCGGGATCTGTCACGGCAATCGGCATTGGTTCTCGGCTGATGGAAGGCTTCTCGGGCTTTCGTGTCTGTCTAATGCGGGAATGGGCCTTTGCCTATGCTGGGAGGCTCGGGAACAACGACTCGGCATTCCGGTTAGCCCCCTGAGATAGCAGGGATCGCCGGGCGCGGTCCTCCGCAGGGAGACGATCGATGGATTGGGATATTGCCGACGGTTGGGTATGGGCCTTGGTGATCATCGGCGGGCCATTGCTGATCGGCATCTTCATGGCCGTCTTCAGCCGCCGCCGCAGGCTGACGCAAGCCGAGCGGAAGATGGCGGATCAGGCGGCTCACGAGAACTGGGGCAAGGAGCGGGTTCGCTAGTCACCGGTCGGGTCCGGTGCGGCGGAAGGCATGATGACGAGCGATGTACGGGGCGGGGTCTCCGCCTGCCCTGACCTTCAGCTGCCCCGCTTCTGATCGGCATCGGTGTCGCGACGCGAGAGTCCGGCGAGTTCTTTCGAGAGCCGGTTCGTCATCGCGGCGACCACGACCGCAGACGCCACGGCAGCCGAGCCCATTACGTTCAGCAAGATCACATCCACAGGCGCCTCCGTCATGGCTTCGGATGGCGCAGCCTAGGCCCCGCGGCGGGAAGTCCCGCATGGTCACTCGGGCTACCTCGGCGGGCATTCCGCCGGTCGCCGACTGGGTAGAAGAGCCACGGGGCGCTCCCGATGATGTGAAGCCGTCCGGGGCGGAAAATGATCGATGACCGCGGCCCGTGCGGAAACAATCGCGCCGCTCGTCCGTCGACAGGAACCTTCAACCATTGAGGATGCGACGATGAAAGCGATGGCGGTGCCGGTTCTAACGGCATTGATGCTGGCGGGCTCACAGGGCGTTGCCCTGGCTCAGACCAACCCCGCGACGCGGAGCTGCATGCAGGGCGAGCAGGAGATCGGAGGCGTCTGCCAGCCCCTCACCAGGTCTCCCAACCGGTCGAGCAGCGGCAGCCCGGACTCCGGAAATCCAGGCAGCACCGGCAGCACGGGTGGAAGCGGCTCGCAGGGCGGTCAGAATTCAGGGGGATCCGGAGGGCAGGGCGGCACCGGATCGTCCGGCGGCGGGAACGGTAGCAGGTAGCCGATATCCCGCCGGGCACATGGCCGGTAAAGGCCGGAATGCGGAGAGGGCGCCTCGTCGGCGCCCTCGGCCATGATCAAAGGACGAAGTAGCTTTTTGTGATCGACCCGACCTTCTGGAGCGTAAGTTCGAAGTCGGCGAGGCTGTCGCCGTTCACGTCGGCCTCGATATACGACGTGTAGGAGATGCGACCGTCCTCGTCCTCGCTCTCGAACACGTCGTAGCGGAGTTGTCCCTTCTCGCCCGAGAACTCGGCGGTGCCGATGAACGTGAAGGCCTGATTGCCTGCGATGCCGGTCTTGGCATCGATCTTCGAGAGATCGATCTTGTCGCCTTGCGATCGCGAGAAGTCGGTGACGACGTCGTTGTTGTAGCCTCTGGAATCAGACACCGACTTGAATACGAACCTGTCGGCTCCCTTCCCGCCCGACAGCCAATCGGCACCGCCGCCGCCGGTCAACGTGTCGTTGCCATTGTAGCCGCTGAGGGAATCGTCGAACCTGCCGCCGGTGATCTCATCCCGGCCCGAGAGAGCCGAACGGAGGATCTTGAGATCGTCCGCGGTCGAGTACGTGGAGGCCGCGTCGACGAGCTTCGTGACGGCGATGTTGACTCCGGTCAGAGAGGCGACCTTTCGTCCCCCGTCGACGCCGGTGTATCCGGTCACCGTCCCGCCGGACGGAATGCCATCGGGCGTGTAGGTGAAGCCGTGTCCGTCGAATTTGTCCCAGGACCGCTTCAACGTGCCGTAGACGGCCTTGAATGTCGTCGACGAGCGCTCGAAGCTGTCAGCGCCCACCAGGTTGCTCAGATCAAAAAGATACGGCTGAAACCCGTAGGTTCCAGACCAGGTGAATTTGGCCATGACTACACCCCCCATTCCGTAACGTAAGATTCGGATTCTGAACCTGTAATCGGAAAGTCTGAAAGCACCCATAACGGGTCCGTGCATCCACACCTCGTCTGTGAGGAGCGGTCCATCGCCTGCGAGCCCTCGGCGGGGCCTCGCCTCGATCTGCACGACCCGGGAATAACCGCCCTCCCTCGATCGTTATCCTAATCCGTTACGATGGGGGCATACGATGAATGCCGACGACACGCGATCGCTTTGGCTTGCCTTGCTGGCTGCGCTCGGGCTGAGTTTCCTGGCCTTGCTGGTTGCCGTGTATCTGAGCGTCGTCATGAACTGAGGCGCTTTCGACGCGATCGTTGGCATTGCGCTACGGCCTGCCTCGGGTCCCTCATCGACCCGCGGGATGAAGGCGTTTGGCCGATCGTGCTGCCGTGGTCGCGCCCCGTCAGGCGCGCCTCGACGCCTGTCGACGGGCGCATGGCGTCCGAAATTTCCGTGAATGCCGAAGGGTTTGCTGCCCGTCGAAGGGATGTGGTGCCGGTGGAGAGGATCGAACTCCCGACCTTCGGTTTACAAAACCGCTGCACTACCGCTGTGCTACACCGGCCGACGTCACAGGTGCTCAGGTAGCAGTCCGGGAGGCGGGACGCAAGTTCCACACAAACGTAAATATTAAGTGTCCTGGCACACCGAAACCAACCCCGAATTCTGGAATTGTCTGGAAAACCTGATCACGGAGTTGGTGTCATGAAGACCTCAGGGGCTTCCGCTCGTAGACGATTTTCGCCGCTCGGCGGCGGTCTGAAAATCATGGCCGTTCTGGCCGTTTCATTGGGCTTCGGTTTCGCCGCGCAGCGCACGGATGCCGCTCATGCGGGTCACGGCGTGGCGGCCAAGCCCAACCGACAGATGGAAGCGTCGGTACGGGAGCCGGTGACCCCGGTTGCCGCGAAGGATGTGGAGATCACGTCGTCCATCGAGACGAGATCGCCGGACAACGGGACCTGCAGCATTTCCCGCAAGCGCCTTTTCGTCGAGGGCGAGGGTTGGATCGTCCGTCGCGTGACGACCTGCTACTGAGACGGTCCGGCTGCCAGGGCCAAATGAAAAGCCCCGCCTCTCGGCGGGGCTTTCCTCGTAGAACCGTCGGAAGGATTATCGGCGTGTGCCGACGCCTTCGAACGTCATGATGTCCCGGTCCTTCGTTTCCGGCACGAACAGGAGGCCGACCACGAAGGTTACCAGGGCGATCACGATCGGGTACCAGAGGCCGTAATAGATGTCGCCCGTGGCCGCCACCATCGCGAAGGCGGTCGGAGGCAGCAGGCCGCCGAACCAGCCGTTGGCGATGTGGTAGGGCAGGGACATCGCCGTGTAGCGGATGCGGGTGGGGAAGAACTCTACCAGAGCCGCGGCGATCGGGCCGTACACCATCGTGACGTAGATCACGAAGATGGTCAGGATGCCGATGGCCTTGAGCGCCTGAGCGTTCCCGAGAGCGTTGAAGAACCCGCTGACCTTCAGGATGCTTGGATCGCCGGCCTTCGGATAGCCGGCCGCCGCAGCGGCCTCGCTGAAGGCCGTGATGTTGGCCGGAACCGCCGGCGCGATGGGCGCCTCGGTGCCGTTGAACGTCACCTTGACGGGGGAGCCGGCCGCGGCCGGAACGAGCTCGTACTTGATGGCCGCGCGGGCCAGGGCCACGCGAGCCACGTCGCACGGGGCCGTGAAGCTCCGGATGCCCACCGGATCGAACACGGAGCCGCAGGTGGCGGGATCAGCCACGACCTGGACTTTGGCGGTCTCGAGCGCCTGGGCCAACCGTGGGCTGACGACGTTCGTGAGGGCGCCGAAGAGCGGGAAGTAGGTGATCGCCGCAATCAGGCAGCCGCCGAGAATCACCGGCTTGCGGCCGATCTTGTCGGACAGGGCGCCGAAGATCACGAAACCGGCCGTTCCGAGGATCAGCGACCAGGCGATCAGCACGTTCGAGGAGAGCAGATCGACCTTCAGGATGCTCTGGATGAAGAACAGGGCGTAGAACTGCCCCGTGTACCACACCACGGCCTGGCCGATGGCAAGGCCGACCAGGGCGATCAGCACCATCTTGAGGTTGCTCCACTGGCCGAAGGCTTCCTTCAGCGGGGCCTTCGACTGCGTGCCTTCTTCCTTCATCTTCTTGAAGGCCGGCGATTCGTTCATCTGGAGACGGATCCAGACCGAGATGCCGAGCAGCACGACCGAGAGCAGGAACGGAATGCGCCAGCCGGCGATCGGCCAGCCCTCACCGGTCTGAAAGCCCTGCTCGCCCATCCAGGTGCGCAGCACGAGGATCACCACCAGGGACAGGAGCAGGCCGACCGTGGCCGTGATCTGGATGAAGCTGGTGTAGAAGCCGCGGCGGCCCACCGGGGCGTGTTCGGCCACATAGACGGCGGCACCGCCGTATTCCCCGCCGAGCGCCAGGCCCTGGAGCATGCGCAGCGCGATCAGGACCACCGGGGCGATCCAGCCGATCTGGTTGTAGCTGGGGAGCAGGCCCACGAGGAAGGTCGAGCAGCCCATAATCAGGATGGTGACCAGGAAGGTGTATTTCCGGCCGACGAGGTCGCCGATGCGGCCAAACACGATGGCCCCGAACGGACGCACCAGGAAGCCGGCCGCGAAGGCCAGCAGGGCGAAGACGTTACGGGTCGTCACGTCGAAGGCGGAGAAGAACTGCGCGCCGATGATCGTGGCGAGCGAGCCGTAAAGGTAGAAGTCGTACCATTCGAAGACGGTACCGAGAGAGGAGGCCAGAATGACCTTCTTTTCCTCCCGCGTCATCGGCCGCGTCGCGGCGGCCGAATGAGGCGTGGTAGTTGCTGTTGCCATAGGGTTCCCTTCCATTCGTATGCCCGGTGATCCGGGTTCTTGGCCGCAGGCCTGTCGGGCAGGCTCTGGGCCGAGGCCTCGTGACTGCGACAGGCAGTCAAGAATTCCATCGAACGGGAGGCTAACTCCGGCCTTTCTTTCCACAATTCACAATTGGTATTTGCGACTTCCGTCTAAGAAGTCTCGCGGCTAGGGGAATCCATCAACAGTCGCAGATACTTAGGGGAACGCTCGGCTTTACTTCCGAGCGCCCCTGGAAGCTCCTTTGACCACAGCATAAAGGCAGATCGCGGCGGCGTTGGAAACGTTCAGGCTCTTGATCGCGCCCGGCATGTCGAGCCGGCCGATGACGTCGCAGCACTCCCGCGTCCTCTGACGCAGTCCCTTGCCCTCCGACCCCAGCACGAGCACTACGGGCAGGTCGATCTCGACCTCGTCCAGACTCGCGTCGCCGGAGGAATCGAGTCCGATTCTCTGGAAGCCGCGCTCGCCCAGCGCCGTCAGCGTGTCTCCGAGGTTGCGCACGATCATGAAGGGCACGTGCTCGAGACCGCCGGACGCGGACTTGGCCAGCACGCCCGTGGCAGCCGGGCTGTGCCGGGCCGTGGTGATGATCGCCTCCACGTCGAAAGCGGCGGCCGTGCGGACGATGGCCCCGACATTGTGCGGATCGGTGATCTGGTCGAGGGCCAGGACCACCCGCTTGCCGCTCAGGGTATCGACCGAGGGCGAGGGCAGGGGATCGGCCTCGGCATAGAGGCCCTGATGCACCGCGTCCGGCTCCAGGAGGCGGTTGATCTCGTCCGGTCGGACGATCTCAGGTTCGATAGGCAGCGGCGCCTCCAGCTCCTCGCTCAGGCGCCTGGCGGAGTTTTCGGTGGCCAGGAGGCGTCGAATCGTCCGCTTTCCGTTGCGCAGGGCTTCGACGACGGGATGGAAGCCATAGAGGATCGTGGTGTCGATCTCGAAATTCGGTCGTCTGGCCTGGGGATCGCGGCGACCGGATTTTCCATGTGGGCGCTGGAATCTCGGCTTGCGGGAGTGGGGCGGGCGGTCGCTCATGCTGTTTGGATCTCGTGTAGTGACGCAAGGCGGCATAGCACAGAGCGGGCCGGTCCACGACCCGTCCGATTTCGTTGAGCTTTGAGGTTGACACCGGCCATGCAGGTCACCATAAGAGCGCCACGGAGCGCTCGGCCTCGCCAGGCGCTCTGCAGAACAGCCTCGGCGTTTTGCGTTCGGGTTGGGTCTCAAGGGGGAATGTCCCGAGCGGCAAAGGGGGCGGACTGTAAATCCGCTGGCTATGCCTTCGTAGGTTCGAGTCCTACTTCCCCCACCACCCAATCAGAAGGGCATGCGGGTGTAGCTCAATGGTAGAGCAGCAGCCTTCCAAGCTGAATACGAGGGTTCGATTCCCTTCACCCGCTCCACCTTCCGCGACGCGACCAGCCCAGCTTGTATTTTTGGCCCCGAGCGCCTTTATACAGGCCGAACCCGCCCGGTGAGGATGTGCGTGACGGTTCTCTCCATGGCAGGCCCATGGAGCGGGTTATCAGGCACAAGGTTTTGCAATATCGAAATTGGCTCTTGCACAAAGAGCCTAACCGCAATATCGGACGCCCCTGGGTTTTTTGTTCCTGGCCTATGCAAGGTAGAGATCAATGGCGAAGGAAAAGTTTCAGCGCAATAAGCCGCACTGCAACATTGGGACGATTGGTCACGTGGACCATGGCAAGACGTCTCTGACGGCGGCGATCACGAAGGTTCTGGCGGAGTCGGGCGGGGCGACGTTTACGGCGTACGACCAGATCGACAAGGCTCCGGAAGAGAAGGCGCGCGGCATCACGATCTCGACCGCGCACGTGGAGTACGAGACCACGAACCGGCACTACGCCCACGTGGACTGCCCCGGTCACGCCGACTACGTGAAGAACATGATCACGGGTGCGGCGCAGATGGACGGGGCGATCCTGGTGGTGTCGTCGGCTGACGGCCCGATGCCGCAGACGCGCGAGCACATCCTGCTGGCGCGCCAGGTGGGCGTTCCGGCCCTGGTGGTGTTCATGAACAAGGTCGACATGGTGGACGACGCCGAGCTGCTCGACCTGGTTGAGCTGGAGGTGCGCGAGCTTCTGTCGAAGTACGACTTCCCGGGCGACGACATCCCGATCGTGAAGGGCTCGGCCCTGTGCGCTCTGGAGGACCGTTCGCCTGAGATCGGCCGGGACCGGGTTCTCGAGCTGATGGCCGAGGTGGACCGCTACATCCCGCAGCCGGAGCGTCCGGTGGATCTGCCGTTCCTGATGCCGATCGAGGACGTGTTCTCGATCTCGGGCCGCGGCACGGTGGTGACGGGTCGCGTCGAGCGCGGCATCGTGAAGGTCGGCGAGGAAGTGGAGATCGTGGGTCTGCGCGACACGCAGAAGACCACGGTGACGGGCGTCGAGATGTTCCGCAAGCTGCTCGACCAGGGCCAGGCGGGCGACAACGTGGGCGTTCTGCTGCGCGGCACGAAGCGCGAGGACGTGGAGCGCGGCCAGGTGCTGTGCAAGCCGGGCTCGATCAAGCCGCACACGAAGTTCAAGGCCGAGGCCTACATCCTGACGAAGGAAGAGGGCGGTCGTCATACGCCGTTCTTCGGCAACTACCGTCCGCAGTTCTACTTCCGCACGACGGACGTGACCGGCGTGGTGAAGCTGCCTGAGGGCACCGAGATGGTGATGCCGGGCGACAACATCACCATGGAAGTGGAGCTGATTGCTCCGATCGCCATGGAAGAGAAGCTGCGCTTCGCCATCCGCGAAGGCGGCCGTACCGTCGGCGCCGGCGTCGTCGCCGCCGTGATGGACTAATACCGATCCAGGTGGCGGGATCCCGCCACCTGTTGACCGCCGGAGGAGTGTAGCTCAATCGGCTAGAGCACCGGTCTCCAAAACCGGGGGTTGGGGGTTCGAGTCCCTCCACTCCTGCCAGCGGTCGACAAAGCGGGCGTTTTGCGTTAGAGAGGCGCCCCGTAGATGGTTTGAACAGGTGGCGCGAGGCTCGAAAAGCAGCCTCGCGCCCCTTCAATTTGGGCTCAAGCATGCCCATAGAGGACGTTCGCAGCCTCCCTCAAGGTGATGTGGACGTTAAGGAAATGGCGAAGACGAACCCGTTCGATTTCATACAGCAGGTCCGCTCGGAAGCCGCGAAGGTGACCTGGCCGACGCGCAAGGAGACCATGATCACGACCGCTATGGTGTTCGTGATGGTGGTAGTGGCCAGCCTGTTCTTCCTGGTCGTCGATCAGGCGATCGGCTGGGGCGTTCGCTCGGTGATCCTTGGGCTTGGCGGTTAAGAGGCGCATGCAATGACGAAGCGTTGGTACATCGTCCACGCCTATTCCAACTTCGAGAACAAGGTCGCCCAGTCGATCAAGGACCAGGCGGCGCAGCGCGGGCTTGAGGACAAGTTCGACGAGGTCATGGTCCCGACCGAGAAGGTCGTCGAGGTGCGCCGCGGCCGCAAGGTCGACACCGAGCGCAAGTTCTTCCCGGGCTACGTGCTGGTGAAGTGCGATCTCACGGACGAGGTCTACCACCTCATCAAGAATACCCCCAAGGTCACGGGCTTCCTGGGCGCCGACAAGTCCAAGCCTGTTCCGATCCCGGACCGCGAGGCCGAGCGGATCAAGGGCCAGGTGGCCGAAGGTGTCGAACACCCGAAGCCGTCCGTCAGCTTCGAGGTCGGCGAGCAGGTGCGCGTCTCCGACGGTCCGTTTGCCTCCTTCAACGGCGTCGTCGAAGAAGTCGACCATTCCCGGGCCCGCCTCAAGGTGGCGGTCTCCATCTTCGGCCGCGCTACCCCGGTCGAACTCGAATACGGCCAGGTCGAAAAGATCTGACTGGACGGAAGCGGCGCCCGAGCGGTGCCGCTTTCCAGGCTCCCTGACAGGAGCCTTCATCCGCGGGAGGTCTGCCCGGTCGCCAGCCGGGGCGAACAGGCTGCACCGCGATCTGCAACTGCCATTCCGCTCGGTTGGCGCCGGGCGGTTGGTCCATTGGGAGCAGTCCTATGGCAAAGAAAATCTCGGGCTACGTTAAGCTTCAAGTGCCCGCAGGCGCAGCTAACCCGTCGCCGCCGATCGGTCCGGCGCTCGGTCAGCGCGGCCTGAACATCATGGAATTCTGCAAGGCCTTCAACGCGAAGACCTCGCAGATGGAGAAGGGCACCCCGATCCCGGTGATCATCACCGCGTACCAGGATCGTTCCTTCACCTTCGAGATGAAGCAGCCCCCGGTCTCGTATTGGCTCAAGAAGGCCGCGAAGATCGACAAGGGTTCGCAGACCCCCGGCAAGGGCGGCAATGTCGGCCGCGTGACCCGCGACCAGATCCGCGAGATCGCCGAGAAGAAGATGGTCGATCTCAACTGCGACACCGTTGAATCCGCCATGGCCATGATCGAGGGCTCCGCGCGCTCGATGGGCATGGAAGTGGCGTAAGGAGGGCATGATGGCTGCAAACGAAGGTAAGCGCATTCGCGCGGCCCGCGAGGGCATCGAGGTCACCAAGCTCTACCCGATCCAGGACGCGGTGAAGCTGATCAAGGAACGCGCCAAGGCGAAGTTCGACGAGACCATTGAGGTCTCGATGAATCTCGGTGTCGATCCCCGCCACGCCGACCAGATGGTCCGCGGCGTCTGCAACCTGCCGAACGGCTCCGGCCGGACGGTTCGCGTTGCCGTGTTCGCCCGCGGCGCCAAGGCCGACGAGGCCAAGGCTGCCGGTGCCGATATCGTCGGCGCAGAGGAGCTTTTCGAAACCGTCAACGGCGGCACGATCGATTTCGACCGCTGCATCGCCACTCCGGACATGATGCCGCTCGTCGGCCGCCTCGGTAAGGTTCTCGGCCCGCGCGGCCTGATGCCGAACCCGAAGGTCGGAACGGTCACCATGGACGTGAAGGGCGCCGTCGAGGCCGCCAAGGGCGGCGCCGTCGAGTTCCGCGTCGAGAAGGCCGGCATCGTCCATGCCGGTATCGGCAAGGCATCGTTCGACGAAGGCAAGCTCGTGGAGAACATCAAGGCTTTCGCCGATGCGGTCTCCCGTGCGAAGCCCACGGGCGCCAAGGGCACCTACATCCAGCGCGTCGCGATCTCCTCGACGATGGGCCCGGGCGTGAAGGTCGATCCCTCCTCGGTGATCGGCGGCTGAACAAGCCCATCCCCATGAAAACTGAGAAAGCCCGGCCGTTGCGCCGGGCTTTTTCGTTTCCGAGTCCCTTTCAGGTCCATCTTCGTGCAAAAAACACCCGGTGGGATGTCGATCAGGCCGGTGTCCGTTCGTCGTACGGGCAGGAGAGCCTGTACGGCCTCCCCAATCAAGGAGACGAGACGATGCGCGTGATGGTGATGGTGAAGGCCACCGAGGACAGCGAAGCGGGCGTGATGCCGACGACCGAACTCTTCGAGGCTATGGGGCGATTCAACGAAGAGCTGGTCAAAGCCGGGATTCTCCTGGCCGGCGACGGGCTCAAGCCGTCATCGCAGGGCAAGCGGGTCGCTTTCGACGGCCCGAGCCGCACCGTCATCGACGGGCCCTTCGCCGAAACCCGCGAACTGGTCGCCGGCTTCTGGGTCTGGGAGGTCAAGGACATGGCCGAGGCGGTCGAGTGGGTGAAGCGCTGCCCAAACCCGATGTTCGGCCCGAGCGAGATCGAGATCCGGCCGTTCTACGAGATGGCCGATTTCGGCGATGTCGTGACCCCGGACATCGCCGAGCGGGACAAGCAGCTCCGTGCGAAGACCCCAGGGATGTGAGCCCGTCAATGATCGGCCCGGACGTCCAGCGGCCACTTGAGTGAAGCCATGACGGCCGCCGATATCCGCCGGGCGATCGAGGCGATCTTCCGGATCGAGCGGGCCAGGATCATCGCGGTCCTGGCCCGGATGCTGCGCGACGTGGAGCTCGCCGAGGAGTTGGCGCAGGATGCCTTCGTGACGGCCCTGTCCGAATGGCCGAAAGCCGGCGTTCCGGCCAATCCCGGTGCCTGGCTGACCGCCGCGGCCAAGCGTCGGGCCATCGACCGGCTGCGGCGTGACCGGATGCTGGTCCGCAAGCACGCGGAGATCGGCCGTGATCTGTCGGAACCGGACGGGGCCGGCATGGAGGCGCTCGAGGCCGCCATGGACGACGATATCGGGGACGAGCTTCTGGGCCTGATCTTCGCAGCCTGCCATCCGGTTCTGTCTCCCGACGCCCGGGCGGCCCTGACCCTGCGCCTGATCGGCGGGCTGACCACGGAGGAAATCGCCCGCGCCTATCTTGCGAGCGAGGCCGCTGTCGCTCAGCGCATCGTTCGGGCGAAGAATGCGCTCGGCGCGGCTGGCCTCTCCTTCGAGGTGCCGCGGGGCAGGGAGCGGCAGGAGCGTCTCGGATCGGTCCTCGAGGTCGTGTACCTGATCTTCAACGAGGGCTATGCGGCCACGTCCGGGCCCGATCTCACCCGTCCGACCCTCTGCGTCGAGGGTCAGCGCCTGGGCCGCATCCTGGCCGGCCTGGCACCCGACGAGCCGGAGGTCTTCGGCCTTCTGGCGCTCATGGAGATCCAGGCCTCGCGCCTGTCGGCCCGCCTCCACCCGGACGGCATGCCGATCCCCCTGACCGAGCAGAACCGTGCCCGCTGGGACCGGCTCCTGATCGGCCGGGGCCTGGCCGCCCTCGACCGTGCCCGGGCGCTGGGCGGCGCAAACGGACCTTATGCCCTTCAGGCCGCGCTCGCCGCCTGTCACGCTCGGGCGAACCGGGCGGAGGAGACCGACTGGCGCAGGATCGCCGGCCTGTACGACGACCTCCGCGCTGTGATGCCCTCGCCGGTGGTCGATCTCAACCGGGCGGTGGCTCACAGCATGGCGTTCGGCCCGGAGGCCGGCCTGACGCTGTTGGACCGGATCGATCCCGCCGCCTTGCCCCGCTATGCCCCGCTGCCCGCGGCAAGGGGCGATTTCCTGCTCCGGGCCGGCCGGGCGGCCGAAGCCAGGGTTCAGTTCGAACTCGCGGCGTCGCTGAGCGGTAACGAGCGGGAGAGAGCCTTTCTCCTTGGACGGGCAGTCATCTGCCGGGCGAGGGAGGGCTGAGCGATCTGCCGCGGATGGCAAGCAACCGCCGGTGCTGGAAGGCTGCGGCCCTGGCGACCCCTTGAAAGGGCAGCCGGCCGCCATCACATTGTTGCACATGGAAGCGTTCAGGCGGGCATTCCGGCTCTGCCGAGATGACGCAACGTCAATTAGTTCCCCGAGGCGGGAAATTTCCTCTTGGCAAATGCTTCAAAAAGGCTTAATAGAACGCGTTGAGTTTCCAACATAGGCCGAGGCTCGCTTTTGCGCGGGCTTCTGGCTGCGAATCCGTCCCGGAGACGGGGCGGTGACAAGCCGGCGAGCCAAAGGGTGACCTTTGGCGCGTTCCGGCTATGTCCTGTCCGAGACTGCAGGTGCCGGCTTGCCGGTTTAATTCGAAAGGGCCTGCATAGACGGGGAAGCCGAGTTTGACACCTGTTCAACGCAGGTGAAGAGAGTCGGTTCGAACCATCTCACCCGGTGCGCCGCCAGGCGTCATTTGGGGGACAGGGCTTGCGAGAGCGTCGTTCAGGGATGCCCTCGGATGCAAGTCCGGGCCTTGAACGGCAAATGCAACCGGCGGACATATCCGCCAACCGGAGAGAGCCCAGTGGAAAGAGCAGCAAAGCGCGAGCTCGTCTCGACTCTCAACGACGTGTTTAACACCACGAGCGTTGTCGTCGTCGCCCACTATGCTGGTCTCACGGTCGCCGACATGCAGAAGCTGCGCGCGCAGATGAAGCAGGCCGGCGCCACCGTGAAGGTCGCAAAAAACAGCCTCGCCAAAATCGCTCTCGAAGGCAAGGACGTCGCGTCCATCTCGGGCCTCATGAAAGGTCCGACCCTGATCGCTTACTCGAGCGATCCGGTCGCGGCGCCCAAGGTCGCTGTTGATTTCGCCAAGGCTAACGAAAAACTCGTGATCCTCGGCGGCGCAATGGGAACGACCGCCCTGAACGTGGACGGAGTGAAGGCGCTTGCCACTCTGCCGTCCCTCGATGAACTGCGCGGCAAGTTGGTCGGCCTCATCCAGGCCCCGGCCACCAAGATCGCTCAGCTCAGCACTGCGCCGGCGGCGAAGCTCGCCCGCGTGTTCGGGGCCTATGCCAAAACAGGCGAAGCGGCGTGAGGCCGTAACCTCAACCATCAAACCGTTCGAACTGAACTTTAAGGAACTAAGAAATGGCTGATCTTGCCAAGCTCGTTGACGATCTGTCGTCGCTGACCGTTCTCGAGGCCGCCGAGCTCTCGAAGATGCTCGAAGAGAAGTGGGGCGTCTCCGCTGCCGCGGCTGTTGCCGTTGCGGCCGCTCCGGGCGCCGGTGGCGCTGGCGCTGCTCCGGCCGAAGAGCAGACCGAGTTCACGGTCGTCCTGGCTGCTGCCGGCGACAAGAAGATCGAGGTCATCAAGGAAGTCCGTGGCATCACGGGCCTGGGCCTGAAGGAAGCTAAGGACCTCGTCGAAGGTGCGCCGAAGCCTGTCAAGGAAGGCGCTTCCAAGGACGAAGCCGAGAAGATCAAGGCGACCCTCGAGAAGGTCGGCGCCAAGGTCGAGCTTAAGTAATTTTGCGGCCCTTCAGGGCTGCAGGGTTACCCCCGAGAAATCGGGCTCAAAAACACACGGTCCCAAGCAATTTCGCTTGGGGCCGTTGTGTCGTCAAAGAGGCCAAGCTTCGGTGACGGCATTTTTGGAAGGGCTCGCCGCGAGCCCGGATTGGTTCGAAAAACCGGCGCTTTTGGCCGGGCGGCTAATCGAGAAGCCTGACCCACCGGGGTTCTCGATTAGCCGTGTATGAGGAACGAGGTCCAGATGGCCAACACACTGATCGGCCGGAAGCGCATTCGCAAGTTCTTCGGGAAAATCAAGGAAGTGGCGGAGATGCCGAACCTGATCGAGGTTCAGAAGGCATCCTACGACCAGTTCCTGATGGTCGAAGAACCAAAGGGTGGCCGGCCGGAAGAGGGCTTGCAAGCCGTCTTCAAATCGGTTTTCCCGATTTCGGACTTTTCGAATACTGCCCTGCTCGAGTTCGTGAAATACACGTTCGAGCCGCCGAAATATGACGTGGACGAGTGCCGTCAGCGGGGCATGACCTTCGCTGCGCCGCTCAAGGTCACGCTGCGCCTCATCGTGTTCGATGTGGACCCGGACACCGGCGCCCGCTCCGTGAAGGACATCAAGGAGCAGGACGTCTACATGGGCGACATGCCGCTCATGACGGATAACGGCACCTTCATCGTGAACGGCACCGAGCGCGTCATCGTCTCCCAGATGCACCGCTCCCCGGGCGTGTTCTTCGACCACGACAAGGGCAAGACGCACTCCTCGGGCAAGCTGCTGTTCGCCGCCCGCATCATCCCCTATCGCGGGTCCTGGCTCGACATCGAGTTCGACGCCAAGGACATCGTCTATGCACGTATCGACCGCAAGCGCAAGATCCCGGCCACGTCGCTGCTCTACGCCCTGGGACTCGACGGGGAGGAGATCCTCAACACCTTCTACAACCACGTCATCTACACCCGCGACGGCGACGCCTGGTCGGTGCCGTTCGACGCCGAGCGCATGAAGGGCTTCAAGGCCTCCGTGGACCTGGTCGACGCCAAGTCCGGAGAGGTCGTGCTCGAGGCCGGCAAGAAGCTGACGGCGCGCGCCGCCCGCCAGCTCGCCGAGAAGGGCCTCAAGAACCTGCGCGCCTCGGACGAAGACCTGTACGGCCAGTACATCGGCGAAGACCTCGTGAACCCCTCGACGGGCGAAATCTACGCCGAAGCGGGTGACGAGATCACCGAGAAGCTGCTCAAGGGTCTGGAGGATGCCGGGTTCACCGAAATCCCGGTGCTCGACATCGACCACGTCACGGTCGGTCCGTACATCCGCAACACCCTTGCCATCGACAAGGCTTCCTCCCGCGAGGACGCCCTGTTCGACATCTACCGCGTCATGCGTCCGGGCGAGCCGCCGATCCTCGAGACGGCGGAAGCCATGTTCAACTCGCTGTTCTTCGATCCCGAGCGCTACGACCTCTCGGCGGTCGGCCGCGTGAAGATGAACATGCGCCTCGACCTCGACGCCGAGGACACCGTGCGCACCCTGCGCCGCGAGGACATCCTGGCGGTCACGAAGGCGCTCGTGGACCTGCGCGACGGCAAGGGCGAGATCGACGACATCGACCACCTCGGCAACCGCCGCGTGCGTTCGGTCGGCGAGCTCATGGAGAACCAGTACCGCCTGGGTCTGCTCCGCATGGAGCGCGCGATCAAGGAGCGCATGTCCTCCGTCGATATCGACACGGTCATGCCGCAGGACCTGATCAACGCGAAGCCGGCGGCTGCCGCGGTGCGCGAGTTCTTCGGATCTTCGCAGCTGTCGCAGTTCATGGACCAGACGAACCCGCTGTCCGAAGTCACGCACAAGCGTCGCCTTTCGGCCCTCGGCCCGGGTGGTCTGACCCGCGAGCGCGCCGGATTCGAGGTGCGCGACGTGCACCCGACGCACTATGGCCGCATCTGCCCGATCGAGACGCCGGAAGGCCCGAACATCGGTCTGATCAACTCGCTCGCGACCTTCGCCCGCGTCAACAAGTACGGCTTCATCGAGACGCCGTTCCGCCGCGTCCGCGACAGCCGCGTGACGGACGAGGTGATCTACCTCTCCGCCATGGAGGAGGCGAAGTACAACATCGCCCAGGCCAACTCGCCGCTCGACGGCCAGGGGACCCTGACGGAAGAGCTCGTGATCTGCCGCCGTGCCGGTGAAAACATCGTGGCGGCTCCCGATCGCGTCGACCTGATGGAAGTGTCGCCGAAGCAGCTCGTGTCGGTGGCGGCCGCGCTCATCCCGTTCCTCGAGAACGACGACGCGAACCGCGCCCTCATGGGCTCGAACATGCAGCGCCAGGCCGTGCCTCTGGTCCAGGCGGACGCTCCGTTCGTCGGCACCGGCATGGAGGCCGTCGTGGCCCGCGACTCGGGTGCCGCCATCGCGGCCCGCCGCACCGGCGTGGTCGACCAGGTGGACGCGACCCGTATCGTGATCCGCGCGACGGAGAACACCGATCCGACCCGTCCGGGCGTCGACATCTACCGCCTGCAGAAGTTCCAGCGCTCCAACCAGTCGACCTGCATCACGCAGAAGCCGCTGGTGCGTGCCGGCGACCTCGTGCGCAAGGGCGACATCATCGCCGACGGTCCCTCGACCGAATACGGCGAGCTGGCGCTCGGCCGGAACGTGCTCGTCGCGTTCATGCCGTGGAACGGCTACAACTTCGAAGACTCGATCCTGCTCTCCGAGCGGATCGTGAAGGAAGACGTCTTCACCTCGATCCATATCGAAGAGTTCGAGGTGATGGCCCGTGATACGAAGCTGGGTCCTGAGGAGATCACGCGCGACATTCCGAACGTGTCGGAGGAGGCGCTGAAGAACCTCGACGAGGCCGGCATCGTGTATATCGGGGCCGAAGTCCATGCGGGCGACATCCTGGTCGGCAAGATCACCCCGAAGGGCGAGAGCCCGATGACGCCGGAAGAGAAGCTTCTGCGCGCCATCTTCGGCGAGAAGGCCTCGGACGTCCGCGACACCTCGCTGCGCGTGCCCCCGGGCGTGACCGGCACCATCGTGGAAGTCCGCGTCTTCAACCGTCACGGCGTCGACAAGGACGAGCGCGCCCAGGCCATCGAGCGCGAGGAGATCGAGCGTCTCGCGAAGGACCGCGACGACGAGCAGGCGATCCTCGATCGCAACACCTATGCGCGTTTGGCCGAGATCCTCTCGGGCCGGAGCGCCGTTGCGGGCCCGAAGGGCTTCAAGAAGGACACGCAGATCAGCCGCGAGCTCCTCAACGAGTACCCGCGGTCGCAGTGGTGGCAGTTCGCGGTCGAAGACGATGCTCTGATGACCGAGATCGAGGCCATGCAGAAGCAGTACGACGAGTCGAAGAAGCGCCTCGAGCAGCGCTTCCTCGACAAGGTCGAGAAGCTGCAGCGCGGCGACGAGCTGCCTCCGGGCGTCATGAAGATGGTCAAGGTCTTCGTGGCTGTGAAGCGCAAGATCCAGCCCGGCGACAAGATGGCCGGCCGTCACGGCAACAAGGGTGTCGTGTCGCGGATCGTGCCGATCGAGGACATGCCGTTCCTGGAGGACGGCACCCACGCGGACATCGTGCTCAACCCGCTGGGCGTGCCGAGCCGCATGAACGTGGGCCAGATCCTCGAAACGCACCTGGGCTGGGCTGCCGCCGGTCTCGGCAAGCAGGTCGCGCAGGCCGTCGACGCCTACATGAAGTCGGGCAAGTCGCAGGGTCTGCGGGAGCAGCTGGTGTCGATCTACGGCAACCTGCCGGAGATCGAGGAGGCTTCGGACGAGGAACTCGTCGAGCTCGGCAACAAGCTGCGCCGCGGCGTCCCCTTCGCCACGCCCGTCTTCGATGGTGCCAAGGAGGCGGATATCGAGGCGATGCTCGAGAAGGCCGGCCTCAACCCGTCGGGTCAGGTGACGCTCTATGACGGACGCACGGGCGAGTCGTTCGACCGCAAGGTGACCGTGGGCTACATCTACATGCTGAAGCTCCACCACCTCGTGGACGACAAGATCCACGCCCGCTCGATCGGCCCCTACAGCCTCGTCACCCAGCAGCCGCTGGGCGGCAAGGCCCAGTTCGGCGGCCAGCGTTTCGGCGAGATGGAGGTCTGGGCTCTGGAAGCGTACGGCGCCGCCTACACGCTCCAGGAAATGCTCACGGTCAAATCGGACGACGTGGCCGGCCGTACGAAGGTCTACGAGGCCATCGTGCGCGGCGACGACACCTTCGAGTCGGGCATTCCGGAGAGCTTCAACGTTCTCGTGAAGGAAATGCGCTCGCTCGGCTTGAATGTGGAGCTGACCAACTCCAAGCGCGCCGCCAACGAGCAGGAGCAGCTGCCTCCGTCCGAGGCCGCCGAATAAGCGCCTCCGGCGCATCAAGTTTGACGTTCGGCCGCGGCTTTCCTGCCGCGGCCCCATGCAATTGCCGGTGAGGGTGCTTATGTAAGCGCCCTTCAGCCCAGGAGACGGCGATGAATCAAGAGGTCATGAATCTCTTCAACCAGACGGCCCAGCCGCAGAGCTTCGATCAGATCAAGATCTCGATCGCGAGCCCTGAGAAGATTCTGTCCTGGTCCTATGGCGAGATCAAGAAGCCGGAGACCATCAACTACCGTACGTTCAAGCCCGAGCGCGACGGCTTGTTCTGCGCGCGCATCTTCGGTCCCATCAAGGACTACGAGTGCCTGTGCGGCAAGTACAAGCGCATGAAGTACAAGGGCGTCATCTGTGAGAAGTGCGGCGTCGAGGTGACGCTGGCCCGCGTCCGTCGCGACCGCATGGGCCACATCGAGCTCGCCGCGCCCGTCGCGCATATCTGGTTCCTGAAGTCCCTGCCGAGCCGCATCGGTCTGCTGCTCGACATGACCCTGAAGGATCTGGAGCGCATCCTCTATTTCGAGTCCTACATCGTCGTCGATGCTGGCCTGACGCCCATGAAGGACCGTCAGCTCCTCACTGAGGAGGAGTATATCCGTGCTCAGGACGAGTACGGCGAGGACTCGTTCACGGCCATGATCGGCGCGGAGGCCATCCGCCGGATCCTGCAGGAGCTCGACCTCGAGAAAACCGCGCAGGAGATCCGCGAGGAGATCGCCGTCACCACGTCGGAGCTCAAGCCCAAGAAGCTCATGAAGCGCCTCAAGATCATCGAGGCCTTCGTCCAGTCCGGCAACAAGCCGGAATGGATGATCATGACGGTCGTGCCGGTGATCCCGCCGGATCTGCGTCCGCTCGTGCCGCTCGACGGCGGCCGCTTCGCGACCTCGGACCTGAACGACCTCTATCGCCGCGTCATCAACCGCAACAACCGCCTGAAGCGCTTGATGGAGCTGCGTGCGCCGGACATCATCGTCCGGAACGAGAAGCGCATGCTCCAGGAGGCGGTTGACGCACTGTTCGACAACGGCCGCCGCGGCCGCGTCATCACGGGCGCCAACAAGCGTCCGCTGAAGTCGCTCGCCGACATGCTGAAGGGCAAGCAGGGCCGCTTCCGCCAGAACTTGCTCGGCAAGCGCGTCGACTACTCGGGCCGTTCGGTCATCGTGGTCGGTCCGGAGCTCAAGCTGCACCAGTGCGGCCTGCCGAAGAAGATGGCGCTCGAGCTGTTCAAGCCGTTCATCTATGCCAAGCTCGACGCGCGGGGCCTCTCCGCCACCGTCAAACAGGCGAAGAAGCTCGTCGAGAAGGAGAAGCCGGAAGTCTGGGATATCCTGGACGAGGTCATCCGCGAGCATCCGGTGCTCCTGAACCGCGCCCCGACTCTCCACCGCCTCGGCATCCAGGCCTTCGAGCCCACCCTCATTGAGGGCAAGGCGATCCAGCTGCATCCGCTCGTCTGCGCCGCGTTCAACGCGGACTTCGACGGTGACCAGATGGCCGTCCACGTGCCGCTCTCGCTCGAGGCCCAGCTCGAGGCCCGCGTGCTGATGATGTCGACGAACAACATCCTGCACCCGGCCAACGGTCAGCCGATCATCGTGCCGTCGCAGGACATCGTTCTCGGCCTCTACTATCTCTCCATCGTGTCGGACGGCCAGCCCGGCCAGGGCAAGGCCTTCGCCGACATGGGCGAGATCGAGCACGCCCTGAACGAGAAGGTCATCACGCTCCACACGAAGATCCGCTACCGCTGGGAAGGCCTCGGCGAGGATGGTCAGCCGGTCTCCAAGATCGTCGATACCACCCCCGGCCGCGTGATGCTCTCGCGCCTCCTGCCGAAGCACCCGATGCTCCCCTTCGACGTCGTGAACAAGCTCATGACGAAGAAGGAGATCTCCAACATGATCGATGCCGTCTACCGGCATTGCGGTCAGAAGGAGTCGGTGATCTTCTGCGATCGCATTATGGGTCTCGGCTTCTACAACGCGTTCCGCGCCGGCATCTCGTTCGGCAAGGACGACATGGTGATCCCGGAGAACAAGTGGGAGATCGTCGAGGAGACTCGTGCCCTCGCGAAGGACTACGAGCAGCAGTACCAGGACGGTCTCATCACCCAGGGCGAGAAGTACAACAAGGTTGTCGACGCCTGGGCGAAGTGTTCTGACCGCCTCGCTGCCGAGATGATGAACCGGATCTCGACGGTCCAGAAGGACGATCAGGGTCGCGACAAGCCGGTGAACTCGATCTACATGATGTCCCACTCGGGCGCTCGTGGTTCGCCGGCACAGATGAAGCAGCTCGCGGCGATGCGCGGCCTCATGGCCAAGCCGTCGGGCGAGATCATCGAAACGCCGATTATCTCGAACTTCAAGGAAGGCCTCGACGTTCTCGAGTACTTCAACTCGACTCACGGCGCCCGAAAGGGGCTGGCCGACACCGCGCTCAAGACGGCGAACTCGGGCTACCTGACCCGCCGCCTCGTGGACGTGGCGCAGGACGCGGTCATCCGTGAGCCGGATTGCGGCACCGAGAGGGGAATCCGCATGCGGGCCATCATCGACGCCGGCCAAGTGGTCGCGTCGCTGGCCTCCCGCATCCTCGGCCGCTCGACCGCCGAGGACCTGGTGGCTCAGGACGGCACCATCATCGTGCCCCAGGGCACGATGATTGAGGAGCATCATCTCGAGGCGATCGGCGCTGCCGGCATCCAGGAGGTGAAGATCCGCTCGGTGCTGGTCTGCGAGTCCAAGAACGGCGTCTGCGCCACCTGCTACGGCCGCGACCTGGCCCGGGGCACCCCGGTCAACCACGGCGAGGCGGTAGGCGTCATCGCCGCGCAGTCGATCGGTGAGCCGGGCACGCAGCTGACCATGCGCACCTTCCACATCGGCGGTGCGGCCCAGATCGCGGATTCGTCCTTCATCGAGTCGAGCTTCGAAGGCAAGATCGGCTTCCGCAACAAGAACATTGCGCGCAACTCCGACGGCGACCTCGTCGTCATGGGCCGCAACGTGGCTGTGGTGATCATCGGCCAGGACGGCACCGAGCGGGCGGTTCACCGCCTGCAATACGGTTCCCGTCTGAAGGTCGACGAGGGCGACACGATCAAGCGCGGCCAGCGCATCGCCGAGTGGGACCCCTATTCCCGTCCGATCCTCACGGAGATCGACGGTACGGTGGGCTACGAGGACCTGGTCGACGGCGCATCGATGATCGAGTCGATGGACGAGTCGACCGGCATCGCCAAGCGCGTGGTCATCGACTGGCGCGGATCTCCGCGTACGGCCGATCTGCGTCCGGCGGTGGTCATCCAGGGCGCCGGCGGCAAGGTGGCCAAGGTCGCCCGCGGCGGCGACGCCCGCTACCTGCTGCCCGTCGACGCAATCCTCGCGTCCGATCCGGGCTCGAAGGTCAAGGCCGGCGACATCCTCGCCCGCGTCTCGACCGAGAGCGCCAAGACCCGCGACATCACGGGCGGTCTGCCGCGCGTGGCGGAGCTGTTCGAGGCCCGTCGTCCGAAGGACGCGGCCATCATTGCGGAGAAGTCCGGCACGATCCAGTTCGGCCGCGACTACAAGAGCAAGCGTCGCCTAACGCTGAACCCGCACGATGGCTCCGAGCCGGTGGAGTACCTGATCCCGAAGGGCAAGCACATCCACCTGCAGGACGGCGACGTGGTCGAGGTCGGCGACTTCATCGTCGACGGCAACCCTGCGCCCCATGACATCCTCGCGATCAAGGGCGTCGAGGAGCTGGCTGCCTACTTGGTGAACGAGATCCAGGAGGTCTATCGCCTCCAGGGCGTGCTCATCAACGACAAGCACATCGAGGTGATCGTTCGCCAGATGCTGCAGAAGGTCGAGATCACCGAGGGCGGCGATTCCGAGCTGCTCAACGGCGAGCAGGTCGATCGCCTCGAGTTAGAGGAGATCAACGAGCGTCTCGTGGCCGAGAAGAAGAAGCCCGCCGAAGGCGTGCCGGTTCTGCTCGGTATCACCAAGGCCTCGCTGCAGACCCGCTCCTTCATCTCGGCGGCGTCCTTCCAGGAGACCACCCGCGTCCTTACGGAGGCGGCGGTCAACGGCAAGGTCGATACCCTCGAGGGCCTCAAGGAGAACGTCATCGTCGGCAGCCTGATCCCGGCCGGCACCGGCGCGCTCACCGCTCAGGTCAAGGCCGTCGCGACCCATCGCGACGAGCTGATCCTGCAGCAGAAGCGCTCCGAGTCCCAGGCTCAGGTCAGCGAACTGCCTCCGGCAGCCGAATAAGGCTGCAGAGCTTCGGTACGACTGGAAAGGCCGCCTCCGGGCGGCCTTTTCGTGTCCGGCAGGGGCGAGGCGGAACGGCTGCCAAGCTTGGCGGCTTCCGCGGGGCCGAGCCCACCCGACCCTTGCACCCGCCGTCCCCGCTCCCACATACAAGTGAAGCCCGGCGACAAGCCTCCCGGTCGGTTCCTTTCCGATTGGTTAGCGGAAACCAGTTGACTTTCCGCGACTCGGACGCTAGAGAGACCGGACTTTCCGGCTGGCCGTAGGTTTTCGCCAGTCGAAGCGCCTAGCTTCGACCGATGCGACCTAAACGCTGCCGAACTCAACCTTGACTGACACATGTCAGATTTAGGGCACGACCGCGGTGACGAAAATCGTGGTCCTCTGCAATCGCACCGCGCCAGGGGCTTACCCGAGTCAATGGCGTGGCTTCGCTTTGTGCAACCCAAAAGGTCCGCAGAAGCGGGGCGCAGCGTTCAACCGTTGAAGACACTCAGAAGGCCACCGGGTCGGTGGCTGGCGAAAGAGGGCACAGGATGCCAACGATCTCTCAGCTGATCCGCAAGCCGCGGACGGCGCAAAAGAGCCGGAACAAGGTCCCCGCGCTTGAGGCCTGCCCGCAGAAGCGTGGCGTGTGCACGCGCGTTTACACGACGACCCCGAAGAAGCCGAACTCGGCTCTGCGTAAGGTCGCCAAGGTTCGTCTGACGAACGGGTTCGAAGTCATCGGGTACATCCCGGGTGAAGGTCACAACCTTCAGGAGCACTCCGTGGTCATGATCCGCGGCGGCCGCGTGAAGGACCTTCCGGGTGTCCGTTATCACATCCTCCGCGGTGTTCTCGACACCCAGGGCGTGAAGAATCGTAAGCAGCGTCGTTCGAAGTACGGCGCGAAGCGGCCGAAGTAAGCCGTCAACCGTTATTGAGGTCAGCTCATGTCCCGCCGCCACAGCGCCGAAAAGCGTGAGATCATCCCGGATCCGAAGTTCGGGGATATCGTCGTCACCAAGTTCATGAACTCCATCATGTACGACGGCAAGAAGTCTGCTGCCGAGAGCATCGTCTATGGTGCCTTCGACAGCATCGAGAGCCGCGCCAAGGCGAACCCGCTCGAGGTCTTTAAGCAGGCACTCGACAACGTCGCTCCGGCGATCGAGGTCCGTTCCCGCCGCGTCGGCGGTGCGACCTACCAGGTCCCGGTCGAGGTTCGTGCCGAGCGCCGTCAGGCTCTCGCGATCCGCTGGATCATCCAGGCTGCCCGCGGACGCAACGACAAGACCATGGTCGAGCGTCTGTCCGCCGAGCTGCTCGATGCATCCAACAACCGCGGCAACGCCGTGAAGAAGCGCGAAGACACCCACCGTATGGCGGAAGCCAACCGTGCGTTCTCGCACTACCGCTGGTAACGGCCCGAGGAGCTGAGCGATGCCCCGCACGCACGCGATTGAGGACTACCGCAATTTCGGCATCATGGCCCACATTGATGCCGGCAAGACCACTACGACCGAGCGCATCCTGTACTACACTGGTAAGTCCCACAAGATCGGTGAAGTGCACGAGGGTGCCGCCACCATGGACTGGATGGAGCAGGAGCAGGAGCGTGGCATCACGATCACATCCGCTGCCACCACCTGCTTCTGGAACGACAAGCGCCTGAACATCATCGACACCCCCGGCCACGTCGACTTCACCATCGAAGTCGAGCGTTCGCTGCGCGTGCTCGACGGCGCCGTCTGCGTTCTCGACGGCAACCAGGGCGTCGAGCCCCAGACCGAGACCGTCTGGCGCCAGGCCGACAAGTACGACGTGCCCCGCATCGTGTTCGTCAACAAGATGGACAAGACCGGCGCCGACTTCTTCAAGTGCGTGGCCGACATCATCGACCGCGTGGCCGGCAAGCCCGTCTGCCTTCAGCTGCCGATCGGCGCCGAGAGCAACTTCCAGGGCGTGATCGACCTCATCAAGATGAAGGCGATCGTCTGGAACGGCGAGGCTCTGGGCGCTTCCTTCAGCGAGGAAGAGATCCCGGCCGACCTGAAGGACCAGGCTGTCGAGTATCGCGGCAAGCTGATCGAAGCTGCCGTCGAGATGGACGACGAGGCCATGATGGCTTACCTGGACGGCCAGGAGCCGGACGACGCGACCCTGCGCCGCCTGGTTCGTACCGCCGTGCAGCGCCGCGCGTTCCACCCGGTCCTGTGCGGATCGGCGTTCAAGAACAAGGGCGTTCAGCCGCTCCTCGACGCCGTCGTCGACTTCCTGCCGTCCCCCGTCGATCGTGGCGAGGTCGAAGGCATCGACTTCAAGACGGAAGAAGAGACCGTCCGCAAGCCGTCCGACCAGGACCCCTTCGCCATGCTCGCCTTCAAGATCATGGACGATCCCTTCGTGGGCACGATCACCTTCTGCCGCGTGTACTCGGGCAAGGTCGAGGCCGGTTCCTCGATCCTGAACTCGACCCGCGACAAGAAGGAGCGCGTCGGCCGCATGCTGCTCATGCATGCGAACAACCGCGAGGACATCAAGGAAGCTTATGCCGGCGACATCGTCGCCCTGGCCGGCCTCAAGGACGTCCGCACCGGCGACACGCTCTGCGATCCGATCAAGGCCGTGATCCTCGAGCGCATGGAGTTCCCGGAGCCGGTGATCGAGATCGCCATCGAGCCGAAGTCGAAGGCCGACCAGGAAAAGCTGGGCCTGGCACTCTCGAAGCTGGCTGCCGAGGACCCGTCCTTCCGCGTCTCGACCGACCAGGAGTCCGGTCAGACGATCCTGAAGGGCATGGGCGAGCTTCACCTCGACATCAAGGTCGATATTCTCCGTCGCACCTACAAGGTCGATGCGAACATCGGCGCTCCGCAGGTGGCTTATCGTGAGACGATCACGAAGAAGGCCGAGATCGACTACACCCACAAGAAGCAGACCGGCGGTACCGGCCAGTTCGCTCGCGTGAAGCTGGTTGTCCAGCCGAACGATCAGGGTGCGGGCTTCTCCTTCGAGTCGAAGATCGTCGGCGGTGCGGTTCCGAAGGAATACATCCCGGGTGTCGAAAAGGGCCTCCAGTCGGTTGTCGGCGCTGGCGTGATCGCCGGCTTCCCGGTGGTTGACGTCAAGGTCGAGCTCATCGACGGCGCCTTCCACGAAGTCGACTCGTCGGCCCTGGCCTTCGAAATCGCTTCTCGCGCCGCTCTCCGTGAGGCCCTCCAGAAGGGCGGATCGGTTCTGCTCGAGCCGGTGATGAAGGTCGAGGTCGTGACCCCCGAGGACTACACGGGTTCAGTCATCGGCGACCTCAACTCCCGTCGTGGCCAAATCCAGGGTCAGGACATGCGCGGCAACGCCGTGGTCATCAACGCGATGGTCCCGCTCGCCAACATGTTCGGCTACGTGAACACCCTGCGCTCCATGAGCCAGGGCCGGGCCAACTACACGATGCAGTTCGACCACTACGAGCAGGTGCCGTCGAACGTGGCTGCTGAGGTTCAGGCGAAGTACGCCTGAACCCACTAAGCGAATATTTGAACGATCAAAGGAACGGGTGCCACGATGGCGAAGGAAAAGTTTCAGCGCAATAAGCCGCACTGCAACATTGGGACGATTGGTCACGTGGACCATGGCAAGACGTCTCTGACGGCGGCGATCACGAAGGTTCTGGCGGAGTCGGGCGGGGCGACGTTTACGGCGTACGACCAGATCGACAAGGCTCCGGAAGAGAAGGCGCGCGGCATCACGATCTCGACCGCGCACGTGGAGTACGAGACCACGAACCGGCACTACGCCCACGTGGACTGCCCCGGTCACGCCGACTACGTGAAGAACATGATCACGGGTGCGGCGCAGATGGACGGGGCGATCCTGGTGGTGTCGTCGGCTGACGGCCCGATGCCGCAGACGCGCGAGCACATCCTGCTGGCGCGCCAGGTGGGCGTTCCGGCCCTGGTGGTGTTCATGAACAAGGTCGACATGGTGGACGACGCCGAGCTGCTCGACCTGGTTGAGCTGGAGGTGCGCGAGCTTCTGTCGAAGTACGACTTCCCGGGCGACGACATCCCGATCGTGAAGGGCTCGGCCCTGTGCGCTCTGGAGGACCGTTCGCCTGAGATCGGCCGGGACCGGGTTCTCGAGCTGATGGCCGAGGTGGACCGCTACATCCCGCAGCCGGAGCGTCCGGTGGATCTGCCGTTCCTGATGCCGATCGAGGACGTGTTCTCGATCTCGGGCCGCGGCACGGTGGTGACGGGTCGCGTCGAGCGCGGCATCGTGAAGGTCGGCGAGGAAGTGGAGATCGTGGGTCTGCGCGACACGCAGAAGACCACGGTGACGGGCGTCGAGATGTTCCGCAAGCTGCTCGACCAGGGCCAGGCGGGCGACAACGTGGGCGTTCTGCTGCGCGGCACGAAGCGCGAGGACGTGGAGCGCGGCCAGGTGCTGTGCAAGCCGGGCTCGATCAAGCCGCACACGAAGTTCAAGGCCGAGGCCTACATCCTGACGAAGGAAGAGGGCGGTCGTCATACGCCGTTCTTCGGCAACTACCGTCCGCAGTTCTACTTCCGCACGACGGACGTGACCGGCGTGGTGAAGCTGCCTGAGGGCACCGAGATGGTGATGCCGGGCGACAACATCACCATGGAAGTGGAGCTGATTGCTCCGATCGCCATGGAAGAGAAGCTGCGCTTCGCCATCCGCGAAGGCGGCCGTACCGTCGGCGCCGGCGTCGTCGCCGCCGTGATGGATTGATTTTAGAGGATCAAAGGACAGCGGCCGGGTTTCGGTCCGGCCGCTTCCCTTGTTGAATGGATAAGCCATGAACGGTCAAAACATTCGTATTCGCCTTAAGGCGTTCGACCACAGGATCCTCGACGCTTCGACACGGGAAATCGTGTCGACCGCGAAGCGGACCGGCGCTCAGGTTCGCGGGCCCATCCCGCTGCCGACGCGCATCGAGCGCTTTACGGTGCTTCGCTCGCCGCACATCGACAAGAAGTCGCGCGAGCAGTTCGAGATGCGCACTCACAAGCGTGTTCTCGATATCGTGGACCCCACCCCGCAGACGGTTGACGCTCTGATGAAGCTCGATCTCGCTGCTGGTGTGGACGTGGAAATCAAGCTCTAAGCCTTACGGCTTGGAGCCTTCGGTAGACACGCCGAGAGGATACGCACATGCGCTCAGGCGTCATTGCACAGAAAGTCGGGATGACCCGCATCTTCACGGATGCCGGCGAACATGTCCCGGTCACGGTTCTGAAGGTCGACAGCTGCCAGGTCGTCGCCCACCGGACCATGGAGAAGAACGGCTACACCGCGCTGCAGGTCGGCGTCGGCAAGGCCAAGGTCAAGAACGTTTCGAAGGCCGAGCGCGGCAGTTTCGCCGTGGCCCAGGTCGAGCCGAAGCGCAAGCTCGCGGAGTTCCGCGTGTCCGAGGATGCTGTCATCCCGGTCGGCGCCGAGATCACCGCTGATCACTTCATTGCCGGTCAGTTCGTGGACGTCACGGGCATCACCACCGGTAAGGGCTTCGCCGGCGGCATGAAGCGCTGGAACTTCGGCGGACTGCGCGCCACGCACGGCGTGTCGGTCTCCCACCGGTCGATCGGTTCGACCGGCGGACGCCAGGATCCGGGCAAGACGTTCAAGAACAAGAAAATGCCGGGTCACCTGGGCGTCGAGCGCGTCACCACGCAGAACCTGCGTGTCGTGTCGACCGACGTCGAGCGCGGTCTGATCCTCGTCGAGGGCGCCGTTCCGGGCGTCGCCGGCGGCTGGATCTTCGTCCGCGACGCGGTGAAGCGCAAGCTGCCGAAGGAAGTGCCGATGCCCGGCGCGTTCCGCACCGGCAATGAGGCTGCGCCGGCCGCCCAGGCTGAGCAGGCCCAAGAGGAGAACGCGTGATGAAGCTTGATGTCACCACGCTCGAAGGCGCGAGCGCCGGATCGGTCGACCTGAACGAGGCCATCTTCGGACTCGAGCCGCGCGCCGACCTGCTCGCCCGCTGCGTTCGCTGGCAGCTCGCTAAGCGCCAGGCCGGCACGCACGCCGTCAAGAATCGTTCGGACATCGACCGGACGACCAAGAAGGTCTACAAGCAGAAGGGCACCGGCAGCGCCCGCCACGGCGCCGCGAGTGCTCCCCAGTTCCGGGGCGGCGGTCGTGCCTTCGGCCCGCAGGTCCGCAGCCATGCGCACGACCTGCCCAAGAAGGTCCGCGCTCTTGCCCTGAAGCATGCGCTCTCGTCCAAGGCCAAGGACGCCTCGCTCGTCGTGATCGACGACGTGAAGCTCTCCGAGCCGAAGACGAAGGCTCTCGTCGAGCGCTTCGGCAAGCTCGGCCTCGGCAACGCGCTGATCATCGGCGGCGCCGAGATCGAGACGAACTTCCAGCGGGCTGCTCGCAACATCCCGAACATCGACGTCCTGCCGGTGCAGGGCATCAACGTCTATGACATCCTGCGTCGCGAGAAGCTCGTTCTCACGAAGTCGGCTGTCGATGCGCTGGAGGCGCGTTTCAAATGAGCCTGGACCCGCGCCATTACGATGTGATCGTAAGCCCGGTCATCACCGAGAAGGCCACGACCCTGTCCGAACAGAACAAGGTCGTCTTCAAGGTGCGGCTGGATGCGACGAAGCCGCAGATTAAGGAAGCGGTTGAGAAGCTGTTCGATGTCAAGGTGAAGAGCGTCAACACGCTTGTCACCAAGGGCAAAGTGAAGATGTTCCGCGGCACCCGCGGCCAGCGGTCGGACGTGAAGAAGGCGGTTGTAACCCTCGTTGAGGGCCAGACCATCGACGTCACGACGGGCCTCTGATCGGACGAGAGAGTGATCCGATGGCTTTGAAGACTTTCAAACCAATCACCCCCGGCCTGCGCCAGCTGGTGATCGTGGACCGCAGCGAGCTCTACAAGGGCAAGCCGGTCAAGAAGCTGACGGAGGGCAAGAGCTCCTCCGGCGGTCGTAACAATATGGGTCGCGTGACCGTCCGCTTCCGTGGCGGTGGTCACAAGCGCACCCTGCGCCTGGTCGACTTCAAGCGTCGCGCCCGTCTGGGCGATGCGGCGACCGTGGAGCGGATCGAGTACGATCCGAACCGCACCGCCTTCATCGCTCTGATCCGCTACGCCGACGGCGAGCAGTCGTACATCCTGGCTCCGCAGCGTCTGGCTGTCGGCGATCAGGTGGCGGCTGGCGAGCAGGTCGACATCAAGCCGGGCAATGCGATGCCGATCGGCAACATGCCGGTGGGAACGATCATCCACAACGTCGAGCTCAAGATCGGTAAGGGCGCGGCACTCGCCCGTTCCGCCGGTACCTACGCTCAGATCGTGGGTCGTGACCAGGGCTACGTGACGATCCGCCTAAGCTCGGGAGAGCAGCGCTTGGTCCATGGCCAGTGCTTCGCCAGTGTCGGCGCGGTGTCGAACCCGGACCACATGAACACCTCTGTCGGTAAGGCTGGTCGTAACCGGTGGCTCGGCAAGCGTCCGCACAACCGCGGCGTGGCCATGAACCCGATCGACCACCCGCACGGTGGTGGTGAGGGCCGTACCTCCGGTGGTCGTCATCCGGTGTCCCCGTGGGGCGTCCCGACCAAAGGCAAGAAAACCCGTTCGAACAAGCGGACCGACAAGTTCATCGTGTCGAGCCGCCACGCTCGGAAGAAGTAAGGATAGAGGCACGTCATGGCACGTTCGCTTTGGAAGGGTCCGTTCGTCGACGGCTACCTCCTCAAGAAGGCCGAGGCTGCCCGTTCCTCGGGCCGCAACGAGGTTATCAAGATCTGGAGCCGCCGCTCCACGATTCTCCCGCAGTTCGTGGGCCTCACTTTCGGGGTCTACAACGGTCAGAAGCACATTCCCGTCAACGTGAACGAGGAAATGGTGGGTCACAAGTTCGGCGAGTTCTCGCCGACCCGCACCTTCCACGGCCACGCGGCGGACAAGAAGGCGAAGAGGAAGTAAGATGGGTAAGGCCGCGACTCCTCGCGCACTGAGCGACACAGAGGCACAAGCCGTCGCTCGCATGCTGCGCGTCAGCCCCCAGAAGCTCAACCTTGTTGCGGCCCTTATCCGCGGCAAGAAGGTTTCTGCGGCTCTCGCCGATCTCGAGTTCTCCCGCAAGCGCATCGCGCGCGACGTGAAGAAGTGCCTCGAGAGCGCCATTGCGAACGCCGAGAACAACCACAATCTCGATGTGGACGATCTCGTCGTCAGCCAGGCCTTCGTCGGCAAGGCGCTTGTCATGAAGCGCTTCCACGCCCGGGCCCGCGGCCGGGGTGCTCGTATCATGAAGCCGTTCTCGAACCTCACGATCGTGGTTCGGGAAGTTGCCGAACAGGCATAAAGGAGAACCAGATGGGTCAGAAAGTTAACCCGATCGGTCTTCGGCTCGGCATCAACCGGACCTGGGACTCGCGCTGGTTCGCCGGCAAAGGCGAGTACGCCAAGCTGATGCATGAGGACATGGCGATCCGCGAAGCTCTCATGAAGCAGCTGAAGCAGGCCGCCGTTTCGAAGATCGTCATCGAACGTCCGCACAAGAAGTGTCGCGTCACCATCCACTCGGGTCGTCCGGGCGTGGTGATCGGCAAGAAGGGCGCCGACATCGAGAAGCTGCGCAAGCTCGTCTCGAAGATGACCGACGCCGATGTGGCGATCAACATTGTCGAGGTCCGTAAGCCGGAAGTCGACGCTACGCTGGTGGCCGACTCGATCGCCCAGCAGCTCGAGCGCCGTGTCGCTTTCCGCCGCGCCATGAAGCGTGCCGTTCAATCGGCCATGCGTCTGGGCGCCGAGGGTATCCGTATCAACTGCTCGGGCCGTCTGGGTGGCGCTGAAATCGCCCGCCTCGAATGGTACCGCGAGGGCCGCGTTCCGCTGCACACCCTGCGTGCGGACGTGGATTACGGTACGTCCACGGCCTTCACGACCTATGGCACCTGCGGCATCAAGGTCTGGATCTTCAAGGGCGAAATCCTTGAGCACGATCCGATGGCCCAGGACAAGCGGATGAACGACGAAGGAGGCCGCTCCGGTGGCCGCCGCGAGCAGGCGGCGTAACCGAGAGGTCAGGAGAGGTTTGCCATGTTGCAACCGAAGAAAACCAAGTTCCGTAAGCAATTCAAGGGCCGCATCTCTGGCACCGCGAAGGGCGGCACGGACCTCAACTTCGGCCAGTTCGGCCTGAAGGCGATGGAACCCGAGCGCGTCAACGCTCGTCAGATCGAGGCGGCTCGCCGCGCCATCACCCGCGCGATGAAGCGTGCGGGCCGGGTGTGGATCCGCATCTTCCCGGACGTGCCTGTGTCGACCAAGCCGACCGAAGTGCGTATGGGTAAGGGTAAGGGCGCTCCCGAGTACTGGGCGGCTAAGGTCAAGCCTGGCCGTATCATGTTCGAGATCGACGGCGTGCCGGAGGATATCGCTCGCGAGGCTCTTCGCCTCGGCGCCGCGAAGCTCCCAATCAAGACGCGCTTCATCCAGCGCATTGCCGAGTAAGGAGGGGATCATGAAGTCTAAGCAGAGAGCCTCCGACCTCAACGCGATGTCGCAGGACCAGCTGACGGACGAGCTGCTGAACCTGAAGAAGGAGCAGTTCAACCTCCGCTTCCAGCGCGCCACCGGCCAGCTCGAGAACACCGGACGTGTCCGCGAAGTCCGTCGGGACATCGCCCGCGTCAAGACGCTGCAGCGCCAGAAGGCCGCTGCGGCGAAGGCTTAAAGGGGATCAAGATGCCGAAGCGCGTTTTGCAGGGCGTCGTTGTCAGCGACAAGCAGGACAAGACGGTCGTTGTGAAGGTGGAACGCCGTTTCACGCACCCGGTCATGAAGAAGACCGTGCGTAAGACGAAGAACTACCATGCTCACGACGAGAACAACACAGCCAAGGTGGGCGACACGGTCTTCATCGAAGAGACCAAGCCGCTCTCCAAACTGAAGACCTGGGTGCTCGTCGACCAAGCGAAGGCTTAACAAAGCCTTCTCTAGGGGTTGTCAAACGGGGGCGGTTCGTGTATACGGCCGCCTCTCTCGACATTTGAAGGGCAGGGGACAAGAGATCCCCGTCAGGCGTAGTCCGGGGGGCAATCCTGCCTTGGCCCGGAAACCTGTCTGAAACAAAGGAAAGGATCAAAGCCATGATCCAGATGCAGACGAATCTTGACGTCGCCGATAATTCCGGCGCCCGTCGCGTGATGTGCATCAAGGTTCTCGGCGGTTCGAAGCGTAAGTACGCTTCCGTGGGCGATATCATCGTCGTATCCGTAAAAGAGGCTATTCCGCGCGGCCGCGTGAAGAAGGGCGATGTCATGAAGGCAGTCGTCGTTCGCACCGCGAAGGACATCCGCCGCGCTGACGGCTCAGTCATCCGCTTCGACCGGAATGCCGCCGTTCTGATCAACAATCAGAAAGAGCCGGTCGGCACCCGAATCTTCGGCCCGGTTCCGCGTGAACTGCGTGCCAAGAACCACATGAAAATCATTTCGCTTGCGCCGGAGGTGCTCTAATGGCCGCGAAGATCAAGAAGGGCGATAAGGTCGTCGTCCTGACCGGTCGCGACAAGGGCAAGACCGGTGAAGTCGTGCAGATGCTCCCGAAGGAAGAGCGCGCGGTCGTCCGCGGCGTCAACCTCGTGAAGCGTCACCAGCGCCAGACGGCGAATGCCGAAGGTGGCATCATCTCGAAAGAGGCGAGCATCCATCTGTCGAACCTGGCCTATGCGGACCCGAAGGACGGCAAGCCGACTCGGGTTGGTTTCAAAGTTCTGGAAGACGGCCGCAAGGTCCGTTTCGCCAAGCGTTCGGGGGACCTGATCGATGGCTAAGGCTCAGGTGGACGGCTACACGCCGCGGCTGAAGAAGCACTACGAGGAAGTGGTGCGTCCGAAGCTCATTGAAGAATTCGGCTACAAGAACCCCATGGAAGTGCCGACGATCGAGAAGATCGTGCTCAACATGGGCGTTGGCGAGTCGACCGCCGACTCGAAGAAGGCTTCGGTCGCTGCGGCTGACCTCGCTCTCATCGCCGGCCAGAAGCCGGTGATCACGAAGGCCCGCAAGGCTATCTCGCAGTTCAAGGTCCGCGAGAACATGCCGATCGGCGCCAAGGTCACGCTGCGCAAGGTTCGCATGTACGAGTTCCTTGACCGTCTCGTGACCATTGCTCTCCCGCGCGTCCGCGACTTCCGGGGCTTGAACCCCAAGTCGTTCGACGGCCGCGGCAACTACGCAATGGGCATCAAGGAGCACCTCGTGTTCCCTGAGATCAATTACGATAGGGTCGAGCAGGTTTGGGGCATGGACGTCGTCATCACCACCACGGCGAAGACCGACGAAGAAGCCCGCGCCCTGCTGCGTCACTTCAACTTCCCGTTCCGGCAGTGAGGATAGCTGTCCTCAAACGCGGACACTGGAGATAAAAGCATGGCAAAGAAAAGCGCTATTGAGAAGAACAAGCATCGTCGTGAGCTGGTGAAGAAGTTCGCCGGCCGTCGCGAGCGCCTTCTGGCGGTCGCCAACGACGAGTCGAAGTCCATGGAGGAGCGCTTCGAAGCGCGCCTCAAGCTGGCTGAGCTGCCGCGTAACGCGAGCAAGACCCGCATCCGCAACCGCTGCGAGATCACGGGCCGTCCGCGCGCCTACTACCGCAAACTCGGCATGTCCCGTATCGCTCTGCGGGAACTGGGCAACAAGGGCCTGATCCCGGGCCTCGTGAAGTCCAGCTGGTAAGGGGGAGGGCATCATATGATCAACGATCCGTTGGGCGATATGCTCACCCGTATCCGCAACGCGCAGATGCGCCGTCGCGGGTCCGTCTCCACCCCCGGCTCGAAGCTCCGCGCTCGCGTCCTCGAGGTTCTCAAGTCCGAGGGCTACATCCGCGACTACTCGCAGACTGAGTTCGGCAACGGCCGAACGGAGTTCTCGATCGAGCTCAAGTATTATGACGGTCAGCCGGTGATCCGCTCCATCGAGCGTGTCTCCAAGCCCGGCCGCCGCGTGTATGCCTCCGTCGACACCATGCCTCGCGTGGCCGACGGTCTGGGCATCACCATTCTCTCGACGCCGCAGGGCGTGATGGCCGATCACGAGGCCCGTGAGAAGAACGTGGGCGGCGAAGTGCTCTGCAAGGTCTTCTAAGGCCGAAGCACCCGCACAGAACCACGGAGATTCGAAAATGTCCCGAGTAGGCAAGAAGCCCGTTACGGTTCCGTCAGGTGTGACGGCTACCGTTGACGGTCAGATGGTGAAGGTTAAGGGCACGAAGGGCGAACTCTCGTTCCTCGTTCCTGAAGAAGTGTCGGTTGCTCTTGAGAACGGCGCCGTGTCGGTGAACCCGCGCGACGAGTCCAAGACGGCCCGTGCAAAATGGGGCATGTCCCGCGCCCAGGTGGCGAACCTGGTCGAAGGCGTGTCCAAGGGCTTCGAGAAGCGCCTTGAGATCAACGGCGTCGGTTACAAGGCCGCCGTTGCCGGCAAGGTGCTGAAGCTGTCGCTGGGCTACAGCCACGATATCGACTACGTGATCCCGGCCGGCGTGACGATCACGACGCCCCGTCCGACGGAGGTCGTCGTGGCCGGCATCGACAAGCAGGTCGTCGGTCAGACCGCCGCCGAGATCCGCGAATACCGCGGTCCGGAGCCCTACAAGGGCAAGGGCGTCAAGTACTCCGACGAGTTCATCTTCCGCAAGGAAGGCAAGAAGAAGTAAGGACGACGTATCATGGCTGAGAAGAAAGGCGCTGAAGATCGCCGCAAGGCTCGTGTGCGCCGTGCGATCAAGAAGGCAGCGAATGGCCGTCCGCGTTTGTCGGTCTTCCGTTCGTCCAAGCAGATCTACGCCCAGGTCATCGACGACGTGAGCGGCCATACGGTCGCCTCGGCTTCGACCCTCGAGGCTGACGTGAAGGGCAAGCTCAAGACCGGAGCCACCGTGGATGCGGCGAAGGAAGTGGGCAAGCTCGTTGCCGAGCGCGCGGTTCAGGCCGGCGTGAAGCAGGTCATCTTCGACCGCTCGGGCTACCTCTATCACGGCCGCGTCAAGGCTCTCGCCGACGCTGCCCGTGAAGGCGGTCTGGATTTCTAACGGCGGGTATAATCCAAGCAACCCTTAGCGAGCGGGCCCGCCGCCCGCGCAAGTGAGAGGTCTCATGGCTAGAGAACCCAGAGAACGTGCTGATCGCGAAGAGCGCGACAGCGAATTCGTGGACCGCCTGGTCCACATCAACCGCGTCGCCAAAGTCGTGAAGGGCGGCCGTCGCTTCGGCTTCGCCGCGCTTGTCGTCGTCGGCGACCAGAAGGGCCGCGTCGGCTTCGGCCACGGCAAGGCCCGTGAGGTGCCGGAAGCGATCCGCAAGGCCACCGATGCTGCCAAGCGCTCCATGATCCGCGTCGCCCTCCGCGAGGGCCGCACGCTCCACCACGACGTCAACGGCCGTCACGGCGCCGGCAAGGTCGTGCTGCGTGCCGCTCCCCAGGGTACCGGCATCATCGCCGGCGGCCCGATGCGCGCCGTTTTCGAAGTGGTGGGCATGCAGGACGTGGTCGCCAAGTCGCTCGGCTCGTCGAACCCCTACAACCTCGTGCGCGCCACCTTCGATGCGCTCAAGAACGAGGACAGCCCGCGTTCGGTCGCCGCTCGCCGCGGCCTGAAGGTCTCGACGCTGCAGGCTCGCCGCCGCGATGCGGATGCCAGCGAAGTCGCTGGCGCTGAAGCGTAAGGGAGGCTTTGACCATGGCAAAGAATCCTGCTTCGGCTGGTAAGACCGTCACCGTTGAGCAGATCGGCTCGCCGATCCGCCGCGAGGCCAAGCAGCGCCAGACGCTGATCGGCCTCAGGCTCAACAAGCTTCACCGTACCTCGACCTTGGAAGACACGCCGGCTGTGCGCGGCATGATCGAAAAGGTCAAGCACCTCGTGCGCGTTGTCGACGGGCAGTGAGGAGAGCGTCATGAAACTCAACGAAATTCGTGACAACGAAGGTTCCACCAAGAACCGCATGCGCGTGGGCCGTGGCATCGGCTCGGGCAAGGGCAAGACCGGTGGCCGCGGCGTGAAGGGTCAGAAGGCCCGTACCGGCGTGGCGATCAAGGGCTTCGAAGGCGGTCAGATGCCTCTGCACCGTCGTCTGCCGAAGCGCGGCTTCAACAAGCCGAACGCCATCGACCTGAACGAGGTCAATGTCGGGCGCATTCAGCAGGCCATCGAGGCCGGCAAGCTCGACACGGGTGCTCCCGTGACGGTCGAGACGCTTGTTGCCGCCGGCGTGGTGTCCAAGCCGCGCGACGGCGTGAAGATCCTCGGCGTCGGCGAGCTGACGGCGAAGCTTTCCTTCCAGGTCTACGGCGCGTCCAAATCGGCCGTCGAAGCGATCGAGAAGGCTGGTGGCTCGGTCACCCTGCTGGGTGCCGTTGCGCAGGCGTGAGCCCGCGCCCACATTGACTAAGATCCAAGCGGCGGCCCGCGTCTGATCGCGTGGCCGCCGTTTGCGTGATGACCGTCACGTACCAGGAATTTCGGGGACACAACTATGGCCTCAGCAGCCGAGCAACTTGCGGCAAACATCAATTTCGGCGCCATCGCCAAGGCCGATGAGCTGAAGAAGCGCATCTGGTTCACGTTGGGCGCGCTCATCGTCTACCGTCTCGGCACCTACATTCCGCTGCCCGGGATCGACCCGGAGGCTCTCCGGCAGAGCTTCCAGGGCGCCAGCGGCGGCGTGCTCGGTCTGTTCAACATGTTCTCGGGCGGTGCCGTGGAGCGCATGGCGATCTTCGCCCTGAACATCATGCCGTACATTTCGGCTTCGATCATCGTCCAGCTTCTGACATCCGTTCTGCCCTCCCTGGAGGCGCTCAAGAAGGAAGGGGAGGCAGGACGCAAGATCCTGAACCAGTATACGCGCTACCTCACCGTCTTCTTGGCCGTGTTTCAGTCCTGGGGCATCGCCGTAGGGCTGCAGAGCTCCGGCACGATCGTACAGTCGCCGGGGCCGTTCTTCCTGGTCTCGACCGTAATCACACTGACCGGCGGAACCATGTTCCTCATGTGGCTGGGCGAGCAGATCACGTCGCGCGGCATCGGCAACGGCACCTCTCTGATAATCTTCGCCGGCATCGTGGCGAACCTGCCGACGGCGGTCGCCGGCACCCTCGAGCTGGGCCGCCAGGGCGCGATCTCGACGGGCCTGATTCTCGGAGTGATCGTGATGGCGGTCGCCATCATCTACTTCGTGGTGTTCATGGAGCGCGCGCAGCGCCGCTTGCTGATCAACTATCCGAAGCGCCAGGTCGGCAACCGGATGTACGAGGGTCAAACGTCGTTCCTGCCGCTCAAGCTGAACACCTCCGGCGTCATCCCGCCGATCTTCGCGTCCTCGCTGCTGCTGCTGCCGGCGACCATTGCCAGCTTTCAGACGAACACGGACGGGACCGGCTTCATCTCGATGCTGACCGCCTATCTGGGCCACGGGCGTCCCGCCTACATGTTCCTGTACGCGGCGCTAATCGTGTTCTTCGCCTTCTTCTACACGGCGATCGTCTTCAACCCGACCGAGACGGCGGACAACCTGAAGAAACAGGGCGGCTTCATTCCCGGCATCCGCCCGGGCGAGCGCACGGCCGACTTCATCGACCAGGTGCTGACGCGTATCACTGTGCTCGGCGCCGCCTACCTGGTGATCATCTGCCTGATTCCCGAACTGCTGGTATCCTACGCGGCTTTGCCATTCTACTTTGGCGGCACTTCGCTTCTGATCGTCGTGTCTGTTACGATGGACACGGTCGCTCAGGTGCATGGCCATCTCTTGGCTCACCAGTACGAGGGTCTCGTCAAGAAGGCGAAGCTCAAGGGCGCACGTAGACGCTAAGGTTCAACGCTTCGCCTGCAGGCGAGCACATTCGACGAAGTCAGGGGGACGTCGATGAGGATGATTCTGCTGGGGCCGCCGGGGGCCGGGAAAGGCACTCAGGCCGTTCGCCTGGTCGACAGGTTGGGTATTCCCCAGCTTTCAACGGGCGACATGCTCCGCGCAGCCGTGGCGGCCGGCACGCCGGTCGGCCTCAAGGCCAAGGCCGTCATGGATCGCGGCGATCTCGTATCGGACGAGATCGTCGTCGGCATTATCGCCGACCGAATTGAGGAGGCAGATGCCAGGAACGGCTTCATCCTCGACGGTTTCCCCCGGACGGTCGCCCAGGCTGAGGCCTTCGACGCCATGCTGGCTGCCAAAGGCCTCAAGCTCGACGCGGTCATCGAGTTCAAGGTGAACGAGGCCGAGCTCGTCGACCGGATCGTCAAGCGCGCCCGGGAAACCGAGGCTCGTGGAGAACCCGTCCGCAAGGACGACAATCCGGACGTGTTCAAGACCCGCCTGGAGGCTTACCGGACTCAGACGGCTCCGCTTTCGGCCTATTATGCCGAGAAGGGCATGCTGAAGACCGTCGACGGCATGAGGCCGATCGACGAGGTCACCGATGCGGTCAAGGGAATCGTCGGTCGCTGAACAACAGGGCTTGACGAACGGGTTAATTTCCGTTAGGGGCAAGCTCTTGCACAAGAACCTGCAGATCCAGAGGGCTTCCTGAGAAGCCGCTCTGGTTTGCTGTGTTTTGCATAAGTAACCCGCGCAGGGGCCGGCCTCCACCGGACGCGCGACAACCAAAACCCGAAGCATCTGCTTCCCATATGGAGACGGACAATGGCCCGTATCGCAGGCGTCAACATCCCGACCGCAAAGCGCGTCGTGATCGCCCTTCAGTACATCCACGGCATTGGGCCCAAGAAGGCCCAGGAGATCGTCGAGAAGGTCAACATCCCGGCCGAGCGCCGCGTGAATCAGCTGACCGACGCCGAAGTTCTGGCTATCCGCGAGACGATCGACCGCGACTATATCGTGGAAGGCGATCTGCGCCGCGAAGTGTCCATGAACATCAAGCGCCTCATGGATCTCGCCGCCTACCGTGGACTGCGCCACCGTCGCAGCCTTCCGGTCCGCGGTCAGCGCACCCATACGAACGCCCGTACCCGCAAGGGCAAGGCGAAGCCGATCGCCGGCAAGAAGAAGTAATTCTATCCGGCCACCCGCCATGGGTGGCCTTTTCTCCCGAGCGCCTGGAACGACGGGCGCGCTTGAAGGATCTTTGGAATGGCTAAAGAAGCTACCCGCGTCCGCCGCCGCGAACGCAAGAACATCGTTTCCGGCGTGGCACATGTGAACGCCTCGTTCAACAACACCATGATCACCATCACCGACGCCCAGGGCAACACGATCTCCTGGTCCTCGGCCGGCGCCATGGGTTTCAAGGGTTCGCGTAAGTCGACCCCGTACGCGGCGCAGATCGCCGCTGAAGATGCGGCCCGCAAGGCGGCCGAGCACGGCATGCGCACCCTCGAGGTCGAGGTGTCCGGCCCCGGCTCCGGCCGTGAGTCCGCTCTGCGCGCCCTCCAGTCGGCCGGCTTCACCGTCACGTCGATCCGTGACGTGACGCCGATCCCGCACAACGGCTGCCGCCCGCGCAAGCGTCGCCGCGTCTAAGGTTATCCGGCGCGTGGGTCCAAAGCCCACGCGCGTTCCGGTTTAAAGGGCTGGCCGCAAGCCTCCCTTCAAGCCGTACCTCATGAGGTGTGGTTGTGATCCAAAAGAACTGGCAAGAGCTGATTAAGCCGAACAAGCTTGAAGTCGCCCCCGGTGACGATCCGAAGCGCATCGCGACGGTCGTGGCCGAGCCGCTCGAGCGTGGCTTCGGCACGACGCTCGGCAACTCGCTGCGCCGGGTCCTCCTGTCGTCGCTCCAGGGCGCGGCCGTGACGGCGATCCATATCGATGGCGTGCTGCACGAGTTCTCGTCCATCCCGGGCGTCCGTGAGGACGTGACCGACATCGTCCTCAACGTGAAGACGATCGCCATCAAGATGCAGGGCGAGGGTGCGAAGCGCATGACGCTCCGCAAGACCGGCCCTGGCGCCGTGACCGCCGGTGACATCAACACGATCGGCGACGTGCAGATCCTGAACCCCGATCTCGTTCTCTGCACCCTCGACGAGGGCGCCGAGATCCGCATGGAGTTCACGGTCGACACCGGCAAGGGCTACGTTCCGGCCGAGCGCAACCGCTCCGAGGACGCTCCGATCGGACTGATCCCGGTCGACTCGCTCTATAGCCCGGTGAAGAAGGTCTCCTATCGCATCGAGAACACCCGCGAAGGCCAGATTCTCGACTACGACAAGCTGATCATGACGGTCGAGACCAACGGCGCCGTGACCCCTGAGGATGCCGTGGCCTATGCCGCCCGGATCCTGCAGGACCAGCTCCAGGTTTTCGTCAACTTCGAAGAGCCGCGCAAGGAAGAGGCCGCTGCCGCCGCGCCGCAGCTGCCGTTCAACCCGGCTCTTCTCAAGAAGGTCGACGAGCTCGAGCTGTCGGTCCGTTCGGCGAACTGCCTGAAGAACGACAACATCGTCTATATCGGCGACCTGATCCAGAAGTCAGAGGCGGAAATGCTCCGCACCCCGAACTTCGGCCGCAAGTCGCTCAACGAGATCAAGGAAGTTCTGGCCGGCATGGGCCTGCACCTCGGCATGGACGTGCCGGGCTGGCCGCCGGAGAATATCGAAGACCTCGCGAAGCGCTTCGAAGAGCACTACTAAGTTCGTCGGAGCCGCCGTCCTTCATGAGCGGCGGCTCCTTCATCTGCCCCACCTTAAGGGTGGTCAATCAAGAGAGGCGGTCCGTTCCTTGGCACGGCGGCCGTAGAATCTAGGAGAAAGCCAATGCGTCACGGATTCCGTGGTCGTCGCTTCAACCGCACGACCGAACACCGCAAGGCCATGTTCGCCAATATGGCGGCTGCGCTGATCAAGCACGAGCAGATCGTCACGACGCTGCCGAAGGCGAAGGACCTGCGTCCCGTCGTCGAGAAGCTGATCACCCTCGGCAAGCGCGGCGACATGCATGCCCGCCGCCTCGCCATGTCCAAGCTGCGCGACGAGACCATGGTCAAGAAGCTTTTCGACGTGCTGGGCAAGCGCTACCAGGACCGCAACGGCGGCTATACCCGCGTCCTGAAGGCAGGCTTCCGCTACGGCGACAACGCTCCGCTGGCCGTGATCGAGTTCGTGGACCGCGACGTCGATGCGCGCGGTCAGGATTCGGGCCCGACCCAGAAGGACGAGCTCGTCGAGGCAGCCGAGTAAGTCTCGGCTCCAGAGATTTCATCAAGGGCGGTCTTCGGACCGCCCTTTTTGTTTGAAACGGTCAATCTGACGTTGCGGAACTTGGTGTTTCGAGTTCCGCGCTCTATCGAATGACCTCGCCGATCAAAGGATTCGCCCGTTATGCGCTCTTCGCCTTTTCGCCTGTCACTGTCCGCTGTCCTGCTCGCTCTCGGGGTCGCAGGAGCGCAGGGCCAGACGCAACGCGTGATCCCCGATAGCCAAGCCCAGGTTCAGCTCTCCTTCGCGCCTGTGGTGCGGCAGACGGCCGGGTCGGTCGTGAACGTCTATGCCAGCCGCTCGGAACGCCGGCAGAACGCCGCCATGGAGGAGTATTTTCGCCGTTTCTTCGGCGACAACGCCCCGGGTGTTCCGCGCGGCCGGTCGCAGAGCTCCCTCGGGTCCGGGGTCATCGTCGATCCGTCCGGGCTCGTGATCACGAACAACCATGTGATCGAGAACATGAACGAGGTGAAGGTCGCGCTTGCGGATCGGCGAGAATTCGCAGCCGATATTCTCCTGCGCGATCCGCGCACCGACATCGCCGTGCTGAAGCTCAAGGACGCCACGAATCTTCAGGCCGTCGAACTCGGCGATTCTGAAGCCCTGCAGGTCGGCGATCTCGTGCTGGCCATCGGAAACCCTTTCGGTGTCGGACAGACGGTCACACAGGGGATCGTCTCGGCCCTTGCCCGCACCCAGGTCGGCATTTCCGACTACCAATTCTTCATCCAGACGGATGCCGCCATCAACCCGGGTAATTCCGGCGGCGCTCTCATCGATATGAACGGCCGCGTGGTCGGCATCAACACGGCGATCTATTCCCGGTCCGGCGGCAGCATCGGCATCGGCTTCGCCGTTCCGTCGAGCATGGTCCGGGTGGTGCTGAATTCCGCCAAGGGAGGCGCAAAGAACGTGGTGCGGCCTTGGCTCGGCGCGCGCCTCCAGCCGGTGGACGGCGACATTGCCAGTGGTCTTGGCCTCGAACGTCCCACAGGCGTTCTCGTGACCTCCGTCTATGACAAGGGGCCCGCCGCCGAGGCGGGACTCAAGCGCGGTGACGCGATCCTGATGGTCGACGGGCAGCCGGTCGATAATCCGGATTCCTTCGGTTACCGCTTCACCCTCAAGGGCACCCAGGGCCAAGCCCCGCTGACCGTTCTCCGGAGCGGCAAGCAGACGACGATCCCGGTCAGGCTGATGCCCCCGCCGGAAAACCCGCCTAGGGAGCCGGTGCGCGGGAAGGCCCGGACGCCGTTCGCCGGTGCGACCCTCGTGAACATGTCGCCGGCCGTCGCGGACGAACTGCAGATCGAGATCGCCGACGATGGTATCGTCGTGGCGGATCTGGAGGATCGCAGCGTCGCGGCCAGCGTGGGCTTCGAAAAGGGTGACCAGATCGTGGCTATCAACGGCGAACGCGTGACATCGACGAAGGACGCGGATCGCCTGATCAACCGCAACGGCGGTTATTGGGAGATCACCGTCAACCGCGGTGGACGGGTCTTTACGACGGTGCTCGGCCGGTGAGCACCTGGACAATCTCGACCGATCTGGCGCCGCCGGATGTCGAGACCGCCTATCGCTGGATATCGGCCGAGAGCTACTGGGCCAAGGGTTTGCCGCGGGACATGTTCGAGAGGTCCGTGGCGAATTCCTTGTGTTTCGGCCTCCATGACGCCGCGGACGATCTGCGGGGCTTCGCCCGGGTCGTGACCGATCGCGCCACGTTCGCCTATCTCTGCGACGTCTATGTCTGCGCCTCGGTCAGAGGGCAGGGCGCCGGCAAGGCCTTGATCCGGGCCATCATGGGGCATCCCGAGCTGCAGCTTCTCCGGCGCTGGATGCTCGTAACGCGCGATGCCCACAGGCTTTATGAGCCGTTCGGCTTCCAAACCCCTGAAAATCCTGAAAGACTCATGGTGCGGCTGGATCCCGACGTCTATGCGCGCTTGAGCTCTGCATCACAATGAGCGATCTGTTCTCATCTGCCGGCCTGGACCGGAACGCGCCTCGTCCCCTGGCGGACAGGATGCGTCCGACCAAGCTGTCCGAGGTGGTCGGCCAAGATCATCTGGTCGGGCCCGACGGCATCCTCACCCGGCTCATCGCGTCCAAGACGCTGGGATCCCTCGTCTTCTGGGGACCACCCGGCACCGGCAAGACCACCGTGGCGCGGCTGCTCGCTCATGAGACGGATCTTCATTTCGAGCAGATTTCGGCGATCTTTTCCGGCGTGGCCGATCTCAAGAAAGTCTTCGAGGCGGCGCGCCATCGCCGCTCCACCGGCAAGGGCACGCTGCTCTTCGTCGACGAGATCCACCGCTTCAACCGGGCTCAGCTCGACGCGTTTCTGCCGGTGATGGAAGACGGCACCATCACGCTGGTGGGAGCGACTACGGAGAACCCGTCCTTCGAGCTGAATGCGGCGCTTCTCTCCCGCGCCCGCGTGCTCCTGTTCAAGTCGCTCGACGAAACGGCCATCGGGCAGATCCTGGCCCGGGCCGAGGAGGTCACAGAGAAGACACTGCCCCTCGACGATGAGGCGAAGGCGTCCCTCGTGCGGATGGCGGACGGGGACGGGCGGGCCGTGTTGACGCTCGCCGAGGAGGTCTGGCGCTCGGCGAAGCCCGGCGAGGTCTTCGACGCGGAGCAGCTGCAGGAGATCATCCAGCGCCGCGCCCCGATCTACGACAAGGGTCAGGAAGGCCATTACAACCTCATCTCCGCCCTGCATAAAACCATCCGTGGATCGGACCCGGATGCGGCACTGTACTATCTGACCCGCATGCTCGACGCAGGCGAGGACCGGCTCTTCATCGCGCGCAGGCTGGTCCGGGCGGCCGTGGAGGACATCGGCATGGCCGATCCGCAGGCCCTGGTCATCGCCAATGCGGCCAAGGATGCCTTCGATTTCCTCGGCTCCCCGGAGGGGGAACTGGCCCTCGCGCAGGCGGCCGTCTATCTCGCCACCGCGCCGAAATCGAACGCGCTCTATACCGCCTACAAGTCCGCTACCCGGGTGGCGAAGGAGCATGGCTCTCTCATGCCGCCCAAGACGATCCTCAACGCGCCGACCAAGCTCATGAAGCAGATCGGCTACGGCGAGAGCTATGCCTATGACCACGACGAGCCGGATGCATTCTCCGGGCAGGATTACTGGCCCGAGAAGCTGGGGCGGAAATCGTTCTACGAACCCGTGGACCGTGGCTTCGAGCGGGAGATCAGGAAGCGGCTGGAGTGGTGGGAGAGGCTGCGCCGGGAGCGGCGCAGTGGAAACGGCGAATAGCCCATGAAGGCGTATCTCCTCGTCTTTCTAGGCGCAGGCATCGGCGGTGCTCTCCGGCACGGGGTGAATGTCGGCTGCGCCCGCATGTGCGGGACGGCATTCCCCTGGGGGACGCTGACGGTAAACGTTGTGGGGTCCTTCGTCATGGGAGCCCTTGCGGGATGGCTCGCCTTCAAGGCCGGCGAGGGCTGGAGCCAGCCACTCCGCTTGTTCCTCACGACTGGGATCCTGGGCGGCTTCACCACCTTCTCGGCCTTTTCCCTCGATGCGGTGCTGATCTGGGAACGGGGGCAGGCTGGGATTGCGGCAACCTATGTCATTGCCTCGCTCATTCTCTCCATCGCAGGATTGGCTGTCGGTCTCGGGTTGATCCGGGCGGTCTCCGGCTAAACCTCGATTGCCGCCCGCGCGGCGCTCTGGTACCCACAGATTCATGAGAAAAAGCGGTTCAGGACAGAATGGCGCCCGTGGCGGGCGCTCGGGTGCCCGGCAGGGTTTTCGCTCGCGCGAGGACAAGCCCGCCCGCAAGTCGGCCCCGGCCAAGCAGCGCACGGCGAAATCGGCGGCTGGCACAACCCGCGCGCCATCAACACTGCGCGAGAAGCCGGCCGCGCGTCCCAAGCAGCCGGGACCTGCCGCGGAGGCTCCTCGCGGTCCGACCCGGGCTCAGGCCAAGGCGGCCGCCCAGGAGGTGCTGGCGACCGGCGTTCAGACTCTCGTGGTCGAACCGGACGAGGCCGACATGCGCGTCGACCGTTTCCTGGTCGCCCGGTTCCCGCAGCTCGCCTTCACCCATATCCAGCGTATCGTCCGAAAAGGGGAGCTGCGCATCGACGGAAAGCGGGCGCAGCCGAACGAGCGTCTGATGCCCGGCCAGAAGGTCCGCGTCCCGCCTCTGAAGCTCGATCAGCCGCGTCCGGTTTCCCGCAGCGCGGCCAAGGACCAGGACGACCGCGACTTCCTAAAGTCGATCACGCTTTACGAGGATAAGGACGTTCTCATCATCAACAAGCCGATGGGCCTTGCGGTCCAGGGCGGGTCGGGCACGAAGCGGCATGTGGACGGAATGCTCGATGCTCTGACCGACGAGGATGGGCAGAAACCGCGCCTCGTGCATCGTCTCGACAAGGACACGGCCGGCTGCCTCGTGATCGCCAAGACGCGCTTTGCCGCGTCCACCATGGCGAAATCCTTCCGCTCTCGCACCACCCGCAAGATCTACTGGGCGCTCGTGGCCGGCGTGCCACGCGTCCGTCAGGGCAGGGTCTCGACCTATCTCGCCAAGGAGGGGGACGAGGGCGATTCCCGCATGCGGGTCGCGCGCCATGGGGACGAGGGTGCGAGCCATGCGCTCACCTACTACGCGGTGGTCGATACGGCCGCTCAGAAGCTCGCCTGGCTGTCGCTGAAGCCGGTCACGGGGCGCACGCACCAGCTGCGCGCCCACACGGCCCATATCGGGCACCCCATCGTCGGCGACCCGAAATATTTCGACATCGAGAACTGGGAGCTGCCCGGCGGCATTCAAAACAAGCTGCATCTGCTGGCGCGCCGCATCGTCATCGCGCATCCGCGCACAGGCAAGCCTATTGACGTGACGGCGCCGCTGCCGCCGCACATGCAGCAGAGCTTCAACCTGCTCGGGCTCGACACGAGCCGTTACGACCCCATCGTCGAGGCACCTGAAGAGTAGCCTCCATACCTCCTTCGCTCTTCGTCCCTGTCGCACTTTCGCCGCGCATGGAGCGCAGCATCGAGCGTCTCGTCAGCCCTTCGGCTGTCTGAGTGACTGGCAGGGAGGAGATCGATGGAACACAAGCCTCTTGATCAGCTCCGTAGCGTAGCCGACGTTCAGCCGAGACCTTTGTCCCGCGAGGAACGACTCCAGCGGTGGATCGATCTGCTCGAAACGGATCCCAAGCGCCGCCTCAGCTCCCTTGGTGAAATCGAGTACAAGCCGCCAGCGGAGCGCGCGCTGCTCCGCGAGGACGACTCGCCGCTCACTGTGGCCTATGAGGACCCCGTCCTGCGCGCGGACGGGTTGTCGAGCGACCGGCTCGGCGATGCCATGCGCTACTTCGCCCTGTCGGATGGCCAGGCTCACTATGCCCTCTGCTCCTGCCTGAGCGGCCGCACGATGGAGGCCGGGACCTGTGCTCAGAGATTGCGGAATGCGACCGGCAATGTCGCCTGGGAGTCGGCAGTCGGCGCTTGGTTACTGGCCGCCCTGGCCGTCAGTCTGCCGGGCCTCGTCTATCTGTTGAGCTGAGCAGGGCCGCACCATGGATGGCCTCGTCAGGAGGCGGTGAGGCCTCCTGATGGAGCCTTGACCATTGCGGGCCGTTCCGGAATCGGGGACAAAGCGGCAGACCGCAAAGGCGCTTTTCCCATGCTGCACATCGAGCCTGTCACCCTTTCCACCGACCTTTTGACCCTGCGTCCTTTGAGCCTCACCGATGTGCCCGCTCTGGGCATGGCCGCCGCTGACGGCGAACTCTGGGACAAGAAAACCACGACGGTGCCCCGGCCCGAGGGCTTCGACGCTTACGTGCAGAAGGCCCTCGAGCTTCAGGCGGCTGGTCTTGCCCTGCCATTCGCGACGGTGGTGAACGATGGCACCCGGCTTGTCGGCTCGACACGCTACATGAACATCGATGCGGCCAATCACCGGGTCGAGATCGGCACCACTTGGATCGCCCGGTCCTGGCAGCGGACCTTTGTCAACACGCACGCGAAGTTCCTCATGCTGCGGCATGCCTTCGAGGTTCTGGACTGTCTCGCGGTCGAGATCCGCACCCATGCCCGAAACGATCAGTCCCGCGCCGCCATCGAACGTCTCGGCGCCAGGCTCGACGGGATCCTGCGGCAGCACATGATCATGCCCGATGGGCATATCCGCGATACAGCGGTCTACAGTATTGTCCGGGACGAGTGGCCTGCGGTGAAGGCGGGCCTCGAAAGGAAGATGGCCTCGGCCTGACCGTCAGATGAAGCCGTGTTCCCGCAGCAGCCTGGTCGAGGCCGCTGCATTCCGATGGTGGATGAAGATGCCGCCTGCTCCTTCCCAGAGATGGCGATACTTCTCCCGGTCATCGACCAGCGCGTCGCCAGGATGGCAATGTTCGCGCTTCAGGGCGGCCGTGGTGGTGATCACCTTGGTTCCGGGAAAGAATCTCTCGGCCCAGCGTCGCTTCTGCGGCTCGGCCCAGTTCCCACGTGGTAAGCCGGTCAGGATCACCGGGTCGAGGTGACGGACCGCGTCGAACAGCTCCATGGCGTCGGGAAGAGGCTCAAGGGTGTTGAAGAAGTCCGGTGTTGCGGCAAGGCCCGACCAGAAGCGCTTCAGGCCGAACCGGCGTTCGTATTCGGCCGGAGGCATGCCGAACACCCGGGCGGCACCCTCGTCGAAATCGGCCAGCACGCCGTCACAGTCCAGGAACACCGTCGGCACGCGGCCAATCTCCCCATCTTTCCACCTCAAACCGCCTGTCACTACGCATTGTTCCCGCCTCGCGCCGGAGCTTGGCCGCCTGAGGAACGCCGCCCGGTGGATCACGTTGGTCTCCGACAGGGTCCACATTATGAGTTGAAGCATGAGCAGCAATGTTCGCGACAATGCCGACCGCCGTCGGTTCGAACTGGAGCAGAATGGACATATCGCGTTCGCCAATTACGAGCGGCGCGGGTCCGATCTCGTGATCCGCCATGTGGAGGCCGCCGTTCCGCTGCGGGGCACCGGTGCCGCCGGCGAACTCATGCGGGGGGTCGCCGAGATCGCCCGCTCCGAGGGACGGACGATCACGCCGCTCTGCGGTTACGCCTGGGCTTGGATCCGGCGGCACAAGGAATACGCCGACCTGCTGAATTGAGCCGGATCCTCCCTGTTCGGTGGGTGTGCCCATTCGCCGTACTGCGATCTGCGTCAAAATAGACTAAACAGCGGCACCTCCAAAAAACTTCCTATCGCGCTATGGGGGCGCCGCCTGTGACGAACGTGATCGAAAAAGCCAGAAGGGTTCTGGCGAATAAAAGCGTGGCCGTTTTTGCCGCTGTCCTGGCCCTGGTCATTGCGGCCGCCGTGTTCATCGGTCCCCGCCTGCTGGCTGAGCCGCCTGTCGAGATCTCCTATTCCGAGTTCACCCGGGACCTGGCTGCCAAGAAGGTCCAGAAGGTTCTGATCGAGAGCGGCGGGCTCTCCGTCTCGACGAGCGACAGGAATGTCTTTGTGCGCATGCCCAACGGCCTCGTGAGCGCCGATTATATCGAGCGGGTCACGGCTTCCGGCGCCGAGGTCGATTTCAAGAAGCCCGGCTTCGATGCGGCTCATCTGGCGAGCATCCTCGTGCCGCTGGTTCTCGTCGCGGCCGTGCTGGTGATGCTGGCGATCCAGACCGATTTCAAGCCGACTTCGCGCTGGCCCCGCGTGATCCGGAGCCTGCCCAATCGCTTCGACGACGTCGCGGGTCAGGAAGAGGCCAAGGCCGAATTGCAGGAGGTGATCGCATTCCTGCGCGATTCGGAGGCTTTCACGAAGGTGGGGGCCCGCATCCCCCGCGGTCTGCTGATGGTCGGTCCGCCCGGAACGGGCAAGACCCTGATTGCCAAGGCCCTGGCGGGCGAAGCCGGCGTGTCGTTCATGGCCGTCTCGGGCAGCGACTTCTCCGCACCCCTGATCGGCATTGCCAAGAGCCGCGTCGCCAAGCTGTTCGAGCAGGCGCGCAAGAAGGCCCCCTGCCTGATCTTCATCGACGAGATCGACGCCATCGGGCGCAAGCGCGGCGGCGGCGGATCAGCGGCCGACAGGGAATTCGAGTCGACCCTGAACCAGCTTCTGGTGGAGATGGACGGCTTCAACACCACGGCCGGCGTGATCGTCATCGGGGCGACGAACCGCGTCGACGTGCTCGACCCGGCGCTCCTGCGTCCCGGCCGCTTCGACCGTCAGGTCCATATCGGACTTCCCGATATCGGCGGCCGCGAGGCGATCCTCAACGTTCATGCCCGCAACGTGAAGCTCGCCGAGGGTGTGAGCCTCGCATCGATCGCCAAGGGCACCCCGGGCTTCTCAGGCGCCGACCTCGGCAACCTCCTCAACGAGGCGGCGATCTTCGCGGCCCGCGAGGGCGTCGAGGAGGTCACTCGGGATCACCTAGAAGCGGCTCGCAACAAGATCATCATGGGGCTTGAGCGCCGCTCCCTCGTGATCTCGGACGAGGAGCGCAGGCTGGTGGCCGTCCACGAGGCTGGCCACGCCCTCTGCGCCTGCCTGCTGCCGGCCTCCGACAAGGTTCACAGCGCCACCATCATCCCGCACGGCCAGGCGCTTGGGCTCGTGATGCGGCTGCCCGATCATGATCGATTCTGCATTCCGGTGGAGAAGCTCGAGGCGGATCTCATCGTCGCCATGGGCGGCCGCGCGGCCGAGGAGATCGTGTTCGGGGCCAAGAGAGTCACGACGGGAGCCGCCAGCGACATTGCTCACGCCACGAACATCGTGACCAAGATGGTCACCGAGTGGGGCATGAGCCCGGCGATCGGGATGGTCCGAGTCGCCCGCTCGGGAGATAGCCTTCCCCGCGAGGTCGAGCAGGAAATCCGCCGCATCATCGATGAGATGTACGCCGCCGCGAAGACCTGCATCGAGGACAACCGCGATGCGCTCGACGCCCTGACCCAGGCCCTTCTGGAGCACGAGACGATCGAAGGCGACGAGGTCCGTGAGATCGTCGCGAAGCTGGAGACGAGACTGGCCGCCTGACCAGGCGACCGTTCTCACCTGCCATTCATCCCGAGATGCGGGCGAGGTCCTGCTTCATCGCGCCGTCCTCCTGGAGGGGCGCATGGATCGTGCAGACGACCCCGGTCGGCGCGAAGGTGATGGCGACATCCCCGTGCAGCTCCTGGGCAAGGCTGCGCTCGATCAACCGGGTGCCGAACCCGCGTCGGCTCGGTTCGACGACGCGGGGGCCGTCCGTTTCCCTCCAGGTCAGCTCCAGCCTCGTCCCATCGGCCTGCTCCCGCAGCGACCAGGTGATCGCGACGCGTCCCGTCGAATCGGACAGGGCGCCGTATTTGACCGCGTTGGTGCCGAGTTCCTGGAGCGCCATGGCGACCGCGAGGGCGATCCGGGGCGGCAGGCGCACGTCCCGCCCATGCAGATCGAACCGGCCGTGCCCATCGGCCTGAAACGGCGCGATGGCTTCCTGGACGACCTCGCGCAGGTAGGCTCCGTCCCAGTTCTCGCGGGTCAGTACGTCATGAGCACGGGAGAGGGCAAACAAGCGTCCCTCGACCGCATCGCGGGCTTCGCTCGCGGTCTCCGCGTTGCGCAGGCTCTGCGACGCGATGGACTGCACGGTCGCCAGGGTATTCTTCACGCGATGATTGAGTTCGTTGATGAGAAGTTGCTGGTGCTCCTCGGCCCGCTTCATCTCCGTGACGTCGAGCGCGACGCCCAAGGTCCTCGCCGGTAGACCGTCCTTGAAGTCCTGCATCTCGGCCCGGAGCAGCAGCCAGTGCAGGGAGCCGTCGGGCCAGGTGATCCGAAGCTCCGTTTCCATATGTCTGTCCCCACGGGCCATGGCCTCCCGGGCGATGGCTCGAAGGCGTTCCCGTTCGCCCGGGCAGTAGTGCGCTCTGAGCTCCTCGGTCGTCAGGACGGCGTCCGACGGAAGGCCGAAGAGTCGCTTGAGCTCCGGTGACGCTGTCACCGAATCCGTTGCGGTTTCCACCTCCCAGACGGCCATTCGCCCCGCGTCGATGGCGAGGCGCAGACGAGCCTCGCTTTCGGCCAGAGCCGCCTGTGAGCGCTTCATCTCGGAGAGGTCGGCGGCCAGCACATAAAAGCCGATGACCCGGCCATCTTCGTCAAAGTCGGGGATGTAGTCGGACTTGACGTAGCGCATGCCCGTGCGAAAGGGCGCCCACCACTCGTGACCCGTCCGCTCCCCGGCGAGGGCTGCCTCGATATAGGGCCTCGTCCGCTCATAAGCCGGGGTTCCTACGGCTTCCCACAGGTGGAGGCCATACAGGCTCTCCGGCGTGCGCCCGATCCAGATCTCGTACGCCCGGTTGTTGAAGCGGTAGCGCTGATCGGCGTCGACATAGGCCACCAGGGCGGGAAGATGATCGGCGATCTGCCGGAGCTTCTGCTCGCTGACATGAGGCGGCCATTCGGTGCTCTCGGTGGAGCGGCCATGTGCCGAATCAGAGCGGGCGCCGACCGACGACCTGCTGGTCTGCAGCTGCGCCCGCAACTCGCGGTTCTCGCGCTCCAGTTCCGCCAGCCTGTGCAGCAGAGCGTCCCGGTCCATGGGCTCGACTGTTATCATCTACTGTTCTTGGCCCATTTTTCGCATGAACCCCATGCTACTCATGGTCTAGGTCGGAAGATAGAAAGACAACGGGAAAAAACCCGGGGCTTCGGGGATCGTTCCCCGAAACGCGTCCTGGATGCAGCGCCGATTATTGAATATGGTGCCCGCCCATAAGGGGGCTCCCACATGAAACATATCATTCGCGTCGCCGCCGTCGTCGGTCTTGGGCTGCTCGCCACGGCCTGCGACAAGTGCGGCAACTGGAATATGAACACGCCGCAGTTCTGTCACGCCGACAAGCCGCAGTCCTGACCTGCCGACTGATCCTGATCGGGAAAGATCCTTGAAGCTCGTTCTCTTCGATGTCGACGGCACGCTGGTCGACAGCCAGGACATCATCGTCGCGGCGCAGCGCATGGCGTTCGCGGCCCATGGGCTGGAGCCGCCGAGCCGGGAACGCTCACTCTCCATCGTAGGGCTGTCCCTCGCGGAGGCGTTTACGGTTCTGGTCGGATCCAAGGGGCCTGTCGATGGGCTCGTCGCGGCCTACAAGGACGCTTTTCTCACCCTGCGCCAAGATCCGGCAAATGCGGAGCCGATCTTCCCCGGCGTCGACCATTGCCTTGAATGGCTCCGACGTCGGGGCGACGTGCTGCTCGGGATAGCCACCGGAAAATCCCGGCGTGGCGTTGCTCATCTGCTCACCCGCCAGGGATGGCAAGACGTCTTCTCGGTGATCCAGACCGCCGACGATGCCCCCTCCAAGCCTCATCCGGGCATGATCCTGCAGGCGACGCGGGAGGTTGGGGCCGAGCCCCACGACACGGTCATGGTCGGTGATTCCAGCTTCGACATGGCCATGGCTCGTGCGGCGGGCGTCCTGCCGGTGGGCGTATCCTGGGGATTTCAGACCGTGGCCGCTCTGACCGAGGCGGGAGCGGGACCCATCGTCCATTCCTTTCAGGAACTCGAGACGGCTCTGCAGGAATTCCTGGACGCTCCCTCGCCGATTTCCGCCTGAACCCCATCTTATGCCCATGACAGATCCACGCGACTGGTTCCCGTCGGAAGAGGAACCCAACCCCATGCGGGCTGCCCAGGCCGGCATGAAGCCCACCCTGCCGAAGCGCTTCTACAAGGAGGCCGGCGTCGAGGAGCGGGACGGCCTGTTCCATCTGACCCTCGACGGGCGTACGGCCAAGACGCCGAGCAAGCAGGCCCTGGCCGTGCCGACCCGCGAGCTGGCCGAAGCAATCGCCGCGGAATGGCAGGGGCAGGGGGACGAGATCGATCCCTCCACCATGCCCATTACCCGCATCGTCAATTCCGCGATCGACGGGGTAGCGCCCCGGCACACCGAGGTCGTGGAGGATCTCGTGCGCTATGCCGGGTCGGACCTGGTCTATTACCGCGCCGGCGAGCCCGAACGTCTTGCCAATGCGCAGGACGAGGCCTGGAGCCCGGTTCTCGACTGGGCCCGGGACGCCCACGGCGCCCGTTTCACCTTGGGCGAGGGCGTCATGCATGTGGCTCAGCCGGACGAGGCTGTCACGGCGATTCGTGGCGCTGTCGAGCAGATCCGGTCGCCGTTCGCGCTCGCCGCCCTGCATGTGATGACGACTCTCTCCGGGTCGGTGCTGATTGCTCTCGCCCACGCGGCGCGTCAGCTGGACCTTGATCAGGCCTGGGCCGCCGCGCATGTGGACGAGCTCTATCAGGAGAGCATCTGGGGCGAGGATTACGAGGCGATGGAACGCCGCCGGCGACGCGAGGCCGATTTCAGGGCCGCTTCCACGGTCTACCGGCTCGCGACGCCGTCATAGCGCATTCCGTGGAAAAGTGGATCCGGTTTTCGCTGACGCGGCCCTTCGGGTCCACGGTGAACGATGCGCCGGCCAAGAGAGGGAGCATCGGATCCGATCCCAAAAGTGGGTCCACGTTTGGGTCCGATGCTTGTCTTATGATTTTCGCGTCCTGATCGAGCAAGATGAGGACACCGCCAGCGGGTCGCGAGCTCGCTGGCGGTGGGAGGGGACGGGTCGTTCCGACGCAGACCGGAGCGGGTCGAGCTAGAGTCAGACCGCCCCTCTCTTTTCCTCGTGGCCTGAACGGATACCCGGGCGTGATGGCCCGCATGACAAGCCAAGGACGCGGAAAAGATGGATCATCCTATACCACAGACCGCCGGCATCGACATTGCCAAAGATCAGCTCGATGTCTGTCTCTGCCCCGACGGGGCCACGCGCCACTTCCCCAACGACGCCAAAGGCCATCGCGCCCTCATCGCTTGGCTGGCCGCGTACGCCATTCAGCGCGTGGTCTTCGAGCCGACCGGCGCCTATCACCGCGGGCTGGAGCGCAGTCTTGCCAGTGCCGGCCTGCCGCTGGCGAAGATCAATCCCCGCCACGCCCGCCGCTTCGCGGAAGCCCTGGGACAGCTCGCCAAAACCGATCGGCTCGATGCGGCCCTGCTGGCGCGTTTTGGAGCCCTGCTCGAGCCTCCCACCCGGCCCGTGCTCAGTCCCACTCTGGATGCCATGAAGGAGCTGGTGGTGGCGCGGCAGGCGCTGATCAAGGACCGCACGGCCGCTCTCAACCGGCAGAAGGTGGTCCGCTCTCCCTTGTTGCGACGTCAGCTCGACCAGCGGCTGCGCCAGATAGTCCGCCACTTGGCTGCGGTCGACGCCCAACTTCTCAGCCTGTGTCAGGCGGATGCGGATCTCGCCCCGCGTCTGGCCATCCTCATGAGCATTCCCGGCATTGCTCAAGCCACGGCCGTGAGCCTGCTCGTCGAGATGCCTGAACTCGGCAGCCTCGATCAGAGCCAGGTGGCCAGCCTCGCCGGCTTGGCTCCGGTGGCGCGCGACAGCGGAACCTCGCGCGGTCGCCGCACGATCCGGGGCGGCCGCGCCCATCTGCGTCAGGCGCTGTACATGCCAGCGCTGGTGGCGGCCCGCTTCAATCCGGATCTGAAGGCCAAGTACCAGGCCCTGCTCGCGGCGGGCAAGCCGGCCAAGGTCGCCCTGACGGCCATCATGCGCAAGCTCATCATCCTGGCCAATGCGCTCTTGCGAGATCAGCGAAACTGGTCCCCAAAACCCGCTTGATCAATACGGATACTCTAGCGCGCCGAATCTCCGGGGCAATCCTGTGAAATGGCGCCGGGCCCACGCCGATAGTGGGATTTTGACCTCCGCACGGCTGTGCTAAGCGGGAAGGAACTTTCCCCCGGCATCCAGGGATTTGCGATGAAAGACATGCTTGAACGGCTTGAGGAGCGGCGTGCACAGGCTCGCCTGGGCGGCGGCGCAAAGCGCATCGAGGCGCAGCACGGCCGGGGCAAGCTGACCGCCCGCGAGCGCATCGAGCTGTTGCTCGACAAGGGCTCTTTCGAGGAGTTCGACATGTTCGTCGAGCATCGCTCCACGGATTTCGGCATGGAGAACGTGAAGATCCCGGGCGACGGCGTCGTGACCGGCTGGGGAACCGTGAACGGCCGTACCATCTTTGTCTTCGCCAAGGATTTCACCGTCTTCGGTGGGTCTCTCTCGGAGGCCCATGCCCAGAAGATCATCAAAATTCAGGATATGGCGCTCAAGATGCGCGCGCCCATCGTGGGCCTGTTCGATGCGGGCGGCGCCCGCATCCAGGAAGGCGTGGCGGCCCTCGGCGGCTACGGCGAGGTGTTCAAGCGCAACGTGATCGCCTCGGGGGTCATTCCCCAGATCTCGGTCATCATGGGGCCCTGCGCGGGCGGTGACGTTTATTCGCCCGCCATGACCGACTTCATTTTCATGGTGCGCGACCGCTCCTACATGTTCGTCACGGGCCCCGACGTGGTGAAGACCGTCACCAACGAGACCGTGACCTCGGAGGAGCTCGGCGGCGCCAAGGTGCACACCACCAAGTCGTCGGTGGCGGACGGCGCCTACGACAACGACGTCGAGGCGCTGCTGCAGGTGCGCCGCCTCATCGATTTCCTGCCTGCCAACAACCAGGACGGCGTGCCGGAGATTCCGAGCTTCGACGACCCGAACCGCACCGATGACAGCCTCGACACCCTGATCCCGGACAACCCGAACAAGCCCTATGACATGAAGGAGCTGATCCTGAAGGTCGTGGACGAGGGCGACTTCTTCGAGATCCAGGAATCCTTCGCCCGGAACATCATCACGGGTTTCGGGCGCGTCGAGGGGCGCACCGTGGGCTTCGTGGCCAACCAGCCGATGGTGCTGGCGGGGGTGCTCGACTCGGATGCCTCGCGCAAGGCCGCGCGCTTCGTGCGCTTCTGCGATGCCTTCAACATCCCAATCGTCACCTTCGAGGACGTGCCGGGCTTTCTGCCCGGCACCGCACAGGAATACGGCGGCCTCATCAAGCACGGCGCCAAGCTGCTCTTCGCCTATTCGGAGGCCACCGTGCCGCTCGTCACCGTCATCACGCGAAAAGCCTTCGGCGGCGCCTACGACGTGATGGCGTCGAAGCATATCGGCGGCGACATCAACTACGCTTGGCCGACGGCGCAGATCGCCGTGATGGGAGCCAAGGGCGCGGTGGAGATCATCTTCCGCCAGGATCTCGGCGACCAGGACAAGATCGCGGCCCGCACCAAGGAATACGAGGACCGCTTCATGTCGCCCTTCGTGGCGGCCGAGCGGGGCTACATCGACGAGGTGATCATGCCCCATTCCACGCGGCGCCGGATCGCCCGAGCGCTGGCGATGCTCCGCCACAAGGAGAGCGAGCGCCCCTGGAAGAAGCACGACAATATTCCGTTGTAATGGCAGGTGAGGGCCACGACGGCCCTCACGATACTTCAGGCGACATCTATCCCACATCTCACATGCCCGCAGCGCCTGATCCATGTCACGCGCGATGCTCTGTCACGCTTGTCTCGCCAAGCTTGATTTGAGATACCGCCTCGAGGGCCGAATCCGTCTCGAAAAATTGATGTCGATCATCGGATCCCGCTGCCGTTGCCCGGCATTCTGACGTTATCCGAAAAACCACGAGGGTTGGGAATGCACGCCTTGAGAGGCCGCAACACGGTGATCGATTTCTGGCGTGGGCTCGTCCTCGTCATCATTTTCGTCAATCATGTTCCGGGCAATATTCTCGAGCATCTGACCCCCCGCAACTACGGCTTCTCCGACGCCGCGGAGGCGTTCGTCTTCATTTCCGGCTTGTCGGTTGCCCTCGTGTATTATCCGAAGCTGGCACAGAGCGGCATTATTGGTGTCGTCAGGCGGTGTGTCCGACGATCGTTCGAGCTCTATCGCATGCACCTCGTCATGACCGGTGTGGCCGTGGCGTTGTTCTCCGTCGGGTATGTGCTCAGCGACGATGTCGGCATGCTCGAGGCTCACGGCCGCGGCGCCGTGTTCGACGATACGGCGCGCGGTATCACGGGCGTGCTCCTTCTCGGCCATCAGTTAGGCTACTTCAACATCCTTCCCCTCTACATCGCCCTCATGCTCTGGGCGCCGGTGGTCATGGTCCTGATGCGGATGAACATCGTCCTGGCCGCCGCCGTGTCGATCGGATTCTACGCGCTCGCACGTGCCGATATCCTCGCCATCCCGAGTTGGCCCGAGCCGGGGAGATGGTTCTTCAATCCTTTTGCCTGGCAGCTCCTGTTCACCATGGGGATCGTCACGGGTGCCTGGCTGTCGGAGCAGGGCGTACCCTATTGGCGCCCGGCCTTCCTGGGCGCCGTCGCGTTCCTGGCCGCTTCGCTGATCACCATGACGAACGCGTTCGGACTGGCTCCGAACCTGCTCTGGAGCGCCTTTGTCAATATCGACATCATCAAGAGCGATCTTGGTCTCGGCCGCCTGGTCCACTTCCTGGCCCTGGCCTATGTGGTGACGCAACTTCGCTTCGGCGAGGCGCTGCAGGACACGGCCTTCGGCGTCGAGATGAGGCGTCTCGGGCGCAACGCCCTACCGGTTTTCGCCGTCGGGTCCATCCTGAGCGCCCTCGGAGAGGTCACGATGACGCTTGCGGCGGTGAAGTCGTCCGCTAGTCCGCACGTCGTCGGCATGGTATTCACCGTGTTCGGCATCCTCGGACTCCTCCTGCTGGCACGATATCTCGAATGGAAAAAGAAGGGCTCGCCCGTTCCCAGACAGGAGCGGACCGGAGAAGCCGGCCTCCTCCCGGCCGCGTCCGGACGGCTGCCGCAGTAGCGTCGTTTCTCCTCGCCGGCTGGGGCGCTCCCGCCCTGGCGGAGGATCCCGGGTGCCACGCTCACCAGCCGATCGTCTCCATCAGGACCGGGGTTGCCCGTCTCGCCGCCAGGCTCCGGCACCATGATCCCGTCCGGATCCTGGCGATCGGGTCCTCCTCCACCCAGGGGATCGGGGCGTCCTCGCCGGCATTTTCGTATCCGGCTCAGCTCGAGGCGGATCTCGGCCGAATCTGGAATCACTCCGTCCATGTGGAAAATGCCGGGAAGGCAGGCGAGACGATTTCCGAGACCGTCGGACGTCTCGAAGCGGCTCTCGGGTCGACCGAGCCTGATCTCGTCATCTGGCAGGTTGGGACCAACGATGCGGTCAACGGAGGCGACGAGGTCCAATTCTCGGCCCTGCTGAAGCGGGGAATCGACGCCGCGCGGGCGCTCGGCGTCGATGTGCTTCTCGTCGACCAGCAATATTATCCTGCGATCACCGATCTCGTCCGCTACGAGCGCTTCGTGAACCTCGTCGGCACGACGGCCTCGGCCGAGCAGGTGTCTGTGTTCTCGCGCTACAAGCTAATGAAAACCTGGAGTGAGCAGGCGCCGGAGGTTCTCGTCTCGATGCTGTCTGGAGACGGCTTCCACCTGGGCGACCGCGGCTATGACTGCATGGCGCAGCTCATCGCTGGCAGTCTTCAGGCCCTGGCGGCGCCTGCGAGCGCCTCGTCGGGCTCTACTGTAGCGGCAGCCGTGCGTCCATAGGGCAGGGTCGCCCAGGCCCATTGCGCTGGTCTTTCGATCTCGGATAAGGCATGCCCTCGAACATCCCCGGGTCCCCTCCGGGCGCTTTCGGCGAGGCCCATTGAGACATGTTCCTGAAGACGTCATGCGACCGCTCCTGGGTCTCCACCGCCATTCAGATCATCGAGGCGGATTTCAACCGCTCGTCCGACACGCATCTCCTGCGGGTGCCGTTGCCGGCGGTTCCGGGCGTGGCGCTCTACCTCAAGGATGAATCGACCCATCCCTCGGGCAGCCTGAAGCACCGGCTGGCCCGGTCATTGTTCCTATACGGGTTGTGCAACGGCTGGATCGGGCCGGAGACCACCATCATCGAAGCGTCGAGCGGCTCGACCGCCGTGTCGGAGGCCTATTTCGCGCGCATGCTCGGTCTGCGCTTCATTGCCGTGATGCCGCGCTCCACGTCGGCGGAAAAGATCGCGCAGATCGCGTTCTACGGCGGCGAGAGCCATTTCGTGGACAGTCCCGCCGAGATGTATGCGGAGAGCGCGCGCCTCGCTGGTGAACTCGGCGGCCATTACATGGACCAGTTCACCTATGCCGAGCGGGCGACCGACTGGCGCGGCAACAACAACATCGCCGAATCCATCTTCAGCCAGATGTCGCATGAAGAGCACCCGATCCCGAGCTGGATCGTCGTTGGGGCGGGGACGGGCGGAACGTCGGCGACGCTTGGTCGCTACATCCGCTACCGCCGCCTGCCGACAAAGCTCTGTCTCGCGGATCCGGAGGCTTCCGTGTTCCATCGTCACCTCGCTGACCGGGCCGTGTGCAGCGTGTCGGAACCGCCCTCGGTGATCGAGGGTATCGGCCGCCCTCGGTGCGAGCCGTCCTTCGTGCCGGAGCTCATCGACCGCGCCTTCTCCGTGGCGGATGCAGCGAGCATTGCCGCCGCGCGGGTGCTGTCGCGCCGGATTGGCCGCTCCTGCGGCGGTTCGACCGGGACGAACCTGTGGGCGGTCGCGCAAGTGGTCGGCGAGATGGTGCGTCACGACCAGCAAGGTTCGGTCGTGACGCTGCTCTGCGATTCCGGCGAGCGCTACCGCAGCACGCATTTCGACGATGCCTGGCTCCGCGAGCGCGGAATCGACATCAAACCCGCCGAAGAGGCCATGGAGCGGTTCTTCGAGACGGGTGTTCTCGCACCGAACGGGTAGAACAGGCTGTCCCGACCCCAAGAAGGTCAGTTAGGCGCCGGCCTATCTCGTCATGGCCGGGCTTGTTCCGGCCATCCCGGTACGGGAAAGCACAGCGTCTGGGGTGCTCGGGATCACCGGCACAAGGCCGGTGATGACGAACATGGGACGCCCAAGAGCCTCAGCGGCTCCGCTCGGCGAACCACTTCACCAGCAGCTGCAGATCGGTCTGCGACAGGTTGTGGCCCGTAGGCAGGACCTGATGCTCAACGTCGGCGCCAGCCTCCGACAGCGCAGCGGCGAGCCGCTTCGCATTGTCGGCCGGGATGATCGGATCCATGGCGCCTGAGGTCATCAGCACGCGCTTGCCGGACAGGTCCGCCTTCGGCGCCTCGGACAGGGGCACCATGGCCCGCAGCAATGCGGCGCCGGACAGGGCCTCGGGACGCAGCATCAGCATGGCGGCGGCGATGTTCGCCCCGTTGGAGAAGCCCACGGCCACGGGCGCCTCGAGCCCATAGGCCTTGCGGGCCTCGGCCACGAAATCAGCGAGCTCGTTCGCGCGGAACTTCACGTCCTCCTCGTCGAACACGCCTTCCGCAAGGCGGCGGAAGAAGCGCGGCATCCCGTTCTCCAGGATCTTGCCGCGCGGGGACAGCAGGGCCGATCCCGGCGAGATCATGCGGCCGAGACCCAGGAGGTCGTTTTCGTCGCCGCCCGTGCCGTGGAGCAGGAGCAGCGGCGGACGGTTCGGGTCCGTTGCCGGCTCATAGCGGTGGATGAAGGACAGCTCGGTCATGGTATCATTCCATCAAACGCGTGGTGCGTTCTCCTGCCGTCGCAGGGACGGGCAGGGGGGTGAGTCGTCAATGAAGGAAGCGCGCTTCATGCCGTCCGCCATCACCGGCTTTGCGCCGGTGATCTCGATCGGAAGAGCTTGGCGCTTCACAGGATCGTCATGGCCGGGACAAGCCCGGCCATGACTGAGGATGGTCCCCTTCAGACCAGTTCAGGCAGGTGGGACTCGATCTCGGCACGCCGAGGCTCCAGGAAGGCCGGGAGCTTCAGCGTGGCGCCGAGACTGTCCTGAGGCTCGTCCACGGCGAAGCCGGGTTCGTCCGTAGCGATCTCGAACAGGATCCCACCCGGCTCGCGGAAGTAGACGGACCGGAAGTAGTTGCGGTCCTTCTGCTCCGTTGTCTGCAGGCCGTGGTTCTCGGCGAGCTTCCTCACCATCTCGGCTTCCTCGGCATCGTCCCGGGCGCGGAACGCCACGTGGTGGACGGAGCCGCCACCCGACCGGCCCGGAAGGAAGCCGCCGGCGCTGCGGATGTCGACCGTGCTGCCCATCAGGGCATCGGTCTTGTAGCGGACGAGGGAGCCGTCACGGGCCGTCTCGCGGAAACCGAACACATCGGTCAGGATCGCGCCGGTGCGATCGCCGTTCTCCACGAGGAGCGTGACGCCGTCGAGGCCCCGGATGGCATGCTCCGCCGGAATGCCGTCGACCGCCCAGGCGGGCTCCGCCTCCGCGTTCGGAGCGCCGACCAGCGCGAGGCTCGTGCCGTGCGGATCCTTGAAGGTCAGCACGCTCTGACCGAAGCGCTTCTCCACGGTGCCATGCTCGACGCCCTGCTCGATGAAGCGATGCGCCCAGAAGCCCAGGGACGATTCGGGCACCCGGAACGACGTCTCCTGTGTCGACCCGATTCCGTTCCGCCCCGGTGCGACATGCTCCCACGGGAAGAACGTCAGGATCGAGCCCGGCTGCCCGAGGCTGTCGCCGAAGTAGAGATGGTAAGTTCCCGGATCGTCGAAGTTGACGGTCTTCTTGACGAGGCGCAGGCCGACCACGCGGGTGTAGAAATCGAGGTTGCGACGGGCCGGGCCGGCAATGGCCGTGACGTGATGGATACCGTGGTGCCGCATGGGACTGTTCCTTAACGGGCAAGCGCGGATTTGCGCTGCGTTGACGAGAACATAGGTACCATCGAGAGCCGCTAAAGTGTGGAAAGGGTGACCTTGCGGGATTGCAAAGCTCGTCCGTCCGTTGCCGACAAACCCACGCAGTTCCTTGAGAATTTCGCGCAGCAAGATTCCGGCAACCAAAGTCACTCAACAACGCTTAACCTCAACGGCGATTCAGCGTGTCGTATTAACGGTTTCAGCCGCCCATCCGTGTGAGAGTCCGTATCGGACAAGCGATCAACCGGCTTACAGCCGAAGAAAAGCCGGCGGGAGTCAGACGGATGATGAAGGATCAACTTCGCGATTTCATCGACAGGATCTCCGAATCCAGGCAGGTCTCGGACGAGGACGTGACGATGCTTCAGGGCGAGATCCTGGAGGGCAGCATTCGCAGCCGACTCGAAGTCGAATCCCTGCTGGCGCTGGATCGCATCGTCGATGCCGCGGAGAGCTGGGGTCCGACACTGACCAAGCTCGTGGTCGATTTCGTCGTTTGGAACCGGGCGCCCCAAGGCGTGGTCAGCAACGACGATGCCTTCTGGCTCGCCACCCTGCTGGAGGTTAGCGGCCCCTCGCCGAACGCCATGAACATCGCCTACGGCATCCTCGACGAGGCGGGCTATGTCGATGTGGCGCTGCTCGATTTCATCATGCGCGGACGCCAGCAGGCGAGGCTCTCCCAGATCGCCGCCTGAGGGCAGCGTCCTATCTAACGCTAAATGCTGAATCGGCCCCGCTTCCCCAAGGCACGGATGTGCAGTAACGGAGGTGGGGCCAAGTTTTGGTTGGGTGGAGCGTTCGAGGGTTCATGTTCGACAAGATCCTGATTGCGAACCGGGGCGAAATTGCCTGCCGGGTCATCAAGACAGCCCGGCGCATGGGCATCAAGACCGTGGCCGTCTATTCGGATGCCGACCGCGACGCGCTTCACGTGGACATGGCCGACGAGGCCGTCCACATCGGACCCGCCGCAGCGGCCGAGTCCTATCTCGTGATCGAGAAGATCATCGAAGCCTGCAAGGCGACCGGCGCCCAAGCGGTCCATCCGGGCTACGGCTTCCTGTCCGAACGCGAGGCCTTCCCGAGAGCCCTGGCCGAGGCCGGCATCGTGTTCATCGGCCCGAATCCCGGCGCCATCGCGGCGATGGGCGACAAGATCGAGTCGAAGAAGGCGGCGGCGGCCGCGAAGGTCTCCACCGTGCCGGGCTATCTCGGGGTGATCGAGGGCCCGGAGCAGGCGGTCAAGATCGCCGACGAGATCGGCTATCCAGTCATGATCAAGGCCTCGGCGGGGGGCGGCGGCAAGGGCATGCGCATCGCCAACTCGGCCGGCGAGGTCGCCGAGGGCTTCGCTCGCGCCAAGTCGGAGGCGGCGTCCTCGTTCGGCGACGACCGGGTCTTCATCGAGAAGTTCATCACGGATCCACGCCACATTGAAATTCAGGTGCTGGGCGACAAGCACGGCAACGTGATCTATCTCGGCGAGCGTGAGTGCTCGATCCAGCGCCGCAACCAGAAGGTCATCGAGGAGGCGCCGTCGCCGCTCCTCGACGAGGCTACCCGCCGCCTGATGGGCGAGCAGGCGGTCGCCCTGGCCAAGGCGGTAGGTTACGATTCCGCCGGCACGGTCGAGTTCGTGGCCGGCCAGGACAAGTCGTTCTACTTCCTCGAGATGAACACCCGCCTTCAGGTGGAGCATCCGGTGACGGAGTTGATCACCGGGATCGACCTCGTGGAGGAGATGATCCGCGTCGCCGCGGGCGAACGCCTCAGCCTGACGCAGGCGGACGTGAAGCTGAACGGCTGGGCGGTGGAAAGCCGCATCTACGCGGAAGACCCGGTGCGCAACTTCCTGCCCTCGACCGGTCGCCTCGTCACCTATCGTCCGCCGCGCGAGGGCGAGCAGGGCGGCGTGACGGTTCGCAACGATACGGGGGTCTACGAGGGCGGCGAGATCTCGATCTACTACGATCCGATGATCGCCAAATTGGTGACTCACGCCCCGACCCGCCTCCAGGCCATCGAGGCTCAGGCGAGTGCGCTTGATGCTTTCGCCATCGAAGGCATCCGCCACAATATCCCGTTCCTGTCGGCCCTGATGCAGCATCCGCGCTGGCAATCGGGTCAGCTTTCCACCGGCTTCATCGCCGAGGAGTTCCCGCAGGGGTTCAAGGCGCCGGCCCCGGAGGGCGAGGTTGCCCTGCGCATGGCGGCCGTGGGCGCCGCCATCGACCATCTGCTCAACGAGCGCAAGCGACACATCTCCGGTCAGATGCGGCAGGCCGCGAGCGTGCAGTTCGATCGCGAGCGCGTCGTGCTCCTGGGCAAGGAGCGGCATGAAGCCGTCATCGAGGACATCGAGGGCGGCTTCGCGGTCGTCATCGATGGCCAGGCCTGGCCGATCGTGTCGGGCTGGGTGCCCGGTCAGCCCGTTTGGAACGGGACGGTGGGTGGAGAGCCCGTCGCCTTCCAGGTGCGGCCGATCCTCAACGGGGTCGTGCTGGCCCATGCGGGCACCTCGGCCGAGGTGCGGGTCTACACGAAACGCGAGGCCGAGCTGGCGGCCCTGATGCCGGAGCGGCTGGAGGCCGATACGGGCAAGCTCCTGCTCTGCCCGATGCCGGGCCTCGTGAAGGCGATCAGCGTGAGTCAGGGCCAAGAGGTCAAGGCCGGCGAGCCCCTCTGCATCGTGGAGGCCATGAAGATGGAGAATGTCCTGCGTGCGGAGCGCGACGGCACGATCTCGAAGGTCCATGCCAAGGAGGGCGACAGCCTGGCGGTCGACGCGGTGATCATGGAATTCGCATAAGGCGGACACATTGGGACGTTAGCCTGCCGGCGAACTCCGTACTCGGCCCGTCAAGGCAGGGCTTGTCCCGGCCCTCCGGACGGCGCGGCCGGTAACGAAGGAAGCGTTCAAGCTCATGCCCCTCTACTTCGCCTATGGTTCCAACATGGATCAGGCCGCCATGCTCCAGCGCTGCCCGGCCTCGAAGCCGGTCGGCGTCGCGCGGCTCATGCGGCACCGCTTCATCGTCTTCGATGAGGGCTACGCCACCGTGGTGCGCGATCCGCAGCGGGCGGTCTGGGGCATGGTCTGGGACTTGGCCCTGGCCGACGTACCCGCCCTCGACCGCTACGAGAGCCTGTCGACGGGCCTTTACACCAAAGTCGTCCAGCCGGTCGTGACGGAGCAGGGGCCGCGCCGGGCGATCGTCTATATCGGACGGAGCACCAAGCCGGGGACGCCCCTCCCGGGCTACATGGAGGGGGTGGTGGAGGCGGCTCGACATGCCGGGCTGCCCGAGGACTACATCCGGAGCCTGAGCATCTGGCTTCCGAAGTCCCAGGCTGCCGCACCCGCGCAGCCGCAACCCAAGGTCCGACCCCTCTGGAATGCACCATCGGGCACGATTCCCAAGCCTCGCTGATGCGGCCCATGCCTGAGAGCCGGCCGCTTTCGGTCACGCCCCCGGCGTCCAGGGGGCTCAGACCAGACAAAATCCAGTTCGAGATGGATCCGCAGAATGCGGTTCGTATTATCCAGACGCTGAACGAGGATCACGGCGGGTGACACACCTTGCCCGCCCTGCGCACCGCTGAGGGACGATGACCGAGAGCCGAACGTCGCATGTTTTGATCCATGGGCACGTCCAGGGCGTGAGCTTCCGCGCATGGACGCAACACCAGGCGGAGCTCCATGGGCTGAAGGGCTGGGTGCGCAACCGGCGCGACGGCACGGTCGAGGCCGTGTTCTCAGGGCCGGACAATCTCGTCGAGGTGATGCTGAAGGCGTGCCGGGAGGGGCCCGCGGGGTCGCGCGTCGAGAAGGTCGAGATCCTGGACCCTGACGACCTCGCGTTCGACGTGTCCGGGCGCTTCGAAATTCGAGGGACGGTTTAACGCTTCGACGGCTCGCCGGTCTCGACAGGGCCGCCTGCCTGCTTCCAGGCCGTGAAACCGCCCTCCACGTGGGCAACCGGCTTCAGGCCCATGTCCTGCGCGGTGGCAGCCGAGAGCGCCGAGCGCCACCCGGCTGCGCAGAAGAACACGAAGGTCTTGTCCTGGCCGAAGACCGGCTTGTGGTAGGGGCTTTCCGGATCGATCCAGAATTCGAGCATGCCGCGCGGGCAATGCACGGCCCCGGGCACGCGGCCCTCCCGCTCGAGCTCCCGGGGGTCGCGCAGATCCACGAAGACCACGTCCTCGCGGCCGTGCAGAGGCAAGGCTTCGGCGATGGACAGCGTCCGGATCTTTGCATTGGCTTCGCCGAGCAATGTCTTGTAGCCGCGCGTGATGGTCTGAGGCATGTAGCGTCGCTCCCCATTGAGGCTTTCCACAAACTGGGCAAGATGGCGGCGGAGTCAATCGGAGGAACGGGTGCTGGGTTTCACCAATCTCGATTACGGGGCGCTGGCTTTCTTCCTGATTGCCTGGATCGGCTACCACGCCGCGCTCGAGCTCACGCCGGCCGGGCAGAAAAGCCTGAACAAGCTTATGAACCAGTACCGCTATCGCTGGATGGAGCAGATGGTGGTGCGGGAGAACCGGATCGTCGACACCACGATCATGGCGTCCCTGATGAACGGGACGGCGTTCTTCGCCTCGACGTCACTCATTGCCATCGGCGGCGTTCTGGCCCTGCTGCGCTCGGCGGATTCCGTTCTGCCGCTTTTTGCCGACCTCCCGTTCGGAGAGCCTCCGACACGGCTGGCCTGGGACGTGAAGGTAATCGGGCTCGCGGTGATCTTCGTCTATGCCTTCTTCAAGTTCGCCTGGTCTTACCGGCTCTTCAACTACATGGCGATCATCGTCGGGGCGGTGCCCGTCCTGAAGGAGAACAGCCGTGACGAGGCCCTGGTCGTCGCCCGTCAGGCTGCTGCGATGAACGCGGTGGCCGGCAAGCATTTCAACCGCGGACAGCGGGCCTTCTTCTTCTCGCTTGCCTATCTCGGCTGGTTCGTGAGCGCCTATCTCTTCATCGGGGCCACGGCCGGCGTCCTGCTCGTCATGTGGCGGCGCCAGTTCCTGTCGGATGCCCACCACGCAGCCTTGAGGTCCACAGATGTCTAAGCACGCAACGCCCGAGGAAATCGAGGCCGCCCTGCTGGCGCTGCTCGAGGAGCGCGGCCCCGGCAAAACCATCGGTCCAGGCGACGTGGCTCAGGCCATCGGGGGAAACCAGCCGGACGGATGGGGCCCCCTGATGCAGCCCGTGCGGAAGGTGGCGGTGCGCCTGATGAAGGAAGGCCGGATCATCATTCTGCGAAAAGGGCGTCCGGTCGATCCGGATGATTTTCGCGGGACCTATCGGCTGGCGCGGCCGGCCGGTCCGGAATCCTGAGCTCCAGGGAACAGCCGCGACGTGCGCCCGGTCGCGTAGTAGCCGATCAATCCGGCCCATTCCTTCGTGCCCAGATCGAGCCGTCGCAGGCCTTCCGAGATGAAGCCGAAGGGGCGGTGATTGTTGCCCCCGCCGCCGGTGCGGAAGTCGACCGGGTAGGGCGTGACCGGGAAGTCGACCTTTTCGAACACGCCGACGGCCCGCGGCATGTGCCAGGCGGATGTCACGAGAAGCCAGCGCTCGCCCTCCTGCGGCTTCGCCAGGTCACGCGAGAAGAGCGCGTTCTCCGAGGTCGTGCGCGAGCGGTCCTCCACCATGATGCGGGTCGGGTCGATGCCGATGCTCTTCAGATAGGCCGCGATGATGGGAGCCTCGGCCGCGCCGTCGCCGAAGACCGTGCCGCCGCCCCCGGAGATCAGGATCCGGGCGCTCGGGTAGCGGTGGGCGAGTTGGATCGTGTCGAGGACACGCTCCGCCGATTCGTTCGACACGATCATCCCGCGAGAGGCCGAATCCGCCGCCTCGACGGATCCGCCGAGCAGGATGATTCCATCCACGCGTCTCCCGTCGTCCCGGAAGGTGGGAAACCGCTCCTCGAGCGGCAGCAGGACGTAATTGGCGATGGGGAGAAGCCCCAGGGCGATGGTCGCAAGGGTAGCGATCAGGCTCAGGCCGATGCCGATGGAGCGCAGTCGCCTGACGAGGGCGAGGATCAGCCCCAGCAGGATGACGCTGATCAGGAGATTGGACGGCGTGGCGAAGAACCACGTGACCTTTGAAAGGTAGTAGAACACGCGCGGGTCCTCATTCCTGGCGATTTGCGCTTGGAACACCTTCCCACGTCGTCACCGGCCTTGTGCCGGTGACCCCGATGGTGTGAAGCGCCGCACCTTTCCGATCCGGATGGCCGGGACGAGCCGGGCCATGACGTGGCGCCGTTGTCGACTTAGAGCCCGCGGCGACCCGTTGGGCCCGTCGACTTAAGACTTGTTCAGCTCGGCCTCGTAGCGCGCCTTGGTTTCGGCGTTCGGCGGATACAGGCCGGGGAGGGGAACGCCTTTCTCGACTTCGCGCATGACCCAGAGCTCATAATGCTCCTGGGCGACGGCCGCCTTGGCGACCTCTTCCACCATGGCGGCCGGGATCACCACGACGCCGTCCCGGTCGGCGACGATCACGTCATCCGGGAAGATCGCGACTCCGCCGCAGCCGATGGGCTCCTGCCAGCCCACGAAGGTCAGGCCGGCGACCGACGGCGGGGCGGCGACGCCCGCGCACCAGACCGGCAGATTCGTCCCCTCGACGCCGACCGCATCGCGCACCACCCCGTCCGTGATGAGGGCGGCGACGCCGCGCTTCTTCATGCGGGCGGTCAGGATGTCGCCGAAGATGCCCGCATCGGTGACGCCCATGGAATCGACCACCGCAATGCAGCCCTCCGGCATGTCCTCGATGGCGGCCCGGGTGGAGCGCGGGGAGGCCCAGGATTCCGGCGTCGCCAGATCCTCGCGGGCAGGCACGAATCGCAGGGTGAAGGCACGGCCGACCATCTTTTCCGTGGCGTTGAAGGCCGGCATCGGTCCATTCATCCAGCAGCGGCGGACACCCTTTTTCAGCAGCACGGTGGTGATCGTGGCGGTGGACGCGGCCCGCAGGGCATCGGCGATGGTCTTGTCGAGGGTCATGGCTGTTTCCTGACGTTGAGATACGCTTTCATAGCGGGCCCGGATCCGGCACGCTACCGCGGCGGAGCCCCGTCGGGCGCAATCCCGTCGTGCGTCAATCGCGGTCCGGGGCTCCGAGCGGAAAGAACCCGCGATAGGGCCGGGCCTCGTCCACAGCGCGGGCGAAGGAGGGGCGGGCGAGGAGCCTCCTGCGATAATCGAGGACGTGTGGGAACGCCTCGCCGACAGGATGGGCCCAGTCGGCATAGAAAAGAGACGGAGCCGCCGCACAATCGGCAAGGCTGAAGGCGCCGCCGGCGGCCCATTCACGCCCGGCGAGTCTCTCGTCGAACCAGCCATAGGCCCGGTCGAGCATCGCCCGGGCCTCCTTGACCCCGTAAGGATCCCGGTCCGTCTCCGGCCGGATTTGGTTGAACACGATCTTCTGCATCGGGGTTGCGACGTAGTTGTCGAAGAAGCGATCCATTAGCCGCACGTCGAGAGCCTCCCGCGGATCGTCCGGGATCAGCCGCACCGGTCCAGGGTGATGGAGGCCGAGATGCTCGATGATGATCGTGGCTTCCATGACGGTCCGGCCGGCGTCCACGAGCACGGGGAAGCGCTTGATCGGCCAGAGCGCCGCCAGTTCGGCGTCGGCCTGCTCGTCGCCCAACGTCCGGTATTCGAACGGTGTGCCGTTCTCATAAAGCGCGATCAGGACCTTCTGGCAGTAGGCCGAGAACGGATGGGCATACAGCGTCAGGGTCATCGGGCCTCGCGGTGATCCATGAATGCCTCACTGTAGCTGGTTCGGCCTGAATGAAAATCACCACCCGAGCGTCACGCCCGGGTGCTCGGGAGCAGCCCTGGCGTGCCGTCGAAAGGGAGCCGCTCATGCGGTCTTGGCGAACAGCTCGCGGCCGATCAGCATGCGGCGGATCTCGCTGGTGCCGGCGCCGATCTCATAGAGCTTCGCGTCGCGCAGCAGACGACCGGTCGGATAATCGTTGATGTAGCCGTTGCCGCCGAGAAGCTGGATCGCATCGAGCGCCATTCTGGTGGCGTTCTCGGCCGCATAGAGGATCGCGCCGGCCGCGTCCTCGCGAGTGGTCTCGCCCCGGTCGCAGGCTTTGGCCACCGCATAGACATAGGCCTTCGCGGCGTTCATGGTCACGTACATGTCGGCGACTTTGCCCTGCACGAGCTGGAACTCGCCGATGGCCTGTCCGAACTGCTTGCGCTCGTGGATGTAGGGGAGGACCACATCCATGCAAGCTTGCATAATGCCCGTGGAGCCGGCCGCCAGAACGGCGCGCTCGTAATCGAGGCCCGACATGAGCACGTTGACCCCCCGGCCGACCTCACCGAGCACGTTCTCCGCGGGCACCTCGCAATCCTCGAACACCAGCTCGCAGGTGTCCGAGCCGCGCATGCCGAGCTTGTCGAGCTTCTGGTGGGTGGAGAAACCCTTGAAGTCCTTCTCGATCAGGAAGGCCGTCATGCCGCGCGGGCCGGCCGCCGGATCGGTCTTGGCATAGACCACCAGGGTGTCGGCCGTCGGGCCGTTGGTGATCCACATCTTGTTACCATTGAGCACGTAGCGGTCGCCGCGCTTCTCGGCGCGGGTGCGCATGGAGACCACGTCGGAGCCCGAGCCCGGCTCGGACATGGCGAGCGCACCGAGATGCTCGCCGGAGATCAGCTTCGGCAGGTAACGGCGCTTCTGCGCCTCGCTGCCGTTGCGGCGGATCTGGTTGACGCAGAGGTTCGAATGGGCCCCGTAGGACAGGCCGACGGAAGCGGACGCCCGGGAGATCTCCTCCATGGCGATCACATGCTCGAGATAGCCGAGCCCGGCCCCGCCGTACTCCTCTTCGACCGTGATCCCGTGCAGGCCGAGCTCGCCCATCTGGGGCCAGAGGTCGCGCGGAAACTGGTTCGTGCGGTCGATCTCCTCCGCCCGCGGGGCGATCCTCTCCTGGGCGAAGTCGCGCACGGTCTCGCGGATGGCATCGGCGGTTTCGCCGAGATCGAAATTGAAGCCCTTGGCGGCGTTCGGCAGCATCGTGTCCTCCCTGTTCCATTCGTCGACTCGCAAGAGTACGCGATGGATCGATTTTCTGATCCATCATTTTGGTCAGCAATGCTGCCCTTATCAAGCGGGAAGGCGGAGAAATTTGGCTGAACGGCGACAAACGGAAACTCCCCAGCCTAGGGCCGGGGAGTTTCGAGGGTTGGTTCCTGTCTGTCGGTCAGAGAACGAAGTCGGTGAGCTTGAGGAGTTCCGGCTTGTTCTTGATCTGGATCTGGAACTCTGCGGCCGCATCCTTGTCCGTGTTGCCGGAGAGGATGCCCTTCTTGGCATCGTAATGAAGCTGCCCGGCCTTGGTGAACGGCTTCTTGCCCGTCAGAAGCGCCTTGAAGGCGTTGTTGCCGGCAACCTTTGTGTTGGCGTCGATGCCACTGAGGTCGATGGTGTCGACGCCATGCTCGAAGTTGACGATGATGTCCCGATCTTTTCCAAGACCCGCTTTATTCACGCTCGAGAAGATGAACACGTCAGCTTCCGAAGATCCGGCGAGAACGTTGCGCCCTCCATCGGCTCTCAAAATATGCTCCTCTGCCTTGGAAGGATCGTCTTGTGAGCTTTGCGACTCGGTATTGTGAGGTTTGGGATCCACCTCATGTGACGTGTCTGCCGAGTTGTCAGCCGGATCGTTCTTCTGGATCTCCTCCAAAATCTCGGCACGAGACCAGTTGCGACCTGGGATCGACCAGTCCTTCTCGTATCCTCCGAGCCACAGATCCTCGATCAAGCCCTTTGCGGTGCCGGGAGCTTCCGAGAAATAATTCTTGATTGTCAGCTTGCTGTTACGAGTTGATGTGATGCAGAGATCGTCGCCGGTGCGATCGAATTTCGAGACGATATAAGCGACGAGGGCTCTGTCATTCCCACCCTCGTCGAACAAAATGTCCGTGCCGCCGGTTTCTTCCATCTTGTAAAAATCGTCTCCGGTGCCGCCTTGGAGAATGTTGTCGCCGCGACTGCCCAGAAGCGTGTCGTTGCCTGCACCACCCAGCAAGGTGTCATTAGCGAAATAGCTGTGGAGGTAATCGTTCCCGAGCCCGCCATCCAGCAGGGTGGGAAGCCCCGTCGGATCGGCGTAAAGGAACTCGTCTTCCATGGAGGGCCACGATTGCTGCAGGGCGTTCAAGACATCGCCCATCTGCCATGTGACGCTTTCTTCGAACGGAGAGTAGGAGTTGAACCTCAGGGCCTCAATATGGCCACCATTCCCACCCGTGACGAAATAGTTTCGGACCGTCACAGTGAAGGCGGAAAAGACGAGGTAGAGATCGTTGCCCGAAGGATCGGCCGCGCCTCCTGCGCCAACCCGATAGACGCCCTTCAGCGTGTAGGGAGCGAAGTCGATTGTATCCGTGCCGCCGACGTCGTTGATCAGATACGTACTGGCGCTGCTTGTCAGCACATATTGATCGTCGCCCAATCCGCCTTCGAGAGTATGGTTGCCGACGGAGGCGACGAGGATATCGTTGCCGGCTCCCGCCCGCAGAAGATCATTGCCGATATAGGCCTCCAGGACATCGTTGCCATTGGTGCCGTCGATAATGTCATTGCCTGTGGTGGGACGAGGGGTCGTCGGATCTGGGGGTGGGATATGAAAGGGCATGTCGAGCTCCAGAAGTCTCAAGCTGCGACAACTAAGCAGTGTTATAATATAACGTCAACCGATCTCACTGCTGAACCTGGGATAATCTACCCAGATCGATTTGGGTAGGTTTCTCTACGCGTAAGGCTGTCTAGGCTAAAGTTACTCCGTAACTTCAGCGCTCGCCGTCTGGACTGCATCCATGGTGCGGCAGACGCCCTGCTGGCTCAGGCGGCTGTGGTCGCGGGGGTCGCAGGCGCTCTGGACGAACATGCGCCACTGGTTCTCCGTGCCGTAGAAGGTGTTGCGGTCCACGTCGCCCCTCACGCCGGGCACCCGGCCCGTGGTCGTGAACTGCCAGAAGGTCCAGCGGCGGTTGTTGTAGCGCACGTGGGGCTCGGCGGCCGTGCTGCGGATCCAGTAGGGGTAGTCGTTGTACTCGCCTTCCAGAATTTCCTTATGGAAGGTGATGTCGGTATAGATGATCGGCCGCTTGCCCGTATGGGCTTCCATCTCGCGCAGCATCACGTCGATCATGGCGAGCGCCTGTGCGCGCGGAACCTTCTTCGGGCAGTTCACCGATTGCCCGTTCCACTCCACGTCGAGGACCGGCGGGAGGGCATCGGGATCCTGGGGCACGTTGCGCTTGAACCAGGCCGCCTGCTCGTGGGCAGGGCGGCACCAGTACACGAAATGATAGGCGCCGCGCGGAACGCCCGCTCTCCTGGCGGCCTGCCAGTTCTCGTGGAACTTGCTGTCGATGTGGTCGCCGCCCTCGGTCGCCTTGATGAAGGCGAACTGCGTGCCGGCCTGGCGCAGGGCCGCCCAGTCGACATCGCCCTGCCACTTGGAGATGTCGACCCCGTGGATCGGAAGCCGGTGAGCGGTCGCGACGCCGTCGTGCGGGCGGGCATCGCCCTTGGTCGGGTAGCGGCTCGACGAGGGCATGATCGCGCAGGAGGCGAGCCCCAGGGCGACGACGGCGAGCGCGCTGAACCGAGCAGCCTGGACGAATGTCTTCAGGCCGGAACTCTTGGAGCGGCTGGAGGAGCGGCGGCGAGTCTTCATCGGTTCAACTGTATTGTACGCAGGACTGGAGCACACCAGAGATGACGCAAGAGCGTTAACAGGCCCTTACGACAGCGCTGCGAAACAAGCTTACAGGTGAAACCAGGCCGTTGCGATACCCAAAAAGGCGAAGAAGCCGACGATGTCCGTGATGCTGGTGACGAACGGCCCTGACGATACGGCAGGGTCGACGCCGAACCGGTTGAGCGTGAGCGGCACGAAGATTCCCCCGAGCGCCGCGAAGATCAGGACCGTGATGAGGGCGAGGCCGATGACGAAGCCGAGCTGCCAGGATTGGAACCAGAGCCCCGCGAGGCTTCCCAGGATGACGGCGAAGACCAGCCCGTTGAGCAGGCCGACCGTCGCCTCGCGGCGGATGATGCGCCAGGCGTTGGACCGGCCGAGCTCGCGGGTGGCGAGGGCCCTGACGGCGACCGTCATGGTCTGGGTGCCGGCATTGCCGCCCATGGATGCCACGATGGGCATGAGGATGGCGAGCGCCACCATCCGCTCGAGCGAGCCCTCGAAGAGCCGGATCACGCTCGCGGCCAGGAAGGCGGTGCACATGTTGGCGAACAGCCAGGGGAACCGGCTCCGCTGGATGTAGAAGACCGTGTCGGAGAGCTCCTCGTCCGATTTCACGCCACCGAGCTGCTTGATGTCGGCGTCGGCCTCTTCCTCGAGCACGTCGACGATGTCGTCGACCAGGATCACGCCGACGAGCCGGCCGGCCTCGTCGACCACGGCTGCCGACACCAGGTTGTAGCGCTCGAACAGGCGCGCCACCTCCTCCTGGTGCTCCGTGGCCTCCACCCGGTCGGGCTCGGCGTTCATGATGTCCTGGATCGTGACCGGGCGCTTGGAGCGCAGAAGCCGGTCCAGAGGCACCGATCCGAGCAGGTGCGCGGCCGGGTCGATCACGAAGATCTCGTAGAAGGTCTCCGGCAGATCCTCGGTCTCGCGCATGAAGTCGATGGTCTGCCCCACCGTCCAGAAGGGCGGCACGGCGATGAACTCGGTCTGCATGCGCCGCCCGGCGCTGTCTTCCGGATAGTCGAGGGACCGTTGCAGCGCGACGCGCTCGATCGCCGGAAGCTGATCGAGAACCTCGGCCTTCTCCTCCTCGGGGAGACTTTCGAGAATGGTGATGGCATCGTCGGAATCGAGGTCGCGCACGCCCTCCGCGACGGTCGCGGTCTCGAGCTCCTCCAGGATCTCCTCGCGGACCGCCTCGTCCACCTCGGTCAGGGCGGCGAAGTCGAAGGACGTCCCGAGAAGCTCGATAAGGCGAGGGCGCTGGTCCGGCTCGAGAGCTTCGAGAAGATCGCCCAGTTCGGATTCGTGGAAGTCCTCGACGAGCTTCTGCAGGCGCTCGACCTCTGACGCCTCGATGGCGTCGGCGGCGGCGGCCAGGAATTCCGGATTGAGCTCACCTTCCTCATCCCTGAAGGCCAGGGATTCGGGTTCAGGCCCATCGGGCTTCGGGAGCGGCGTCTTGTCTTCGACTTCCAGCATCAGCCGTCCTCTGAAGGTGGGTTGCCGCCTTTTAGGTGCGCGGGCGGGCCCATGCAATGCGCCTAAAAGACTTTCTCGAAGAATCGCTTGGCGGTTGATCCCGGACGCTTGTTTCAGGAGCGTATGACGATGGTTCGACCGCCTGCGGCGGCGACCTCCCTGGCCAACAAAAAAGGCCCCGGAAAGGGGCCTTTTCGTCTTCGACACGAGCGTGCCGAAAGTTGGTGCGGTCAAGAGGACTCGAACCTCCACGGGTCTCCCCGCTACCACCTCAAGGTAGTGCGTCTACCAATTCCGCCATGACCGCGAACTCGGTTTCAGGAGTGGTTTTCCTGAAGAGGTGGCCGCTCTAGCAGATCGATCGGGACGCTGCAACCCCCTCCGTGGAGCTTGCGGCGATTGATCAAAGCGAATGTCTCGCCTGCGAAGGGCGCTATAGGCGATAAGCGTCTGTCACGACTATATAAGCGCGAGTTTCACGAGGAGCGCGGAACCGACGCGTGTTCCTTCAAGGGCCGGAGCGATCCTGCTCCGCGGCCCGCTGGATTTTAGGTGAACCGGTGTCGAACCTGCGAGACAGCCTGACCGTTCAGTTCCATGCCGAAAGCGGCTCCGAACCCGTGGAGTGGCTGATCACGGACGGCCTGACGGCTTATGAGGAGGCCGTCGCCTTCATGGAGGCCCGCGCCGAGGCGATCGCGGCAGGCGAGGCCCGGGAGCTGGTGTGGCTCGTGGAGCACCCCCCGCTCTATACGGCCGGAACCTCGGCCAAGGCGGCGGATCTCGTCGATCCGGACCGCTTCCCGGTGCATCAGACGGGCCGGGGGGGGCAATACACCTATCACGGCCCCGGACAGCGGGTCGCCTACGTGATGCTCGATCTCAAGCGGCGGGCACCCGACCTGCGCCGCTACGTGACGGCTCTCGAAGCCTGGCTGATCGCCACGCTCGACGCCTTCAACATCCGAGGCGAGCGGCGGGAGGACCGGGTCGGCGTCTGGGTGCGGCGGCCGGACAAGGGCGAGACCGCCGAGGACAAGATCGCCGCCATCGGAATCCGGGTCCGACGCTGGGCCACGTTCCACGGCATCAGCCTCAACGTGGAGCCGGATCTGTCGCATTTCTCCGGCATCGTTCCCTGCGGGGTCACGGAGCACGGGGTCACCAGCCTCGTGGACCTCGGCATCCCGGTGACGATGCCAGAGGTCGATGCTGCGATGCGCCGGACCTTCGAGGAGGTTTTCGGGCCGACCGAGCGGGTCGAGACACCGTTGCTCTCGCGCCACGGCGTCTAGGATTTTCACACAGGATACGGCAAGGCTTCTCCCCAAGGCCGCTTCATGCTCTAAGCTGGAGCAAACGGCTGATCATTGGCGGAACTTCCATGCAACGTGTCCTTCTCGCTTCCCTCGTCGCTCTGGCCGCCTCGGCCTGTGCCGTCAGGCCCGAACCCACGGAGCTCGTCAAGATCGTCGATTCGCCGGCCGACGTGCGGGTCTGCACCCGTCTCGGCGAGGTCAGCCCTGTCACGCCGACCGGGCCGGGAACCCACCGGCCGGTCAATATCGGCTTCGGCGTCACCCTCGGCCGATCGACCTTCGGCTACGCGACCGAGGACATGCTCCAGGCGACCGTCGCGCTCGGCGGCACGCATCTCTACCTGCAGCAGGTCGCCCACGACTGGTCGCTCGTGCGCGGCATCGCCTACCGGTGCGGTCCCGGCGTTGTGCGCCAGGAGACGGTCATTCGTGCGAAAGGCTGACGCGACGGCCTGCTGAAGCCAGTTGCGCGGACTCCCCGGTTCTAGGTACTGACGTCTTTGGTCTCACGGCTCAATGTCGCTGACAGACCGAAGAACAAGACCGAGGGAGACCCGCCGTGCCTGTCATTGCCACCTCTGCCGACCTGACCTCGGACGCCGCACGGGCGAACCGTGACGCATGGGCAGAGCTCGCCCAGGATCTCCAGGCCAAGCGGCAGGCCGTGGCCGAAGGCGGCCCCGCCAAGGCCCGGGAGCGGCACCTCGCCCGCGGCAAGCTCCTGCCGCGCGAGCGTGTGATGCGCCTCCTCGACCCGGGCGCGCCGTTCCTGGAACTCGGCTCGCTCGCCGCGCACGGCATGTACGAGGATGCGATCCACGGGGCCGGCATCATCACCGGCATCGGGCGCGTCGAAGGCCGCGAGGTCATGATCGTGTGCAACGATTCGACGATCAAGGGCGGCACCTATTACCCGATGACGGTGAAGAAGCATCTGCGCGCCCAGGACGTGGCGCGCGAGAACCGGCTGCCCTGCCTCTATCTGGTCGATTCCGGCGGCGCGAACCTGCCGCATCAGACCGAGGTGTTCCCGGACCGGGAGCATTTCGGCCGCATCTTCTACAACCAGGCGACCCTGTCGTCCCTGGGCATCCCGCAGATCGCCTGCGTCATGGGCTCATGCACGGCGGGCGGCGCCTATGTGCCGGCCATGTCGGACGAGACGATCATCGTGCGCCGCCAGGGCACGATCTTCCTCGGCGGGCCGCCTCTCGTGAAGGCGGCGACCGGCGAGGTCGTGTCCGCCGAGGATCTCGGCGGCGCGGACGTTCACGCCCGTCTCTCCGGTGTGGCGGATCATTACGCCACGGACGACGTGCATGCGCTCGCCATCGCGCGCCGCATCGTCGGCACGCTCAATACCCGCAAGAGCATCGATATCGATCTCGCGGAGCCGGTGGAGCCGAAATATGCCATCGACGATCTCGATGCGATCGTGCCCACCGACCTCAAGAAGCAGTACGACATCCGCGAGGTGATCGCGCGCCTCGTCGATGGCTCCGAGTTCGACGAGTTCAAGCGGCTTTACGGCACGACGCTCGTCACGGGGTTCGCGCGGATCTGGGGCATCCCGGTCGGGATCATCGCCAACAACGGCATCCTGTTCTCCGAAAGCGCCCAGAAAGGTGCGCATTTCATCGAGCTGTGCTGCCAGCGGCGCATCCCGCTGCTCTTCCTGCAGAACATCTCCGGCTTCATGGTCGGGCGCCAGTACGAAGCGGGCGGCATCGCCAAGGACGGGGCGAAGCTCGTCACGGCGGTGGCCTGCGCCCAGGTGCCGAAGATCACGCTGCTGGTCGGCGGCTCGTTCGGCGCCGGCAATTACGGCATGTGCGGCCGCGCCTATTCCCCGCGCTTCCTGTTCACCTGGCCGAATTCGCGCATCTCGGTGATGGGCGGCGAGCAGGCGGCGAGCGTGCTGGCGACCGTGCGTCGCGACAACTTCGAAGCCGAGGGCAAAGCCTGGAGCACGGACGAGGAAGAAGCCTTCAAGGCGCCGATCCGCGACAAGTACGAGAAGGAGGGCTCGCCCTATTACGCGACCGCTCGCCTCTGGGACGACGGCATCATCCTCCCGTCGGAAACCCGCCGGGTGCTCGCCCTGGCGTTCTCGGCCGCCCTGAACGCGCCCGTCCCGGAGACGAAGTTCGGCGTCTTCAGGATGTAGCGGATCAGGGCCTTAGCCGCGTGGAACCGGAGCGGCCCGAAACGGATTTCTCGGGCATGCCCCAGGAAGAGTCCGACAGGTATCGCAGGGCTTATGCCGCGCGGGTCGCCCGGATGGCGGATGTCCGGGACGCCCGCATCGAGGCGTCCTTTGCGGCCGTTCCACGGGAGGCTTTTCTGCCGCCGGCGCCGTGGACCATCATCACCATGGGCGTCGCCACCCAGACCTCCGAGCTCGCCGAGATCTACGACAATGTCCTCGTGGCGATCGACCTCGAACGGGGCATCAACAACGGCGAGCCCGCCCTGCATGCCGCCTGGCTCGATGCGGTCGGCCCGGGACCAGGCGAGACCGTGATTCATGTCGGTGCCGGCACAGGCTATTACACGGCGATCCTGGCGCAGCTCGTTTCACCGGATGGGCGTGTCGACGCCTTCGAGTACGAGCCGGACCTCGCCGCCGAGGCGGCGCGGAACCTGAGCGCCTGTTCCAATGCGTCCGTTCATGCCGCGTCCGCCTTCGGCCGGGTTCTGCCGAAAGCGGATGTCATCTACGTCAATGCCGGCGTCATCGCGCCCGACGTCGAGTGGCTCAAGGCGCTGAACCCGGGCGGCCGCCTGATCTTCCCCTGGCAGCCGCACAAGGGCTGGGGGCCGGCCGTCCTGGTGACGCGGCACGAGACGGGGTTGTCTGCTCGGGCGCTTATGACCGTCGGCTTCATCTCCTGCAGCGGCACGACGGAGCGGATCTCGGTCCGACGGCTGCCGACCGAGTCCGACGTCGCGGCCATCCGATCCGTCTGGATCAGGAACGAGCGCCCGCCCGATTCGAGCGCAGTCGCGGTCTACGACGACGTCTGGTTCTCGTCCGAGAAAATCGACCACTGAGGGAAGCGGATCGCACGCGAGGAAGGGCCCTAGTAGGGCAGAAGCCGCGTGGGACAAGCGGAATTCTGTCCCAAAATTGTTGCGGCCGAGCAACACCCTCAAACCTTCAACATCTTGCCTCTGTTGGCCCAAGCTCCGCCGCGATGCCGCCATAAACCAAGCGCTACACCTAGGGCAGGTTAAAGTGCTTCAAAACCAAAGCTTTACGGTACGATACCTGGGGCAGATCCTGGATTAAGACTGTTAGCGGATCCTTCGGAAGGATCGTTGCATCGGTGGCGTGGCACGTGGCAGATCACGGGAATTCCAAAGCCCTTGGATTTCCTTGTGAGAACCGGGTGGAAAAGAGTGCGGACCATGGATGCGCGGGTGATCGACAAGTCGAAGCTGCCGAGCCGTCACGTGACGGTGGGGCCCGCTCGCGCGCCGCATCGCTCCTATCTCTATGCCATGGGTCTGACCAAAGAGCAGATTGCCCAGCCGCTCGTGGGCGTCGCAACGTGCTGGAACGAGGCTGCTCCCTGCAACATCTCCCTCATGCGCCAGGCCCAGGCCGTGAAGAAGGGCGTGGCGGCCGCCAACGGCACGCCGCGCGAGTTCTGCACCATCACGGTGACAGACGGCATCGCCATGGGCCATCAGGGCATGAAGGCGTCGCTCCCGTCCCGCGAGGTGATCGCGGATTCGGTCGAGCTGACCATGCGCGGCCATTCCTACGACGCGCTCGTCGGCATGGCGGGCTGCGACAAGTCCCTGCCGGGCATGATGATGGCGATGGTGCGCCTCAACGTGCCGTCGATCTTCATCTACGGCGGATCTATTCTTCCGGGCTCCTTCCGCGGCCGTCAGGTGACCGTGCAGGACCTCTTCGAGGCGGTGGGCAAATACTCGGTCGGCGAGATGTCGGACGAGGATCTCACCGAGCTCGAGCAGGTGGCCTGCCCGTCGGCCGGCGCCTGCGGGGCCCAGTTCACCGCCAACACCATGGCGACCGTGTCCGAGGCCATGGGCCTTGCCCTGCCGTATTCCGCCGGCGCACCGGCGCCTTACGAGATCCGCGACCGGTTCTGCGCAGCAGCCGGCGAGCAGATCATGGATCTCATCGCCCGGAACATCCGGCCGCGCGATATCGTGACCCGCAAGTCCCTGGAGAATGCCGCCACCGTGGTGGCGGCCTCGGGCGGTTCAACCAACGCGGCCCTGCACCTTCCCGCCATCGCCCATGAGGCCGGCATCAAGTTCGACCTGTTCGACGTGGCCGAGATCTTCAAGCGCACGCCCTATATCGCGGATCTGAAGCCCGGCGGACGCTATGTCGCCAAGGATCTGTTCGAGGTCGGCGGCATCCCGCTGCTCATGAAGACGTTGCTCGATCACGGCTTCATGCACGGCGACTGCATGACCGTGACCGGCCGCACCATGGCCGAGAACCTGGCATCCGTGAAATGGAACCACGATCAGGACGTGGTCTATCCGGCGAACACGCCGATCACGCCGACCGGCGGCGTCGTGGGGCTCAAGGGCAACCTCGCTCCCGAAGGCGCCATCGTGAAGGTGGCCGGCATGGCGACCGACAAGCAGGTGTTCCGCGGCCCGGCCCGCTGCTTCGACGGCGAGGAGGCCTGCTTCGAGGCCGTCTCGACGCGCCAGTACAAGGAAGGCGAGGTCCTGGTGATCCGCTACGAGGGCCCCCGCGGCGGTCCCGGCATGCGCGAGATGCTGTCGACCACGGCAGCCCTCTACGGCCAGGGCATGGGCGACAAGGTCGCCCTTATCACCGACGGACGCTTCTCCGGCGCGACCCGCGGCTTCTGCATCGGCCATGTGGGCCCGGAAGCGGCGATCGGAGGTCCGATCGGCCTGATCCGGGACGGCGACATCATCGCCATCGACGCCATCAAGGGCACCATCGACGTGGAGCTTTCCGACGAGGAACTGGCCCAGCGCCGGTCCGAATGGAAGCCGCGCGAGACGAGCGCCACCTCGGGCTATCTCTGGAAATACGCGCAAACAGTGGGTCCGGCGCGGGATGGGGCGGTCACCCATCCGGGCGGAGCCGCAGAAAAAGAAACCTATGCGGACGTTTAAACTCATCGCAGCCACCTTGTGGGTGGCCACTCTCGGGGCCGGCGCGGCTTATGCCCTCGATGCCGCGCCGCGTCCGCAACCGCTCACGCCTGCCTTGTCCCCGGCGCTCGCTCCGGCGACCAAGTACGGCTCGGTCCGCGATGCGCTGCGCAGCGGCATGCGTGACTACAATGCCGGCGACAAGATCGGGGCCGTGCACGCGCTCGAATATGCGGCGGGCCAGGGCCATTCGCTGGCGCTCTGGAAGCTCGGCCGGATGTATGCCGACGGCGACGGCGTCGAGCACGACGACCTGAAAGCCTTCGAGTACTTCTCCCGGCTCGCCGACCAGCATGCGGACGAGAGCCCCGATTCTCCGAACGCGGCGGTGGTCTCCAGCGCATTCGTGGCGCTCGGGACTTATTTCCTGGATGGCATCAAGGACTCCTATGTGATGTCCAATCCGGAGCGCGCCGTCGAGATGTTCAGCTACGCGGCGTCCTATTTCAGCGACTCCAACGCGCAGTACAATCTCGCCCGCCTCTACCTGGAGGGGACGGGTGTCCGGAAGGACGCCCGCCATGCCGCCCGCTGGTTCAACTTGGCGGCCGAGAAGGGGCACACCGCCTCGCAGGCGCTCTTGGGCCATCTGCTGATGACCGGACAGGGCGTGCCGCGCCAGCGAGCCAAGGGCCTCATGTGGCTCACGCTGGCGCGCGAAGCCTCGACCGATACGGCCAAGGATCAGTGGATCGTCTCGCTTTACGATGACGCCTTCGCGGCAGCCGACGACAGCGACCGCAAGCTGGCCCTGGCCCTGCTGGAGCAGTACATCCAGTCGCGCCGATAGATGACCGGCGATCCTGTATCGCCGGTCAACCGCTACTCGATATCCAGATCGACCATCACCGGAACGTGGTCGGAGGGCTTGTCCCAGCCGCGCACCTCCTTGCGGATCGACGCCGTCCTGAGCCTGTCCTGCGCCTGGGCCGAGAGCAGCAGGTGGTCGATGCGGATGCCGTTGTTACGCTGGAAGGCGCCGGCTTGATAGTCCCAGAACGAATAGAGCCCCGGCTGATCATTGCAGGCGCGCACCGCGTCCAGGAAGCCGAGATTGATCAACTCCCTGAACTTCGCCCGGCTCTCCGGCTGAAACAGGGCGTCATTGGCCCAGGCGGCCGGGTCGAGGGCGTCCTTTGGCTCCGGAATGACGTTGTAGTCGCCGCACAGGACCAGGGGCTCCTCCAGGGCGAGAAGGGCTTTCGCGTGGGCGCGCAACCGGTCCATCCAGGCGAGCTTGTAGTCGAATTTCGGAGTGCCGACAGGATTGCCGTTCGGCAAATAGATGGACGCCACCCTCACGGCTCCGGTCGCGGTCGAGACCACGCCTTCCAGGTAGCGCGCCTGCTCGTCGCTCTCGTCTCCGGGCAGGCCGCGGCGGACATCCTCGAGCGGACGCTTCGACAGGATCGCGACGCCGTTATAGGCCTTCTGACCGTGGGTGACGACGTTGTAGCCCAGCGCCTCGACTTCCGCGCGCGGGAAGGCCTCGTCCACGCATTTCAGCTCCTGAAGGCAGACCACGTCCGGGTCGGCGCTCTTCACGAAGGTTGCGAGGTGATCCAGCCTCTGCTTGATGGAGTTCACATTCCAGGTGGCAATTTTCATCTGTCGGCTATCCCGTTGCGTTCATTGATGAAATTTTATGGCATCGGGCAGCGTTACCACTGTCATTACCCGCATTTTTGCGCCGTTACCGCTTGTTCACGGTGTGGCTCGGCACATACTTGGCGGGAAAAGTTGAACGGCGCAAGCAGCGGATAGCATCATTAGCAGCAGCCGCGAAAATCGTATTTCTGAAAAACTTTCTAATACCGTCTCGCTCCTTCCTCGTGTGCCGAGACCCGAATTGCTTTCAGCGGCAATGGAAATCGCGTGGCTTGCTCAAAAATGAGCAATCAAGTAACTGATGTATAAGGGAAAAATATGTTGCGGCCTCGCTCCCAACGACGATACCATTTGCATCAAGGATAGGTCGAACTTGAGCTGTTGAACCCATTGGCCGGTAACAATCGCAGGCGGTGGCGAGCGTAAGTCGCATTACGCGGGTTCTCCAGGCCCTATCCTACCGCCATCGCCTGCACCTCAGCCCCGTAGGAAGGGCTTCCTGGAGATACTTTATGAAACGTTACATCGATGAAATGCGCAGCCTCACGCCTGCTGAGCTGCTGGTGGTGGTGTTCACTCCGTTATCCGGCATGGCGCTCTCAGCAGCATTTTTTTTCGGGTGAACCGTCTCACGATGATTCGTCGTGATGACAGACTCACCAAGAACCCAAAGAGTCGGGAGGAAGTATGAAAGAGTACGTGTTGTTCCCGGAAGTAATGGAAATGCTGAGATGTTCACGAGCAACTTTGTATCGTGAGATCAAGGATGGTCTGTTTCCAAGGCCATTCAAGCTGACACGCAATAAAAACGCGTGGCGTAGGGACGATGTGAAGAAGGCCATTGAGCAACGCCGTATGGCTACGAACGGGCAATAAAAAACCCGCTGGCGGGCGGGTTTCTATAGGTGGCGTGAACCACTGTACTACTCAAATTTGATAAGAGAATAGTACATGTACGACCGAAACTGGTCAAGGTTCGCTCCAGAAAATGATTAATCTTTTTTGAGAGCACTTATGAGCAATAAATACTCAACTCTGCACCGTGGCGCGATCATTGCTGCGCTAGACCGTTTCAATGCCAACGCTGGGGATGCGAGTACCGCGTTCGACGATGATTTCCCTATCCACGTGCTCCAATCATTCGGCGTTCCGCTGATTGAGGTGTGCCCAATCTCATGGATCTCTGCCGGGCGTAGTGTTGCCGGTGTAAACCCGCAGGCTGATATCCTCCGCCTGCATGGCATGCCGACTTTTCGGCGCATCTATGCCGTAGGTGTGACACCTGGCAGTATTCCTCGTAGCGGTGAGGGGTGCGCAATCCTCGACTTCTCTGCTGACGGGCAGACCGTTCACTTTTCTCCAGAGCGCGGCTCTGAACCGGTTGAGATGCCGCTGGGCGACGCCCTCGACGCGGTTGTTGACCTGTTCGAGACTCGTTTCGGTGAGGTGGCAGCATGAGCGCTACCCAACTGGCAGAAAAAGCCAGCCTCTCTGAAACCATCGAAGCGTTCCGTGCTGCCATGGCGGAGCAGGGCATCGAAACAAGCGATGAGATTGTGGCTGATGGACACCTTCACCGTGTCCATGCCGAAGGCGATCGCAAGGGGGCACGCAACGCTTGGTACTGCCTGCATTTTGATGAGCGCCCAGCTGGCACGTTCGGCTGCAATAAGCGCCACGGCGACCACAAATTTCAGTGGCAGGCAGACAGGAAAGCCACCCCGTGGACGCCAGAAGAGCGTAAGGCCTGGGCTGAACGCGTAGCGCGCGAGCGCGCTGAGAAGGATGCTGCCGAAAAGGCGCGCCACGAAGCCGCTGCTGCTGCTGCCAACCAGCTCTGGGACGCCTCCGCCGAAGCTACGGAAGATCACCCTTACCTGAAAGCCAAGGGCGTGAAAGCTCATGGCCTGCGCGTCGGGAAATGGGAGAAAGTCAACAAGGCCACCGGCGAGGTGCGCCACATCAGCGACAACGCGCTCCTGATCCCTGTTTGTGATCGTCAGCGCAAAATCCACTCCCTGCAGGCGATTTTCCCGTCCAAGCTGAAGAGTATGGGCGACCGCAACAAGGATTACCTTGTTGGCGGCGCGAAGCGCGGACTGTTCCACACCATCGGCAGCAAGCCCATCATGCACGACGGCGCGCCCGTCTTCGTGCTCAGCGAGGGCTATGCCACTGGCGCCAGCATTCACGAATGCACTGGACACCTGACTCTGGTCTGCTTCGACGCAGGCAACCTGCCAGTAGTAGCGCAGGCCATCCATGATCGCTTCCAAGCCCTCAAGAAGCCTGTCGTCATTATTCTCGCGGCTGATAATGACCGCTGGACGACCCAGCCTGTCGAGAATCCTGGCGTTTACCATGCGAAGGCTGCCGCGAGGGCGGTTAATGGTCTGCTGGTGGTGCCGGACTTCAAGAGTCTTGAGGGGAACCCGACCGACTTCAACGATCTGCACCTGCGCCAAGGCGCGGCGGCCGTGGCGAAGGCGTTTGAGGAGACGCTGAACCCTAGAGCGGAGCTGGTGCAGAACGAGATCGCTGTTGCCGATAATGATAACAATGTTGCGATCCCTGACAACCTGGGAATGCCTTTTCGCTGTGTTGGGACAGCTGGACAGTATTACGCGTTTTGGCGTGAAGATACTCGCGGGATCGTTCTGCTGAAGCCGAGTGAACTCGGAAAAGACCATGGACTGTTCCAGCTCGCTTCACTCCAGCGCTGGGAGGCGTGGGCGCTGGATAGCGGCCTGAAGGAATATCGAGCCGCTGCCGCGAACTGGCTGATCCAAACGTCGATGGAAATCGGCTTCTTCAAACCAGAACTGGCTTGCATTGAGGATACCGACTACGTCCGCCGCCAGATGTGCCTGGCGCAGCTCCGGGTGCGCGCAACCGCCTCGACATTGGCGGATCTGATGCAGGGTAACTCCCTCTGGTCCGGCGTGTTTTGGTACGATGAGTTCTCAGGGAAGATTCGCGTCGAGCGCGAAACGCCGTGGGGTGAACTGCCCTCAGAGTGGCGCGATGAGCATGACGATATGCTGGCAGCATGGGCTGAGGCGCAGTTCGGCGTGGCGGTTGGTGCCAACGTCGCGGCTGAGGCCGTGCAACTGCTGGCAATGCGAGACCGCCGAGACCCGGTCGTGGAGTACCTCCAGTCACTGGAGTGGGACGGCGTTCCGCGCATTGATACTTGGTTGCTTCGCCTGGCCGGGGCGCAGGACACGCTTTTCAACCGCGCAGCAGGTAAGCGCACGCTCATCGCTGGGGTTGCCAGGGCATTTAATCCGGGCTGCAAACATGACCCGGCGCTGGTGCTGGAGGGGCCGCAGGGGCTTCGCAAATCTTCATTGGTTCGCGCTCTGGCGCCCAATGGAGAGTGGTTCACTGACCGTCTGGATGGCGAGGTTGGCAGCAAGGACTCCATGCAGTCTCTCGCCGGTCGCTGGATCGTTGAACTCGCCGAGATGACCGGTATGACCCGCGGCGAGGTGAAAGCGATCAAGGGCTTTATGGCATCCGGAGACGACAAATACCGTCCATCATACGGGCGCAGGACTGTGTCGCATCCGCGCCGCTGTATTTTCATCGGGACCATCAACCCGGAGGGCGACGGCTCTTATCTGACGGATACTACTGGCGGGCGTCGCTTCTGGCCGGTCAAGTGTACCCAGATTGACCTTGAAACAGCGAAGGCCGAACGCGACCAGTTATGGGCTGAAGCCGTGACGCTTTACCAGCGTGGCGAGCAATGGTGGCTTACCGACGAGGAAGAGGCCGAGGCCAAAGAGGTGCAGAGAGATCGCACCGTGGATAACCCGTGGGTGGTGCGCGTAGGCAAGTTCCTGTCTCACAACCCGCCTGCGTTTACGGGTGGTGAGTGGGGCTCGCCGCGTCTCTACGCTCCGACTTACCTGTCCACCAGTGACATCTTCGAGGCGTTCACCGGGCGCACGATGATGGCCAAAGATATCACCGAGAGCAAACTCATCGCATCCGCGTTAACCGAATGCGGCTGGAAATCAGAGCGAGTGCGAGTCGACGGGCGCCGGTTTCGAGCATGGGTGAAGGTGGACGCAGAGGACGAACTGCCGATCTAATGACTGGGCACAGTGGCGCTGTCGACAGAGAGCAAAGAACAACCCGCTTCGGCGGGTTTTTTGTTACCTGGCGGTTTCCGCCAGTTTTCGGAGGCTACGAGCCACGATGCGAGGCCTTTGCGCTGACCAATCTGTTGGGACACTGGGACACTTGGGACACTTCTTTTTCGTTTATATTTATCGCCTTTTCATGCGGGAGCAGGCGAAGCACCACGATATTGCTCAAATACAATGAAGCGGGTGGGACGCTGGGACACTACTCCTATTTCTAGTGTCCCAGAGCGAAGTCTGTAAGTGTCTGATTTATATCAGAGTATTAGTTAATGGGACGCTGGGACACTTGGGACACTAATATTTATAAAAAACTTATCTCATGTGAGCTGAGTAGTAAGGCACCTCACATGCACCTTATGTTACGCGCATAGAGAAAAAATGTTTTGCAGGAGGCGTTTTAACGTCCCAAGCGTCCCAACAGTGATTTTTTACTTTTGATTCAAAGATTTAGGTTGGGACACTACCCAAATTGTATAAAATTGCAGCGTCCCAGCCCCGCTAAGGGTTCAAAGAACGTATCATTGGTGCATAAAGCGAGGGAAATCCGCATTCTGTCGCGCCCGCGTATTTTTTACCCCGCCTGAAAATTGAGGCTAACCGACAGGGCGTGACGCTACTCTGTCGGAAAGAACGACAATTGAGGGCTTACCTATGGCGGACAAAAAGGCGCTCCGCGCCACCGCAAAAACGCTTTATGAGGCTGGTCGTGGGACGATCAAGCAGATCGCCGCGGAGATTGGTGTTAGCAGCCGCACCGTAGAACGCTGGAGCGCTGCAGATGGATGGGTCCGGGTGACGGCTACCCCAGAGCTGAGTGAACGCGCGCATCGCGTTGCCTCCAGACTGGCGGAGATTCCTGAGGACGCAAAACCGGAAGAGCGGGGGAGGGCCGTGGAGGCGATTACTGAGCAGCAGGCCGTCGACGAGCGCGCCGAGCTGCTGGTTCGGCACCGGCGTGAATGGCAGGTATCTCGCGCGCTGCTGGCTGAGGCTGTTCGTGAGCGCTCCACCGATAAGGCAAAAATGGCGAAGGTGGTGGCTGAAACAACCTCTATCACGCAAAAGGGCGAGCGCCTGGCGTGGGGGCTGGATACCGATGCTGGCACGAAAGTGCAGGTAGTCATCGAGCGCGAATAAACCAGACGACATCCTGCCGCCAGCGACGCTATCATGCTCGAAAATGATACCCGATAAATGGGGGCGGCGATGAAAGTTACGGCATCGATCCTGGCGCTTATAGCAGCAATAGGGGCTTCAGAAGCCAATGGGTACATTGGGTACTGTTACTCGATAAACAATCCCGATTTGCGTGCGATGTGCCGAGCGAAACAGCATCATGAGCCGGGCTACTGCTACAGCATCCAGCAATCGGATGTGCGGGCGCAGTGCTTAGCGGAAACTCCTCGCAGGTAGTTACAACATACATTTGGGGTATCGGGCAATCGCAGCAGCTCTCTGCGCACGGCAGAGAGATGACTCTCGACGTGAAGTAGGGACCAATAACCTCAAGCGATAAATATCCTTTTAGCTGATGCAAAATTACACGTGCCGCAAGTAAGCCTCGCCTACAACTGTGCTGTCTGCCACGTCTAACTCAAAACTATACGATGCTGGGGTTCGTGGCCAATCCGACGGCTTCGCACTTCGAGCGACCGTGTAGCCGGCAGGATCAATCCATGTAAGCCCCTCGTCTACGTCGATAGGCGCAACCGTCATCTGAGACTTACGATAATTTTCTGCGGGGCGTTCGAGGCGGGCTCTTATGATGAACTGTCTTATAGCACTTAGTTCGGGCGTAGACACCCGCTGAGCCTGTGCCCAGTCGCGGATTGCCCGTGGATCCAATGCGTCGTTGGGATCAATGTCTGCTGCCAAGCCAGCGTAGTAGTACTGCGCAGCTTCTTCGGCTCCCGCTCTGTCTATCGCATCGCCGCGCGCAAGAAGGAATGCCGCTACTGGATCGAGTGTGCCCCAGGTAAGGAGCTCCTTTAACCAGAATGCAATCCAAGGAAGACCGCTTCGCGGCCAGTCGCTTATTTCGAGGGCCTTTATGGGCTGAGACCCATCAGTACTGTCAAGCAGCAAGCCTATAATGCTACCAAGCCCCCAACTCCCGCGATATATGAAGTTTTGCGAAACGAAATCAAACCAAGTTGTGATCTCATTGGGTCGCGGACCCCTCGCTAAGCTCGCTTTAGCCAGCCACCACTGGAGTAACTTACGCCATTCAGTGAAGTTGCGTCGTCTTCCCAGTTTTGTAGAGATTCTGAATGATGGCACATGCGACAGAGTTTCTAGAACATCGGCCACGAATGAAAGGCGCTCCTCCGTACTCCAACGAATATATATTGAACCTTCTCCCAGCTTAGAGCGAAGTGAATCCTGTATTGTTAGTAAGCTGCTGGCGGATCTGGGCGATAGACTTGTCTTGTAAATTCGGCGCCGCTGTGCCGCATCTGGGTATTGCTGTTTAATTGCCCGACCACGAGCCAGCCAGTAACGCCCTAAGCGATCTTCCTCAGTTGCAGCAGCGAATGCATAAGTCTTTTGCCAAACTCTGGTAAGCTCTGCCTCTATCAGCTCCGGTTCGAGGTGGCGGAGGCGAAGTTCCTCGATCTCTTGAACGGCGGCAATTAGGAAGCCATCGAGCGTATCCAAATACGCTTGGGCCTCCGGAAGTTCTCCATCCGAGGAAGGCGAGACAGCAGTCTGCTCTAGCCATCGCTGGAATGCATCCTGATCTGCGCTGCCTGTGAGGGCGGACCATGCGTCCTCAAGCGAGCGCAGAAGAAGGGATAGCGGGCTTGATGCTTGGTCCTGTGGCAGACCTTCGCCCGTTGCGGTCGCTGTCAGTTCAATTTGACTGACTAAACTCTCGTATCCTGCCCATTCGCGATTATAAACCGGTTGAACGCGCCCACCACCTACACGTCGCATTTGACGTTCCGGCAGAACCACGAGCGCAATACCCTCAGTTGATACTCCTGGGCGACCAGCTCGGCCCACAAGGTTTGTGAATTCTTGAAGGCTCAACGGCGTATTGCTGCGGTGAACGCTTGGAATCAAGAGGTAGTTGACAGGAGTGTTCACGCCTTCGGAAAGGGTTGAAGTTGCAATCACGACTCGGATGTAACCTTTGTCGATCACAACTTTGAGGCGCCTAGCAAGCAACGCAGGCATCTTACCATGGTGTACAGCGATGCCGCGGCTTAGGAGCCTGTATTCAACTGACTCGGTCGAAAAATAATCAGCTGCGCTCGCCAAGCAGCGTGTCCACGCTTCATCAGCTCCATTGAAATTTCGAAAGTTAGGCAGCGAGTTTTCCGGCCAGCTCTCCAGTAGATCGGCACAAGTGGAGGAGAATGCCTCGACCTGTTGCGTTAGTGATATCAGAACTGAAGGACGACTTCCGTCGGGCCGCTCGGCTGCGAGTTGAAGCGCTGCCCATAGAGTAGGCCCGCGCATTCGGACCTCGGGGCCGGCAGTTGCGTCGATTCCGCCAGGGGGAGCGGGAAACGGATGTCTTACGTAAGGTGTATCAGCTCCTCGCTCGTCATCAAAGCGGAGGGAGTGCCCATCCATCAGGTTATAGTGAATGCTATAGTTGCCGGACGGGCTAACTTCTAAGCGACCGAGCATCTGCCGAGTGCTGCGGTAGGACGATGTGGTCGGGAGTGAGTGACGATCTCCGCCTATCCAGCGTGCCAACGCAGGTGCTGCCCGTGCTGCCACAGCTGAGAGTCCTATGATGCGAAACTGATAATCCTCTCGGGCGCGGAGAAGTCGCGAGCCAAGTTGTTCAAGCCGAAAGGCTCTTGAGCTTCCATCCTGTAGTCCGCCTCTGAAGGACTCATTCTGCTCTACCATATGAGCCTCATCAATCACGACGAGCCGCACCCGGTCTAAGAACATTACTCCGAGGTAACGGATCAGGGCATCTGCCTTTTCGAACGTGCAGATAACAATGGTCGCGCGATCCGATTGTACCCAAGCATCGGTAGGACCCCAATCTGTCCCACCATACAGGCCAGTGACGACTACAGGCTCCGCTGCGATGCCCTTTAGATCTTGAGCAAGACGAGCTTCTACTTCGGCGGCAAGTGCCCGTGACGTGACTATGTAGAGTACCAAATTTCCTGGAGCGAGACCTTCAAGGCCTGATCCTAAACCTTCGAGCTGGATAGATGTGTCGCGTTGTTCTGCAAATAGGCCTTGGACAATTCCGAGTGTGGCGACTGTTGTCTTCCCTGAGCCTGTTGGAGTGCAAAGGACGAATGACGTATTCGACCTTAAACGTTCGATTCCTGCTGCCTGAGCCGGCCATACTAGGGACCGGCGGTTCACGAATGCGGAGCGAGCAAACTGAACCAGTGCGTCGCCTGCCGCAGAGCTTGAAACTTCACGTAAGCTGTCAATCAGTGGCCATATACTTGAGGTGATATAGCGTCTGCTTGCCAGCGCAGTGAGCTTCGCGAGTAGGTAGGAGTAAGGGTCCCGACTGTGGAGGAACCCCGCTGCTAGCCGATCAATCTTCTGTAGGGCGCGCTCGTTGACCCCATCCGAGCCAGTCCGTAAATAGCTGCAGATCGTCCCGATGCACATTACGACATGGCGGGCTGCCTGAATTGTAAGGTCGGACTCGTCGATTTCTCTTGCGACCTCACGGGCACGGTCTTGTTGCCAATAGATGCTTATGGCTTCTAATACGGCTGGAAAATTAGCTCTTAGATATTCCCGAAGGATAGTCGAATATTGTTCTCCATCGGGCATATTGCGTAACTGGCCGAGAGCCATCGCAGGATAGCCGGCAAGTTGATAGGCTGCTGCGGATAATAGTCGTAGCGGTGCCGCACGCGGCTGTAACCGAGGCTGCGAGAGCCACTCTAGGATCTCTGCCGCACGCTTTAGTCCATCGCGCCACTCGCCGTCCGGGTCGTCTTCCAGTTCGATCAATGCACATTCGACAAGGAGCATTGCCTCATCTAGGTATATTTCGACATCGGTTTCTCTGAAGGATGAGAGGCCGTCGCTTCCCATGTCTAGGCGCAGTCGATGGCTGTAAAGCCTAGCTTGGCCTGTTGTGAGCGCATTTCCAGCTAACTGACGGCGTACATCGTGTGCGATCTGGATAGTGGCAGCCGTAGGCATCATGGCCTCCGATAGAGCGCGTCAACAATCCCAGTAAGGTCTTCGAACTGAAATTCCATACCCTCGAGACCGCGCTGAATATTGTACTCTGAATGTGGAGTGTCGGTCGGAAGCCAAGCGATTCTGGTGCCACGCTGCGGGATGTGTCCGCAGGCATATGCAACACCGTCGTGGCGAATGGCTACACGATACCCGCCATGCCAGAGCTTGAGTAGTGCTTCGCGCCAAGTATTGGCTTCTGGCGTGTCGTATTCGGCCAGCAGATTGATGAGCTCACGTATCCCAGATGGCTTTAGGCCTGTCTGCGCGAGTTTACGATGAGCTTCCGCTATCGTCGCGTTATTGTTCTGAGCAAGGCATTTTGCCTCAAGTGTTAATATATCTGTGATTGTGTTGCTGGCATCAACGCGGAACGCTAAACCATCGTCGCCCGTTCGACCTGGTCGACGTTCTTGTACTTGATCTGGGTCGACGGTCTGACCCTCCAGGAGGCGTTCATTGATCCACTCTAAGTGTTGAAACTCTTGATCGTGCATTCGGAAGAGAAAGGCGGGGACGATCCAATCAGTAGTATTGTGGGCCCCCCAATGCTCCACCGCAATCACTGCGAGGGTTTCTCCAAAATAGCCCTGGAGGGTGATGCGATTCATCATACGTGGGAAGTTGGCCGCCGGATCAGTAGCCGGATCGTTGAATGGGGAAAGGTCATCTTCAAATCCCTTTCTTAGGCGTCGTTTGGTGTCCTCGAAGGCCTCGTCGATGTAGGCAGTTAGCTCGGCCAGAACGGCACCCAGAGCTGTTCGATTCTCGCGCCATAACCGTAGCCGGTACTGACCATTGGAGCTTGATATGCTCTCTTCGACCATCCAAGAGTTTAGAAGCTGGGGTGAAAGGCGCCGGAAACGGATCACTTCGGAATACTCGATATTGAGTTACTGAGCCTTTTTTGCTTTTGGCTCGGTAGCGGTCAAGCTCACTGAAGACGCAAATTTAGAGTTGTGGGTGCTTGGCAGCCATTTTTGGCATTCCTCTCTGTGCTGCGGTGAATGTGTTCAGCGTCACCCGCATAGGCTAGTTCCCAACTGCCCGACCAAAGGTAGATACCTTTGGCAGAAAGAGCCACAATGGCCTGTCTTCTTTGAGTCTATCCCAGATGATACGCTTGTACCGTTCATCAAAAATGAGCAATGCGCGAAATTTTCATTGCGCATGTTGATAAAATACACCCAAAGTGAGACACTCATTTTTGAGACATTCAAAATGAGACATGAGGGCCTTATGTTTATCCGCGCATACCTTCGCGCCAGCACCAAAGAGCAGGATGCAGAACGCGCCCGGGAGATGCTGGACAAGTTCACTGCCGAACATGGGAAGGTGATTGCCTCCCGCTACATCGAGAACGAGTCCGGCGCCCGCGCTGACCGTCCGGCGCTGCTTCGCCTGCTGGCGGATGCTCAGCCCGGCGATGTGTTGCTGGTGGAAAGTATCGACCGCCTTTCGCGTCTGCCGGAAGACGACTGGCGCAAACTGAAAACTGCCATCGACTCCAAAGGGCTGCGCGTTGTGGCGATTGACCTACCAACATCGCATCAGGGCATGAAGGTGATCGACAAGGGAGATGAGTTCACCGGTCGTATGCTGGCGGCCATTAATGGCATGATGATTGAGATGATGGCGGCTATTGCCCGCAAAGACTACGAGCAGCGCCGTCAGCGCCAGGCGCAGGGAATTGAGAAAGCGAAGAAAGAGGGCGCTTACACAGGTCGCAAGTCGGACCCTGAGCTTCATCGTCGCGTGCGCGATGCATTGGAAGCCGGTCTCGGTGTCAGGGCCGCCGCTCGGGTGGTAGGATGCTCGACTAACACGGTGACCAGGATTCGCGACGAACTGGCTGCCTAACCGCGGGAGTTGATCATGGCCGAAGGTGTGCATCTCGAAGCCGTTGAGCGAGTGCTCGCCACGTTGTTTCAGAAGGGCGAAACTCTTCTGAGTTTATTCTCGTTCAGCAAACCCGGCACACCTCTTTGGGATCGGCGTATGGGGACTGAGATCTTTGTAGATCGCAGGGTGTACGCTGAGGCAGTGCTATTTATTCGGAAAAATGGTGCGCCGTACCTGCGCGCTATTTTGGTCTCGGACCTTTGGTCGTTGGTCACTAACTTCGTGACGGAGCACTTCTGGTGTATTGGCGGATCGACGTTCTTTCCTATTACGGATGAACCCTACTCGAAGCGCGTCACTGAAGAAGACAAGCTGGCATTAGCAGATGCCTTGGCATCGTCGGCGCTCTTCAATCCTAAGCCCGACCTCAGCCGATAGCCCCGGGCAACCTTTGTCGCACGATGCTAAGCCTCTCTTGATTATCAATGCTTGACAACTAGATGCCTCCTCTCACGGAACCTCCTACATGGCTACAGACCAGACCCGCAACGTTTCCCTTACGGCGGAGCTGAACGCGTTCATCCGCGCTCAGGTCGCCTCCGGCCAATATCAGAATGCCAGTGAGGTGGTGCGGGCCAGTCTGCGCCTGCTCCAGCAGCAGGAGCAGCGCAGCCGGCGCAAAGGCGCCGCTCTGCCCCTGGATCCGGCGGGTGGATGATGAACTCCAAGCCTGACATCCCGTCTCCTCCCGGGTTTTTAGCCGGTGGGGGCACGATGGGAGCGCTGATCCGGGCCCATGACTGGTCGGAGTCGCCACTTGGGCCTCCCACACGCTGGCCTCAGGCGCTCAAGACGGCCGTCAGTCTCATGCTCCACGCGCGCCAGCCGGCCTACATCGCCTGGGGCCCCGAACAGATCTCGCTCTACAACGACGGCTACATTCCGATCCTCGGCACCAAGCATCCTGCCGGGCTGGGTCAGCCCGCTGCGGCGTTGTGGGCGGAGATCTGGGATACCCTGGGCCCGCTCAACGCGGCCGTACTCGCCGGTGAGGCACAGTGGTTCGAGGACATGCCGTTCGCGCTCGCCGGCCGCGATCGGGACCTGAGCTGGTTCAGCTACTCCTACACGCCGCTGCGGGGCGACGACGACCGGATCACGGGCATCTTCTGCGTTGCCCAGGAGACAACCGAGAAAGTTCTGGCTTACAGCCGCACCCAGGCCGAACGCGAACGCCTGACCCGGATGTTCGAGCAGGCGCCCGGCTTTGTGGCGATGCTCGAGGGACCCGAGCACCGGTTCGGGCTCGCCAACCCCGCCTACATGCGGCTGGTCGGGCATCGCGCCATCATCGGCAAGACGGTCGCAGAGGCCCTGCCGGATGCGGTCGAGCAGGGCTACCTTGGTCTGCTGGACGAGGTCTACCGCAACGGCAAGGCTCTCAACCTGATCGGTGCGAAGTACGCCGCCCAAACAGCACCTGGCGGCTCCATCGACGAGCGGTATGTCGACTTCGTCTATCAGCCGCTGACCGACGCGACCGGTGCCGTGACGGGCATCTTCATCGAGGGGTATGACGTCACGGATCGGATCCGGGCTGAAACCCACCACCGGGCCCTTCTCGAACTCGGTGACCGCATCCGCGATATCGGCGATCCCGACGAATTGTCGTTTGCTGCGGCTGAGATCCTCGGACGGACCCTGGAGGTGAGCAGGGCCGGCTACGGCACGGTCGACAAAGCCTCGGAGACCATCACCATCGCCCGTGACTGGAATGCTCCCGGGATCACGAGCATCGCCGGCGTACTGCATTTCCGTGACTACGGCTCGTATATCGAGGATCTGAAGCGCGGCGAGACCGCCGTGATCGCCGATGCGGACCAGGACCCGCGCACCGCCGCCACGGCCGGTATGCTCAAGGCCATCAGCGCGCAAGCCTTCATCAACATGCCGGTGACGGAGCGTGGCAACTTCGTCGCCCTGCTGTTCCTCAACCATGCCACGGCGCGGGACTGGCGAGAGGATGAACTCGCTCTCGTGCGCGATGTGGCCGAGCGCACCCGGACCGCGGTCGCGCGGCTGGAAGCCGAGCGGGACTTGCAGGCGCTGGCGGCCTCGCTGGAGCAGCAAGTCCAGGAGCGCACCGAAGAGTATGATCGGGTGTGGCGCAACTCGCGCGACCTTCTCGTGATCGTGGGCGCCGACGGCATCTTCCGGGCCATCAATCCGGCCTGGACGACCATTCTCGGGCACGAGCCGGAGGAGGTGGCTGGCCACAGCTTCCTGGAGTTCATCTGGCCGGAAGACGCCACCCTGACGCAGGACGGGCTCGACGAAGCGGCGGCCGCGCATGACCTGACCAACTTCGAGAACCGCTACCGCCACAAGGACGGCACCCCGCGCTGGATCTCCTGGCACACCTCGGTCGAGGGCGACCTCGTCTATGCCTATGGCCGGCATATCACGGTTGAGAGGGAAGCTGCCGCAGCCCTGGGGCAGGCCCAGGATGCCCTGCGTCAGTCGCAGAAGCTGGAGGCGGTGGGCCAGCTCACGGGCGGCGTGGCGCACGACTTCAACAACCTGCTTACCATCATCAAGTCGTCCACGGACCTGCTGCGCAAGCCGGGGCTGCCGGACGAGCGGCGGCGGCGCTACATCGATGCCATTTCTGACACCGTGGACCGTGCCGCCCGGCTGACGGGACAGCTTCTGGCCTTCGCCCGCCGGCAGGCCCTGAAGCCCGAGGTGTTCGACGCGGCCGAGTGCATCCGCGCCATCACCGATATGCTGCGCACGGTCGTGGGATCGCGCATTCGCATTGTCATGGAGATGCCCAGCGAGCCTTGCCGGATCGAAGCCGACGTGAGCCAGTTCGAGACCGCGCTCGTCAACATGGTGGTCAACGCGCGCGATGCCATGGATGGCGCGGGTCGGCTGACCGTGCGGGTCGAGGAGGTCTCCGGGATGCCAGCGATCCGCGGGCACCGGGGCGGGGCAGGCCCGTTCGTGGCCGTCTCGCTGACGGACACCGGCGTTGGTATTGCAGCGGACCAGCTCATCCGGATCTTCGAGCCATTCTACACCACCAAGGAGGTTGGCAAGGGAACCGGCCTGGGGCTGTCCCAGGTCTACGGCTTCGCCAAACAGTCCGGCGGTGACGTAGCGGTGGAAAGCGAAGTCGGCCGCGACACCACGTTTACCCTGTACCTGCCCCGCATTTATGAGACAGTCGCCGCCGGGGAGGAACGCAAGAGGCCAACAGGCTCCGCTCCCGAGGAGGGGCGCGGTCGCCGGGTGCTCGTGGTGGAGGACAATGTCGAGGTGGGCCGGTTCTCGACCCAGGTCCTCCAGGATCTTGGGTACGAGACGACCTGGGCCGCTAATGCGGACGAGGCGCTCACGCTCCTGCAAAAGGCGGGTAGTTTCGATGTTGTTTTTTCCGACGTGGTCATGCCCGGGATGAGCGGGATCGAGCTCGGCGAGGAGATCCGGCGGCGCCAGCCCGGCCTGCCGGTTGTCCTGACCTCGGGCTACAGCCATGTGCTGGCGGAGAAGGGCCGGCATGGCTTCGAGCTGCTGCACAAGCCCTATGCAGCCGAGGAACTGTCGCGGATCCTGAGACGTCTGACAGGAGGCTGGCATTCGTCACCGTGACGGCCCTGTGCCAGTGCTCCACCAGTCGGAGCCGCTTGCCCTTCCGATCCGTTTGCAATCATCAGACGAGCCCTGGATTGAACCGGGCTCGCAAGGTTTGTCATGACTCACGATAAGTACAGCGAACAACAAGGCAATCAGAGGCCCGAACTGGACATCCAGGGCGATGGTCAGAGCAGCGGCACGCCCGCCGCGGGCGAGCACGAGAACGTGTCCTACAATCCGACTGGCGGTCCGGGCATCCACCACTGGCAAAAGGCCACGATCAGTAAACCGGGTCTTGGCGAGCGGGGGAACGTCTTCTTCGCTGCCATCGAGATGACCCGGATGCCGATCATCCTCACGGATCCCAACCTGCCGGACAACCCCATCGTCTTTGCCAACCGCGCCTTCCAGGATCTCACCGGTTACACCGAGGAGGAGGTGCTCGGACGCAACTGCCGCTTCCTTCAGGGTGCCCATACGGACCGCGAGTCCGTTGCCGAGCTTCGGGAAGCCATCGCTGAGAACCACGCTGTCTCAGTCGAGCTCCTGAACTACAAGCGGGACGGAACCCCGTTCTGGAACGCCTGCTTCATCGCGCCCGTCTTCGACAAGGACGACAAGCTCCTCTACTTCTTTGCCTCCCAGCTCGACGTCACGCGGCGGCGGACCTCGGAGCAGGCCTTCCGCCAAGCGCAGAAGATGGAGAGCATCGGCCAGCTCACCGCGGGTCTGGCCCATGACTTCAACAATCTTCTGCAAGTGGTCTCGGGCAATCTGGAGCTGGCGCTCTCGCGGACGGACGACGAGTCCCTGCGACGGCCGCTCGAGAACGCTAGCCGTGCCGCCGAGCGCGGCGCCAAGCTGACCAAGCAGCTCCTGGCCTTCGCCCGCAAGACCCGGCTCGAGGCGAAGCCCACGAACCTGAACACCCTCATCACCGAGTTCGGCGACATGCTGGAGAACTCGGTTGGCCCGCAAATCGAAATCGAATTCAACCTGCGCTCCCGGGTGCCGGCAGCCCTGGTGGATCCAGTGCATCTGGAGATGGCGGTGCTCAACGTGCTGATCAACGCCCGTGACGCCATGCCGAAGGGTGGCACAGTGACCATCGGCACCTCCAAGGTCCACCTGAACGGTGATGCGGCGGCTCATCACCTGCCGTCTGGCGACTATGTGGCTCTGACCATCGCCGATGAGGGTGAGGGCATGCCGCCCCATGTACTGGATCGGGCAACCGAGCCCTTCTTCACCACCAAGAGCCAGGGCAAGGGCACCGGGCTCGGTCTCGCGATGGTGCATGGTTTCGTGCAGCAATCCCTCGGTCGTCTGGAGATCGAGAGTGAGCGCGGCAAGGGCACGACCATCCGCATGCTCTTCCCCGCAGCCGAGACACAGGCGCAAGTCCCGCGTCAGCCGGTCAAGAACCTGGCGCAGGCGGAACCAAGGGGGCACGCGGAGACGATCCTTGTTGTCGAGGACAGCAACGATGTCCTCGACCTTGCCCGGGAGCACCTGACGGCCCTCGGATACACGATCCTGACCGCCCGTGACGCCGATGAGGCGCTCGCCGTGTTCGACAGGGCCGAGAGCAGGATCGACCTGCTGTTCACCGATCTGGTCATGCCGGGCAGCATGAATGGGTTGGCCCTGGCCGATGCCATCCGCGAGCGCTTGCCCGGAATCGGAGTTCTCCTGACCACAGGCTACAACGATGACCTGCTGACGGAAGGGAAGGCCTCGGCCGGAGCCGATGTGATCGGCAAGCCGTACCGGCGGTCCGATCTGGCCGACCGGGTCCGGGCAGCCCTCAACAACCGTGGGAAGGAGCGGCGGGTGCCCCAAGCAGGCTTATCGCGGGGGCCACGGCACGAAGGCTGATCCGGAACGACGGTCTGTCTTGGGTCGCCTGTGGCACGCTGGCGCGACAGGTCGGCAGGAAGTAGACTCCTGAACTGGTCGCAGGAAGCCTCGGAATGACAGCAGGTCCCCACTCCCCTCATACCCTGATGATCCGCAAGCTGGAGAGCATCTTCCGCCTTTCCGATGAAGAGAAGCAAGCGCTCCAGGGCTTGCCGGTGCAGCTTCAAGTCCTCAGGGCCGATCAGGACATCGTGCGCGTCGGCGACCGTCCCTCGCAGTGCTGCCTGCTGGTGGAAGGCTACACCTGCCTCTACAAGCTGACTACAGAGGGCAAGCGTCAGATCGTGGCCTTCCAGGTGCCTGGGGACATGCCTGACCTGCAAAGTCTGCACCTGAAGGTGCTCGACAACAGCCTCGCCACGGTCACACCGTGCACGGTCGCATTCATCCAGCATGAGGACCTGCGCCGCATCTGCGCGCGCTATTCTCGGATCACCGCTGCCCTCTGGCGCGAAACCTTGGTCGATGCCTCCGTCTTTCGGGAGTGGGTGCTGAATGTTGGTCGGCGCGAAGCCTTCAGCCGGATGGCTCACCTTCTGTGCGAGTTTCGTGTGAGGCTGAAGGCGGTGGAGCTTGCTGAAGGTGACACCTTCGATCTGCCGTTCACCCAAGGTGAACTGGCGGATGCGATCGGCACCAGCAACGTCCACGTCAACCGGGTGCTCAGGGAGCTTCGGACCAAGGGCTTGATCCGGAGCAAGGGAATACAGGTAACCATTCCCGACTGGGAGAAGTTAAAGGAGGCCGCTGGCTTTGACCCACTCTACCTCCACCTTGAGCAGGACAGAGCAGCATGAGCATCCGATGGCTGATCTTGATGCAGCACATGCCGAATACATCATCATCTTACCCTCAGGCACGAACCCTGCCTGGGACATTCATCAGCGGCCCGTTGCGACCTACGCAGCTTCACCCGCCAGCCGTGTCTGAACCCAGGCTCCGGCGTCTTCGGGCGTCTTGAACACGGGTGAAGCAATACGGACATCGCATTTCCCGAACCCGGCTTCCAGGTTCCACAACCCTCTGTGCTCAGGGCCATGGTGCTCACTGTCAAGGCGGACGATCACCGCGGCAAGCTGGCCATCTGCGAGGACAAGGGTGCCGTGGCTGTCATGGCCATCGATGAGGACGCGCATGGGCTGGAACGAGATGTCAAAGGGCATAACCTTCGCCTTCCATATTGGGGCGCAAGGTCAGTGCCAAGTGGCCGGACACCCTGAAAATAATCGGCCATGATAAGGCCTTTGAACACGACAGTCACTTACATGGGTTATCCTTGACCGTTTCATAAGTGCCCTTCTGCGGGATCTCCTTGATGGGGTTGAAGGTCCGCCTGAAAGGAATGATCAACCTGGAATGTCTTTCAAAGGAACGGCGCTGAAGTAAGCTCAACTTCTGCATCCGTAAATTGAGTAGACATTAAGATGCATGGTGCGCTGCCATCCTTTGCCTCAGACGAAAGGGAATGTCGATCAAACAGCCTAACAGGCTGACGCTCTCAGAAATATTTCTGAGAAGATCCAGCAGCTTAGCGTCGGCTCAAACCGATTAGGGCGCAGGTAGGGCGCAATCGGCGCCCATGCCGACGGACAAACCGCTCAGAACTCGTCTTCCGCCAAAGCATACGTCTGCATGTTCCCGTTGCGGACCTTATAGAGTGTCAGCGTCAGGGTGCTGTACTCTATCCCCTGATAGTTGCGCGTCTCTGTCAGAGAGAACTGCTCTGAGCGGGAGAGGGCACCCGAACTCAGGTTCTGATAGCGGACGTCGTAAGTGCCCTGGCGGACATCCTCGACCGTGAAACTGCGGCCAGCCGGGATGTAGAACAGTCGAACCGGGTAGGCCCGGGCACCATCAAGGGACACGAGCTTTACGAACACATCTGAGTCGTTCTGGCTGTTATCGACCGTAACGGAAGAGCGGCCGTCATTGTTGAGAAGGGAGTAGCCCCGCACATAACCAGCGGAGAAGGGCCAGGGGGTGCCGTTCGGCGCCATCGCGGGACGAACATAGGCTGCCCGCTTCGGCGCCGGCGCGGGATTAGAGGTCGGGGCTGTTGCGACGTAGGGCTTCGGTCCTCTTGGCGGCTGGCTCACCGGCATGCGCTCATAGGCCTGCCAGCCACCGACCGCGACGGCAGCAAGCACTGCCGCCTGAACATAGAACGGTCTGGAAAGGAGCCGCCAGGAGTTCTTCAGGCGCTTGGCGCTGCCACCAATGACCTGTAGCAACTCGTCAATGCTAGTGCGTAGCTCAGCTCCTGCCGAGTTCGAGGGAGCCTTGCGGGCCAAGTCCGCGGCGTCCATAGCGACGGCCCGGGCCACATCCATGTTGCCGATTGAGGCAAAGTACCATGCCTGATAGGCCGTGAGCCGGGCATTCACTTCGGGTGGCTGCTTGCCGCCCAGCATATTAGCAATGATGGCCCCGACGGAATATATCGGTCCCCATGGGAAGCCCCACCAGCCGAAGAGCCATGTGATTGCTGAGGCCCGGCAGGCTTTCTTCTCGGCGCAGGCGCTACAGAATATTCCCTGGGTCGGCGAGCGGCGCGTCACGACCAGGAAGCTCGTTACGGTGAAGAAAATTGCGTAGCGGGGCTGGGCGGTCACTTTTCCGCAGCAGGAGCAGACGACAGGCTCCGGGGGCTTCTGTCCCGGAGCTGGCGACGCCTTTGCAGCTTCAAGCGCTGCGGTGTCGTACAGAGCCCGGGAGGCTGGATCATTAAGGGCCTCATAGGCCTCGTTCAGCAAACGAAACTGAGCAGCGGCGTCAGGAGCGCGGTTTCGGTCCGGGTGCAGTTCCTTGGCTCGACGCCTGTATGCAGCCTTAATCTCCGCAGCCTCGGCATCGAAGCTCACGCCCAGAATTGCATAGTAGCGTTTTGGATCCCGGTTGCTCATTACCCTGCCGCCTCGGCCGCAGCGGGGACCCTCCGCCGCAGCCAAAATTCATGCCGCGGCAAAACAGGCGAAGGTCCGGTCCAGTCGGACCGTTGGTTCGCGGACACCAGATTCCGGTAAATTGCAGCGGGAGCCCCTGGACAATACTCATAATCTTAGGGCCTGCCGATACAAAGCCCTGCTCTGTGGAAAACTTCGAAGAGCATCGGTTTCGGCTCAGGCCGCGCCAAAGTCGGGGACGGGCGGGGGACTCGAGGCGAGAGGGTCCCGATCTTAGGCCAGATTGGCCGCCAGCGCCCCAAGCTGACCACCGGAACATGCCTGCAACACGGCAGTCGGAAAGTCAGTGTTCCAGCGGTCGGCGCGGATCAGCGTGTGCAGGTAGCGCCGTAGCTCTTCCTCGCTGGCATGCGCCACCCATTCCGGCGACCTATCAGAAAACTCTGAATCCATCTCAACTTCTGGCCCCGTAAATCCGGCCTGTTCTGCCGCCTCAATGAACTGGCGGTACGCAGCCGTGCGCGTGAAACCTAGCGGCTCCGCGCCCGGCGAGCGCCTGTATTCGTCCACCAGTTCTGTTGCCGCCTTTGACAGTTCCATCGCACCTCCCACTAAAACCTGTACCCGCCCTGCGCGTCGTGACGCGACCATTGAGCCATCCGGTGAAAACCATTGAACACCCCATTGAAGGCTCAAAATGAAGAACATCCACGATATTGAAGCACAACTCGTCGGCGCCCGCACTGATCTTGCTGCGGCACTTGAGCGTGGCGATGACACCAGAAGCTACCGCAATGCTGTCGTAGAGCTGGAGCAGGAACTGGCTGCGGCTCAACGCGAGCAGACCAATGCGGAGCGCGCCCGTCAGCGCACAGAGCACGAGCGCCTGGGGGCACTCTCTGCCGGTGCCGTTCACGCTGCGCAAGAAGCTGTAGCGGATGCTGCCGGCGCTACGGAGGTGGCAGGGGTTCAAATGCCTGCGCCTGAAGATGATCCCGAAGTCGCGAACGCTGCTGCACGTCTGGCGGCTGCCCGTGACCGCCTGGTGCGTGAGGATGCCCGCTACACCGCAGCATATGGCGAGTGGGCGACGATTAATAAGCGTCTGGTCGAGAAGCAGCGCCAGCGCGATGAGATTGTTGCCCGCCGCGCCTCCGGAGACGAGCGTCCGGAAGATGGCGCAGAACTGACCGCGCTGAACCTCGATATCGGCTCCCTGCAGAGCATGGCCGCTGATCGCCACATTGCTGCCGAGCAGCTCAAGCCAACTTCAGCCCGCCGTCTGGTCGCCGACGCTGAGGCCGCATTGAAGAAGGCTCAGGACGAAGCCCTCTTTAATCTCCGCAAGGCGCGCATCCGTGCTCTCGAGCTGGCGCTCATCGATGAGCATGCCATCGCGGTGAGTGATGCCCGCGCCCGCGGCCTGAACGAGTTCACCTCCTTACCGATGCTCCGTGAAACGCAGCGCATCATCCACCGTACCGCCACCTGGGAGGATCGCTGATATGCCAGAGCAGCGTAACGCGAAGGGGCAGTTCGCCCCTGGCTATGCTGGTGGCCCTGGTGGCGCCCGCAAGCGTAAAACCTCGGAGCAGAAGCTGTTGGAAGCAATTGCGGCCCACGCTCCTGCCGTCGTTGAGAAGGCGCTTGTCGCTGCTCAGAACGACAACGCGGTTCTGGCCGCAGTCATGAATTACCTGGCGGAGTCGATGCGCTTCAAGAACCTCCAGTTCGAAGCCGAGCTGCGCGCAATGCAATACACCACCGCAAAAGGCATCCACTGAAACAATATGGCCGCCGCGGCGGCCGGGAGACTCACATGACGACGAATAAAATCAATAAACTCCACTCCGCCGAAGACAGCATCATTGCCTTGAATGGCGAGATCGCGGAACGGCGCCGCGCAGAAGCCCGCATAAAGGATGCAAAGGCGTCCAGTGGGCGGGAAAATCTGACACCGGAAGAGGATGAAACGCTGGAAGAGTGCAAGGCCCGACTGGCCCGACGCACCAAATCCGATGAATGTGCCGCGCTGGCGAAGTCCCTGCGCGGCACGTTAAGCAATTTCTTGCGCAGTCGCAAACGCCGCCACCCGGAACTGATGGCGAAGTCACTGAAAGTCATCGACGAGCGCCGACTGGTGCTCCCGAAGAAGGTTCGGGGGTAAGTCTCTATGACAATCAAGATCCCGGTCAGCGCCGATTTCAATGGCGACGACCTGAACAAGCAGATCGGGCAGATTAATGCCCGCATCAAATTGATGGGTGATGCCATCGCCAAGGCGAACGGCACCAAATTCGAGCCGATCACTCTGAAAACGAAGGAAGACCTAAAGTATTTCGTCCAGCAAAGTGAGAAGCTGCTCAAAATCCAGGGTGAGCTGCGCAACAGGATGCAGCGGTCAGGGCAGGGGAGCGAGAACCCTGTCATGGCGAACTGGTCGAAGATGTACCTGAACGAGGCCTCCCGCCTGAAGCGCCAGCAGGAGATGCTGGTCTTCTTTGGTAGCGCCTTTGAGTCTCAGTCGCGCCCGCCGGCGACACCGCGCCGCCCAAACCTTCCGGCACCAACGACGCCACCAGCCAACAGCAATCAACCGGCTGGCGGAAACAGCCAGTGGTGGCAGCAGACCGGGCGAATCCTGCAAAGCGGGCTGGGGCAGATGGGGCCTGTCGGTGGGGTGGCCTCCCGCTCTGTCGGCTCTGGCATGGCTGGTGGCTTTGGCGCCGGCTTCATGGGACTTCTCGGCGGTCTGGCTGCCCTCGGTATCGGTAAGGCATTAAGCGCGGCGACCGAAAACCTGGACAAGGCACGAGATAACCTGGTTGATCTCGACGCCCTGAAGCGCACCCTGGGCGACGTGAACGTGTCGTTCGAAGGGCTGAAGCGCGTCGTTGAGGCCAATGCCTCCAGCTTGGGCATTACCTACTCTGAAGCAATCAAACTCTCGAGCCAGTTCTCCAGGCTCGGCAACGTGTCTGGCGACCAGTACAAAGAGCTGAACGGCGAGCTGCTGAACGGTGTCGGATTCTCCCGTGGCTTCGGCCTCGACCCAGCGACAGGGATGAGCTTTTTCGGTCAGATGCGCGGCATGCGCATGACCGGGAGCGAGCAGGACAGCCGCCGGATGGGGCTGCTGATCGGTGAAACGATCGCCAAATCCGATGCCTTCGCTAAATCTGATGAGGTGATGGAAGCCATCGCCGGTTATGTCACTTCGCAGAACCGAAATTCGCTCACCCGCGCCAATATCGCTGGTTATGCCGGCACGTTCAGTGCGCTGGCGGGTTCCGGCATCCCCGGCCTGGATGTGGCTGGCACTTCCGCCATGATGGGGCGCATTAACTCCTCCCTGATGGCTGGCGGAGCAAAAGGTGAGGCATCGCAGTTCTTTACCTCCCGCGTCGCCAACCGCATGGGTCTGAGCCCGATTCAGATGGCGATCCTCCGTGAAGGCGGGGCGTTTGCTACGAACAGTCAGATGTTCGGTGAGGGCAGCATCTATGCCCGATATATGGGGAAAGCCGGCCCGGGGGGCAGTACGACCTTCCTGCAGGGCACACTGGGAGAGCTGCGCAAGGCGTACCGCGATCCGGGCATGCTGGCGATGGCCACCGCTAACCATTTGGGGATTGGCATGGGGCAGGCGATGTCGCTCCTGTCCATAGCTCCGAACAGTATGGGCGCGCTGGAGCGTGGTCTTGCTGGCTCAGGTGTGGATATTTCGAATCTGACTGGCTCCGGTATCGCCAGCCTGGCGAAAGTCTACGGCTCGGATGCCGACCGTCGCAGCGTGGCAGATAGTCTGTTCCGTCGCACCGGCGATGATGCGCTGAGTGCCGCGGACTCGGAGCGCCTGCGCAATGTGATGGGCAGCGGCAGCTCAGAGGATCAAAAGAAGATTCTCACCGAGCTGGTTGCTTCCCGCGAGCAGGAGCGCACCATGGGCAGTGACGTGCGCGATGCCCGGGCGGCGCTGGACAACATCAAAACCTCGATTGCCGACCGGCTGGTGCCTCTGACGCAGGAAATGCGCCATGGCATTATGTATCTGGCGGGAGAAGGCGGGAAGGTGAGCCCCCAGGAGATCACCCGTCGCGTGATTGAATCCGAGTACCGCGGCAAAGCGGAAGCCATATCCGGGCGTTATTCACCGTTGATTGCTGAACAGACGCAGCGGTACAACGCGGCGAAGGCGCGCTCACTCGGCGTTCCTACCGCGGAAGAGGCTCAACTGCCGCGTGAAGAACAGCTCCGGGCCATGAACGAACGCCAGAAGGCCGCCCAGGCTGAGATGGACGCAGCGTCCGCAGAAATCAAACGGCTCCAGAAGCAGCGAGATGATGAGCTGGCGGTAAACAGCGTCCGGGCTCAGTCTGCGATGAACCCTAATGGCATCAACACCGAGATCCTCGCTCAGATTGAATCTGGCGGCCGTCACCGCGACGCGAACGGGAATCTTATTACGTCATCGGCCGGCGCGCAGGGTGTGATGCAGGTTATGCCTGCCACCCTGCGAAACCCCGGGTTCGGCATTGCGCCGGCGAAAGATGACAGCGAGGCCGAGAACCGTCGCGTGGGCAATGCCCTGGCGCAGGCGCTGTATAACAAGTACGGCGGCGACGTTGATAAGGCGGTCGCGGCTTATAACTGGGGCAGCGGCAACATGGACAAGGTGATCGGGAAGTACGGCGCCGACTGGCGCAGTCACATCCCCGCCGAAACCCGTGGTCACATCGATAAGTACAACCGTCAGGCAGCGCAGCTCCCAATGACAGACCCGGGCGTCAGCGGGGTAAATGTCAGCGTCTCGGCACAGCCTATCGAGGTCATCCACCGCAACGAACGTGGGCAGCAGGTGGCGCCAACGCAAACGCTCCAAACGAAGGTCACTCCGGCCAGACCATTCGGAACGCAATGATGAGAGCCCCCTTTCGGGGCTTTCTGCTATATGGATATCTGAGAGGAGGCCGAGATGAAGAAGCGAGTGCTGTTACTCCGTATCGACGGGGGCCAGGTCATCGAAATCCCTGAAGAGTTCGAGCTCGATACGGATGATGTGGTCATTTATCGCCGAGGCGACGCACTGGTGATTGAGCCGCCAAAGGAAAGCGGCTCAGATGACTCCACCAGGACCGCTGAGGATTAGCCATCGCAGATCGGACAGCGCGTTTCTGATCTGCCGTTTCGCAGGCGCGCTTCAATGGCGTAATGTTGGCAGCGGTCGCAAACATGTGCGGTCGGCGCGAAATGTTCCGTAAGATGGCTGGCGATACCCGTCTGCACCAGCAGCTCCCGCACGAGCTCCGGCGATGACAGGCTGGTTGCGCTGCATACACGAGCCTCTGGCAAGCCTTTAGCGCGTCCGGGCGTACAGACCGGGCAAATGTACTGAATAGTGCCGTCATCGCTCTGGCGCTCCACCAGCGACCCAAATTCGCCCGGGTGCTTCTCGCAGCGGTACTGGAATCCCCTGACGCGCTGATTCCAGACCGACTTGCCAGGCTGCTTGTCGTGGAATCTGGCGCCGTCTGTCTGGCGGACCGCTCGTGAGATAGCTTCGCCATCGTGCCAGGCGTCGAACCGCCGCCAGGCTGGTTTGCCATCACTGCCCATCACCCCGACGCGGCGCGCCGAAAGAACGATCATGGTTTGAGGCTTCCGGCCCCGGGCGTTCTTCCCGATCAGGCACTCGCGATATCGGTTCCAGCAGCTCACACATATCTGGTTTGACGGGATTATACGCAAGTCGCGGCGGCCGCAGCGCACACACTCACAAGATGACCGGGCATCCTGCCATGTCAGTGGCGCGTCTGTGTCTGTGTGCAGTCCCCGGCCAACAGGACAGCCGCGGCACTTCGTGAGGCGGAGGGGCGTCTCATCGGTGACCTTTTCGTGCGCCGCCGTGAAATTCTGGTGGCAGGTTTCCCGGGTAATGCTGGCGCAGAGGCGCTCGCACAGGAAAAACAGCTTTCCCGGCATCAGATCTGGGTATTTCTCAACCCACTCAATGTCCTGAGTGTGGTCACAACGACGCTGTGACCGGGTAACGCTCGCTACCGTTATCTGGTCACGCATTTTAGTCACCCACGGTGGCTGACAGCTCACGAGCTGCCATGAGAACGCCGAGTTGAATTACCTCTGCCTGGGTCCGGTTGTGTTGTTCCGCCAGATTGCGAAGGATGGAGGCCGTTCTGCCGTCGATGGTTGTGCTGAGGCGTGTGAATCCGCGCTCGCGTATGCGTTTTCGGTATGCAGCCTGCCGCTGGCGGGATGATGTAGCCATGATGAACCTCCGTTACGTGGTAACAACGGGGCCTGTTATCGGCTAACGGCCTCCGTTATCTGGTAACGAAACGGTACAGTCACGACATCGGTCAGATCATGGGAAGTAAATGCTCATTTATGAGCATCGATTCAAACGTCAAAGAGCAGGGTGGTGATTATAAAATTGGAGGCAATGACAACAAATGGAGATTTGATTTGGCAACTCTTACTGACTCTGGCCGCTCTGCGGTCTCAATCGCGATTCTGGCGCAATCCATTCACCTTGCATGGGGTAATGGAGATGTGGCGTGGGATGCGTCACAGGCACCTGAATCCTCAGCGGCGTCAGCTCTTATCGCGGAAGTTGGCCGCCGCAGGGTTACGCAGGCGCTGTACTGCAAGCCGGATCCAGGTGGTGAGCTGGTCGTCACTGAGGGTCGCTTCACCGTCTCCCAGACTCCGACCAAATACCTCTACTTGCGCTTTGCGTTCGAGTTTGCCGACGCGGCAGACCAGGACATCCGCGAGCTGGGCGTCTTTATCGGCACCACTGTGAAATCGTTGGTTCCTGCCAACCAGCATTACTTGCTGCCTTCCGACATTGAGCTTCCAGGCCAGCTTCTCGTTCTCGAGCACATCCAGAAGCTGGTGCGCAGCCTGCAGGTCCGCCAGCAATTTGAGTTTGTCGTGCAGTTCTGACAAACAAGGCCGGTTCTCCCGGCCTTAAAATCGTAATTACTGTTTTCCGTATTTCTGCAAAAGTAAGTCCCGTATTTCATCCGCCATCTTCGTGCCGCGTCCCGCTGTCTGCGATTTAATGGCGCGGTGCAGGCTCTCCGGTATATCGATGGTGAGCCGTTTTACGGGTTCGGGTGCTCCGTCAACCACGCGATCGCTTACCCAGGCGTCAGCGATCGCCGGCTTGCTGGTGGGCTTGGCCCCTATGGATACCTTCTTGTTCACTGTGCCACCTCCACCAGCTCGTTCTTCAGCTCTTCGATCTCTCTTGCGGCCGCTCCGTTGGCGTCTACCTCGAACACCGCTCTACCCTGCGCTGCCGCCTCGGCGAACACTACGCGCTGTGTAATGCTGGTGGCGAGAACAGGTAGGTGGTAGCTCTCAAGCGCCTCGCCCACGTCGCGCCCGATGGCTGTGTTTGCGATTTTGCGGTTAACAGCAAATACGGCTTTAAGGTTTTCCTTAAATACAGAAGCCTCTGCCACCAGCTTAACGACCTCATCAGCGGCCCATATATCGTATGGTGAAGGCTGCACCGGGATGACAATCACATCAGCGGCCATAATCGCCGAACGCGCCAAGTCAGTGACGCGCGGCGGGCCATCGATAACAACGTGGTCATAATCGCGCGCGAGATGGGAGATCTCTTTGTGTATGGTAGGGCGGGGCAGCCCGACGACCGAGAATAGTGGGGTGCTTTCTCTGGCGGCTGCAAAGTCGAGGGCACTACCTTGCGGGTCAGCATCTATCAGCAGCACGCGGGAGCCATCGCGGGTAAGGCTTGCTGCGAGGTTTACCGAAAGAGTTGTCTTACCAACACCGCCTTTCTGATTGAGTATTCCGAAAATCATAATGAGTGTCTCTGTGTTTACGGTTCTGTAAAAATACAGAAAACCGTAATCGTGTGTCACTCATTTTTGAGTAATTTATTTGATCATTGAAAGGATCTTCGGGTAATCTCCGATCCGCAGAAGCGAAAAAAGCCACCCGGCAAGGTGGCTTTTCGAAGGTTAAGCAGTCCGGCAAGACGCTTAACCAGGTAACTGAGACTTTCGCGGGAACCAGCTACCCTAAATGTTATTTCAGTGTATCTGCTATACGCAGAGCATTCAAGCACCAGACACGTATTCGTGTCTGTCGCACTCTCTTAGCAAGTTCCCGTGGTTGTCCCTTTACCGCAAGGCTGTGGCTTTAGCGGCGATTCGCCGTGTCTGTTCCGGGTTGGAGTCATGTGATCAGTTACCGGAGCAGCGCTACGGTCATCCCCAAACGGGGTGAGCCTGCAAAAGGGAAGCTGTCACGCTACCCCTCTACAACGAACCGAGAACCACCAGCGTAAGCTATGAGAAAGCGCCACGCTTCCAGCAGGAGAAAGGCGGCAAGGCTCCGGTAAACGTCATGAGGTGAAGTCCAGCAGCGCAGGCGGGGAGATGCAACGGGAAACCAATGCAGCCTTCATAGTGGACTCAAGGTGTAGCCTTATCCTGCTAAATCAGCAGGTGGGCACGCCTGTGCCTACAGCCAGGCACGGGACGGCGCGGGAGATGGTGGTGCCGGCCGCGCCGTTCTGGTCGTCTGGTGTATGTTGTAACTACGGCTTATGCCCGGTATTGGCCGGTGCCGCCAACGGTGCGCTTCTGCTCCCACTCTGCGATGCTGGCGGCTGGGTACAGCACTCGGCCTCCCACTTTAACGTAAGCCGGCCCTTGGCTCATGGAGCGCCAGTTCGCGAGAGTGCGCGTGCTAACGGCACCTCCGAAGTGCTGGCTGACTTCTGCAGGTGTCATGTAGCGGCGGGTCTGCTGGTTGTTCACGGTGAGTCACTCCGGTTGTTTGCGACGCACAGGTTTTTGCGGTGAGTCATGCTGACGGCAAGGTGATAAACAGTGAAAGTGATGTAGTCAGACGCACAGGCTGGTGATCTGGCCGAGAATGAGATCAGTATCAATCACGTAATTTGCTCACAAAATCGTTTGGGCGCACTTCCAGGCTGTGGAAAATTTTGCGCCCTACCTGCGCCCTAGATTTTATTGCCCCGCGCTAACCTTATGCTTTTTTGAGTAATTTCATTTTAGAGCACCAGACTCTCAGGCTGGTGCTCTGTAACCTCACTCATTGCGCTCTGTAGCCGTTCGATCAACGAATCACGGGCTAACATTGGAGCCCACAGCAATGACCGATAAGAAATTCCTCACGCCCCGCCAGCTCACGGAACGCTGGGGCGGCGAAATACATGAGCGCACCTTGGCCAACTGGCGCGCCAGCAGTCGCGGGCCGCGTTATCTCCGGATTGGTGGGAAAATCCTTTATGACCTGGCGGAGGTGGAAGAGTACGAGCGCCGGCACACCGCTCAGGGGACGGTCGAATACGCGAAATGGAGGGGCCGCGATTAGGCCGCCTCTGCGAGCTCTTGCGCGGTCTCCTGTGGCAGCAACAGGTTCGCCCACCTTTGAAGGAGATCGCGCCGTTCTGCGATGTGCTGGGCGTGGTTGTACGCCCTGCGCACTGCATTCTGGTGAACATGTGCCAGACACCGCTCGATCACGTCAGGGTTCTCGCCGTTCTCGTTTGCCCAGGTGCTGAACAGCGATCGGAAGCCGTGGATAGATACTCCCGCATATCCGGTGCGCTCCAAGAGCGCGTTAAGCGTGCGCTCTGACATCGTTCCGCCGGCTTTCGACCTGCTGGGGAACAGCGCTTCGCTGGTGGTCGTGTCGCGTAGCGCCTGCAGCAGCTTCACCGCCTGGTGGGGCAGGGGAATGACGTGTTCCCGCCGTGCCTTCATCCGTTCCTCTGGTATCGTCCACAACGCTGCCTTGAGATCGAACTCATCCCAGCGCGCGCCCGTTGCCTCCTGTTTGCGGCAGGCCGTTAGCATGGTCAGCAGCAGAGCGGCTTTCGTGGCGGGCTCCGCGGAGCTAGCCTGAATATCGCTGATGAACTTATGTAACTGATCGAACGGCAGCGGCCTATGATGGGTGCTGGCTCGTTTGGCGAGGATTCGACGCGGCGGCACCGGGTTCGCGTCCACCAGCCCATGGTCGGCGGCGTGGTCGAATATGCCGTTCAGATAGTTCCGCAGGTTTCTGGCCACCTCCGGCGCACGCGGCTCCACTTTTTTCAGAAGGGCAGCCAGCTCGACGCGGGTGATGGAGCTGATGCGGCGCCCCTTGAATGTCGGCAGCAGGTATTTCCCGACCTCACGCTCACGCTGGCGGATGGTTAGTGGTGCAAGGTGGGGATCGGTCAGTTCCCGCCAGGCAGACACGACCGTATCGAAGGAGCCAGCCTTTTCTACCAGCTCGCGCTGCCGGGCCTGTTGCCGTTCCTCCCGCTTGGATGTGACTGGATTAATGCCGTCAGCGACCAGTGCCCGGGCTTTCCTGTGCGCCTCGCGGGCAGCGGCGAGGGTAATCTCCGGGTATGCGCCGAGGCTATGAATCTGCTCCCGGCCATTGTGCCTGAATCGGTACTGCCACAACCGCGCGCCATTCGGTCGAATCAGCAGCGCCAGCCCGCCACCGTCACTGAGCCTGTAGTCCTTCTCGGCAGGTTTCGCCTTCCGCAGCGCCACGTCAGTCAGTTTCGCGAGAGCCATCCGTTACCCGCTCCATTACCCGCAATTATGGCCCGTTGAAGCCCCGCGGTGCAGTTGAGAACTGCCACGGTTTAATCAAAAAAGAGCATGTAAAGCAAGGGTTTGTGAGGTAAGTTCAGGGAAGGTCCAGGATCTCCCGGAACGCCGGTTCACGTTCCAGGTGGCAACCCGCATCGCGTTACTCTTGCTTGTTCGTCCTCTAAGCTTCATCGGATGTTCGTCCTCGGCTGGCAAGCTGGAACTCGTCACCATCCCCACGGTTGCGCCCCATGCCGGAATCCTGGTTCAGACCCATCGACAGCTATTGCGAACGCCTGGGGCCGGGTTTCTGGGCCGAGCCGCTGAACGCCGCGAGCAATGTCGCGTTCATCGCGGCCGCCCTCTGGGCCCTCGTGCTCTGGCGACGGGCCGGGGCGCGGGATGGGCCCGCGCTGTGGCTGATCATCGTCACCCTCATTGTCGGCACGGGCAGCTTCCTGTTCCATACCTTCGCCAATGGCTGGTCGCTCCTGGCGGACGTGCTGCCGATCGGCGTGTTCATCGCCAGCTACTTCCTGCTCGCCATGCGCCGGTATCTGAACCTCGGACCTGCCGCGGCGATCCCCGTGACGGCGCTGTTCATCGCCTTCGACCTGGCGTTCGACAGCCTCTGGTTCCGCGTTCTGCCCGGCGTGAGCCTAAACGGGTCGGCTGGCTATGTTCCGGCGGCCCTGGCCCTTCTGATCGTCGGGATCGCCTGCCTCTCCCTCGGGGCCGGAGCACCCGGCAGGGCGCTTCTCGCCGCCGCCTGCGTGTTCATCCTGTCCCTTTCCTTCCGGTCGTTCGATGCCGCGATCTGCGCGACAATGCCTGCAGGCACGCATTTTCTGTGGCATGCACTCAATGCGTTCGTGCTCTTCATCCTCATGAAGGCCGCCATCGTTCATCCACCTCGGAAAAAACCGAACCATGTCCAAGATTGAGATCCACGGCTATGCCATCGTGTCGGACAACGACTGCATCGCCGACGCGTCGGGGCGCACCCCAGACGCGCTCCGCAACGAGGCCGACTGGGCCTATTTTCAGGCCGAGCTCAACGCGTCGGCCCTGACGGTGCTCGGCCGCCTCGGGCATGAGGGCAATGCCAACCCCAAAGCCCGCCTGCGGATGATCCTGTCCTCCTCTTCGAGCGGATTGGAGCGCCGTCCTGACGGCTGGTGGTGGAATCCCGGGAGGCTCCCCTGGAATCGGGCCATCGAAGCGGTCCTGCCGGAAGGCGGACGCATCGCAGTCCCCGGAGGGCGGCAGGTGTTCGATCTCTTTCTCGGGATCGGTTACGACGCTTTCCATCTGACGCGGGCGGAGGGAACGTTCGTTCCGGATGGCGTTCCGGTGTTCTCGGACTGTGACAAGACCAGGAACGCCGAGGCAATCCTCGCGGCGCATGGACTAAACCGGAGCCCCCGACGGATCCTCGATTCCGTCGGTCCGGTGAGCCTGACAATTTGGCGGAACGGTCGCCCAGATTCGTGAGTTTGCTTGGAGTTGACGTGCAACAGCGATCCGAAAGGGAGGAGCCGATGCGTCACCTCACAGTTTCGACCGCATTGCTTGCAGGCTGCCTGATCGCCGGAGCAGCCTGGGCGCAGGGGTCCTCGGGCGGCTCCAGCGGCGGGGGCGCAGGCGGCTCCGGTGGCGGTGCAGCCGGCGGCGGCTCGTCCTCGTCGGCCTCTCCCTCCGTTGGCTCGTCCGCGTCTCCCAGCACCGCCACGCAGCCGGGTGGATCGACCCTGCGCCCGCCTGCCCAGGGCATGCGGGGCAGTGCCGATCCCGGCAACCGGGGGAGCCGCGTCGGCGGCAGCACCGGCAACACCGGGACAGGCAGTCGGGAGACCACGACAGGCCAGATCCCGCCCCCCGGCACGGAAGGCAGCACGGGCGGGACGGCTGGCGGGTCAGGCGGATCCCAGTCCAATCCCGCCACGACGGGAACGGTGTCCGGGAGCCGACTTCAGCCCGGCGAGCGGTCCTCCGTCAGCCCCAGCACGCGCGAGGAGAAGCTCCTCGAAGAGGCCGACAAGAGGGTCCGGCGCGGGATCTGTCAGGGCTGCTGACGCTCAGGCGGCTTTCTCGAGACCCGGATAATCCGTGTACCCCTCGGTTCCGCCGCCGTAGAAGGTGGTGCGGTCGGGTTCGTTGAGAGGCGCGTTCAGGCGGAAGCGCTCGACGAGATCCGGATTGGCGATGAAAAGCCGCCCGAACGCCACCAGGTCGGCGCGTCCGCTGATGAGCGCGTCGGCCGCCATGTCGCGGTCATAGCCGTTATTGGCGATGTAGGCGCCGCGGAAGGAGCGTCGCAGGCCTTCGTAGTCGACCCTGACGGCGTTCCGGTCGCCCTGCGTGGCGCCTTCGATCATGTGGATATAGGCGAGCCCCAATCCATCGAGCTTTTCCACCACGTGGCTGAACAGCGCCTGCGGGTCGGAATCCTCCGCATCGTTGACCTTGGCCGGCGAGAGGCGGATGCCGACCCGGCCCTTGTCCCAGACCCTGAGCACGGCTTCGGTTGCCTCGATGGTCAGGCGCGCCCGGTTCTCGACGGAGCCGCCATAGGCGTCCGTGCGGTGGTTCGAGCCGTCCTTCATGAATTGGTCGAGCAGATAGCCGTTCGCTGCATGGATTTCGACGCCGTCGAAGCCTGCCTCCTTTGCGTTGCGGGCGGCATTCTCGTAGTCCCGCAGAATACCAGGGATCTCCGAGAGCTCGAGAGCGCGGGGCTCGGACACATCGGCGAAGCCTTCCTCGAGGAAGGTCTTCGTCTGGGCGCGAAGGGGCGAGGGCCCCACCGGGGCGGCGCCTCCCGGCTGAAGGGACGTGTGAGAGACGCGTCCCACGTGCCAGAGCTGGATGAAGATCCGGCCGCCGGCCTTGTGGACGGCATCCGTCACTTTGCGCCAATGCGAGACCTGTTCGGGTGAGTAGATGCCGGGCGTCCGCAGATAGCCCTGACCCTGGTGGGAGATCTGAGAGCCCTCGGAAATCAGGAGGCCTGCGCTGGCACGCTGGGCGTAGTAGGTGGCCGTGATGTCCCGCGCCACGTCTCCTTCCGCTGCCCGGTTCCGGGTGAGGGGAGCCATGACCAGCCGGTTCGGCAGGGTCAGGTCGCCCAGGGTGAAGGGCTGGAACAAAGCATCGGCATCGGCACTCATGGAAAACCTCGTTTGATCCTGTGAAATCCAAAAAAGCACAGGTCGCTACGAGATAATCGGCCCTCCGTCCGATGCAACGGAGGGCTGCCATGCAAAAATTCGATGTCTCCAGGAGCGCGGCTGCTCAGACCGGACTGCTGGCCCGATTCAGGTGCGCGATGTCTTCCTGGTCGAGACGCACATTCGTCGCCTGTACGAGATCGCTCACCTGCTCGACGCTCGTCGCGCTGGCGATCGGCGCGGTCAGGCCCGGGCGCGCCATGAGCCACGCAAGGGCGATCTGGGCCGGAGTTGCGGTCCGTCGGACGGAAACCTCGTCGAGGGCCGCCAGGATGCGCCGGCCGCGATCGTCGAGGTAGGCGGCCATTCGGCCGCCGCGCACGCTCTTGCCGAAGTCGGCCTCCGACCGGTACTTGCCCGTCAGGAACCCGCTGGCGAGCCCGTAATAGGGGATGACGCCGACCTCCTCCTGGCGGCAGAGCGGTTCCAGGTCGGCCTCGTATTCGGCGCGGTCCGAGAGGTTGTATTTGTTCTGGAGGCTCTCGTAGCGCGGCAGACCGCGCTCGGCGCTGATGGTCAGGGCTTCCGTCAGCCGCTCCGCGGTGAAGTTCGACGCGCCGATGGCCCGCACCTTTCCCTCCCGGATCAGCTCTGCGTAGGTTTCGAGCGTCTCCTGCTGCGGGGTCTCAAGGTCGTCGCGATGGGACTGATAGAGATCGATGTAATCGGTCTGGAGGCGGCCAAGGGAGTCTTCCACCGCCGAGCGGATGTAGCTCCTCGACAATCCCTTCCGGTCCGGCCCCATTTCCGAGCCGACCTTGGTGGCGATGATGAGCCTGTCGCGGTTGCCGCGGGCCTTCATCCACTTGCCGATGATCGTCTCCGACTCACCGCCCGTGTGGCCGGGCACCCAGGTGGAATAAACGTCGGCCGTATCGATGAAATTCAGGCCGGCATCGGCATAGGCGTCGAGAACCTTGAACGAGGTCTCCTCGTCCGCCGTCCATCCGAAAACATTGCCGCCGAGGCACAGGGGGGAAACCATCAAGTCCGAGCGGCCGAGTCGACGCTTTTCCATAGTCATCTCCATGATCCGCTGCCGATGTGGGGCGGATCGGGAGGCTGGCAAGATGGCCGATCACGATCGCGGCGTCCGGCGGCAGGCGCCGGACGCCGTTCCGCTCAGGCGGCAGCGCTCAGCGTGATCCCGCGGGCTTCCGCGAACGCGAAGAGAGCTGATTCGCTGTCGACACGATGACGCTGATCGATGGTCCAGCCGGTCTCGTCACGGACCACGATGTAGCCCCGGGCCTGAAGCCGGGACACCACGGCCTGGAGGCCGCTCGACTCGGTTTTCGTCACGCCGCGCTCCGCAATGAAACGTTCGATGGCAGCCTGCGCGGCCTGAGCGAGATCGATCGCATCCGCACGGTTTGCCGGCTTCGCCTTCGCCTTGGCCTGCGCAAGGGCGCGCGCGGGATCTCGGCGAACGGATTTCCAGCCGCCTCGTCCGGACGTCTGCGCATTCGCGGGCTCCGGTTCCGGCAGACGGACGGATGCGGGAGCCTCCGTGACGAGGATCTTCGGCGCGGCAGGAGCAGCGGCCTGGGTGACAGGGCGGACAGGGGCGGCCTGAGAGACGCCGCGCACGGCCGGCAGGACGGGCGCCTTCTTGTCCGTCTCCTTCGGCTTCGGAATCGGCCTCGGTGCCGCCGCGGGGGTCGGCTTGGGAGCGGCAGCCCGGGGCTTCTTGCGCCGCTCCTGGTCCTCCCGGGCCCGACGAGCCGTCTCAGCGGCGTTCTCCGCCTCCGCCCGCTTGGCCTCAATCGCGGCTTGGCGTGCTTCCATGGCCCGACGCTTGGCGTCGTCTTCGGCTTTCCGCGCCTCCGCGTCACGGCGAGCCGCGGCCTCGGCCGCGCGCTTCACGCGGACCAGGAGGCGCT